>DAWV01000015.1:0-13126 GCA_002506085.1 Methanocorpusculaceae archaeon UBA425
CGTTGATTTCCGTGGGTTCCGTGTGGGGGACGTGGGAGGGTACTACATGGGTTCCATCCAACCGATTATTTTTATTTTCCGTGTTTCTGTGTGATTTGCGGGTTGGACGCGGAACGCGGCCGACCTTAGCAGAGCAAATCTTTGATTTGCGGGTTTCCGTGTTTTCCGTGTGATGGCGGGTTGGAGACGCAGTCGACAACCTTAGCTGAGCAAGGCTTTGCCTTGCGGGGATGCGGCCATCAAAAAAGAATCCCGTACAAGAAACCGAAGTACATCCAAAGAATCCCGCTTGCGCAAATCCAATTCTATTCACCGAGGGAAAGGGGGGCGATAAACGACAGCGGATGTACTCGAAGGCTTCGCCCCGGTCACCCCCTCCCGAATTGGATCCAGATCAACACCGCGTAAGTCCTATTCAATGCGTAATCTTTGAATACTCAGAAAATGTTACCCGCAGGCGCACATACCCGCCTGATTATTGTCCGGCTATAATCAGGGTACAGTGCGGCAAAAGTCGCACAATACCATAACCCGCTTCTAAAAACTAATAACCACGTAAAACAAACTATTACGATTATAGAAGGAAGAACATATGAAAACTCCATTTATAACGATAAAGGACCTCATCATGGACTTTCCAGCCTCAACGGAAAATCCCGACCAGACATCAACCGAGATGGTCAGAGTACTCGATCACATCAACCTTGAACTCTCCGAAGGAGAAATCGTCGGTGTAATCGGGAGGAGCGGTTGTGGTAAAACCGTTCTCATTCATTTGATTCGCGGAATCGACCAGGCACCAACCGCCGGAAAAATTATTTATCACATTTCACACTGCCCGAAATGCGGTAAAATTGAATTCAAGAGTAAAGCCGGGAAAGCCTGTCCTGACTGCGGTGAAAAGCTCATTGCAAAGGATGTCGACTTCTGGGCACCGGAAAACGAGCAGATCAAAGCCAAAATCATGAAAAGGACATCGCTCATGTTCCAGAGGACCTTTGCCCTTTATGGAGATGACCGTGTCATTGAAAACATCCTCCGCGCCCTGGATGACATCAACTATCCCCAGGAAAAAGCCATATCCCGTGCTGCCGACTTACTTGATGAGGTCAGACTCAGTCACAGAATGATGCATATCTCCCGGGACCTCTCCGGCGGAGAAAAACAGCGTGTCGTCCTCGCCCGACAGCTTGCCCGCGAACCGCTCTTCCTTTGTGCGGACGAGCCGACCGGAACCCTTGACCCGAAGACCGCCCGGATTGTTCACGACCTTTTAAAGAAAGCCGCTCATGAAAATAATATGGGTATGATTGTAACCTCACACTTTTCCCAGGTCCTGGAAGATGTCTGTGACAGAGCAGTTCTCCTTGACGATGGAAAAATCATCAAAATCGGCACCCCAGAAGAAATCGTCGACGAGTTCATGAAAGGTTATCATGATGACCGTGTATATGAAGACCAGGTTTTCGGAGAACCGATCGTCCGTGCTGAAAACCTTCTGAAAAAATTCATCGCCGTTGACCGCGGGGTCATCAACGCGGTGAACAATATCTCCTTCGAGATAAACGAACGTGAAATCTTTGGCATCATCGGCGTATCCGGCGGAGGGAAAACCACTCTCTCCAAGATGATTGCCGGTCTCTATGAACCGACTTCAGGCAAACTCCACGTCAGAATAGGAGACGAATGGGTTGATATGTCAAAACCCGGATACCTCTACCGCGGGAGAGCCAAACAATATATCGGGCTCCTTCATCAGGAATATGATCTTTACCCGCACAGAACGGTCATAGACAACTTAACTGACGCAATCGGTCTCGAGTTCCCGAAAGAACTCGCCACGAGAAAAGCACTCATCACCCTCAAAATGGCAGGTTTCACCGAAAAGAAGGCGCATGATGTTCTTCACAGATATCCGGCAAGCCTCTCCGAAGGTGAAAAACACCGTGTTGCCCTGGCCCAGGTTTTAATCAGAGAGCCCCGTATCATCCTTCTTGACGAACCGACCGGAACAATGGACCCCATCACCAAAGTCGATGTCAAGCATTCCATCATGCATGCCCGTGAAGAGATGGACGAGACGTTTGTTATCGTATCACACGACATGGAGTTCGTGAAAGATGTTTGCGACCGCTGTATGTTTATGCGCGGCGGTAAAATCATCGCCATCGGCCCGACGCATGAGGTCCTTACCAATCTCTCGGAAGACGAAAAGGTCCTGATGAAAGAATCTGTAGAAAAGGAGCGGATCCGCGCGGAAACCGGCAAACCGAAAGGGGTTACTCTTGCAGGAGGAGCCCCGGAAGCAGAAGTAAGCGAGGGCGCTCTGCATGAAACGACCGAAGAAATGTTTGAGATGTAGGGTTACATCATGACCGACATCCGGATTTTTCTCAATGGCGAGCAGAAAACCGTTGCGGAAAAAACCACACTCCAGACCCTCCTCCCGAATCAGCCGGAAGGAACTTCGGTCGTTCTCCTTTTGCCCGGGAGTGTTTCCCGGGAGAAGACCTCGCATCTTCGTCTTTCCACAACTGCGGGGGATATTGTCATTGAACTCGCAAAAAAAGTAAGTTTTCCCATTCCAACCGGAGAGACCGGTCAGAATCTCCGGGTCCATTTCGAGGACAAAAACGCGGTCTCGTTTGGACCATTCCCGGAAAACTTCACGCCCGACAAAAAAACCTACCACTATGAAAGGGGAGCTGTTTGTCTTGGTTCAGGCGGATATGATTCGAAAAATGCCTATCTGACATTTTCCCGACGGGAACACATGGGAGACCATGGGGCGGCAAAAGGCGGGGCGATTCTGGGCAAAGTAATTTCCGGTCTCGGCATTATGAACCGCTGGAGAAACGGGGACACGATTACCAGAATCGAAGAGGTCTTTTCCAGCACAGACTCGACCAATGCGAAAGTAACCGCTGATCTCACCACTGAAGTCAAAGACAGGATGCAGATATTTTCTGAAATTCTCATCACCGCAGAAGGATATCAGAAAAATCATGCCGAGATTGATTGTTCTTTTACGGAATCTGTTGAGCACATGCTTTTCTGCATGCGTGAAAACATATACAGCGTAGACCGGACTGCATCCACATATATCAGAGACCATACGGAAGGGAGGCTCTTCGTCCCGCAGGAACTCCAGAAACCACGGCGTGAAGGGACCGTAACGGCGAGAACTGCAGGAAAAAGCTGCGGGGCAATCTACATCTATGCAAAGGATGTGCCGAGTAACCCTCATCATACGCGGACTGGTTCTGTCACAAGAGGTATCGAACTGGTTAAGTTCGCACCCGAAAAAACCCGGCTCTCGGTCAAGGTCGAACCGGTATTGTTTGACCTTCGCGGTCTCCCGCTCGGAGAAGCCGTTGCTCTCGCAAAAGAACGCGGTCTCAAAGTAATGGCTGATAACAAAGATGTTACCGGCAGGGTTGTCATCGACCAGAAACCGGCAACGACCCTTGAGATTCTCAAAACCGGAAAAGTCTCGCTCTATACGGTCAGTCTGGATAATGTAATCGATATAACGTTAGATTACAAAAAAGCACCGAAATCGGTCGATCTGTTCCGGAGGGTCACCGGACTGAAACGGTATGCAATCGGCACGATGCCGTTCATTTACAACGGTGATGATGAAATGTTCCTCTTCAAACCACGGTTTACCACCGATATAAACATCATCCCGGAAAACATACTGACAAAACCGGCCAAAATCAATGCCCTTGCTCTGACAAACGATTCCCGTCATGCAGTCGGCATGGTGGGGGTAAGGGTTGTCGAAAATGAAGAATACGGACCGACCGGCGAACCATTCGAAGGAACCAACATAATCGGAACCGTCATCGATATGGATAAACTCCCTCTGATGAAGGAGGGGGACATCGTGTACATCAGGGAGGGAAAACAATGAAACCCTATGTTCCGCAGTATGTCGGGACTGTAACGAAATATGTGTTCGTGGATTCCCCGGACACGACCCCCCAGGATATCGCAACAGCCGCCTATGAAATTGCTCAGGGTGTGATGATTAAAGAGACCTGTTTCGGGTGCCAGATTACCGGCTTGCCGGAAGATGTCAAAAGAATCGTCGACCACCTGCGTCTCCTTGATCCCTTTAGAATCTTCATCAAAGACCGCGGATTTCCTCCGGGAGATTCGAGAAGGTGCAGAGCCGATCTCGGCGGTGCAAGACCCGGTTACCTCGGGCACGAATATGAAATGGGCCTCGTCAGATACTTCTCGCACGGTCTCAAAGAAACCGACGGAATGACAAAACAGGCACTCAAAAAAGCCGCGGGTAATGAACTCCCGGTTGAAGAACCGCTCGATGCGGAAATACTCGAAAAACTCTTCTCGGAGGAGGAATAATGGCAAAAGTTTTCATCTATCCGGCAACCAGCCTCATCTTATCCGACCTTGTAGAAAGGTTCGGCCACGAACCGCTCGGGTCGGCGATTTCGATCCGTGAACATGTCCAGACACCGGGATTTGATTCGCCGCCGATTCAGATGACCTCCGAAGACCCGCAGAAAGGTCTGAAATGGGCAGCAGTCGAGGTCCCGTCAGGCGTCCGTGGACGAATGTCCCTTTATGGTCCTCTTGTGGAACAGGCAGAAGCCGCCATCATCATCGATGAGCCGGACTTCGCATTCGGCTGTATGGGTTGTGCGAGAACAAACGAGCTTCTCGTATTTATGCTCCGGGAAAAAGACATGCCGAGACTTGAACTCAGATACCCGGCAACCAAAGAGGAGGGCGTCACCTTTGTCGCCAAAATAAAACAGTTCCTGAAGGATCTGGAGGTTAAACATGAATAAGAACGAACAGCCGGTAAGAATTGCCCAGATTACATGCGGGGCAGAATACAGCGGCATCCAGAATGAAATCACGTCCGCGGCGGAAACAGTTGGCGCAAAAATGTTTTATCCGGATGTTGTCCTAAAAGATGTAAAACGTGCCTACAAGGATTTCGGTCTGCCGGTGAAAAGTCCTGATCTGAAACTCGCCATTGCACGGGCAGAGGCAATTGTCGAGGGGAGAATCGAAGCTGACGGAATTTTCATCGCGAGCTGTTTCCGCTGTGCTGAAGCGGCAATTGTTCGAAACGAACTCAGGAGATATATTATTGAAAATTCAAAGATTCCGGTGGTTTCCTATTCGTTCAACGAACGAACCGGTGCCTCGACTCTCCTGACGAGACTCGAAGCTCTTTCGACCATCGCAAAACGCCGGTCGCTGATGGCGCGTGAGGTTCAGGTCGGAACGACGATGGGTGTCGATTCCGGATCTTCTACCACGAAATGCATCATCATGCGTGATAATGAGATCATCGGAACCGGCTGGAGACCGACGACCGACGTGCTGAAAAGTGCCGACGATGTTATTGACTTGGCACTCAAAGAGGCGGATCTCAAAATCTCCGACATCGAAGCGACCGCGACCACCGGATACGGGCGGTTCCTTGTCGGCAAACATCTCAAAGCCGATTTGATCCAGGAAGAACTCACCGTCAACTCGAAGGGAGCGGTCTATCTGGCAAACGCCCAGAAAGGATTTGCAACCGTCATCGATATCGGCGGTATGGACAATAAAGCAATCAGCGTAAACGACGGGATACCCGGCTCTTTCACAATGGGAGGGATCTGCGCCGGAGCATCCGGACGGTTCCTTGAAATGACCGCAAAACGTCTCGACGTTGACATCACCGAACTCGGTCCGCTCTCCATGGAAAGTGAAGGCGGCGAAAACGTGCCGATGAACAGTTACTGTATCGTGTTTGGAACCCAGTCCCTGGTCAATGCTCTCGCGGCGGGATACAAACGTGCAGACGTCGCGGCAGCAGCGTGCCACAGTGTCGCCCAGCAGGTGTACGAACAGCAGCTCCAGGAAGTTGATATCAAAGAACCGGTCATTATGGTCGGCGGCTCGGCACTTATTCAGGGGCTCGTTCGCGCCATGGGAAGAATGCTCAGGACAGAAGTCGTTGTGCCCCATCATGCCCAGTATATCGGAGCCGTTGGAGGAGCACTGATTTCATCGGGTTTCGTGGACAAGAAGGAGAAATCAAAGGAGGCATAAATGTCAGGTTTGGACTACTTCGAGGTGGAGTGCACCGAAGAAGGCTCGGACAATTATAATAAAATCGCCACCACCGTTCTCCAGGACCATAACCTTCTTGGAATAGTGGAGGGGCTCCACATTTACATCAATCCGGCGTATCCATTGTTCGTGGCAACCGGGTTCATCCGCCAGACACGGTCTGTGATTCGTGTTTCGGATGTCGGCAACGTTCTGATTCAGGATGGAAAGGCAACGATTTCCGTGGGTGACGAGACCTACCTTGCGGCCATGCTCAAAATGTTCTGGCAGAAATTCGGGCACGACAATGTTGACCAGCCGGACCGGTTCACCGTTATCATCAAAAACGTGGATATTCCAAAAGACCTGAGAGAATGGGTCGTAATCGACCCCTCGGAATCTCTCTTCAAAGATTTAATCTATGCAATCCAGGTCATCGCCCCGGAGGGATTCAAGGTCAGGCGGGAGAACTATGGAAAGAACCGTTTCTCGTTTGCTGCGAGTGAAAACACCCTGCCCGCAGAAGATATCGAGAAAATCATCGCGGACCGGTTTGCAAAAATGGAGGAGACTCTCCGATGATGCTTGTCCCGATTACCTACAAAGGCGGTGTATATCGTCTTGACGAGATTATAGATTACATCGAAGATCTCGGGGGATACATCGTCCAGCGCCACAACATTGCGAGCGAAGTCGTTCTCCAGGTATTAATGCCGAAAGAGGATATCAAACGCCTCATCACATTTTCCCGCCCGCTCGCGGGAGAAGTAACCGAGTCGCCTCTGGTCGGAACAGAAATCGTGGTCGTGATTCCGAGTCTGGAAATCCATCACCTGCCCCACTCGGCATGTGATGTTGCCGAGTATCTCAGAAGCAACGGCTCGAAATCGAACATTCTCGGTATGGCACGGGGATTTGGCAAACGCATTGCCCAGCTGAATGATGAGGAACGCGACCTTATCAACGAACATGATCTGGCAATCTACGTTCTCGGCAATTTCGCCTCCTGTATCGAGACGAAGTTCCCGAAACTCAGACGCGGGATTACCGTTCCCATCATTCTGACAGGAGCGCCAGACCGTGACGTTCTCGAAAAACAGACCGACCCGCCGGTCGCAGGATATGTTGGCGGACTCGGCCGGTTCATGCACAGGACCCAGACCGAGGCGGACATCCACCGGCTTGACCTTGTCATTGAGGAGGTCGAGAAAGTTGTTGCGGCACGTCGTCAGGAAATTGCAAACGATCCCCTGTCTGTTTCGCCCGCCAGGCTTCAGGCAATCATCAAACAGGAGATTCCTGAAATTGAGGAGGTTTACTCACCTGCCCCAATCGCAGTCCAGCTGAACGGTCTCCGCTTGAAACTTTCTTACCCGGAGTATGCTCAAAAGGTCCGTGACCTTGTAATCGAAGACGAGGTAAAAGTCGGTGATGTGGCAGATGTTCTGCCGTCACGTATGCGGGATTACATCCTTATCCGTATCCGGCCGCTTTCGGAAACAAATATTGTGGTGTAAATCATGGTAGAATTCGATCTGAATTTCGATGAGGCAATAAAAGAAGTACAGACAAAAGGAGCACAGCAGACTGCAGCCGAATGGCTCGAGAGGGTTGAGGAAGAGAACGGGACCGTTCCTCTGATTTACAAGAAACTCGAGGATAATCCCGAGGCACTGATTTCGCATCTGCTGTATAAAAATGCGGTGAGCCAGGCGGGCGCTTTGCCGGCAAAGACGGTGGAGTTAATCAGCCTTGCAGTCGGGGCGGCTTTACGCTGCGATCACTGCACGACATATCATATGCAGGTCGCAAAAAAGATGGGAATCTCCAATGAGGAGATTCTCGAAGCAGTTCTGGTCGCGGGTCTTCTTTCAAACTCATCTGTCCTCGCAAATGCCTATCGTCTGGTCGTTCCGGAGACGGAACCGTGCGAAGGGACCTGCGCACTTAAATAAGCGGAGAACATCTATCCTTTTTTATCTGTTATATTTCAGCCCCAAAAAAAAGAAAAATTCCCGTTAGAGAATTTTTGACGTGACCGTCATAAAGACAGGTCCGCGGATATCGAGTTTCTTTTTATTGTCGGTGATGTACCGCATGACATACTCCTGGATTTTGAGGTTCACATCACTCGGGTGTTTGGACATTTTCACCTGAACACTCGTACCTTCACCAACTCTTGCCGCTTCTTCGATGCGGGCGACTGCCTGATTTGCTGCCGCAAAGAGGAATGATATGCCGACAGGGGACCCTTCAGCTCTGATATCGGCATATTTTTCCGTATCCGGGACGCCAAGCACGGCACCATTCCGGACATACAAATCATTCATGGCGGCAGGACCGAGAAGACTCGTGTTTTCCTCAGGCTCCTCAACACAAATTTCTACGTTGTGTCCGAAGAGTTCGCCTTTCCATGCAGAGAAGGAACACGGGGATACCGCGTTGGCATTTTTCGCCGCCACATCCATAATTGCATGAACTGCATGCCGCCCCTCGATTGTAACCGGCTCTTCCTTTAATCCGATACCTTTCGTGAGTTCAGTATCAGTGTAAACCGGCGGATACAACTGGGCGAAAGAGAGTTTTCTGACATCTGCTGCCTGGGTCAGAACCATCGCAAGACGCTCGACACCCATACCGAGATTCATAACCGGAACACCCACTCCGTATTCCGCGAGAGCCGCAGGAGAGTAGATACCGAATGTCGCGACCTCGACCCATCCGTGAACCGGGTGTTTTCCATAGACTTCGGTCTGGGTTTCCGGCATATAATACTTCGAGCGTTTCTCGTCCGGCTGGAACCTGAACTCGGTAAAACCGAATGCCGAAAGAAGACCTTCTGCCACGGCCTTTCCCTCCTCGATTGTGACATCCTCGCCGGCGACAATACAGGATGCTGAGTGATAAGACCTGAGATGGGTCGCATCCTCTTCCTGCTCGCGGCGGAAACACCGGTCAACGGAGAACATTCGAATAGGCATAGGCTTTTTGTCCCACATCTGGGCAAGCGAGATGAACCAGCCGCTCGTCATATGGGAACGAAGTGTCGTTCTGGAAGATTCCGGTATGAGTTCCTTGAACTCAGGGAAGACGGAGTCCAGAATATGAACAACGACGCCGTCATCCACGCTTAAAGCGACAGACATCTCATGAGTGAGGTCGTCACCATCGAACTTGCCTTTCTTATAAGCGTGCAGACACTTCATCAGCTTATCGTCCGTGCCTTCGGGAAGGGGTTTTCCGGTGATGGCGGATATTGCATCCAGACGTTCCTTCGAGATACCTACATTCGGACGGGGCAGACCTCCCACATAGTAGACGCGATCCAAAACTGCGGCGGCTTCCGGACCGAACTGGCGGTACACTTCCTGCTCATCGATAAACGTCGGCACCATTGCCTCATCGAATCCCATTGACAGATAGGCTTCCCGCAGGCGATTTATGGTGTCAAAAATCGGGTGAACTTTTGCCCGGCGGTACGCATAACGCGGATAGATTTTTGAAGATTCCGGCGGGGTGATGACTGACGGTCCGGCGTGCCATGCTCCCTCGAAATCGGTTTTTCTGCGTTCCTTGAATTCCTCAATATCGAATTTCATGTTTTTCTCTTCAGACAAACAACGCGGCTTGGCACGTTTTCATCCATGATGTCATAATTACAGAGTTGGGCAACTCTTGCGGCGAAACTTCGAATGGTTTCCATATCAGGTACATTCGTTTCTGCTAATCTCATTCGACTGTATCCCAAATACATGTATCCCTTTATTTCAACGAAAAGAGGCTGCGCCTCTTTGATGATTACGGCAAAACCCGCCTCATCATAATCGTTATATCCCTTGACCAGGGTTATCCGGATTGCGGTCCGGACACCCTCCTCCTCTTTTTTTCGGAGAAGCGATAGGGATTTATTGATATTTGCCCACATGATTCCGGCGTCACCAACAGGACGGCAGATTTTTTCATAGGAGGACTCGTCCACTGCATCAACCGAGATATAGATCTGGGTCGGACGAATTCTTTCTATCATGGATGGATTCGTGCCGTTTGAAACGACAAAGACACTGTTCTCCTCATTTTCACGAAGGAGAGAGATAAGTTCCGGTAATTTTGCATACAGGGTCGGCTCACCCGAAAGAGAGAGCGCATACTGATTCGGATGATCCACTGCCTCTTCCCACCGCTCAGGGTCAGTGTGAGGCTTGTCTCCCGACAATCCTTTCCTCTGCATTTTCGGAAGTGCCGAAACGATTTCCTCAGGAGATAATTCAGTCTCCGAGACAATCTCGTGTTCCATGGAGCGCCAGCAGAAAAGACACCGCTGATTACATCGGAGAGTCGGGGTCATCTGGACGCATTTCCATGACTCTATTCCGTAAAACTGGTGTTTGTAACAGGACTCACCACCCCGTAAAGACCGTTTGCACCATAGACACGGCTTGACGGCTGCGGACGAGTCTTCGGCTATGAAGTTATACCCCTGTCTGTGAAGGGAGGTTTCGGGCGATGCGGATGCCTGCCTTTTGCGGGACATTCTCAGCTGCGTTTCGGCACATATTCATCAAACATATTGCGTGCCGCAAAGATTTCTTCAAGAGTCGGATTGGTCAGGATTACATTCTCTGCTTTAAGGTCGCCAAGGACAGCGCAGGAAAATCCCTCTTCTTTGAATCCCTCGACGACAGCATAATCATAGCCCATCCATGCATAAAAATCAAGAACCGTGTAGACATCCGTTCCCCGGAGGGTGAGCATGGTCTTTTCCACATCGATGCCGGCACCGCAGGCAGCGCCTGCCTCGAAATGGACAGTCGTGTCTTTTCCAGGCGGTAACTCCCAGATATGATGTCCCATATGTTTTATTGTGCCCACTGTTCCCACTTTTGCGAGAAGAGGAACCAGTTTCGTGATTATAGTAGTTTTTCCTGAATTTGAATGACCTATGATATTGATAATTCGCATTTCTATATACTGTCTTGTTTAAGATGGATTTATTACTTTGTACCGGAAACATACAATACATCCGGGAAGAGGTGAAGTGCAGACATGAAACTAATGATGAGCAGTGGAAGGACGCCGGAACAGGGTGCCCAGTTGTATTATAAGGAAGGGACGAAATATTCAATCGAAACGTCCTACTGTTTTTTAAATCCAATGGATGCTATGAATGCCGGGGTTGAGGAGGGTGAGCACGCACTTATTACAAGTTCTACCGGGAATGCCGTTTTTTCCGTGCGTGAATCGCCCGAAACACCCGAGGGCGTGGTCTTCCTCCCCTGCGGCCCCTACGCAAATGCGATTCTCCATGGTATAACCCATTCGACCGGAGCGCCGGATTTCAAAGGTATGCCTGTCGATGTTAAACCGACTGACCTCCCGTTAAAATCCGCATGGGACCTGATGGAAGATCTCGGCGGTCTCAGATATGAAGTTCCTGCCGGTGTTATTCTGCCCGGCGTAGAGAAAGGCGAGATGATTGTTAAAAATGCCGCGTGCCCACTCTGCGGTTGTCTTTGCGATGATATTGAACTTCACATAAAAGACGGCGTGGTAACAGATGTGGTGAATGGCTGTACTCTGTCATCGGGAAAATTCTGCTCGAACGGGCGGATGATAACGCCAATTGAACGGGACGGAGATGTATGGCGTGAGACGGATTTTGATGCGGCAATCAAAAAAGCCGCTCAGATTTTTGTCCATGCAAAACGTCCGCTGTTTTACGGATGGGCAGGCACCTCGACCGAGGCTATGCATGTGGGACTTGAACTCGCCGAAGAAATCGGCGCTGTCATGGATAACTGCTCTTCGGAATGCCACGGACCGACAATTATGGCAGTTCAGGAAGTAGGTCATCCCGGCTGTACCCTGGGTCAGATTAAAAACCGCGCAGATGTTATCGTTTACTGGGGATGTAACCCGATCGCAGCACACCCGCGTCATCTTTCCCGGTATTCAACCTACGCAACCGGGGCATTCCGTGAAAACGGGAGAGAAGACCGCACGGTTATCGTTGTTGATATCCGGGATACCGAGACGGCAAAACTCGCGGATATTTTTGTGCAGGTGAAACCCGGAGGGGATTTTGCTCTCTTCAATGCTCTGCGGGCTGTCGTCCGCGGTGAGAGGGATGTCATTCCGGACAATGTTGCGGGGATTGAACGGAACGTGATTTTCAAAGTGGCGGATGTTTTGCTTTCGGCAAAATTCGGAGCGTTCTTCACCGGTATCGGTCTGACCCAGTCACGGGGCAAATACAAAAATGTCCGTGCGGGAATCGAGCTTGTGGACGAACTGAACCGCCACACGAAGTACACCCTTACCCCTCTCCGCGGTCACTGGAATGTGGATGGAACAAACCAGATGTTTTCCATGATTGCGGGGTATCCTTATGCAGTGGATTACTCCAGAGGGATTGTTCATTACAATCCGGGAGAGACGAGCGGGGTGGATATTCTCACGAAAAAAGAGGCCGATGCGGTCATGATTATTGGAACGGATCTCGGAGCCCATTTCCCGCATGAGACGGTGAAGCACCTTGCTTCAATAAATACGGTTGTTATCGACCCGTTCATCTCCCTTTCGACCGCAATCGCAAAACTCCATATTCCGGTCGCCGCTGTAGGGATTGATGCGGAGGGGACGGCATACCGTCTTGACGGAGTCCCGATTCATGTGAAAAAAGCGTTCCACTCGGACATGCCGTCTGATGAAGTCATTCTTGGGAGAATTCTAGAGGAAGTCCGGAGAATCAAAGCTGAAGAAGCGGCATAACATTTTTTTTGATTTTAATAGGACGTATGCGGTCGATTAGCGCCCCCCCTTTTTTTCTTCGGGTGTGCTGCGGGAAAAGGGGCGGGGTAATGCTTTCGAGTGAACCCGGGATTACCGTTATGGATTTTTTGGATGTACTTCGGTTTCGTGTATGGGATTCTTTTTGATGACCGTATCATCACACGGAAAACACGGAAACGCAAATCAAAGATTTGCTCTGCTAAGGTCGTCCGCTTTCAGCGTCCAACCCGCAAATCACACAGAAACACGGAAA
>DAWV01000015.1:13257-17140 GCA_002506085.1 Methanocorpusculaceae archaeon UBA425
AGAATCGGCTGGATGGAACCCATGTAGTACCCTCCCCCGTCCCCCACACCAAACTCACAAAAACGCAAATCAAAGATTTGCTCTGCTAAGGTCGTCCGCGTTCCGCGTCCAACCCGCAAATCAACGGAATACACGAAAAGGGGGACAGGGGCGGAGGAATGGAAGATCTTCTTTTTTTATATCGGGGTGCGGGAGGGGACTGGCGAGGGGAGCGAAGCGACGTAAGCCTTGAGCAAATCTTTGATTTGCGACCCGGCGCGGAGCCCGACGCGGTGGAGATATCCTATTTGCTGAGGTCCATATATGTTGCGTGCAAGCCTTCGGCTTGCGTGCCGCCTCAAATGGGCTTTGCCCATTTGGGCTTTCCAGGTAGTCCGCCGCCGTATTTCGCCCCCCCTTTCTTCTTCAGTTGTACTGCAGGAGGGGGCGTTTTCCTCCTCTCCCCTTACGCGAACCCGGGAGCGAAGCCTTCGAATAAACCAGAATTCCCGTTATGGATTTTTGGTTGTACTTCGATTTCGTGTACGGGATTCTTTTTTGATGGCCGCATCCCCGCAAGGCAAAGCCTTGATCGCAAGTCTATCGACTTGCTCAGCTAAGACCGGTCCTATGGACCGGTCCGCCTCAGCCGAGCAAGGCTCTGAAAGAGACTTGCATTGCGGGGGTATTGGATAGGATTGGGCGTGCCTGCTGTCATATGGAAACACGGAAAAGAGAGGGTGATGAGTAGGTGCGGATACAAGAGGAAAGGAGGTCTTCATCCATCTACAATTCTCAGGAACACCTTTAACCATATGAAAGTTGAATTAATCGTATCTAATAAATTACGATATCATGATGAAAGATGAGGATCTTGTCAACTTAATATACTCATTACGGGATGAAAAAACCGAAGGAGAGTATTATGAGTTCAAAAAAAGTTATTTAGAATCGGAAAAATTTGGGAGATCCATCTCTGCACTCAGCAATTCTGCCGCATTATGTGATCAAAAATATGGATACATCATATTTGGCATTGATGACACCACACATGAAATAATTGGAACTCATTTTGATTCTGCCTCAGAAAAGGCAAAAGGGAATATGGATTTGGTCCCTTGGCTTGAAAAAGGGTTAATCCCCAAAATCAATATTGTATATAAAGACCTATTTATCGATAATAAGAGGCTTTTTGTTGTAATTATTGATGCCGCAAAAGAACGTCCAACCCGCTTCTATGGAAATGGGTACATTCGCATCAAGTCATACAATCAGCCACTTGCAGAATATGGCAACAAAGAAAAAGAACTCTGGAAAAAATTAACATTAACTCCGTTTGAGGAAGACACTGCTCTTCAGAACTGTTCATCAGATGAAGTCTTGTCATATATAGACTACCCGGCATTCTTTACTTTGCTTAATCTTCCCCTTCCGGAAACCAAAGACGGAATTCTCAAACGTCTGGTTATGGAGAGGGTAATCACGCCAAATGGTGTGACTTACAATATTCTCAATATCGGAGCTTTGCTTTTTGGACGCGATTTAAAGACAATCTCTTCCGTATCCCGGAAAACAGTCAGAATTATCCTCTATGAAAGAGATGACTGGATTGATGCGAAAAAAGAGGTTTCCTTTGACTCGGGGTATGCAATATCATTTGAGAAGATTATTGCCTGGATCGATGATCAATTGCCTGCAAGTGAATTCATCGGGGATTCAAAACGGAAAGAAATAAAAATCTATCCAAAGGTCGCGATTCGTGAATTTGTGGCGAATGCTCTCATTCATCAGGATTTCTGGATCAGAGGTGCAGGTCCGATGATCGAAATCTTCCAGAGTAGAATGGAGATATCAAATCCGGGGATTCCGTTGATTAAAATTGACAGATTCATCGATCACACGCCGGTATCAAGAAACGAGAAGATCGCATCTCTTATGAGGAGGATGAATTTTTGTGAGGAAAGAGGCAGCGGAGTTGACAGAGCTATCAGTAAGATTGAAGAGTTTCAACTTCCAGCTCCTGAATTTTCTGCAGATGATGATTTCACGCGGATAATTCTCTATGCAAATTTGAAAAACATGGGAACCCGTGATCGGATTCGAGCATGCTATCAACACTGTTGTCTCTGCTGGGTGAGGAAAGAGTATATGACAAATACCACCCTTCGGGAGAGATTGGGTATTTCAAAAGGGAACTATTCTGTTGCTTCACGTATAATCAGGGATACTCTCAATGAAAATCTGATAAAGATACAAGATCCTGAAGGAGAGGGGAGAGGGCCAAAAAGGAAATATCTGCCGTATTGGGGATAGGCTGGTATGTGACCGGGATGTGACAACTCCATTGCAAAGTCCAATAATCTCGGCTTAAAACAGAATCTACGTGGTGCACTAGGTGTTTACTATGTGATCGGGATGTGATAACCGGGTATTATCACCCCGGATTTTCAATTCATACATAAATCCGGAGAAGACCCTGTCTGACAAATGGTCCAAGTACATTCCTAGAAAATGATGAGAGTATTCTAAAAAATAGAGTCCGGGGGATTGTTCGCAAACCTTCGGTTTGCTCTCCGACTCGGGCTTTCAGCCCTCGCTTGTTCGCAAGTCTATCGACTTGCTCTCGGACTCGCTTCGCTCGCTTGTTCGCAAGTCTATCGACTCGCTCTCCGACTCGCTTCGCTCGCTTTCTCACCCTGACTTTGCCTTTCTTTTGGTCACATATTCCTCGACGAGTTTGCCGAAGAGCATGATGAGAAACCCGAGGAAGACCATAATGAGCTTCCTGAGGTTCGTGGAGATTTGCATGGAAATCTCCTCCTTTGCTCAGTTGAGATCGGGTTTCGTGTCTGCCCAGGTATCGACGGCCGCGAGAGTCGCGTCGTCGGCATAGCCGGAGACGGTCATGGAGTCCCGGTTGAGGCTGATCTGGAACGAGTCTGCGCCAAGAACGCAGGAGATTCTGACGTTCCAGGTGGCTTCGGTATCGATTTCGGATGCCTGAGCCGTGCTGCCGTTCCCGTATGCGGTCTTGAGGTCCGCACTGCCGATAAGAGCGGCGATGGCGGCGTTGTATTCCGCACGGGTGAATGCCGTTGCCTGAACCTGCCCGTTCAGTTTGGAGGTGGTGCTGTCGTAGTACCCGACAAGGGTCTTGTAGGTCTGCTTGCCGAGTTCGACGGAGGCGAGCCCGAGGGGGTTTGTAACGCCGGTGATTTCGCTGATGATGGCGTCGTAATCGGCGGGGTCCGTGAAATATGCGTTGAATGTGCGTTTCGCGGATTTGGAGACTGCTGTCTGAATAAAGTCTGCTGTCATGATATTGTATCCTATTTTTATTGCGCTGAGGGAGCCGAAGGCGACCGAAGCGAGGAGCAAATCCTCAGATTTGCGAGCGGGCCGGCAACAAAGTTGACGACCTTAGCCAAGCAAATCCTCAGACTTGCGACCTGCTGAGGACGCTGAAAGCGGCCGAAGCTAGAAGCAAATCCTCAGATTTGCGACCTGCTGAGGGACCTGAAGGCGACCAAAGCTATTCTATTTTCCCGAAGCCGGAACCGTTCGAAAATCTCCTCTCAGTATATTCTATCGCTATGGTATTCTATTCTGATATTGGGAGAGGATTCTTCGGATATGTTCCGACCTCTACTACTCTATTGGGCAGGAATCGAGATAAAACGCGGTCAATTCGTGGGCACTTTGCAACAAATTCGAAGAATGGGCATTTTCGACCCGCGGTTCGGGGTTAATATGTTTGCAATAGGAGTTACACGGGTGTGCTCCCAATCAAAAAAGCTTACGTCTGTGTGCGATGTACTTCGATTTCGTGTACGATATAAGTGTGGAAGCATGAGAATTCCACCGCGAATAATCGCGAATCTCCGCGAATCGCATTTTTCCTGTT
>DAWV01000013.1 GCA_002506085.1 Methanocorpusculaceae archaeon UBA425
ATCTCATTTCGAATCCGATAACTTGCCTCAATAGAGAAACGATGTTCATACATCCGTGAAATCTTCGAGATTCCCCAATGTTCCACCCCGTAAAAAGCATAACTATACTTATCTTTCACTCGTTTCCCCTCTTTTGGAGGGCGTTTCACGATAATTCCCATGGTTATCGTCAGTTTATTCGATGTATGTTCCCCAATCATGTAGGGAAGAACCGTCTTTTTCTTTGATGTCTGGATGAGATTGCGTATCTTTCCCCTCTTGTTTGGCATGGGAATGATAAACGGCATCTCTTTTTCCATGAGCAGTTTCATCACGGGACGGCCGTAAAATCCTCCGTCGAGATAGATTACTTCGGGTTTTATCTGATGACGTTCCAGGGATTCCAGAAGTTTCCCGACATATTCTTCCACGCCGTGTCCTTTTTGCACGGGTAAGACACCGAGAACGAGTTTTTCATTTTTCGTTACGACCGAGAGAGTGGCATAGGTATAAAACTTGTATGTTGACTTCTTTCTCTGCGCTTTGATTATGTATCCTTCATTTTTCTCATCGATATCTCCGTAATACGGATCGTGAGTGTAGTCAATAGCGAACTCATAGCTTTTTTTAGGAGAGAGTATTGGTGCAGCGGTACTCCAGAGCAGTTCAAAGCTTTGGTCGATGAGGGTGGGCATGTCGAATTTTTTAAGATGGTAGTGAAGTGTCGTTTCGCTCCGAAATTTCTGAAACGTTTTTCGGGCTGAATGGATGGATGAACGATTCAGAGAGAGCGAAATGAGATGGTTATAGAATAGCGAGGGGGTGAGAGTGCCATGTATCTGAAGGGGAAGATGTTTTGCACATGATTGCGTTACACGTTTGAGGCAATACGTGTTTGTCAAGACTTTTGCGTTGGGTTTCGTCTTTTTTACAGGTAAAGAGACCATATTTTGGTGCTTTACCTAGATATAAAGGTACCGGCTGTCAAGAAAAATACTGGTGAAAAATTAGCTAACTACTGGATGAGGCGTAGCGTAGTGACGCGACCGAAGGTCAAGAGGGCGGAACCAGAAAAATGCGATTCGCGTAGATTCGCGATTGCGTGCAAGCCGAAGGCTTGCGTGCCGCCTCAAGCGGGCTTTGCCCGCTTGGGCTTATTCGCGGTGGAATTCTCATCTATCCACACCCGACCAACTCCTTCTTTTGTAGAGATTCACGTTTTACTAAATATAGAAACAAAGCGAAAATCACGAAAAGAAACTCTTCAACCCTTTCGTGATTTTCGTTAGATTTCGCGGGGAGCGTAGCTCCCTCAGTTGAGAAAGTCTAAGCGTAGCGAGAACTTGCGAGTCGCGTTTTGCCAATAACATCCAAAACCAACCGAATCTTATATTTTTCGCGTTTTCGCTTGGTTTTCGTGGCTTTGCGGGGAGCACAGCTCCCTTAGCGGAACAAGTTTTTTTTTCTTGCGAGTCGCTGTCTTCCATGTACACCAGAATATCTGATTATAAGTGGATTATATATCTGAAAAATAGATTATGGGTTGGTGATCCTCTTAACCCGGTCCTTACTGATCTCTCCAGTCAATATCCGGCGTCTTTAGAATAACCTCGGCCGTCTTTTCCCCGATACCCTTCACACCCAGAAGCTCCTCTTTTGACGCAGCGAAAATTCCCCGCAGCGAGCCGAACGCACGCAGAAGATCGCGGGCGGCTTTCGGTCCCACATCGGGAAAAGCCGTCAGGATATACTCGACCGCGGCTTTGCCGGACCGTCCTGTCTTCGATTTATGCAGACCGTGTGCCGATTTCGGCGAGCCGGTCTCACGGCGGGCGAAAGCAAGAATCATCTCCGCGGTCTCGTTCGCGTCCTTCGTGAAAATCACCGAGACATCAAAATCCGCCGCGATGGATGCGAGAGTATTCCGGATAGCATTCGGATGAAGATTCCGAACATCATACAAATCTGCGAGGGTTCCGCCTTCCACGATTAATACGGGACGAATCGAATTGTCGGCAAGATCCCGCATCTGTCCGAACAGATCGCGGTCGACAAGGGTATCAACGAAATCACGGGTCGTCTTCCGCTCGATAAGAACCCGGTCTCCCACGGCATAATCACCGACAGGAAGCTGGGCGAGAGTGATTTTCACGCCGAGATTACTCAGATACTCGGCAACGCGGGACTGGGTCTCCCGGTTATCGACAGTGACGGCAGGACGGTCTTCGTTCTCTTCCGTAACCGATTTTATCGCCGCATCCGCCAACGTCAGCTGACCTTCCGGCGCGGGGGCATAGACCGAATCCCCTGCCGGAGGAATACTGTTCGCCTGACTCGGGACGATGCCCGATCTCATCGCTTTCACCCCTTTTTGCATCTGCTTTTCGCGGGAAGTACTCACCCACCGGTAGGTTTCATCCGTCGTTCCTTTCGTAACCAGAACGATAATCTTTCCCGAAGCATTTCTGCCGGTCCTGCCTTTCCGCTGAATGCTTCTGATTTCCGAAGGCACTGCCTCATAGAAAATCACCAGATCGGTTGAGGGAATATCAAGCCCCTCCTCTCCGACGGACGTTGCCACCAGAACCGAATACCCGCCTTCGCGGAACTCTCTGATTGCCGCTATCTGCTCTTTCTGGGAAAGACCTTTATCGGAGTCATGCGAAGCCTGACCGACGAACCGTTTTGCGGAAATCCCTGCCTCTTCCAGATGCCCGACAATCATGGAGACCCCGTCACGATAGGTCGCAAACACAATAATCCGGGAATCCGGAGCCTCGATGAGTTGTTCCCGGATAATTCGGACGACTTCATCCGCTTTCGGGTGAAGTTCCCGGGTCCAGTTCTGGCAAAGCGAAAGAAGACGTTTGAATCTGTCATCTGCATAGATTCTCTGCGAGGCTTTGCTTCCGGACCCTCCCGCCCCTTCTTCCTCGAGACGGAAAAGATATGTTTTAAGGGCGGTCGTTCCCTGCGACTCGGCAAGCGTTACGCCGTGCCTGAGTTTCATGAGTTCGGCATGGATTGAAATCGCCGAGTACGCCGTCTTGTCCTTCTCCTGCATTCTTGCCTGAATCTGAACCATGAGGGCGTTGATGGCTTTCATCGAAAGAGCTTCCCTTTTCGGCACGCGGTAGTTGAGGGCGGCAAGGCTCGTGAGCCGGTCTTCAATCATCGTATTCAGAACCGAGACCGCCAGCCAGAGGTCTTCCGGCAGGTCGACCATGATGTATTCGGTTTCGCGTTCGTGAACATACGGACGGACATCGGGATCGGATTCGACACGGCTTTCCACGATATTTATCGAAAGATTCCGGCAGATTTCCGCGACATGCTCTGCGTCCGAGCCGGGAGACGCTGTCATACCGAGAAGCAGCGGATTTTTTGCCGTTGCATTGTATCGTTCGCCGATGAAGACATAGGCATAGTTCCCGACAGTCCGGTGACATTCATCGACAATCAGAAGAGATACGTCTGTGAGGTCATATCGCCCGGCAATAATATCGTTTTTAATGACCTCCGGCGTCGAGACGCAGAATTGTGCTTTTTCCCACATCTTTATCCGTTTCGCCGACGGGGTTGTGCCGGTGAACATAACGATATCCTCTGCATTTATGAGAAGATTCTTTGAAAAATAGCGGAGATGCTGTTCGACCAGTGGTTTGGTCGGAGCAAGCATGAGGATTTTTCCGGCCCCTATCCTTTCTGCCGCGACAAGCAAAGCAACGGCTGTTTTGCCCATACCGGTCGGGAGAACCAGAAGGGTGTTCCCCTGAAGGGCATGTTTGGCGATGCTTGTCTGATAGGTTCTGTCTTCCAGAGTATTTTCAGGAATATTTCTGCGGCTGAGGAAACTCATAAGATGGATTTGTCGAAGGGAAGTTTGCCTTTGATAAGACCCGGAATGGCTTTCAGGACATTGGCGGAAGGTCCGCGAATCTGTGCCATCGAGTCACGGTCGCGAATCGTTACCGTTGTATCTTCTTTGGTGTCGTAATCGACAGTGATACAGTATGGTGTGCCGATTTCGTCCTGTCTTCTGTATCTTCTTCCAATTGCGCCGGCATCGTCGTATTCGGTCTGGATGCCTTCATCCTGAAGTTCGGAGACGAGTTTCTTTGCAATTTCGTCAAGTCCGTCCCGTGACATCAATGGAAGAACGGCGACCTGGATGGGTGCGACCTCTTTTTTGAACCGCATTACAGTCCGGGCTTCTCCGTCTGCGACATCTTCCGCATAGGCGTGCTCTAAGACCATATAGCAGATTCTGTCGATACCATAGGATGGTTCGATGACGTGCGGCATGACTTCCTCGCCGAAGACATCGACGATTTCGTCTTTGACGGTGAACATGTCAGGCGTGATAAGAATCTCCTCGCCGTCGATTTTCAGGTGGATTCCGTCTGTCTCCGGAGTGGAGACAAGCATCTGTTCGGAGATGATTTTTGCTTTGCCTTTGTATGCCGGGCCGAGTTTGCCGAAGTTCGGCACGATTGCTTTGTGGTGGACCTTCTTTGGTTCCGGATACTGGACAAAGACGGTGTTTTTCTGACCGGACACTCGTGCATGGGCTTTGAGGTCATAGTTCGTTCTGTCGGCGATTCCGACGATTTCGACCCAGCCGAAGCGGTCGGACAAGGCTTCCGCGTCCCAGCAGTCGGTGGCATAGTGGGCGCGTTCATCGGGCATGTGCTGCCGGAATCTGATTTTGTCAGGGTTGAATCCGACGGTGGTCAGAATATCATGGGTCATTGCCACATAGTATGCCACATATTCGTTGGCGATGATTCCCTGGTCAACGGCTTCCCGCATCGATTTGATGACGGCAGGGACTTCTTTCGTCTGCTGCTCAATGGCCCAGAGCGGCATTTTATAGTCGGCATAGCGGCCGAAGTCGGGGTGATTCTTTTCGTTCGGGTGAACGAATATTTCAGCTTCTGCCTGGGTGAATTCCCGGAGACGGATCATTCCCTGACGTGGGGAGATTTCGTTTCGGTAGGATTTTCCAATCTGGACCGCACCGAACGGGAGCTGGTCGCGATAGAATCTAAGGAGTCGGGAGAAATCCACGAACATTCCCTGGGCGGTTTCGGGGCGGAGGTATCCTTTTCTCTGTCCTCCGGGACCAATCGAGGTCGAGAACATGAGGTTGAAATCAAAGACTTCAACTTCTCCAAGGACTTTGCCGCAGGCGGGGCATTCTTTGTCGACGAGGACATTGTGGAGGTCCTCTTTTGACATAGTGCCGGCATGCGGGATGCCGAATGCTTCGGCTACGTGGTCTGCACGAAGGAATTCCTGACAGTGCGGACACTGGAACATTTTGTCGGAGAATCCGCCGACATGTCCCGAGGCGACGTAGATCGGTTCGATACCGACTGTCGGGCATTCTATTTCATAGTATCCTTCCTGAACTACATAAAAATGACGCCAGATATTTTCAATGCGGCGTTTCATCATTGCCCCAAGGGGTCCGTAGTCGATAAATCCGGCGACGGATCCGTATATTTCAGAAGAAGGCCAGACAAAACCCCTTCTGCGTGCAAGGTCAATGACTTTTTCGTAGGTGTCTTCGTATTCTGCCATGGAGATATCCGGATATTTATGGGTTTTATATCCATATAGAGATAGTGTGTTTTTGCGGTCGGAGGAAACGGGTATCCCCGCCGGATTACCGCGGGTCTCCTGCCTCGGTAGTATATATTGATTTTATTTCAGTGTCGCTGAGCGGAAACGGCACTTCAGAGTATGATGATATGTTGAAGGACGGATTCTTGTGGATGGATCCTGTCGTCAGCTCCAGATATTTTTTTCCGGTGGGGTCATCTCCCTGATATGTTGGGGAAGGGGGATATTCACCATTAACATATATTCTGAGCATCTCTTTCGTATTTGTTCCGGATTGGTTGACGACCCCTGCTGTGTGATACCATGTCCCGGTCACCATTAGTACTCCTGACCGTATCTGATTATATGTATTCATGCTTGAGTTGTTAAATACGACTTTAAACTCAAACCCGGCGAAATAGTTCTGTAATACCCAACCTCCGTCTTTCAAGACCAGTCCCAGATCATTTTTCGTCTTTGCTATATACACACCAGTTAGATTTTCGCTGTTTCTCTTGACCCACGTTAGTGCAGTAACGCCCGGATTTCTCACCGCAATTATCTTTGAGCTTGTTCCGGTATCTCCGGAGGTGGTATTTTGGATATCTAAACGAACCGTGTAGAATCCTGTTGTATTATAGATAAACGCCGGATCTCTTGTGTCAGCTGTCTGCCCGTTTCCGGAGGTCCAGGAATATGCCCTGTCAGTTGAATTCTCTTCGGCAGTAAACCTGACAGTCGCCTGACCGGACTCGGCATTGAGTACTGCCCAATAATCTGCCCGATCTGCAATTATGCCGGGAAGAGGTTTTGTATCGGAGATTTCCGTTTTTACCTGGGCTGTGGCATTTTTGCCTTCTGTTATCAGGGTCGTAAATGCTGCATTGACTTCTACTTCGCCTTCGCGGTAAAACTGTTTATCCGCAATTACAACGGATTCTCCTGTTCCGGTATAGACAACGGTTACCCGGTGGAGCGGATGAGTAATTCCGAGATCCCAGGTAAGTGTGATTCCCGGGGAAAAATTTAGATTTTCTGCGTGAAATGCCTGAGTCTGGTCAACACCATTCACAAGGATTACATACTGTCCTGCAGGAAGCGTGTCTCCTGAAAAATGAGCGAGGGAAATAACCCCGAAATTATCTGAAATGGTAATCCCTGCGATAGGCGTCGAATGCGGATTCCCCATCTGCATGACGCCGGCAACAATGATTCCTGTCATTAAGAGGGTGAGGGCAAGAATCAAAAGTGCCGCGATTATTGGAGTAACCCCATAATCTGCCCTGCCGCCGTTCTTACCCATTGTATGATGTATCTCTTCTAAAGGAATATATAGGTATTTCATTCGATGTTTTTCAGATAATGTCTTCTCCATTTTTGTTTTTCAGGCGGGAGATGCAGATATATCTATTATAGATAGGAGTTACGCGGTATTGGTGCGGATTCAATTTGGGAGGGTGAATGGGGGTGGACGCGTGAAAAAAACCACCTCGACGGGGACCACTCTTTTCCGTGTGATGGCCTTGTGAAAAACATGAGATGAATTACCGGATTCATACTCTTCCTCTTAGTCTGGATTTCCGGATGTACTTCGATTTCGTTTATGGGATTCAGTAAGTGTAGATGTCATCACACGAAATTCACGAAAAAACGCAAATCAAAGATTTGCTCAGCTGAGGTCGGCCGCGTTCCGCGTCCAACCCGCAATTCCACGAAAACACGAAAACCAATAAGGTTGGGTAATAGGCGGATACATATAGTTCCCTCCCCCGTCCCCCACACAAAATTTTCGAAAATCAACGAAATGCACGAAA
>DAWV01000017.1 GCA_002506085.1 Methanocorpusculaceae archaeon UBA425
GTAACCAAAAAGGAGGCCTGAAAATGTCAGCTAAAGGCGATATGTGCTATGCATGGACCAATGATGCAGGCATTAAAGGAGAATGCGGAGGAGCAGTTACTACTCTCCTGAAATATGCACTCAAAAACAAAATAGTCGATGCAGTGCTTACTGTTGAGAAAGGTGTCGATATCTACGACCCGCTGCCGGTATTCATTACCGACCCGGCTGATCTTGATAAATGCTCGGGATCCCTCCACTGCGGTACGCTTCTGCTTCCGAAACTCATCCAGAAATACCTGGATGGCGCAAAGGACATGAAACTTGCCGTTACCGTGAAAGGCTGCGACGCAAAGGCAATGTATGAACTTGCCAAGCGTAACAAGATCAACATGGACAACATCTTCATGATCGGTCTGAACTGCGGAGGATCGGTTACTCCGTTCACTGCACGCACCATGATTCACGACATCTATGGCATCAATCCGGACGATGTTGTCAAAGAGGAAATCGACAAGGGTCAGTTCATCATCATGCTCAAAGACGGAACCCACAAGGGTATCTCAATGGATGAGCTTGAGGCAAAAGGTCTCGGCCGCCGTCTGAACTGTCAGCGCTGCGAAACCAAGATTCCGCGCCAGGCAGATATTGCCTGCGGTAACTGGGGTGTTGTCGGTGACAAAGCCGGAAAGGCAACCTTCGTTGAAATCTGCTCCGATAAAGGTGCCGCTCTCTTTGATGCCGCCTCAAAGGCAGGCGTGATCCAGTCCTGCGCTCCGGACGCAAAAGGTCTTGAGATTCGCGGTAAAATCGAGAATGTCATGGTCAAGATGGGCCTGAAGAACCAGAAGAAACAGTTCGATGAACTCGGTTACGGAGCAAAGAGACTTGCATTCATGGAGAAAGAAACTTCACGGTGCCTCAAATGCTACACCTGTATCGAGCAGTGCCCGATCTGTTCATGTACAGACTGCATCACCAAAGACCCGGCAATTGTTACTCCCGGCCGCATCCCGCCAAACTTCATGTTCCACATGATTCGTTACGCCCACGTTGCGCCATCATGTATCAACTGTGGTCAGTGCCAGGAGCTTTGTCCGATGGATATCCCGAACGCACTCTTTATGCATGCAATGCAGACTGAGACGCAGGCACTCTTCGGATTCGGCAAACCAGGTTACGATATGATTCTGCCGGCTCTCGCTTACTCCGAGGACAAAAAAGACAACGGCTTTGTCTACTTCAAGATGCCATAAATCAGAAAAGCCAATCCTATCAGATTAATGATACAAAACAAGCCTGTTTGATGATCAAACATAACCCCCCCGATTATTTTTTTGGTCTGTCGATAAGACAGACCCAAATTGAATATACTCAGAAAGTCTGCGGCGTGATGTTTATCACGGAAGTATTGCCCAGATCAGCAATTTCCCCGCATCGATAAGCGACAGGTGTGTGAAAAATCGGACCGCCGACAGTCACGGTATGATACTCGCCGTTTTCACCGCAGACATCGAGTCCCTTCTTCTTCATAAATTCCACCATACCCGAATCAAGAACTTTTCCAAGCATATCCTTCGGTAAATCAGCGTTTCTCACACATTTAATCACACACTGATATCCGAGGTCAAGGAGTTCACGGGTATTTTCCTCACGGTCTCTATGCCAGAGCGGATAAAAGGGCTTCAGCCCGGCAGCGCTGCATCTTGCAGTACCCCATTCCTTGTGTTCTTCGATGTCAATGTCGCCAAATACACAGACCTCGGCTCCGAGCTCTTTCGCACGACGGAGCCCCTCCTCAAGTTCAAGATGATAATCGTCCCCGCCGGATACGCATTTAATCAGGGGGATATCAAGCGATCGGGAAATATCCTCTATAAGGGAGGGGTCGACATCGTGGAACCAGGAGTGCCTGCCGTTCTTATTCATCATGACTAAGAGACCAACAGGGGTGTGACCTGCTTTAATCATTTTATGGAGCGATAGCGTGCTGTCTTTTCCGCAGCTGTATGAAATGACAAACTTCATTGTTTTCCCTCCAGTATCTGATAGATTACTTTCATATCCAATGCGTTTCGCAGATTATCTGCGAGTTTATCGAACTGTTTTTCACGATATGCTTTGTCCTGAAGCAATGAATCATCGTGGAATGTGGTCCCGGGCACATCCTCTTCCTGTAAATGGATGTCGAGTTTGGGAATTATGCCGAGAACCGGTATGCCGGTCAGGTCTTCGAGCCGGCGGGGACCCGTGCCCAGATACTTTGCATCGCCCGATAGCCTGTTAATAATGAATCCTTTGACAAGACGCCGTGCTTCTGCATCGAAGAGTCCGACTGTTCCAAAGAGCGAGGCAAAGACACCGCCTCGTTCAATGTCGCCGACCAGGAGAATAGGAGCCTGGATTTCTTTTGCAAAACCCGTGTTGGAAATGTCATGCTCCATGAAGTTGAGTTCCGCTGCCGCACCTGCTCCTTCGATGATGATGTAGTCATATTCTTTTTCAAGACTATGGAACGATGCAAGAACTTCGGGCATAAGCTTGTGCATCTGTCCGTACTCTGTGATGCCCGGCACCGGTTTCCCGTTCAGATATACTGCGGCGCCCCCGGCGCAGGGTTTGACAAGGACGGGGTTCATTCTTCCGTCAGCTTCGATTCCTGCCGCTTCTGCCTGGACCGCCTGCCCAATGCCGATCTGCCCGCCGGCATTCGTTACAAAAGCAGCCGATGAGAGGTTCTGTGGTTTGAACGGGGCGACCCGGCAGCCATCCTGAGCCAGAATCCGGCAAAGCCCGGCTGTTAGGGTGGTTTTCCCGACATTGGACATAGTCCCCATAACCATGAGTGTTTTTGCCATTTCTGTCTCCATCTCTATGTGATAAAATAGTATTGCTTTACTACTAAATATCTTTATGAGATGTGTTGCTCAGCCTGTATTTACAGAATATAAAATAGGATTAAAATGAGAGGGGGGGTGTCCTGTATCTGTTTTATTTTCTCAGACAGGGAATACAGATTCGTCTTCCGTCAATAACCGGAGCAAATGCATCGGCAACCTGCTCACCGCAGACGGAACATATGACATTATTATAGATTTTTGCATGGCTGGGTAAGAGTTCTGCTGTTTCTTTAACCAGGAACAATTTAGCCGCAGGAACTGCCAGAATATCATCGATGAACTTATGGGAAAGATGGTGAAACCGTTCAACTTCAGCAGTTGTTGCTTTTCCTGCATTGATTTTCGGACGGAGGCTGACCATCTCCGGATTGACCGGCATGGCATTCGGATTTGCAACAAGACGGACGGAGGTGTTATTATCACGCCGGTAAAATGAAAATGCATTTTTTCCCCAGCAGTTGATAATCAAGTTACCCTTTCCTGCAGTACAGCCAAGAACAACCTGGATTGCATCAATTGTGCAGGAATCCGTTTCGGTAATGCAGACAATCTCTTCATCCTCGGAAAAAGTAAGTCCGAGTTTTTCAACAGCAAGTTCACATGCCTTGTAACCCATGGCAAGTCCGCCGCAGGTGTGACCGTGAAAAGCAACCGCCTCGCTAAATTTTTTCATAAGAATATATTTTACATTCAAGCTATAATAATCATACTTATATTATATTCGTCACCGCATACAACATACAAATTAGATAATTATATTAATTCATATAACTAATTATCAAATTCGTAATACCATGACGCGTATACTGAAATCTGCTGCGACCATGCTGCTCTGTTTTTGTGTGGTTGCTCTCTGCCTGTGTGCAGGGTGTATTGGAACAGCTGACGAAACAGGTGATGGAACAATCACCATCACCGACTCTGCCGGCCGTGTTGTGACCGTGCCTGATAACCCCCAAAGAATCGCCGTCAGCGGTTCCGGTTCATCCAGATACTTTGCCTACCTCAACGTAACGGACCGGATGGTAGCAATAGATTATCAGGACAGCAATCTTCTTGCTTTCACGGGTGAAGCCCGCCCTTACATGCTTGCCCATCCGGAAATCAAAGAGCTCCCTGCTCTTGGAACTGCAAAAGGTGTGGTTGATGCAGAGAAACTTCTTGCACTTAATCCCGATGTTTTGTTCATGGCAGGTTACAGTGACACAGCAATTCAATCCGCGAACGAGATTCAGGAAAAGACCGGGATACCCGTTGTTCTGTTCTACTCGGGAGATTATGTCACGAACGGGGACAAAGTGGCTGACTCCCTGAGAATCATTGCAAAAATCCTTCATGCAGAACCCCGCGCTGAAGAAGTGATTAAGTACTTCGCAGACACGCGTGCAGATCTCGAAAGCCGTGTTGCCGGCGTCGCTGAGGAGGATAAACCAACCGTGTATGTTGGCGGAATCTCCTACAGCGGAGCTCACGGGTTCGACGGGACCGACCCTGCCTATTATCCGTTCACTGTTCTTCATGCAAAGAATGCTGCCTCTGTCGTGAACACGACCACGAGCACCGGATACGCAGCGGTCTCGAAGGAGCAGATCATTGCATGGGATGCGGACATCATCTTTGTTGATCTTGGTACCAGAAGTGCCGCCGGCGGAGGAGGTATCTATGAACTCCAGACCGATCCGTCCTATCAGGAACTGAGCGCAGTAAAAGCCGGCGAAGTATATGCTGTCAATCCACACACTTCGATGGGCACAAACCATGAAACAAGTATGGCAAATGCCTACTATATCGGGACAATCCTTTACCCGGAACAGTTTGCCGACATTGACCCTGCAGCAAAAGCAGATGAGATTTACACTTTCATTGACGGAGCTCCGGTCTATGAACAGTTGAAGGCGAACATGGACAATCTCTCCTATCAGAAAATCGTGTTATAATTATGCAGGCCAAACTCATCCCTTTATTTTTTGCAGGTCTCTGTGTGCTTGCACTCAGCCTTTGTGCCGGATGTGTCGGCACCCCTGACGCAGGCGATGGAACGATCAACATCACCCTTATGCCGTGAAATGGATAAATCATGACAAAAGAAGAGAAAAAACCAACTAACTACAAAGCCTATGTCAGCAGGAAAGTCTCGGTTATTTTAATCGGAATCGCCGCGACTATCATCATGTTTCTCGTCTCCGTTTCGGTAGGTGCGGTTTCTATTCCGATACCCGACATTATAACGACAATTTTCGGCGGCGGAGGAACGAGTCTTTATGAAAGAATCATCTGGAACATCAGAATTCCGCAGGCTTTGACCGCGATTGCTGCCGGAGCGGGGTTGGCAATTGCCGGTGTTTCCATGCAGTCCGTATTGCGTAACCCGCTTGCCTCTCCGTTTACACTGGGTCTTTCCAGTGCTGCGGCATTCGGCGCCGCTGTCGGCATTCTGCTTTTTGGTGCAGGAACAACCGGCAGCAGCATTGCCGATGCGGTTGTAATCAACAACCCGTATCTGACAACGCTGTCAGCATTTTTCTTTGCCATTCTGACAACAGTAATTATTCTGCTCATTGCAAAAATCCGTTCAGCAACTCCTGAAACCATGATTCTGGCAGGCGTTGCCATCAGTTCGCTATTTAGCGCAGGCTTAATGGCGATTCAGTACTTCGTTGATGACACACGTCTTGCATCGATTGTTTTCTGGCAGTTTGGCGATGTTGCCAGAGCAAGCTGGACAGAACTTGGCCTGATTACCCTGATGACAGTCATCTGCTTAATCTATTTCATCTACAAACGCTGGGACTACAACTCAATTGATGCAGGAGAAGAAACCGCAAAAGGTCTTGGCGTGAATGTTGAGCGTACGAGAATAATCGGTATGATTGCAGCATCACTGATTAGTGCAACTGTCGTGGCATTTCTCGGCATCATCGGCTTTGTCGGTCTCGTATGCCCGCATATGATGCGGCGTGTCGTCGGCGACGATCACCGATTTTTGATTCCGGCAAGTTTTGTCTGCGGTGCTGTTCTTCTGCTTATTTCTGATACGGTTGCAAGGACAGTAATCGCTCCTCACGTTTTACCAGTCGCGGTCCTTACGGCATTCCTCGGAGCACCGGTGTTTCTGTATCTCATTATCATGAGGAGACGGGCATGACAGATAAATTATCTCACGAAGAGCACAGCCATGATGAAGAAATGCATATCCATCCTCATGTTCATTCAGAAGGATATGTCCACACGCATGAACATCTTCACGGCGTTCCGCATGACCACCACACTGATGCGCCGGCACCTGCTCTGTTGAATGTTGACGGTGTTAATTTCGAGTACAAGACTGCGAGGGTCCTCAATGAAATCTGTGTCGGTGTTGCCCGCGGCGAAATTCTTGCGATTCTTGGTCCGAACGGCGTTGGAAAATCAACGCTTCTCAAATGTATGAATTTGATTCTCCAGCCGAAAACAGGAACTATCATGCTTGGCGAGCTGAATCTGACAAAAATGAGCGGCAATGAAATTGCAAAAAATGTAGGCTACGTTGCCCAGAGAAATGACTCTGCCCGCATGACGGTTTTCGATTCGGTACTTCTCGGACGAAAACCGCATATCGGCTGGCGGGTCACAGACCATGATTATACTATTGTAGAAAATGCAATAGAACAATTTGGTCTTACCGACATGCAGCTCAGGTACATTGACGAACTCTCCGGCGGTGAACTGCAGAGAGTCTGCCTTTGCCGGGCAATTGTACAGGAACCCTCAGTCCTTCTGCTGGATGAACCGACGAGTTCCCTTGATTTGTGCAGGCAGATGGAAATATTACGGGCCATTCGGAATGTCGTTGACCATCATGATGTGGCAACCGTAATGACGATGCATGATCTGAATCTGGCTCTCCGGTTTGCCGACCGGTTTTTGTTTATGAAAAATGGAAGAATTTATGCGATGTGCGATAAATCCGGCGTGACCTCGCAGATAATAGAGGATGTGTACGGGATCAAAGTCGATGTCATCCTGCATAATGAAATGCCTATTGTGGTGCCGTGCGGATGATCAGCCATGCAAACATCTTTGCTCTTCTAAGATCAGGAATTATTATGACCGAACCGTATGTATGTACACCAATCGGCATGGTGGTCTCATCATTCAAGGAAAGAAGTCCCGCTCCGTTTCAGGACCGGAATACGGAACTCATCAGTAAAATCATCATAGATCCAAAGTATATTCCAGGTCTTGAAGGACTTTCAGCCGGGGAAGAGATATTTGTTCTTTGCTGGTTTGACCGGTCCGACCGCAGTGTTCTGCGTGTCCACCCGCGCGGTGACAGCAAAAATCCTCTCACCGGCGTGTTCAACACCCGGTCACCGGACCGTCCAAACCCGGTGTCCCTGACTCTTGTCACCATCGAGGAGATACATGAAAATATCCTCACCGTACGCGGTCTGGATGCTCTGGATAACACGCCTGTCATCGATATCAAGCCCTATTCAACAAAGCTCCACGAAGAAAAATATCCCTGCGGGACACAGACATAAATGGTTTGAAGGATACTGGTTCCAGAAGGCCAGTTGCTCATATTATATGGATATAAATCCAATTTATTTTATAGTGAATGTATCATAAATTAATTATGAGCAAACAAGGTTTACTGCTTATTGGCCATGGAAGCAGACTCAGTTATAATAAAGAACTCGTGACCTCCACTGCAGAACTCATGGGAATAAAAAGTGACGAGTTCCTGATAAAATCCTGTTTTATGGAACACAGTACCCCGAATGTTTCCGAGGGGATTGCCGGAATGAAAACTGAGGATATCGAACTCTTAGTTGTCGTACCGCTATTCCTTGCAAAAGGGATTCATGTTCTTCATGATATACCTGACCTTCTTGGTCTCCCTGCCGGAGAGACGAAAGGGACTTTTACTCTTGACAATGAAAAAGTAATCCCCCTCATTTATGCAGATCCGATCGGAATTGACCCGCTTCTTGCAGATCTTATGCTGAAAAATGCACGAAAAGCCATTCAGACATATCAGTAACATTTTTTTCGTCAGAAATACAGCCGGTGAATTCAACAGACGCAAAAGAGTGGTTCAGAAGTTTTCAATCACGCGAATATGCTGATCATATTCCTGATTGAATGCTTCAACACGTGTGTGAACCCTGGCAAACATCCCGCCCGAGGTAAGAATCAGCGTGTTCTTTTTATTGATGGCTTTCAATACACATTTATCGATTACCCCATAGGTGAATTCAGGACAGATATTGCCATTCCCGGCAAATGTTTTTGCTTTCGTCCCCATCGCACCGACGGCGGCAATGCTCCCTGATGCCAGGAGATTTTGCACGATTTCCGGAGAGGTATGTTCCACATCAGCCAGATAAATATCCCCGCATGTTTTCTCCTCTTTTCTTTGCAGTCCGCAGTTTTCACAAAGATAGGTAATGAAGTCCAATGCTGATTTCGGAAGTTTTTCAATCTGCGGCATGCCTTTTTCCGAGAGTCCTTCATAGAGCTCCAGGAGGACCGGCATAGAGAGTTTGCAGGATCTGACGAGGTCTTTGTTGTAAAAGACATCGCCGGGTTTTCCTGCCAGGAGGACAGTGCCGCCTTTGATAAGGAGAACACGGTCTGCCCAGGGATATGCAAGTTCCACATCATGCGTCGAGATAATGATGGTTTTTCCGTTTACCTGCATTTCATCCAGAAGTTCCATGATATCTTCGGACCCCGCCGGGTCAAGAGCACTTGTCGGTTCGTCAAAGACCAGAACATCCGGATTCATGGCAAGGATTCCTGCCATCGCAGCACGTTTCTTTTCCCCGCCCGAAAGCTGATGGATAGGCCGCCGCTCAAACCCGGCGAGACCTGTATCATTAAGAGCATCAAAAACAACGGTCCGTACTTCATCACGCGACATGCCAAGATTCACCGGACCGAAGGCAACATCCTGATAGACTGTCGGAGCAATTGTCTGCGTATCCGGATTCTGGAATACGAATCCCACTCTTCTCCGGATTTCCCGCAATGCCTCTCTATCATAGGTGAGCTTTTTTCCATTGAAAAGAATCTCCCCGGAATCTGGTTTGAGCATGCCGTTGAACATCAGAAGCAGTGTCGATTTTCCGGCACCATTCGGTCCTACAAGAGCGATCTTCTCACCATGATTGATGGTGAACGATACATTATCCAGTGCTTTGGGCCCATTCGGATATTTATAACTGACATTATGTAATTCAATGATTGGTTCCATGTTTTAGGCTCCGAATAGGATGAATCCGCGGGTATATACCGCAATTACTATGAGACCGGCCAGAAGTGCGATAACACCGGCCATGAGTGCCGGAGAAAATCTCAGATCATCAGCATTGAGGGCAAACTTTCCATCGTAACACCGGCAGTCCATTGCCATCATGAGATTTTCTCCTGCAATCCATGTGTTGATGAACAGGGAACCGGCCATCATACCATAGGAGTTGATTCCCTCTTTTGCCGAGCCGTAACCGAGCCGCATGACCTGGGAGGCATGTATCTGTGCAGCCTGCTCAATCAGCGTAAAGATAAAACGGTAGATCAGCATTGCAAGATCGATGAACTCATGCGGTATCCTGCATTTTGCCGCAGTCGTAAAAAGTTCCGTTACCGGTGTTGTGAGTGCTACAAAGAAGAGCGAGCACATACCGGCAAATACCCGTGAAAAAATCAGCAGACCTTCATTCAGACTGCCGGTACTGACGACAATATTGAACCAGTCAAATACGGGAATGCTGAGAAGAGTGGTGCCGGAATTCCGGAGAAATATAATTACGAGTACACTGATGACTGCAAAACCGAGGGGGACCGTGAGGAGCATCAGGTAGAACTTCAGATTGATTTTTGCAAGAACCAGCGTCGCGAACATTGTTATTGCAATAATCAGGAGGGGAACTATGATACTTTGGGAAGAGATTGCAATGAGAATACAACCCAGACCAAAGACAAGTTTGATGACGGAGTGGATATCACGCAGATGATTGTTCTGCGCTACATTCTCCAGGAATTCATAATACATCCGAGTTTTCTCCAGGTCCTTTCCTCAGGTCTCCATCATCTGTGCCGGCCTGATTTTTAGTGAAAACTTAATTGATGCTAAAACTATTTATATTTATCAAAATTAATTTACGTAAAAACTATTTATGTTACATTGCAGCAGGCAGTTTTTTTTCGAATTTTGCCGGAGTATGCAGACCGGATGTGCCGGCTGGTCTCCTCACTCATCGGCTTCAATAAAACAGTGGGGATATCGGTTACCTTAATTGAATAATCTATTAAAAAAAAGTTAGTTTAAAACCCGGAATTATAGTTCCGGATTTATTCTCTCAGTTCTGCTGGTTTGTGTTGTTTTTCTTCATGCGTCTTTCAGTTGTCCAGCCGCCAAAGACCCAGCCAATCAGAAGACCCCCGAAAGCTGCCTGAAGGGCAAAGAGACAGGACTCAATTTCTCCAGACGGCGGAACAAAGGTATAATCAGCATTGTCAATCCACGGCAGGTAATTATTGTTTTCCAGAATCACCGAGGCGCCGACATTATCCGACCCGCTCCAGCCTTCTTCATCACCATTGTACATTACCGAGTTCGTAAAGAGGAATATTCCAACGAATGCTATGATTCCAATGACCATGAGGATTTCCCAGAAATACTTCATTCTCCAAACGCCCCCTTTACTTTTGTCACGGCTTCTTCAGAAAGAACATTCAGCTTCACCAGAAGATCCGGTTTCAGAATTGTGATGTACTTGAAGATGACGATGAAGACCAGACCTTCCACAATTGCAAGAGGCACCTGGGTGACTGCGAAGACGCCAAGATAGGTGCCGAATGAAAGCAGGAAACCACCGGCAGTTGCCGGGAATGCAAGTGCAAGCTCAAGGGACGTTGCAACGTACGTCATCAGATCACAGAGAACGGCAGCGATGAATACCGACCCGAAGAAGTTGAAGTTCACTTTTCTCAGACCCTTGAAGACAAGATAACCTACAAGAGGACCAATAATTGCCATCGAGACGACATTTGCTCCAAGTGTGGTAATACCACCGTGAGCAAGGAAGAGCGCCTGAAACACGAGAACGATGAATCCAAGTACAGTTGTGATGAACGGGCCGAATGTAATCGATGACAGTGCGGTACCGGTTGGGTGTGAACAACTTCCGGTAACTGAAGGCAACTTCAGTGCTGAAAGAACAAAGATGAAACCTCCGGCGACACCGAGAAGAGGCAGAGCCTCACGATGTGTCTTAATGAGTTTCCTGAGCTGGTAACATCCGATGATGAGGAACGGGATCATGACAATCCACCAGAATATCGCCCATTCAATCGGCAGGAAACCTTCCATGATGTGCATATTTAGAACTCCTTTATGTGCATTTTTTTGACTCCATAAACTCTGTGAGAAATGGTCATGTGAAGTGGTGACGATTCACAGCACAAATAAATTGATGTTAAATCTATTTTATAGTTGTTATGTGATGTTTATATTTTTAAAAAGAAAAATCCTAAGATTAATAGTATAGACGGAATAATTACCCGGATTCCGCAGAATCGCTGTTTTATGCAGGTCTGCTCTTTTTTTTTCTGATTTTTCCCGAACACGCGCTGCGCAAAAATGTATGAAGAAAACAACCGGCAGATTACCGGCAGTACCATGAACACCGTTTATTCGGGCAGCTATGATACCGTTCTATCCTGCATATGGTCCACACGATTAAATATTTACTCCTACCATTTTATTTATGCACTTTATGGAGGGCTCATTACCCATTGAGTGGTGTATATTCTGGGCCGTTCTTTCGGCTCCGTTTATCATCTACGGCATCTGGAAACTAACTGGAATGATTAAGGAAAACCGTCGTGTTCTCCCATTGCTGGCAGTATCCGGTGCATTTATATTTGTGATTTGTGCGTTGCCTGTTGAGACGCCGGTGGGTTGTTCCCATGTTACAGGGACTGGGCTTTCAACAGCATTCTTCGGACCGGGTATTACGTCAGTATTGGGCCTGATTGTTGTGCTGCTCCAGGCACTTCTGCTTGGACACGGCGGACTGACGACTCTTGGAGCAACCGTATTTTCCCTGGGAATTGCGGGACCGTTTGCGGCATGGTTCGTCTTTAAGGGTATGAGAAAAGCCGGGAAAGCAGGTCTTGGAGTATCCATATTCATCGCGGCACTTGTTGCGAACCTTGTTACCTGTATCGTTGCCTCACTGCAGTTTGCATTAGCTTACTCTGATTTCAGCAGCTTTGCGATGTTCATGTCGTCATGTTCCTCGTTGTTCATCACTTCTCTCTTAGGCTATTCATTCATACAGGTTCCGCTCGCATTTATCGATGGTATCATCTGTGCCCTTATTGCAAAATACATCGTGCGGATTAAGCCGGAAATTTTAAAGACGCTTGGCGTTATTAAAGATGATGAGATTGCAAAAATCCAGGGTGAAGCCGAAAAAGACAGTATGTAAAAGACAAACAGAAAAAATACTTATAATGAAAAAAATTAATCTTTTTTTAGTGTAATTGATTCAGTGTTCGTCATAATTGCCGGGACTATGCACATCCCAGTAAATATGGGCATCCAATCCGGCATCCGGGAAAAAGAGCTGTCCACCCTCGCCCTTTATCATGATGTCCTGAAGATACTCCCCGATAATTTTCTTCTGCCAATCCTCATGTGCATCCATCCTGTCGGCATAATCGGATGTTACGGCGGCAATATCCGGATACCCCCGTAAATCATTCATAGGGGAGACTGAAAGATTCGCATAAATTCCCATCTGATACAGACAATTCCACACTATATCAGCATTGGGTTTTGAACAATATTCCACCCCGTGCAGTTTTTTCCAGAGAGCGGCATACACCACTTCCCAATATGGATCTTTCATAAACCAGAAAATATGAACCTGCTTTCGCGCCGCGTTATGCATTTTCCAAAGAGCATCTTCTAGATCCGGCATATTCAGGGAGTATGACGAGATAACATAATCATATTTCATATCCGGGTCTAAATCCACATTCTCCCAGGTATTCTGCATGACGCCGATATCTGCATCAACCATGCAGTGCAGTTTATATTTCTCCATGGCAAGGTTCATCGGCTCAGAGGGTTCGACAACCGTTACCCGGCATCCGGATTTTGCAAGCGGCACCGCAAGTGTCCCCGGTCCCGCTCCAATATCCAAAACAGTTGAACCCGGAGGAAAATCAAGAACCTTCAACTGGTCTCCTGCACGGGAAAGTCTGCCGTCAATTAAGTTTTGTATCATCTTGTCGGCAATTTTCTGCATAGAAAAAAATTCAGCACTTGATTTATACATATTCATACCACGTTGTTTTCTGCATCTGGCAGCCCATTCCTGATTTGCGCTGTTCATTTCATCCCGGTGAATACTCATAGGGAGGGAAAATACATATGACTTTCCGCACGCAACGAGTAATACATATTTTTATTTTTATCATATTTTAAACGCACATATTATTTAAACAAACATATTAATAGAATACAAACCAAGAAAATATTAGTAACTATGTACGAGAAAAAACACCTTGCGGCAATTGGAGTCATTCTATTTGCCATTATGCTTGTCTTTTGCAGCGGTTGTATTGGAGCGGCAGAAACCAACCAGGATGCAGTAGTAAAAATTGCAACGCCAAACGAGATTACTGAAGCCTCGTATTTTGGCAACTACAACTTCGCTCAGATGACACGGGTTACCACTCCCCCTCTCGTTCAGGTCGATGAAAACGGCGACTATACCGGTGCTCTCGCAGAAAGCTGGACAGTATCTTCTGATGGAAAAACCTGGACTTTCACCCTGGATTCAGATTATCAGTGGAGTGACGGCACTCCCCTGACTGCCGAGGATGTTACATTCTCCCTTGAGTACACAGCAGAAAAAATCGCAACATCTCCGGCATGGATGAAAAACGCAACGATTTCCACCAGTGGAAATACCATCATCATCAGTCTTGCAGAACCGGTATACCGTCTTTGCGGCGACCTGGTTACTATTAACATTATTCCAAAACACATCTGGCAATCAATTGACACCCCGGAAGAGTACATCAGTAACGGACCTTACGTTGGCTCATCTGCCTATTACGTAAAATCTGTTGACATCAATTCAGCAACGCTCATACTTGCAGCAAACCCTGAGTGGAAAGGTGAAGCTCCCTATTATGGAACCATTGAAATCCACTGGTTTGCAACTGAGGATGCAGCAATCTCCGCTATGCTTGGCGGAGAATGCGACACATACTGGAAGTATGGTGCAGCATTCCCGACAACGTCTGTTGCACTCCTTGAAGCATCTGATAAATTCACTGCTGTACAGACACCCTCTCTCAAAATGTCCTATGTCGGGTTTAACACCATCACCTCTGAGGTCGGACGTAATCTCGCCTTCCGCAAAGCAGTCGGTTACGCGCTCAACTATGATGAACTCGTTGAGATTTCAGCCTCAGGATATGGCGTAAGCGCTAACTCGGGTTTCATTCCGAATGGCGTTCCCTATTACAAGAACACAACTGCAAACACCTACAACGTCGAAACCGCAAAAACCATGCTTGACGCTGCAGGATACAAAGACGTAAACGGTGACGGAATCCGTGAGGACACACACGGAGATGTATTAACAGTTACTCTTCTGACCCGCGACAAAGTCACAGGCGAGCTCATTAAAGAGTATCTTGAAAAAGTCGGACTGAATGTAGACTACAAATTCACTTCAGATATCAATGCCTGGGTCGAGGTAAAGGAAGCCCATGCCTATGACATCGCCTATAATACTATCACGGCCAAAGGCATGATGATGGATTCGGGATGGGCAACCGGCTACTTCGCAGACAATACCGTCGGCACAGGCAAACTTCAGAATGTTGATGACCCGGCATTCCTCGAACTTTGTGCGAAAATAAGTACAACCCCTGAAGGAGACAATCTGAAATCCCTGATTTCAGAGCTGCAGGATTACTATGCCGGGCAGGTTCCCGGAATTGCGCTTTACTGGTGCACAGATGTTACCCCAATCAATACAGAAATTGACGGCTGGTACATTTCCAAAGCGACGGGCATCTATAACGAGATTAATCTGCTGTCCATTCACCCGGCAGATTAATCATCTTTTTTAAACTGTTGTGACAAACAGTATACACAATTGAAAATACGTATGAACAAAGCTGTTTCCAGAAAAATTATCCGCTATTCTGTATGTTTGCTGATAGTGGTTCTACTCGTTTTTTTCCTTCCGCGGTGCATGCCCGGAGACCCTGTTCAGTGTCTTGTCGGAGAGGATGTGTATGTAACCCAGGAAATACTTGACACTCTCACCATTAAGCTCGGACTCGATAAACCACTCTATGAACAGTTTGGCATCTACATCAGAGGTCTCCTCACCGGCGATCTCGGTTACTCCTACACCCGCCATCAGACGGTTGCAGATCTTATATGGAGCCGGGTTCCCTGGACACTGCTTCTGACAGGGGTCGCGATGATAATCGGCTATGCATTCGGCATTCTCGCCGGCACATGGTCCGGATGGATGAGTGAAACAAAACGTTCAAAAGTTCTCACTGCGTTCGGGGTTGTCGTCTCATGTATTCCCCCTTATCTTCTCGGGCTTATTTTTTTCTCGGTCTTCGTTTACCAGCTGGGGTGGTTCCCATACAAAGGCTTCTACGAAACTCCTGATCTTTTCAGCGTTGCCTATCATATGGCTCTGCCGATCCTGACTCTCGCATTGTTTGTTTTTGTCAGAAACCTGATAATTATGCGGGGATCGGTTCTTACTGAAAAGAATCAGCTCTATCCCCAGTTTGCAAAAAGTCTTGGAATTCCACGGAATAAAATCATCTACGGGCATGTCCTGAAAAATGCGATTCTCCCGATAGTTACGCATTTTGCCATAGATTTCGGGTTCATCCTCTCCGGTGCACTGTTCATAGAAATTATTTTTTCCTTAAATGGTCTTGGACGCGTCATGTATACCGCGATTCTGAACCTGGATTATCCTGTACTCTCCGGGCTTTTTCTGGTAATCGCTATTATGGTTATCTGCGCCAATCTGGCTGCTGACATTCTCTATGGTATCATCGACCCTAGAGTGAAACGGGGTGAGGAAGAATGAAGTTCGACCGACGGTATATTCTTCCGCTTCTTCTCATTGCGGTTCTTCTCATCGCTGCAGTGTTTCCGGGAGTTTTTGCTCCGTATGAAGCCGCCGAACGCGACGCGACCTATCAGGCTCCAAGTGCCGAACATCTTCTCGGCACCGATAACATGGGTAAAGACATCTTCTCTCTTCTGATTTACGGGGCGAGATGGACACTCATAATCGGATTTTCCTCCGGTATTCTTGCAATTATCATGGGGACCGCGATAGGTCTTCTTGCCGGCTGGCGAAAAGGTATTCCGGATGAGTTTCTGATGGGGACAACAGATATCGTGTTAATCCTCCCGAAAATACCGCTGGTCATCATCCTTGCCGCATATCTGGGTCCGAGCCCATGGGTCCTGATTCTTGTGCTCGGGCTCCTTTCGTGGGAGTCCATCGCACGTGTCGTGCGTTCAAAAGTGATACAGATTAGGTCATCCAACTACATTCTCGCTGCCCGCTGCCTCGGGTTTTCCGACGCGAAAATTATGGTTCGTGAAATTCTTCCCATCGTATTCCCGGTTATTGTGCCGAAGTTTGTTCTCGTTACTGCGGCTGCCATGATTTCCGAGGCATCACTTGCATTCCTCGGACTTTCCGACCCGATGATGGTATCCTGGGGCGGGATGATTTCAGATGCCTTCACGTACAGCGGGTTCCTCCGGGGAATGTGGTACTGGTGGCTTCCGCCGGCACTGTGCATTATCCTTGGTGTTCTGGCAATTACGAGCCTTGCCTTTATCCATGAACGCGGGGTTCGTGAGGTAGTGCAGTTATGAATTTACTTGAGGTCGCCGACCTGTCGGTTTCTTTCCCGGGTCCGTCCGGACGAATCCCGGCTGTAAGAAATATCTCCCTTTCGCTTGCTCCAGGGGAATGTCTTGCAATTGTCGGAGAATCCGGGTGCGGCAAGTCTGTTATTGCACAGGCAGTAATGCGTCTGTTACCTGAAGGGACCGAGGTTCTTGGTGACATGTATTATCATGGACAGAATCTGACGCATCTCTCGGAATCCGAGATGAAGCAAATCCGCGGAGAGGAGATTGCGATGGTCTTTCAGAGTCCGGAGCGGGCACTGAATCCTGTGATAAAAATAGGGAGACAACTTATTCAGCCGCAGGTTCTGCACAAACTCTGCAATGCAAAGGATGCAGAGCTCAGGGCAAAGGGAGTTCTGCAGAGTCTCGGTCTTGACGCTGACTGGGTGATGAATGCTTATCCCTGGATGTGTTCGGGGGGGATGTGTCAGCGAATTGTGTTTGCGGCGGTCTCTCTTCTTCACCCGTATGTGGTCATAGCCGATGAGCCGACGAAGGGTCTGGATGCTGAGCGTATCGGGGAACTGGAAACAATGTTGTCTTCAATTACTTCCAGTGGAAAAACAAGTTTGCTATTGATTACCCATGATATGGAAGTTGCCGCACATCTTGCAGACCGGATTCTCGTTATGTACTGCGGTATGATTGTCGAAGAAGGAGCGGCTGCCTTACTGCTTGCAGCTCCGAAACATCCCTATACCCGCGGTCTCCTGAATAGTCTGCCGAAGAACGGTTTTGTCCCGATTCCGGGTATGTCGCCCGCACTTACCGCCCTGCCTGACGGTTGTGTATTTCATCCCCGGTGCCCGATTGCAGATGAAGAATGCCGGAAAAGTATCCCACAACTACGGAATGGTGTGAGGTGTCATAAATGCTGATTCTGGAAGCAGAGAATATTTCAAAAACCTATGGCGGCACGTATGCTCTCGCTGATTTTTCTCTTCAGCTTGCCGAGGGTGAAACAGTCGGTCTGTCGGGTCCGTCGGGGTGCGGAAAAAGTACCTGTGCACGTATTCTGGCAGGGCTCGAGAAACCTGATACAGGGGTGGTAAAATTTGCCGAACGGGAGCTTCGTTCTCCAAATTCCGGAATTCAGATGATTTTTCAGGACCCTGCGGGATCTTTTAATCCAGTACATACTATTTATCAGTCACTTTCCGCAGTGCTGAGTCTGACAGGCGTCTCTAAACCGGATCAGAGAGCAGTGATGAGGGAAAAACTCCTCGCTGCAGGATTGCAGCCGGAGATTTTATCGAGATATCCTGATCAGATTTCCGGAGGACAGGCTCAGAGGGTTGCAATTCTCCGGGGAATGCTGGTGAACCCGAAGGTGATGATTCTGGATGAGCCTACGTCCGCTCTGGATGTCTCGGTTCAGGCGCAGATTTTACATCTGCTGAAGAATATACAAGAGGAGAGCCGGATGTCATATGTGTTTATATCGCATGATACGGCAGTTGTGGACTTCATGTCGGATCGTGTTGTGAAAATAGAAAAAAAGCAGGAATATTCCCTGCAAAAATAAGGGGTGATTGCGTATTTCTTATGTAAAGACGGGTCAATACCCGCAGACCACACAGAAAAGTCTGCTTAAAACCTTCGGAGGAGTCACGGCCGTGCCTTCTGCCACTCTCTCGTTTTGATACCCGAGATCCTCGCAGACAGCAATCTTCACTGCGGCGGGCATGGCTTTTGCCAGTTCCTCCACCGAAAAGTCCGGGTCCGCGATAAGAAAAACCGAATGACCAGCGGCGATATCTGATACCGCATGCGAAATGGCATCAGCATGATTTTTTCCATGGGCATTTACCACAGCCACATTCGTCCATGATGTATGCAAACGGGCAAACGCTGTCTGCATTGAAGAAATACCCGGAATTACTTCGCCCGGAAGATAGCCGAGACCTGCCATCAGGGGGTCGCCGGTCGAAAGAATCACAGCGTCCTCCGGAAGAGTGCGAAGAGCCTTGTAATCAGTTATTTCAACAACTACCGCATCTTTTGAAATGAAAGATCTGACCAGCTCGATTGCACGCTCCGAGCCGTATATGAAGCGGGCAGCGGTCAGGGCAGTCTCGCCTTCTTTTGTAAGCATTCCGTCTCCGCAGCCGACACCGATTATTTTCATAGCGTATCTCCCAAAACCTGACCGGATCTGTCGATGATTACCATTCGAAGCCATGGATACTTATGCTTTGCCAGGGCAAGCTCCTCCTCGAGGACAGTTTTACCGTCAGGACCGGCAATCATCTCCTCGACAGTTGCATAACCCCGTGAGGTCGCAGCCTCCTGATTGAAAAACCTGAGAATCAGACCCGGCAGACCGCAGATTATTGCGGCATCACAATGCTCTGCTGCCGCCAGCCCCTCCGCAATTTTAGACCCGGCAAGCACGACTTCGTAATCAGGGAACAAAAGCCTAGAGTAACGGAGCCCGATTCTGCCGGTGGTAATGACGACTTTTTCCGCGTCTCTGATGCGTTCGCCAACCGTTTCCGAGAGATGGTCATCCCACGGCTCAACAAAACCGGTCGTCCCGACAACCGAGATGCCGCCTTCAACCCCGACCTTTGGATTCAGGGTTAGTGCGCCAATTCGTCTGCCATCCGGAATCGTGAGAAAAACCGAGGCTCCGCGAATCCCTGCGGCCTTACAGGCTGCAGAGACAGCATCCAGTATCTCTTTTTTTGCGGGAGGGCTGACGGCAGCATCGCCTTTGGCATACCTCGGCGTATCACGAACGAATCTGCCGACTCCCTCACCGGTTTCCAACACAATTTTGTCTGCCGGCGATGCCTTTGCACAAATCAGGATGCCTGCGGTAATATCCGCGGGATAATCGCCGGAAAATTTCCTGGCAGAACCTTCACCGTCTCTGCCTGTCGCAGGAATCTCTGCCAGAATTCCGCATGGAAGCATGATAGGAGAAACATCACTGGGGAACCCCAGCGAAACTATTGCCGCATAGCACGCAGCTGCAGCTGTTGAACCTGTGGTGAACCCTCTTTGTAAAACAGAACCGTTCGAGGTGAGCACACCAAAGCCGCTTTTTGCAAGTGCCAGTGCTTTTTCATCACAGCACTTCATCACCCACGACTCAGGATATGCAAAACCTGTAACAGGATCGATCATTTTTTTAATTCAGTGTACATCGTGATTATTTCATTCAGCGAAGCAACAGCGACAGGTGTTCCTCCGCGGGTCCCGGCATTTGATACAGACGGCACGGGCTTTGTGCGAAGAATCTCTTTCGACTCAGCCGCATTAACAAAACCGACCGGCGTGCCGATAATTAGAGCGGGACGGATTCCTTCATCCACAAAAGAGCAGACCGTGAGCAAAGCACTTGGCGCATTGCCGATAACAATAATCGAGCCGTTCAACCGTTCTTCGAGGGCAGCAAACCCGGCAGAGCTCCGGGTAATCCCTTTTTCTCTGGAAATATCAGCCCCGAAATCCAGAGCACACCCGACTGTCGATTCATGCCCTTTTTTCTGAATGCCGGTTAAGACCATTCGTATATCAGTGAAAATCGGAGCCCCGTTTTTGAGAGCAGCAAGACCAGCATCTATAGGGTTATTGTTGAACCGGAGAAGGTCTGCCATCGCCCAGTCTCCGACCGCAATCGAACATCTCTGCCGTATCCGGTCTTCAGGGGTTGTGTTTCCAACAGCAGCACGTGCAAGACTCCGGCTCCGTGAAGAGATGGAAAATCCTTCGGGTGTGTCTGCGCCGATATCAATATACGTATTTTCGGTCGTAACCGCGGGGTGTAATGATTCCTTTGACATTTTCTTCCTCCTTCCATATTCTGCTTTCTTCGCCGCCGATAATTAAAACCGAGTGCATATCCACAAGGTCGTAGTTTTCGGCAAGAGTGCCGAGAGTCGTTATGAGAACCTCTTCGCCTTCCCGATACACATTCTTTACGATACCGACCGGGGTTTCAGGGGCTTTGTATTTCAGCATAATATTCAGAGCTTTGCCGAGATTCAGCGGCCGGCCGCGGCTCTTCGGGTTATAGAGGGAAATCGGCGTGCCCATACGGGACGCGAGGTCCAGACGTTTTTCTATTACCTCCCATGGCGTCAGAAGGTCTGAAAGACTTAAGGTCACGTAATCTCCGGATAAAGGAGAACCGAGACGGCTCGCTGCCGCAGTTGCCGCAGTAACGCCCGGGAGAACGATGACGTCCTGAGTTGGAAACTCATGTTCGATGATTTCCAGGACAATGCTCGCCATCCCGTAAACTCCTGCATCTCCGCCGGAAACCATGGATACATTGTGGTCTGCCGCAAGGCGTGCCGCCTCACGGGCACGGTCGACCTCTTTGCCCATCGAACTTCTGATGACCTGTTTATTATTCAAAAGCGGTTCAAGCATTTCAAGATAGAATGCGTTCCCGATAACGATATCGGATAAGGCAATCGCCTTTATTGCGGCGGGCGTCATCTGCTGCATGCTGCCCGGTCCTGTACTTACAATCCAAAGAGTTCCCATTTATTTTCCTATTGCGATAGTAACCCGCCCGTAGACGGTCTTTTTCAGTATGAGAGTGCCGGTTTTCGAGAGAGCGAGGGCACACGGCTCGGCAACCCCGCAAAGTCCGAGCATTTCTGCACGGGACCTGCTCTCCGGCACTTGTTCATTTATCGTTTCATCATCCAGAAAGATGAGATTGCCGGACAAGGAGGCAATTGCCTCATGGAGTCCGGCTTCATGAAACTTTTTCATCGTGGTGGCATACAGTGTCACCGAATTCATCGGGATTTCTGCATCAATGCACGCCGAAGAAACGGCAGAAAGGATTTCACCGGCAGTCGTTCCAAGCCTGCATCCGATGCCGATTACAAACGGTGATTCGTTTACGAGAACCGAAACACCAGAATTTGCGACAATGATTTTCGGAGGAAGAACGCGGATAATGGGGACATCATTGTCCAAAATGGCCGCGTTCACCTCACGGGTCGAATTACGATTGACAATCGTAAGCCCGCCGGTTTTTGCCGTCTCTTCGACCGAGGGGCGACCCATAACCTCGGTCGCGGTGGAAATCACCGGTTCAATGCCCAGACCTGCAAGCTCTTTTGCAACTTCGTTTCCCCCGTGATGACCACCGAGAACCGGAATCGCGTAACGAAGGTCGGGCGTGACGATAATCACGGCAGGGTCGTGCCATTTGTCTGTTAATAGCGGAGCACAGCCGCGAACAGCAATCCCAGCCGACATGACTGCGATAATGACTTCATACTTCCCATACAGCTCGGCGAAAATCCTGTTTGAATAATCGACAAGCTCTGCATTCAGATAATTTGCGATGAGCATCCCGGATTCCCGGAATCTCGGCAGAGTGACAACAGCGATTTTCATCCGTAGAGGTGGGAGTTTGTGTATGCAGCGTGAATTCCTGCAACGATATCACCGACAATTATGAGCGCTGAGCGGGTAATATCCGCATCATGGACCTTGTCCGCGATTGTTTCGATAGTGCCTTTGATAATCTGCTGGTCAGGCCACGAGGCATGATAGACCACAGCGACAGGCGTGGTCGGCGGGCGCTGAAGTTTTTTCATCACGGAGTCAATGTGCCCGGTCGAAAGAAAAATGACCATCGTCGTACCATGGGCAGAAAGTTCTGCAATCTGGTCGGAGTCGAGGGTCTCTCCGGCAGAACGGGTGACAATGACCGATTCGGATACCCCGCGGAGGGTATATTCTGTTTGCAGCGCCGCCGCCGCCCCGAACATAGATGAAACACCCGGGATTATTTCGGCACGAATCCCTTTTGCTTCAAGGGGCGCCATCTGCTCGACGATGGAGCCGTAGATTGCCGGGTCGCCGGAGTGAAGACGAACGACGAGGCGGCACCCCCGCACGCCGTCTTCGATTACTTTTGTAATCTCCTCGAGTTTCATGCCCCAGGAATCCAGTTTCACCGATGCCGGGGATGCATTGACGAGTTCCGGATTTACGAGAGAGCCTGCGTAGATGAGAATATCAGCACGCTTCAGAAGATCCATCCCTTTGACAGTGATTAATCCGGGATCGCCGCATCCGGCACCGACGATGTAATACTTCATACCTTCCTCGCAATCATGATACTGAAGTAGGTGGTCTTTTCAGGAAGAACATCCCGATATACTTTCTCGCCTTTCATATACATCCGTTCAACGACGATGAAATCATTGTAGCCTTCTGTTCTCAGAATCTCTGCTTTTTCACGCGGGCGGACAATCTTCATCAGAATTTTTGTTGTCGGCATGACAGGACCGTCTGTTACGAGGAATGCACCGTTCACGGGAATTTTCGCCAGGGAGGCAACGGCTGTAATCGAGCTGATGCCGGGAATCGTCTCGACGACAAGATCCGGAACCAGTTCACGGACCATTTCTGCAAGCCGGGAGAAGGTTGAGTAGTAGTTCGGATCGCCGATGAGTCCGAAGACAGCCTTGCCGGATTTTGCCGCAGAAAGGATTTTCGCCGCGTTTCTCTCCATACATCGGGTAATCTCCGCTTCATCCCGGGTCATCGGGAATTCAAGCATTACAATTTCCTTTGCATAGGGTTTGACTAACTCATGGGCCATACCCCCGGGCACAAAAACGGTGTCAGCATCTCTTAAGATGCGGATGGCTTTCAGCGTGAGGAGTTCCGGATCGCCGGGACCGAGACCGACCGCAGTCAGCATATTTTTCCTCCGTGAATGATATAAACAGGATTTATTGGCTGAAACATACTACGTTCCGTGAGATTATGTAATCTGGATATCTGGAGATGAACAGCATCAATGAAGATACCCAGCTCTTTCATGATATGAATGGCATCGACTGCCGTTTCCAGAAGGACGGCATTCACGACAATGCTCCGTGTTCCTTCCTGCTGAAGGCGTGTGAGGACTTCCCTCAGGTCGCGGCTCCCGCCAAGAAATGCACAGTCGACCGGTTTGTGCGGTGACGCAAGAAAATCAAGAGCCTCTCCGGAGAAAATCTCCACATTCATTCCCCGGCAGGTAATTTTCGTGCATTCAATGGCCTCGAGTCTTCTGTCTACTGCGTAAACATGCCCGCTCTTTGCAGCCGCTTTAGCCATCATAACCGTAACCGTGCCTGTCCCGCATCCGATATCTGCCACAGTGTCGCCAGGACAGATTTCAAGTTTTGCAAGAGATACTGCCATGACTTCCGGCTGAGTTGGTCCTCCGGGTAAATCCATCTTCAAATCTCCTAAAATGTATTTTCTGTAAAGAAAATTTACTGTTGAATTATTTGTCGTAAGGAGATATAGAATAACTGGTTTGTGACGCAGATGTGAAATGACCCGGAGATTATTTGCTCAGTGCGGCATACAAACGATGAGAACAACCTCTATTCTTGTTCAAAGAATCTGATATTCTTTTCCCGCAGGAATTCCTTGATGATATTTACATGAACACAACGTCCCATATGGAAATAGGTGGGAGGTTTCACCGGATTATTTTTGCCCGCAGGCAGAGCCGGAACATTAAATCCGAGATTATAGGTGTATGTGGCATTCTGCATTCCGTAAATGATTCCGTCCGCATCAAATAACGGTCCTCCGCTCTGACCGGGCAGTCCGGGCGTACTTAACTCAATTCCCTCGATTTTTCCATCCTTGCCTGCAACATGCCGGGTAAACATACCTTCGATAGGAAAACGCGGTGAACCTGCTTTTCCGGTATTCGTCCATTCAATATCATCTTTATCAGGATTATATGCATAATTTGAATATTCTGCAAAGGGATACCCGAGTCTGCATAAGAAATCGCCCGGCCGGGCCGCATCCCCTTTTTTCGCAAAAATCGCGTGACCTGCATAGTGTCTATTGGTATACCCATCCAATTTTACAACTGCAAGATCACAGGTCTCATGAAAAAAACAGGTTACCGATGAAATGGGACTAACACAGTCGATCAGATTGTTTTTCATCTGAACCATCATGTCAGGATTATAACCGAATCTGGTTTCGATGGCTTTTTTCCTAAAAGACGAGACATCTTTTGTCTCCGCCGTAAATTGTTCATACTTTTTATTGATTTCATCCGCCTGACTGAATAACAGGGCAACATGTTTGCAGGTCACTGCATACCCCTCGTCATTCACAAAAAAGAGCGTGGCAATGCCTGGAAAAACATTGGTATTCGTATATTTTCTGGTAATCGTATAAAGCGGCCGGGTAAACCCGCCTACTTTTTCAATGGCATCGGCAAACATAATTCCTCCTTTATTCTAAACGTCCAACAGGCTATACCTGTATAACCTTTACGTCAGTCCGGCTCTCCTTCGCAAACGTTTCCACCCGAAGCTCAACTCAGCCAGGCATATCGCCGACTGGCAGGCGGGCTCGACATCATGCGCCGGGAATCCCTAATTTATTTTTTGCTCATGAGCATTGAACGCATATTTTTGACCCATCGGTAATGAAGAATAAGATGAATCGCAATGAGGATGACAAACAGCGTACTTGTATAGAAGTGAAGATCATACCAGAATTGGTAACTGATATCAAGGAAATTCATCGACCCCCGACCCGATTCCAGAGGAAAATAGATCCAGAGAATATACCCGGTCACAATCGAGGCCAAAGCGGTGACGAACGCAGTGAGATCGATCCATGCATTGATCTTTGCATATTTCATTAAATCATGCTCCACGTTACCAAGGAGATATTTTTCCAGATGACACTCTCTTTCATGAATTAATGATGGATTTTTTGCCTCAAATATATTTGTATAACGGCACAATCCATAGTGAAAACATGAAAGCCAGGTCAGACTCGCCTGACCTTCACGTCAGTCCTGCTCTCCTTTGCAAACATATCCACCCGTGACTCAACCCGTTCAAGCATGCCCCCGCTGGTGAGAATGAGCGAGTCCTCGCCGTTCATCGCCGAAAGAAGACACTTATCCACCACACCATGGGTATACTCAAGCATAATACCTGACTGGATACAGAATTTCCGTGACTTCGTTTCCATTGCACCGGTATGCCATGCCGGATGTTCTGCGAGAAGACTCCTGCACGATTCTGCTGTCATACCATCCGTATCTGCAAGATATATTTTTCCGATTACAGCCGGGCCCGGACCCTCGATGAGTCTTGTCATCTCAGGAATTCCTTTCGGCGGGATGCCTGATTCGAGAATATGTCTTCTGACAAGTTCCTGATACAAATCAAGAAGTACCGGAGGTGTAATCCTCGCCTGCTTCATCAGCTCATTGTCTGCGAAAACCTCTGCCGGAGCTCCCTCGTGAAGGATGACTCCTTCCGAGAGAAGGATAACCTCGTCTGCCCATCGGTAGGCGAGCTCGACATCATGCGTCGAGAGAAGAATCGTCGTGCCTTTTTCATGGAGTTCATCAAGAAGATCCATGATTTCAGCCGCAGTCGCCGGATCTAGGGAGGCTGTCGGTTCATCCGCGACTAAAATCTCCGGATGCATGGCAAGAATTCCGGCAATTGCCACACGCTTTTTCTCTCCGCCCGAAAGATGATGGGGCGGGCGTTTTTCATATCCGTTCAGCCCGACCGCAAATAATGCATCGCGAACCCTCTCCCGAATCTCATCATCCGGGAGGTGAAGATTTGCCGGTCCGAATGCCACATCGGCAAATACGCTCGGTGCGAATATCTGTGAGTCAGAGTTCTGGAACACCATCCCCACCTTGCTTCTCACGCTCCGAAGCCCGGCTCTGTCGTACGTTACCTCCTCGTTATTTACGAGAATTTTACCCTCGTCAGGAACGAGAGTCCCATTGCACATCTGAAGAAGCGTTGTCTTTCCGGCTCCATTATGTCCGACCACGGCAACTTTCCGACCACGCCCGACCATGAATGAGATTCCTTTCAGCGATGCAGGGCAGCCCGGATACGAGAACCGGATATTTTCAAAGGTAAGTACATTATCATTCATAACAAAGCCATCTCCCATACTAAAAGAGAGAGAATCACAAAAATAAACACAATCACGCATGATACAGAAAGCGGGGTGACCCTTCCGTGCTCATCGGGCAGAACCATGCAGCCGTCATAACACCGCGAGTCCATTGAGACGACGATATCCTCCCCCCTCTCCCAGGTCCTGATGAAGAGCATGGACAAAAGCATTGAAAATGCGTTGAGCCCTTCTTTCCATGTGCTGTATCCGCCGCGCATAATCTGTGCATTGTGGATACTTATCGCCTCGGCGATAAAGACAAAGATATACCGGTAGATCAGCATCGTGAGGTCGATGAAAGCCTGGGGTATTCTGATTTTCTGCAGAACGGCGAAGAGCGAGGTCATCGGCGTCGTCAGAGCGAGGAAATAGAGAGAACACATACCGGCAAAGGTTCTGGCAATAACCAGAACTGCCAGGCTGAGGGATTTTGTGGTAATCTGAACATGAATCGTGCCGATAGTGAAGATATCGACAAGAGTATCTCCCCCTCCGGAGACGAACAGAAGCACAAGTGCTCCGGTAACCGCAAATACGATTGGAATCGTGAGAAGAGCACCATAGAGACGCGGGCTCGTCTTCGCGATAAAGAGACTTGCACATATCATTACCACTGCTATGAACAGCGGAAGATAGGGAAGGGGCGACATCACGCTGATGACGATTGCGGAAAGACAGAACAGAAGTTTCAGCCATGCGGAAACTTTTCTGAGAGGGCTGTGGATTGCCGCATCGTCCAGGATATGTTCATCGAAAAACGCCGGAGGTTTGGCTGCATGACGCTTGTTATTCTTCCGGGTTTTCACTTTATATATACAGATTCCCGCACCTGCCAATATACATGCCGCTAAAAGAACCGCCGCAATCTGCCCCCAGGGGCTTGGGAAACCATCCATAATCTGCATATGAGAGAAGCACCAATACATCTGCGATAAGATATAAGTCAATATAATGCAACTCGAAATGATATAAGGTAGGTATGAGGTAAGCGACAGTGATTAGTATGAAAACAAGCATCCCACGTATAATAATCGCCGGAACGCACAGCGGGTGCGGAAAAACGACCACATCGTCTGGAATCATGGCAGCCCTTCGCGCAAGGGGGCTGGTGGTCCAGCCGTTTAAAGTCGGTCCGGATTTCATCGACCCGTCTCATCACTCAGTGGTCTGCGGGAGGGCGTCGAGAAATCTCGATCCGTTCATGATGGGTGAGGATTCAGTCCGCAGTTCGTTTATTTCCGCCTGTGAAGGAGCGGATATCGCGGTCATCGAGGGAGTTATGGGTTTGTATGACGGCGTAGACGGCGGGGATATGTCAAGTTCCGCCCATGTCGCAAGAATTCTTGACGCCCCGGTTGTTCTCGTTACCGATATCAAAGGAATGAGCCGGAGTGTTCTCGCTCTGATTAAAGGGTATAAGGAGTTCGACCCGCGAATCAGATTCGCCGGCGTCATTATGACGAAGGGGGGCGGCGAAAAGCATAAGGCGATGACGACCGGGGAACTCACCGTCCCGCTTCTCGGCTGGATTCCCAGATGCGACATGCTCGCCGTCGAAAGCCGGCATCTCGGTCTGATGATGGGCAGCGAGGATTCCCGCATGAAGGATGCGGGGGCGTTTATTGAAGAGCACTGTTCGCTTGATGAACTCCTTTCCGCCGCTGCAAATACAAGTGAGATTTCCGCTGAGTCCGGCTCTGCTCAAAACGAATGCCGGGCGAGAATCGGTGTCGCTATGGACGAGGCTTTCTGTTTCTATTATCGGGACAACTTTGATTATCTCAGAAACAAAGGAGCTGAACTGGTGTTTTTTTCTCCAATACATGACCATCTCCCGGAAGCGGATGCATATTATTTCGGCGGGGGCTATCCTGAGCTGTACGGAGAATCCCTGGCGGACTCGTTCTGCAAAACCGAGATTAAACGTGCAGCCGATTCGGGCAGACCGGTTTTCGGCGAGTGCGGCGGTCTGATGTGGCTGAATCGTTCGATTACCACACAGGATGGGAACAAATATAAGATGACCGGGCTGCTGGATGCAGACTGTATAATGGAGAAGCGGTTTGTTGCTTTGAATTATGTTGTCGGAAAAGTGACGGAGGCGTCAATCATCCCCGCCGGGACGAATTTCCGTGGTCACGAGTTCCATTACTCAAGAACCGTGCCCGACGCGGATGTCAGATTTTCTTTCACACTTGAGCGGGGCGATGGAATCTGTGACGGAAAAGACGGAATTACGGCAGGTTCTGTTCTTGGCGGGTATACACACATATACTTCGGTGCAACCCACAGGTAAAATAGTTCCAGAACAAAAAGTATAATATCCGGTGTAATAGTGAATCCCGAAGAAGAACGAATTTCTATCAAAAAAACCCTGTTGATTGGGGTGAGTATCGGCATAATATCGGGATTTGGAACACTGCTGTTTTTTATGGGTCTCGAATACGGGACACATCTTATGATGGATGTTCTCTTTGGTGCGACTTACCCTCTCGAAGGTCAGTCTGCCGTCGAGATTGCCGGATGGACGCCGCCCGCGGTTGTCTGGCTCATTCTTCCGATTATCTGCGGCGGGGCTCTGCTCTCGGGTCTGATTGTGTATAAATTTGCCCCCGAGGCAGAAGGTCACGGCACGGATGCCGCACTGAAGGCATATCATGGTGACGGGAAAATCCGCTGGCGGGTTCCGATTGTGAAGGCTGTTGCTTCGATCATCACAATTTCCACCGGAGGAAGTGCCGGACGTGAAGGTCCGACAGCCCAGATTGCCGCAGGGTTCGGGTCCTTTATCTCTGATGTGTTTCACCTGTCGCCGCGTGAGAGGAAAATCGCGATCGCTACCGGTATCGGAGCCGGTATCGGAACGATTTTCAAAGCCCCGCTTGGCGGAGCCGTGCTTGCATCGGAGATTCTCTATCTTCGCGATGTTGAGGCGGATGTGCTTATTCCGTCGTTTCTTGCCTCGATTATCAGCTATTCTATTTTCGGATTCTTTGTGGGATATGATGCGATATTTGGTGCGGCGACTTTGACCTGGTCTATTAATCAGATTCCGTTTTTCCTGATTCTCGGCGCAGTCAGTGCCGGAGTCGGCATCATGTACATCAAAACATTTTACGGCACCAAAGATGTGTTTGATGCGGTTTCCAAAAAATATTCAATCCCGAAATATCTGAAACCCGCGTGCGGGGCATTTCTCATCGGCATTTTAGTTATAGCCCTTGCCTGGATTTCTCCTGAAACGATGATGGCGGCACTTGGAAGCCTTGGTTCAGGATATGGGTTCGTACAACTCGCACTATATAATATGCTGCCCCTCAGCGTTCTGATTCTCCTTCCTTTTGTAAAAACCCTGACGACTGCCCTTACCATAGGTTCAGGCGGAAGCGGCGGTGTTTTTGCACCGGGTCTTGCAATTGGGGGATTTGCAGGCGGCGCTTTCGGGATGGGGCTTCATCTGCTTCTCCCGGAGATTGTTCCCATGACGAGCGTTCCGGTGTTTGTAATCGTAGGAATGATAGCTTTGTTTGGCGGTATTTCTCATGCGCCGATTGCAGTGATGATTATGGTTCTTGAGATGACGGGGGACTTCGCCATTCTGATTCCGGCGATGGCGGCGATTGTGTTTTCCTGTCTTCTGATGGGGAAGAATACTATCTTCAGGGAGCAGAGGGAGAGACGCGGGGATACGGAGGCGGCAGGTGCGGCAGATAAAGGCGAAAAAATAAGCTGACGTATTTCCTGCTTTGGATACGTATTTTCCAGTTTCGCCTCTCACAAATTATAACAGCCGCGGGAACAATTTCTTACTCAACGAATCATTGCTCGTTATCGGAACATACACGCAAACCCGCAGGTCCACCCATGAAGATAATAGATTTAACCCATGATCTCGAACCCGGCATGCCCTGCTTCAAAGCAGGCTGGCATGAACCCTTTTCATCGACCACTCTTGGCACAATTGAAACGGTCGGAAGAAACACAAAAAAACTCGTTATGGGCAGCCATACCGGAACCCATATCGATTCCCCCGCTCACTTCATTCCGGAGGGGAAAAACATCGCCGATATCCCTCTCCAAGCGCTCTGCGGAGATGTGACGTTACTTGATTTGAGGCATGTCGGTCAGAACACTGCAGTAACCCCTGCCGACCTTAGGGGAATACCATTACATCAGAGAGTAATCTGCATATTCGGATGGGACGCTCACTGGGATAAGGGCGACTTTTATCAGAATTATCCCTATTTCAGCGAAGAAGCTGCACAATTTCTCATAGAGTCCGGCGTAAAAATTCTCGCAATGGACACGCCCTCGCCTGACGACAGCAGAACGCCGCTTCATTCATCAAACGACTCGGCAATACACAAACTCTTCCTCAAAAATGATATAATCCTCATCGAATATCTCGCAAACACTGAGACGATAGATTTTACTAAGGAATATCAGCTGATAGCACTCCCCATGAAAATCAAATCCTGCGACGGTGCCCCTGCACGAGTAATCCTTATAGAAAAGGAGGAATAATTAATCTGACAGATAGTATCCGCTTATGTCGCACAATTCGAACACAACATAGTGTCTGAACTTCGCGCCAGGGATATTTTCTTCATCCTCATCGCTATTCTGCACAGTTTTTTATAATCCATATTCGTCTGATCCTGCTTTGCATATTCTATTATCAGCCGGTAGGGATTCACCTTGTATTCATCAGCGCACTTTCTGATATATTTCAGGAAACTGGTGTGGAATCCGGCATATCCGCAGACATAATCAAACGGATCGGTCAGCGCTTTATCTGTTATGGGGCGAAGGAGATCATATCCGGCGGAAAATAATTCAACGAGATCGATATCGCTCTCATACCCTTTTTTCTCCAGAATCGCCATCAGCATTTCGGTACTGGCATTGCCGGAACTTCTTCCAAGCCCCTGTAAGGAACAATCTATGAAGTCAAATCCAAGATGTGCACAATACGCACTGTTTGAGACAGCGAGACCAAGATTGTTGTGACCGTGAAATCCAAGCTGTATCTCCGAGACTTCTCTTACTGCGTCATAATATTTTTTAATCTCATCCGGAAACATACTGCCGGCCGAGTCGACGACATACACGCAGTCAGCCCCGTATTTTTCCGATAGCAAAACATTTTCTGCAAATATTTCCGGTGTGAGAATATAGGATTTCATGTAATTCGTCATCACCGTCAATCCAAGGTTATCTGCTTCACGAATATACGGCTCGGTCAGCGGAACCCGGTCTGCGTTAATCCCGACACGGACAAAGGAGGCACCGTAATCGGCTGCAGTCTCTAAATCCTCCAGCCTCGCAATGCCGGGAATGCAGAACATCCCGAATTTGGATTTCGTTAATGTCTCACCGGCAGCCTGCAGGTACTCTTCGTCAGTATGTGCACAGACACCGTTTTCCGGCGAGCTGGCGTGCAGCCCCATGCCGTGTCCGATTTCAATCAGTTCTATACCCATCTCTTCCAGTTTTGAAGAGATTGTTCTCACGTCGGAACAGGAGAAGTTAAAATCAACAGCATAGCTCCCGTCCCTGATAGTAGTGTCCAATATTTTCATGCATCCCTTTCCTATGGGTTCCAGGCTTCCTTACCTGCGAATAACTGTTACGGCAGTCACGCAGAACTTATTCGAGGACGAAACGACCTGGTTTGTAGTTTTTCAAAATTCCAGCCGGAATTTGACGTATTTATATGTCGTCCTTACTTTGCGTCAGGATAAGTAGATAATTACCAGGAACGACATAAATAATTAGTGTTACGTCAAAACGTAACAATGAATTATGGATGATCATGGAGTGACGTGCCAATGCAGGAGATTGTAGAGAAGTTGAAGACAATCGGTATGACCGAGAATGAGGCAAAAGTTTATGCGGTTTTATTTGAACTGAAGGTGGCGACGGCCAGGGAAATTCATGAAATTAGCAAGGTTCCGCGGAATAAAGTCTATGAAGCCCTGTCCCGTCTTGAGGAAAAAGGATTTGTGGGAACTGCCGCGGAGGAGGGGACGTCCAGATATTTCATCCATGACATTTCCAAGACGTTTACTCATCTGAAACAGGCGAGTCTGGAACGCCTGAATGATGTTGAACAGTATCTTCACTCAAAAATTACCTATCTGCACAACAGACCCATGTTGTCCCATTCCCTGCAAAGTAACTGGGCGATTGAAAGCCATATCAGGATGATTTTTGCACGGAGCAAAAATGAGATTATTCTGATCTGCCATAATCCGGCATATGTGAAAAAGAATATTCAGAATCTTCAGAGTCTGTCAAAGAAGATCGACCTGTATCTGATTGTCCCGGATGATCTGAATCCGGGGTATTTTCCGATTCGCTGTTATACTGTTCACCCGGATCTAAAAGAGTTCATGAATCCGCAAATCAGGGAGGGACCGGGGTCCAATCAGGTACTCGATCTTACCATTCATGCAGACAGAATGGATACACTCATCATCGGAAAAACGGAGGGGCATGCTTTTGGCATCTTCTCGGCGGACAATCCGTCAGCCTCGATTCTGGCAAAGTATCTGCTTAAAAATATTAAGCCGCTCACGAAAGAGACCGGGGCGGAGATAAAGGATTCATCCGGGGTCGTCTGACGGCATGCTGATTCGAAAAAAGAGGATTTGCTCTGATTATGTTCTGGCAAGACCATCTACATAGAGAATCTGACCGGAAATGTACCGTGCCTCATCGCTCGCAAGGAAAACGAATGCATCGGCAATGTCTTTCGGTTCGCCGAGACGCTTCAGAGGAATCTGGGATATCAGCGGATTTATCATTTCCTCAGGAACGGCTTTCATCATATCGGTGTTGGTAATCCCCGGACCGACTGCGTTTACCCGGATGCCCTTCGGTCCCAGTTCTCTTGCGAGAGAGAGCGTAAAGCCGTTGATCGCGGACTTGGATGTCGGATAAGCAATCCCTCCGGACTGACCGTATTTACCGGCGATGGAACTTGTATTCAGGATGACGCCCTTCTTTTGTGCAATCATGCTGTCAATTACGGCTCTGGAACAGTTGAACGCACCTTTTAAGTTGATATCAAGGATGCTCTGAAAGAGTTCTTCCGTATATTCGACAAACGGCGTGTCCTCCGAAACACCTGCATTGTTGACCAGGATGTCTACTTTTCCATGCGTTTTGATGACCTCATCAAAACTCTTCTTAACTGATGCAAATGAAGTCAGGTCAGGATAAATCCCGGATACTTTATACTCAGGATGGCTTGATTTCAAAATGGCGACTGCCTTATCCGCAGATTCCTTTTGTGAACCGCAGAGGATTACTGTTGCGCCCTCTTCCAGAAATCTCCGAACGGTGGAATTACCAATTCCTCTGCTTCCTCCGGTAACAATGGCGATTTTGTTTTGCAATCTCATACAATACTCCCGCCCATGTCAGATTATACAAAACAACATGGTTACGTTATCATTGCTTTGAGGTAAAATAAAGATTACCCGCGGATATTTTTAGTTTAGAGTCGGTCCAATCGGGATGTCAATCCGCGGGAGCGAGTGGTTATTGATTGACGAATCAGTTTTGGTTCTGCTTTTGTTTCGTGTAAGTTGCGGGCTGCTCCGAAGGAGCGGCCTCAGCGGAGCAAATCTTTGATTTGCGACTGCGGGGTGAGCCGAAGCAGACGACCTCAACTGAGGCGGACTGCCACGAAGGGGCAGGCTTAGCTGAGCAAGGCTTTGCCTTGCGACCAAGTTTTCGAAGGAAACTTGCGACTGCGGGCTGACACGCAGTGGCGGCATGAGAAGAAATGTATATCACAGAATCCGCGATCGGACAGACTCAGAAATAATAGGGATATCAGTTACTGTATTTTTCCCATTCCTACTTTTTATAGAGAATAATCCAGCCGACTGCAAGTCCCATGACAGCCACGCATATGTAGATCGGGAGGTAAACAAGGGCTGAGTCATTATAATACAGAAAGATGGCGGGGAAAAATGCGGCTCCGCATATCAGCGGATGAAGGATTGCTGATTTTTTAATACCTCCGGCTATCCCTGCGGGGATTCCTGTCAGAATGCAGACGACAGGGTTTACTATGAGGAGAAGGAACCAGGCAAGACCCTCTTCCTGCAGAACCAGAAGCGGGAGGAGGTAGTATACGATTCCCAAGACAAGAAGTGTCCCAAGCAGTAACGCGGCAAACGGCTTCATGATTATTTATTCGGCATCAGAAGAGCGACACCGTATAGGGCTGCACCAAGGGCAAGAAGTGTAATGGCAGAGGCGGGTTCTATTTTCTGCATGAGGGATAACACGAAAACTGCAATACCCATTGCAAAACCGACTGCAGTGCAGATGAGCTTCGGGTGATTGATTTTATTATTTTCTTCGGTCATGGGAAATCATTTGGTCCTTCTTCCATATGAAAAGAGCGGTAGGCAGGGTTCCGTTCCCGCGAAATCAGCAATATCGGATTGTATCGGGCTGCCGCCTTCTCTGAACCGGTGACTGCGCTCCGTCATCAAACGAAGCCTTTTCACAGATTTTCCGGGTGGTCAGAAAGGGTGCCGGTTGGAAACCGGTTCGTTTGCTTTGATTTTAACCTGATGAAAGCGGTGGGTTTATATCATTCAAAGAGCTACTTAGTAGAGCACTTAGTGTGTAAAGCTAAGTCCCGGTAGGGTAGAGGATATCCTAGAAGCCTGCGGAGCTTTTGACCGGGGTTCGAATCCCCGTCGGGACGTCAATGGTTCAAAACCAATCCCTTTTTAATTAATGTAACCTGTTTTCACCATTTGTCATAAACCGGCATAAGCGCATCATATTTTCATACCGGAAACCCATGCAAGTATCTTTTCGCCAACCGATGCCCGGAAGAAACGGCGGGAAGTTTGTCTCTCATATAAATACCTGTGCACGTAAAAACGTCAGAAGTAATGCAGTGTACTTTTTTTAAGTTAATTTACGATACAATGGTATAATTAGATTATGCGAAATTATTCCTGAAATATCCCTACTATCGCAGAGAATGGCAACAGATATATACAATAATGAAACGTAACACTATATTCATAGGATATTAGATTCGTTACCTGTGTATTTGTGTTAATAATTGTGTGGATGGCATGTCATAAATGAATTTTATCGTTACAAATGTATATTTTTCAATGTAGTAACATAGTTTGTGCTCTATGTCCCCCATATCTCGGCAGAAAATACCTGGTGATGATTGTAATCCGGGATATGTGAGAGATAGACTATGCTGCCAAATCATCATGATGATAACCGGCTGGATGAACTCCGGAATCAACATTCTTATAGTGAGGAGTGTCCTGTTTTATGCCGTGACAAATCCGGAAAAAATGGGTTTTATCGAAAACCGCAGGAGATTCCAATCCGAACCGTTCCGCATTATATGGTGAAGCAATGCTGCCTGCACAATTCATCTCAGTCAGGCGATCAATCAAAAGGACAATATGAATGGTTACGAGGACACGCAGAATTGACGAGCCATCAGTAATGCTACGTATTCTGCTTACCGACGGGTCATACAAGCAGACTCTTTCTGCGATTCAGCATCTCCCGAAAGACTACCACATATCAGTGTTAACCGAAGGCAGGAGAGTTCAGACACCAAGCTTCTACTCGCGGTATTGTAATCATGTAATAGTCGTCCCGCCATGTACAACTCAGGAAGAACGTCTGTCTTCATTATTGTTATGTCTAAAGGAAGGGAATTATGATATCCTCATACCTGTCGGATTCAAGTATTCAGATGTAGTCTCACAATATTCTGCTGAAATTAAAAAGTATGTTCAGGTTCTTGCTCCGGAGTATTCCGATTTTATTATTGCTTCCCATAAGGACCAGACGATGGACCTTGCCCGTTCTATCGGAGTCCCCATACCGGCAACAATGAAAATCGTCTGCGGGGAGGATCTTACTCATCTTACAGATTATCCTCAGGTGATGAAATCATCGACAGGCACTGGCGGTTTCATCAGCTACAATTATTCACAAGATGAGTTGGCATCAGTGTATAAGACCCTCTCGCCGGAAGAAAAAACCCATGTGATATGCCAGGAATACATCTCCGGATTCGGCTGCGGGTATTTCGGCGTATATAATAACGGCGTTGAACTTGCCTATTATATGCATAAGCGGCTAAAGGAATATCCCATATCCGGGGGTCCGAGTGTTGCTGCCGAATCCTACTATGATGAACGGTTATTATCATACGGAAGAGCGCTATGTACTCAACTCCACTGGACCGGTCCGATCATGTGTGAATTCAAATATGATGAAAAACACGATGATTACAAACTTATTGAAATCAATCCGAAGTTATGGGGATCCCTTTCACTGACCCTGAATGCCGGAGTCAATATTCCCCTGTATATTATTCAATGTCTGTCCGGGATGCCCGTATCTTTTAATAATCATTACAGATTTATTCAGTATCACTGGTTGTTAAACGGTGAATTGCTGCATGACTATGATTATCATACGCAGAATCACGGTTCCGCGCCCATCATCCCGACTGCAAAATGTTCAGTATCTGATATTAATTTCAGGGATCTGCTCCCGACAATCTATCTGATTATATTCTCAGTATTTCAACTGATAGAACATATCCATAATTCCACGGTATATGAAGAAAATGATGAGTGATTTTCACATTCATTCATATTATTCTCCGGACTCCTTAAATCCTCCATGTCTGATTCTGAAATTAGCACGAAAATGCGGTCTTGACATTATCGCAATAACGGACCATGACACCATTAAAGGAGGGCTTGCAGGTAAGAAATATATGCGTAACTCTGGGATTGAGGTGATTGTTGGTGCTGAAATACTCACGGATGCGGGGGATATTATAGGTCTCGACCTTACCGACGAAATCCGGTCCCGCCAATATGAGGAAGTCATTATGGAGATTCATAATCAGGGGGGTCTTGTCACTTTCCCTCATCCCTTCCGTGGTCACAAGCATATTGAGCAGATTGCTCATCTGGCTGATTTTATTGAAATCTGGAACGGACGTTCAAGTCAGGAACAAAATGAAAAAGCATTAGAACTTTCAAAGGCGCTTCATTTGAAAAAAATGGTCGGCAGTGATGCCCATCTCCCGACAGAAATCGGAAATACCCGGGCTCTTATATCGGATCAATGGCTTTTGCAGGAATATGAAGTGCATCCTTTCCATACATATGAACTGTATATCAGCCAATCGGTAAAACGTATGAGAAAGAAACTTGCATAGCCGTTTTTCAGCAAAACCAAGAGTAAACAGCGGTTTTGTAATCCGGTGAATAACCGCGGGTCCGGGCGTTATCCCGATCATCTCGGAACCTGCTGTTAGATTTTCAAATTGAAGCAGTGCCGGGTTCTAATCTATACCCAATACCCCTGTACACTTCCAATATCATATATAGTGTTGGTCCGGTCCAATTGTTCTTTATATGAACGTTCAACTATCATCGGAATGGTGATCGTCTTGTAGTAATTCTCGAGCAGCCAGGTTATCTGGATAGGCCGGGTTTCCATATAATCCCTCCATATCACGATAGTGTTATCATAGTCTGCTCCTGTATCCTCGTATTTTATCGTATCTCTCTTGGTATATGCTTCCAGAACCCCGAATAACGAGCCTCCGTAGAGTTCATCCGCGGTTATCGTTTCCGTAAGATAAGGACAGAGTGTTCCAGCTGCACTCATCTCTTCAAACGTATAGGTGGTCGATATCCGGTATTCTTGGGAATATAACGGGCTGTCAAGGTTCGCCACACTTCCTGACATCATAATCAGGGCAAACACCACCATGATGCACGGCAGCACCTTCGCAAAGTGTCTCCATCTGAATGCAAGGAAGAGACACCCGACTGCCATCATGACGGAGAAGAAGAGATACATAAAAGCAAACCATCGTGTCGGCATAATATTCCTCAGACCGAACAGCGGAAATACATAGGTCACGAACTGCAGAAGAAGGAATGCAGTAATAATAGTAAACGTGACTTTCGTGCGGTTTTTCGGGTGAAGCCAGAGATACATGGCAAATATGCAGAACGCAATGATAATCAGGTATCCCCCATAGTCGAGGAAGAGAGACATAAACGATTCCCTGTATCCGGAATCTGCTGCAATCGCATCAGCCCTCTTCAGGAGTCCCGTATTCGTGCTGATTAGTGATAAATACAGTGAGGCAAATGTCTGTCCGAAAAAGTTCGATGAATTATATGCTGCATATGTCCATAGCAGAATAAGTGACACGGCATATGCTATGAAATAGATGAAATCGTTGACTGGTGTTACTTTTCTTTCCGAGATGAAATAATAGATACAACCTGAAACGAAAAATGCGCAAAGTGTTGTGAAAAGGATAAACGAGGATACGGCATGAGTGAATAAGAGCGTGCCGGCGAATATGATAAACAGGATTCCCCAGACATGCTGCCCTTTCTCTTTCCAGACCCTGCCCATAAGATAGATACAGAAATAAAACAGACACATGCCGAAGCTGGTTGTCTGCGGTGAAACGGCCCACATAATCGGATAATCACAGACAAGGATAATCAGAGTCGCCAGAAGCCCTGCTTTTTCTCCAAAAAAAAGACGGGCGAAGAGATATACGCAGACCGCTGAAATAACCAGCGGAAGGAGAACTGCGAGTCCGCTCGCTTCCTTTATCGGTGTATTGGTGATAATCTGAGTGATTGCTGTTGATATGTGCATTATGGGATAGGATACCTCTTTATTCATAAGTGAGGCAATATCCCCTGAGGCAATCAGATACTCATTCATACCCATATGAATCCAGTAATCGATTCCTGATCCGCCGTAGAATAGGTAGACTGAAAGTCTGACCTGCAGCCCAAGCATCAGAATTTTTAAAAGATGAAAGATGGAATCCTGTTTTTTTCTTGCTGATAATATGGAGACAACAATCAGTCCTGCACATATGGCAGTTATGATGAAAAATGCGGGCGGGCGGGTATTCGGGTTTGTTAATAATATCAGGAAGGAGACGGCAGTTAATATCCAGAACACTATGGAGGTTGTTTTCCCGGTTCGTATGCCAAAATACGCGTTATGACTGCGATACATCTCATACGGGATTCCGATGTAGTTCTTTTTCCACAGCCTGATAAACAGATATAGCGGAGAAACGATTATCAGGGCGATTCCTATGATTAATATCATCATTGTTGGAGATATCTGATATAAATATAAGAGAAATATTCCAACCATAACGCCAAATAAAGCTACTGCTATGTCGAGACGGGAGAGGAGAAATTTGAGAAAGTATTTCGGCTTCATTTACACTCTATCTCTGGCAGCAGATATTATTGACCGGGTAACTGGCGATTAGCATCACAAAAGGTAATAATTGCGACTGTCCAAAGGATATATTTGCAGTTCTAGAATAAATACCGTTGCTTTGTCCGGAACAATTCAAGTTGATAATGCTCGTAATTATAAGGAGATTTTAACGATATTTACCGGATATATCCGATTTCTTCACAAGATTTGCAATAGGTTTCCCTGTGGAATAATCCTGTTTTTCGCCGCCCACTCCATAGTCATGTTTTTTTTGGAGGCTGGTTTTGTCCCGGCGCTCTCCGGTCAAGAAAAGTTCAGATACTTATCAGGAATTCTTTCAGGACTTTCATCTTTGCGAGCCAGTCCAGATGTGTCTCTGCATATTCACGCATCTTTTTGTGATGGTTTGAATCCTCCATTACTCTTTCTGCAAATGCAAGCACGAGATTCATATCAATCGGTTCTTCAGTTGCGGGAACCATCTGAATATATTCCCAGTTTTCAGGGAAATCCGAGTCTTTGGATGCCATCATGAAAGGAATCCCCCGTGCACAATATTCCCTGGATTTGAGAGAGGATAATTCATTTAAGTTTACTCTGAATCCTGCCAGAGATCCAATGGCTATATGACACTGATTAAACATAGTGTCAAGTTCTTTGCCGGACCTGAACCCGTAGAAGGTAACCTTTGATTCAAGATGAAGTGCGGCGGCGAGGGATTTAATATTGGGAAGTTCCTCTCCGTCGCCAACGATATGGAGATGGATTTTTCTATGACCTGTGTAATCCTTCAGACTCATAATGAAACGGTCGAGACCGTGCCAATAGGCGACTCCGGCAACGCAAAGCACATGGCACTCATCCTGCAGTCCCGGCGGATGCCTCATTGGTATCGATGACACCTCAACCCCGTTTCCAAGAGTAAGATACCGGAGTCTGTTCCCGGTAACTGTACGATTGTGATCGGTTATTTCATTCGTAACAGAAACAACGGCATTCGCACGGGATTTAATAAATTTTTCCAAAAGGATTACGCAGGCTGTCTGAAATGCCTTGTGTAGTTTATATTTGAAATATATCTGCCGGGATGGACGAAGTTCATCCTTTTCAATAGCCTGTATCTCAAAAACGACTTTCGGGGTTCTCTGCATCGACAGGAGAAATGCATCAAGCAGGTAAATCGACACCCCGCGGATATAAATGCAGTCATCTTCGGTATATTCACGCAGGGCTTTTTTGTAGGCGGTGAACGTATTATATGCCAGGTCTATTCGTCCGGGGATTCCTCCGCGTTCTGATGAGCAGCCCGCGAGCTCTACATTCACGCCAAGTGTTCTCAAACAGCGAACCTGAGCCAATATCTTTTTTTCTATGCCGGTTCTATCACGTTTTTCCTTGTTCTTATAATAATCACCGGCAATATAACATACTCGCATGATTTTCAATTACTATGCATCTCCTGTATGCCTGATTTTATCTGAAAAACCGGCTGTATCGAATAAGAGAACAGAGGATTCATAGATATTTCCCATATACTGCAAGAATTTCCTTAGTTACTGTGTCCAAGGTAAAGTGTTGAGCATATTCATGTATCGCCTGACTGTCCCATTCAGTATTCAGTGCCAGAATAATCTTTTTGGATAAGTCAGCCGGATTTTCCGGCTCACACAGCAATCCATAGGCATCATCAATCAGAATTTCGGGAATTCCTCCCGCATTTGACGCAACAACCGGTTTCCCGCATGCCAGTGCCTCGATATTCACGACGCCGAAGCTTTCATTCAGACTGGGCAGCACAAATATATCGCATGCATTCATCCACAAGGGAATTTCCGCATGCGGTTTCGCCCCGGGCATTATAACAGAGCCCTGCAGTCCAAGGTCGGCTATCTTCTTCTGCAATGCAGGATACAACTCCCCGCTGCCGACAATAACACACAAAACATCGGGATGCATACGTTTTATCTCCATCATCGCCTCAATAAGAATCCATTGTCCCTTATCCCTGTTACAGTTCCCGACGGTCAGAATTATTTTTCTATCCGCCGGAAGCCCGAGGGTATTTCTGCTCTCTTCCCGGGAAGTCGGATGAAACTGCCTGGCATTGAACCCGTTCGGAATAACGGATACGGGCGTCTCAACACCCAGTTTCTGCAGGCATTCCAGATTCGTCCTGCTCACAGTAATGATATGGTCGGCTGCATTCAGAACCTGACAGATCCGTTTTTTCCAGGCAGCACTTCTGAACGGGATGTCATACACATCATATCCGTGACCGGTAACAATGAACGGAACACCATACTTCTCTTTCAGTCTCATACCCGCATATCCTGAAGACCAGATAAAGTGGGCATGCATCAATGAAGGAGGTGCGATTTTTTCATCTCTGATCACTTTCCCGACTGCCCGGAAATGGCGTTCACCCATCCGCTGATAATCAAAATCGAGCGGGAGATAGGTAACCGGAGTCTGATACACATGACAATTCCGGGGCAGGCTGACGCGGTTTATTTTCGCATCGGGTGCTATGTTTCTGAATCTCCCAGGAGAGATACGGGATGCCGCCGCGAACAGAGGATTTGTTCTGACAAAGGTATGAATTTCGGATTTCTGAAGCGGGATATTCTCGATTTGATCCTTCTGGAATGCTGTATAAGAATGGCAAATATAATATATCGGGGATAAATCCGTCACTGAACTCATATGATTCACCGCTATCCTCTGAAATATGAATCTGTAATGCACGGGATTACATTCAATCGTGTCCGCCGCACGGATACCCTGAATCTCATTGTATCACACCGGTTCCGGAGAAACATTCCTCAGCCACAACTCCAGATTCACCCATTTCCAGATAGTATCTCCGATATTTATCGTACCTGCTTTATGCTTGTCATACATTTCTCTCACAATCGCATATTTCCAGTAGGGACGGCCCTTAAATGAATTCGAAGAGATGATTTCATCACAGAAAGCAGTCACACCGCGATCACGGAAAATTGCATCCGACGGCCCTTCAAATCCCACTTTATCCGTCCGTGCGGATATTTTTTCAGGAAGGATGTCCTTCATCGCCTGTTTAAAGCAATATTTTGTCTCTCCGGCATGAATCATTTCTTTGGACGAGAGAGAGAGGGAATACTCATAGAGGTCCCTGTCGAGAAACGGGGGGCGGCTTTCGATACCCCATCTCATGGAGTTTTTATCTTCCCATGAAAGAAGATGAGGAATTGCCGTATTCTTCATGGTCAGATTAAGAATATCCCGAAGCGTCTGTTTTTTCCATCGCGGGTCTTTGGGATCATTTGTAATGCTCAGATGATAGGAGGAGTTGACCCAGGGTACAAACCTGTTATAACAGATGGAACGCTGGATGCCGGCAGGCAGGTTCTGGAATAAAAACAGGGCATGCGGATACAATGATTTTTTCTGGCGGTAATATTCTGCCATTTCTGAGATGAGCGTTCCTATTTTCAATGAATGTGCTAACTCGTGGAAATAATTCGCAAAGTAATAGACATACCCTCCGAACAATTCATCTCCCCCCTGTCCGTCAAGAAGCACTTTTATACCATGTTCAGCTGCCAGCTGCATAACACGATACTGGCAGTAGACACTGATTCCGGTAACCGGCTCCTCCTGTGTTTTGATAAAATCTTCCATTGATGCAAGAAATGTCTCCGGGGAAATTGTCGTTGTGTACTGGAACGTGCGGGTATGTTTTCCAACTTCCCTGATGTACGTACTTTCATCATTGACAAATCCGGGCACTATCAGGGAAAAAGTCGGGAACTCCCCGGGCAGGTGCTTATTCAGCATACAGACAATAGCCGATGAATCAGTGCCGCCGCTCAGGCAGCTGCCTACTGCAACATCAGCGATTGTTCTGTTTTGAACACTTTTTTCAAATAAATCATGAATATCTTTCAGGGTTTCATTGCCAGTTCCTGGTTTCGGCTGATACCAGCGCCGAATGTCAAATGATTTCTTCAGCAGATCATACTCCATCAGACATCCGGGTTCCAGACGGAGAATATTGGAGAAGAATGTTTCATTGGTGTGATTTAGGAGGTTGAAGGACAGATACTCCATAATCATTCTGTTGTTCGGCGGTGCCGGAATATCATGACATCTGACGGCATCAATCATCGACGAGAAGATAAACCGGTCTTTATCTGCATAATAATACAGAGGTTTGATACCGAACTGATCTCTGGAGATTACCAGGTTCTTCTTTTTCCTGTCATATATGCAGAATGCCCACATCCCGTCAAACAGGGAAAAACAGTCGGGACCCCAGGCATCATAGGCTTTCAGAACGACTTCCGTATCACAGTCGCTTGAGAAGTCATATCCTTTTTTAATCAGATCATCACGTATCTGCTGATAATTATACACTTCTCCATTATACGTGATAACCAGATCCCCGTATTCCATCGGCTGATGCCCTCTTTCTGAGAGATCAAGTATAGCGAGACGGGTGTGACCGAGCGACACGGATTCGTCCAGATAAATATCATTTCCATCTGGTCCGCGATGCCGGTTGCAGTAATTCATCTTTTTAATTAATACCTCATTTTTTCCGGTAAATCCTGAAATTCCACACATTTTATTCTCCTAAATAATCATCTGAATGCACTCAAAGGACTCTGCATATTCTGAATTCACATTAAGTCCATGGGTTCTCGCTAATGCCGTTACATATTCTTTGGAAAAATATGCTTTTTTAGACTGGGACACATATCTCTCCAGGGCCTTCATTTTCAAGTCAAGACATTTCTGTGACAAAACAACATTGATGTCATTCTTAAAACCCAGATTATTCCAGGGATGCTCCATGCCGAGAATGGTGGCGCTCTTCTTGAATGCCCGAAGAGATTCCATATATATCACCCGGTGGTCCTGGTGAACGTCAAATGAAGAGGGGGTGAAGATTATATCAGGCTGAATTTCTTTTTTCAGCACAAGCATATTTTCGAGAATCTGCTGCCGGTATTCCGGGAAATTCCTGACTTCATATCTGAGTAAGGCTACATTATTTTTCGGGATTCCGAGAACCTTTGTTGCTGCCAGACATTCATGCTGTAAAACATCAGGCGGATACCCGGCAGGAACGGATTTTTCACAAATGGAAAATGCTGTATAAAAAATCTCATTCCCTTCCTCAAGCAGCCGTGCAAGAGTCCCGCCGGCAGACAATTCCCCATCGTCGGTGTGAGGTGAAAGAACTAATATGCGTATTTTAGTCATGGATACCACACTTTTCTACAAAAATCATGAGCTCACCGGCAGCATCCCGGTTATCAGCCATAATTCTCTCCCGGATCTCTTTTCCTTCCTGCTTCAGGCGGGGATTTTTCAGAAGAGCATCCACACGGTCAAGAATCTCCTTTTCATTATTATATGCCCATAATATGCCGTATCCGCACAGATATTTGAGGACGCCGTTTACATGACTCCCGTCTTTTCGTATGACCTCCGGGTCCATTAATACCGATTGTGTTCCAAGACACGCTGCTTCCGTTGCCATTGTCGGGCTCTCCCCGACAAACAGTGTTGCATAATACATCAGATCATGGATTTTTTCCGGAGAAACCGTAATCTGATATTTTTTCAGCGAATTAGGAAGCTCATTTTCTGCGGTGATGAATATTCTGCCGTAACGCTCCATTTTCCGGATAAAAGCAGTCCGGTCGGAAATCCCCGTATGCCCGGCATCATGGACAGCATCCCAGGAGGTGAACCTCACGATAAAAAACTCCTCCCCGGGTGAGAGTCCCAATTGTTTTAATATATCCGGATTTGGTTTGAAACGGTCCGGATGAAGATACAGTAAATCTGTGGTCCCCTGAAATCGATACTGTTTTTTGCCGAAATCTGTTTGAAATGCGGCAGGTGTGAGAATCGCCGAGGCAAAATGCTTATAGAGCATCTGTCCCAGAACTGCCTGTTCGGTGTCATCAAGAATAACGGATTTTTTCCCCAGGAGCCATCCGGCATGTGCAGCACGAACGGACCCGAATCCAATGAAGAGATCAGGGTGAAAATCTCTCACGGCTTTCAGCATTCTCCAGTCAAGTACCGGCAGATACAGTATTTTCCTGATGATACCTTTCCCGTAACTACCAAGCAGAACATAGGGTATATCATAGGCATCTAACAACTGTCGTGCTATATCCTTGTCGCTTACTGTCACCAGGATGGTGTGCCCCTTCTTTTCCATCTCCCGTATAAAATATTTGAAGTAATGGACATGCGCAGGATGATTAATATCTACAACAATCCGCATAGGAGACCTCCGGTTATTAATACCATCCATAGTCTCCATTCTCTGCCTGCATATCGAACAGCATCGCAAAGAACAGGAACATCAGTCCGAGCGTGAATATAATCAGGGAAAGCATGCCGTGATCGAATAGCACATTCTCACCAAGGGCAATCTTCTCAACGAGTGTGATAATGCCGCCGGCTAAGCCGATCAGACAGAATATCACGCCGAAAAGGTAGTAAAACACCAGAGGATGGAAGCCGTGAACGATATATTTCATTTTCAGACGCCACAGAAAATCCCTGATCAGAAGATAGGATACTTTCCGGATATATGTCATATATTTTATGCCGGATTTTTCCCGGCCGTACCGTGCCGGATGCGGGACATTCCGCATTCGAAAACCATAGACATTCAGCCGTACCATAAGATCATTACAGTACCCGTATCTGGGATATATCGCATCTAACGAGACTGTCTCCAGCGCTCTTCTGGTAATCGCCGTATAGCCATTCTGCGGGTCAGACATCTGCCAGTATCCGGATGCAATTTTCGTCAGGAAGGTGAGAACTGCATTGCCGAAAAAACGCCACTTGCTCATACCATGACGATAATTCGGGTTGGTCAGACGGTTCCCGACCGTATAATCCACTTTTCCGGCAATAATGGGATCCAGAAGTTTCGGGAGGAAAGCAGGATCCATCTGATTGTCTCCTGCCATTACAGCCGTTATCATCATACAGTCCGCAAGCGATGCACGATATCCGGTAACGATTGCAGCCCCGACTCCCCGATTCACTTCATGAGATAATGAAACGACCCGGGAATCCTTTGGGATATAAGCATCAATCCGTTCCTGTGTTTTGTCTTTGGAACAGTCATTTACCACATATATTTTATCGATGAAATCCGGTATCGATTCCAGTGTCTCAACGATTAACAGTTCTTCGTTATAGGCAGGAACAACAACGGATACCGTATGCTCTTTATACATTACTACACACCATACCACACCTATTGGTGTTTTCTAATCTGTCTGCACATGACTTATAGATTGTCCCGGAAGAGAGGACGACCGTCCGCTGTTTTCCTGGAATTTCTGCGCGAAATTCCGGGAGTAAACTGGTCTTCACCGGCAGAACACCAAATAACCTACAAATAGTTCAATTACATGAACAACTATAACTACTATTCGAGTATGATTCCTATTTTCGGTCTATCGCAGATAATAAAGAGGTCTCCGTCACACGGAACAGCCGCACTCTGTATGAGGTCAAATCAGGAACGGTTGAATCGGTTCGCGGGTATGACCGTATTACATATGCGCGATGCAGAACATCAGGGTAAACGCGTCCATGCAGTATGAATCTCATTTTCCCCGATTGTCCCTATGGAGTCTCTCATGAAATTTGTCACAATCGTAGGTGCCCGGCCGCAGTTCATCAAGTGTGCTGCGGTATCCCGTGTTTTGAGAAAAAAACACACCGAAATCCTCGTACATACCGGTCAGCATTATGATTATGGGATGTCCGAGGTATTTTTCAAAGAGCTGGACATTCCGACCCCGGATTATAATCTTGGAATAGGTTCCGGGTCGCATGGTCATCAGACCGGGGCGATGCTCGCAGCAATTGAAGATATTCTGATACATGAAGAGCCTGATATGCTTCTTGTGTACGGAGATACCAACTCGACTGTTGCAGGAGCCTTGGCCGCGGCCAAGCTTCATATTCCGGTTGTGCATGTCGAAGCCGGGCTTCGTTCATTCGATCGGAGAATGCCTGAAGAAATCAACCGGGTAATAACGGATCACCTATCCGGCATTTTGTTCTGTCCGACCCTGACCGCTGTCAGGAATCTGAAATCAGAGGGAATAGTCGACGGGGTTTATCATGTGGGCGATGTCATGACGGATGCCGTATTATTCAACCGGCAGCGGGCAGAAAAGCAGTCACGCATTCTCGATGAGGCGGGGCTGCTCCCGAAAAACTATGTTACAGCAACAATTCACCGGCCGTCTAATACCGATTCCGCGGATAACATGCGGGCTATCTTAGCTGCCTTTGGATCCTGCGGCAAAACAGTCGTCTTCCCGATTCATCCGAGAACACGCAAATATTTACATGAATACAATCTGACCGTCCCGGAAAGTGTTATTCTCACAGATCCTCTGGGATATCTCGATATGCTGCAGGTTATGGCAAATGCGGAAAGAATTATTACTGATTCCGGGGGTATACAAAAAGAAGCTTACCTGCTCAGAGTGCCTTGCGTTACTTTGCGTGAGAATACCGAATGGATTGAAACCCTTGACGGCGGCTGGAACATCCTGATTCATTCAGCCAGCACATCAGAGATTACCAAAGCCCTCACTGAGCCAAGACATCCGGATTCATGGATTCCGGTTTTTGGCGAGGGAGGCGGGGCTGAAAATATTGTCGAGTGCCTGGAAAAGCAGGAGAAAACATCTTTGTCAGCCTGATGCCGGTCTGATTTTCACCTGTTTTCGGAGAGAGGAATCTGAAAACAGGTGCCGTATCCCTCATTTTTCGGTAGTAAACCATTCATGGATATTTTTACCGCTTGTCATCCAGGCATTCTTTTCATTGCAGTATGCGAGAATCTTTTCATACATCACCTGGTTTTCTGAATCTTTCACTAAGGACGAGTTGTGCCACAGGAGGGTAAAAACACCGTGCAGTTCTGCCGCCGTGTCAATCAGCCGGGTCATTAAAGAAAATGCATCTTCATTTGACAGGCGCATATATGTGTCCCATAAGGTCCCGTCCATTACCACAAGGGGAATCTCCATGATGTCAATAAACTCCTCTGTTTTCAGATTATAGGGATAATACGGATGACACATGCCGTTTCGAAACCCTGCACAATCTGCATATCCGATGGTTGCATCATATTTGAATCCGGCTTTTGCGAGATATTCCCAGGTATCCGGAACTTTGAATCTGAGGAAATGATTTCTATACCCTGTCACTGATTTTCCAAAAGTCTCCTCCAGACGCTTTTTTTCCTCGGCTATTACGTCAAAGGAGTTCCATGCAGTATGACCTCCGTGAAGTCCCACCTCATACCCTCTCTGATCGATTTCTTTGAGTTCGTCCCGGACATCACGAATATCATACGAATAATCCGGGTCACCGGGTTTCAGAGCGAAAAAATAGAATGAGGAACGGGCGTTATATTTTTCCTCCAGATCCATTATTTCCCGGAAGTTGAAATAGGGCTTCTTTTTCCGCGGGATGGCGGCGATGCCTGCCGCCAGCTTTGTCCAGTTTTTATGTCTTACGAATTTCGCACAGGAAGAAAGACGGGAAATCAGCGGATTGTATATGACATCGATATCATGAGTCAGACAAACGGCAAAGTCCCTGTTATCCGGGTATTTTGGAGAATAACCCTGATTTACCAGGTACTCCGATACCCTGGCCGAGAAAATGTCCCGATGTCTGCTCTGGTAAAACATGAATCTCCCGAACTTGTCATGATTCAAAGCTGAATATTCCTCTGCGCGGGTATAATGGTCCCATAATTCATCCGGCAGCATCTTATCTAAATAATCCGGCAGCATTTTTCCTCACAAAATTATGACCAATAATCCCGGGATTCTGCAGAAAAATATCTGATTGCATGGTATACACAAATCATACAGTCAAAGACACTGCTCCGTAACGATACATAGTATTCATGAAAATTCTCCACACCATAATTTACACCGCCATACAGATTCCGAATTGAAATCCAATAGCAATCGTATATTACGTTTTACCATTGAATATATCTGTTGTCTGTTGGAACTGACAGGTTTCATTTGAAAAAAATTCATTGCAGTGGTAAAATGATTGTAAGACATTTTTGGAGCCGGAATCTCCCAAACAGCCGGGAAACCCGCCATCAAAAAATGATTTGATGCATTGTATAATATAGTGATAAATCTTTTACTTACATATAAGGGCAGTGCAGGTGTGTCATTAAAAGCGGAATAAAGTTGTCAGATTAAAACCAGAGTAATCGATTCTGATAAACCTGATGATGGTATTTTCATCAGTTATCATAATTGCACAGAGATTTATTCTCAGTCCTCATGCGTTCTTTTGAGCAGTTTGGATATATTGCAGCGTCAAATGCGGAGATTAGAAGAATTTCATTGAATCAGCCAGAGAAAACCATGCCTTTAATACTTATCGAAATCAATCAGATTATTATCAAATCAGTCCTGTCGTTAATCCCTTTGCGTGAATATACGAATAAAATGAATGGAGCACATGTCTCCGTATGTAGTGACTGCTTTATCAAATCCTGTTCCTATGTGTGCCGCGGTCTGACGGGAGGAATGATTACTGCGGGAAACCCTGCATGGGCATGTAATCTTCCCGAATATAAACAGAAAATGGGGATGAATTCGCCTTAAATCATCGGTGTCCTGGCATGAATATTTGTGTAATTACCGGTCTGTATCCTACAGAACAATCTACATCAGGGGGTGTGTTTGTCCATGAACGTCTGATGCAGCTTCGAAAACAGGGTATCCCATATAAAATCTATGCAATTGAGAAAAGATATTCCCCGGGGGCTGCATTGATATACCGGCTTGCAAAAAGGAAATCTTTTCAGGTATCGACGATCGTTTCCTGGGATCAGTCTGATACGATTATTCCGGTATTCTATTATGTGAACATTTTTGACATGATTCTGTCCCATCTGCATCCCCGGCTCTATCATGAAAAAATGCTGGAGTATCTGTCCGATAAGCTTGATGTCCGGGCGGACACCATAATTCATGTTCACTGGGTATACCCTCAGGGATATTATGGAGTCAGGATTGCAAAGCACTATGGCGTTCCATGTGTTATTACAGCTCATGGGTCTGATATACACACAGATCCGCAGCAGAATCGGCTTATACGAAAAACCACTCTCGCCGCTCTTTCATCTGCAGACCGGGTGATTTTCGTGAGTCAGGCTCTGTTGAATTCTGCCAAAACATTAGGATATGAGGGAAATAATGCCATAGTAATCCCGAACGGCATAGATTCGGTATTTCTTTTACCAGTGAATCGAAAAACTGCTGTCAAAAAAACAGGCTGGCAAAGATCACATAAGTATGTCGTTGGTTTTGTCGGGAATCTGGTCCCGGTAAAAAGAGCGGATGCGTTTCCAAAAATATTCCATTATATTCATGAAACCATGAATGATGTGGAGTTTATTCTGGTCGGGAAAGGGATTCTGGAAAGCTCTATCAAAGAGCAGTGCGGGGATCTGCAGGTGACGTTTACGGGGATGGTTCCGCACGATGATGTTTTGTATTGGATGAATTTATTTGATGTTCTGATTCTTCCGAGCAGAAATGAAGGATGGGGGTGTGTTATTTCTGAAGCATATGCGTGTGGAATTCCGGTTGTGGGGAGTGATGCAGGGGGAATACCCGAGGCAATGGGCGGGCTCGGAGTTGTTGTGCCGGAAGGAGATGATTTTGAGAAGAGATTTGCCGGGGCTGTATGTGAGGTTCTGAACAAAAACCATGTTTCCGAAAAGCAGAACCTGATTGATACAGCGTCAAGGAATACATGGGAACAGTGTATCATGAAGGAAATCGGGGTGTATAAATCCCTCCTTGACGGTAAAGAAAAATCCTGAAATCAGTATTCTGCCCGCCGCCTGCAGGCCCGGGATAGCAGAGTCATACAACTATTCCCGTCCCGGACGACAGCAGTCATTATGACAATTTTACGAATTTCTTCAGCACTTAAGACCACGACATATGGTTGATGGGAAGGACGTAAACGGCAACTAAATCTTTTCGTGTTAGTACAAATCAGCTGTGTGATTTCCGGATGTACTTCGGTTTCGTGTACGGGATTCTTTTTGATGGTCGTATCATCACACGGAAACTCGGAAAATAAAAAAGAATCGTCTGGATATCTGCAAAAGACTCAGTGAACCTCTATAATGGTGAGGACTCTATCACAGAATTCGCGAGCGGGCAGCCTCCATGTAAAAAAATCAGACTTTTTTATAATATGTCTTAAATTGCTGCCAGCCGGGATTCATTGTCCTCCGTCCCGGCGCATACTCCCAGGAATATTTGATAGCGCCGCTCACGAACTTCTTTGCCTCGCAAACTGCGTCCCGCACAGGATAGCCGAGAGCGATATGGGCCGCGATTGCGGAAGCATAGCAGCACCCCGAGCCATGAACATTCGTAAACGGCGAGACCTCGCCTTCGACGAGCATCAGACCGTCTTTGTCGGCATAGACATCGGTCCCGAGACGGAAAAACGCATGACCCCCTTTAACGACTGCGGATTTTGCTCCATTATCGATGAACCAGAATGCCGCCTGCTCCATTGATTCGGCATCCGTTATTTTTATGCCGGAGAGGGCGGCCGCTTCCGGGAGGTTAGGGGTTACGACGGTTGTTATGGGGAGAAGGTCCGAGACGAGTTTTTCCTGACCCGCCTCATCGAGAAGCCGGTATTCTTTTGTCGCAAGAAGGACCGGGTCGACAACGAGATTTCGTCCTTTCGGCAGAGCCTGAACGACGGCATCCACCGTCTCTCCATTTTTCAGCATCCCTGTCTTATAGCAGCCGATTTCAAAATCCTCCTCGAGCGCGTCAATCTGCTCTTTGATAAAGAAGGCAGGTACACTTGCCGTGTCCACTACATGACTGGCATTTTGCGCGGTAAGCGCCGCAACGACGGTCATCCCCCAGACCCCGCAGGCGGTCATAGTTTTCAAATCGACCTGAAGACCTGCTCCGCCGGACGGGTCGGAACCGGCAATTGATGCGGCGAAAGCCATTTTCGTATGTATCGAACTCATAATTCCTATAATGGGATGACAACTCAAAAAATACTTCGCCACGCGGTATAATCCCGTATCTTTATAGTCTGTCCCTTCACATGTATTTTGTATGGATGTGGAAGGCTTCGTTCGCCGGAGCATGACAAAGAACATACCTGAAGAAAAGATAGAGAAACTTCTTCAGGAACGTATTCAGGAAATGAAAGATATCGATGACGGCTATGCTGAAGATTTTGCCAGAGCCGTAATCGAGGAAGTGAAAGTAACAAGCGGCCTTACGGGCGATTTGTTTGAATATGAGCACGCCGGCGTTACGATGGGCGAGTTCGGCGTGGGTTCGCGTGGTTCGGGGGACTTTTACGCCCACAGAAAAATCGCCCGTGTTATCGGTAAGACCTCGGCGAAGGTCGGGGTCGACCAGATGGACGACGGCGGCGTGGTCCAGGCGAACGGTCAGTATATAATAACGACCGTGGACGGGATGCATTCCCGGTTATCAGATTTTCCGTATCTTGCGGGATTTCATGCGACTCGGGCAACGCTCCGTGATGTTTACGTGATGGGTGCACGGCCGGTCGCTCTGATTTCCGATGTGCACATCGCGGATGACGGCGATGTGGCGAAACTTTTCGATTACACGGCAGGAATTACGACGGTGGCGGATGCTTTGGGCGTTCCGCTGAATGCGGGTTCAACGCTTCGTATCGGCGGGGATATGGTTCTCGGCGACCGGATGACGGGATGTGTCGGCGTGGTCGGCGTTGCCAATCATATTACCGCCCGCCGCTCATCGGTTCCGGGTGATGTGCTTCTGATGACGGAAGGCTCAGGTGGAGGGACGATTGCGACGACTGCTCTTTATTCGGGCAATGCCGATGTGGTCGAGGAGACGATTAATCTGCAGTTCCTGAAAGCCTGCGATGCTCTGATTAATTCTGAGGTGTTCCCGCATATTCATGCGATGACTGATATCACGAACGGGGGTCTTCGCGGGGATGTGTTCGAGATTGCGGAAACGGCAGATTCCACGGTGGTTGTGGATGATGCGCCGCTCCGTGGTCTTATCGCCCCGAAGGTACTTGCCCTTCTGGACAAACTCGGTATCGATTATCTTGGTGTGAGTCTGGATGCTCTTCTGGTTATTGCGCCGCCGGAGTATGCGGATGAGATTATCCGGGTCGTCGCGACGGCAGGTGTGAGAATGGAGAGAATCGGGTGCGTCCGTGAAGGTCCGGGTGTGTCCCGCCTGGTGAAAAACGGGGTCGAAGGACCGTTCCAGCCGAAGTTCCGTGAAGCTCCCTATACGCCTCTTAAGAAAGTTGTTGACCGACCTGGTCGGGACTTTGATGAGATGAAGAGGGGTATCGATCGGGCGGCAGAGGCGGCACTCGCGAAGAAACAGCGGATGCTGAAGAAATTATTGTGAGCCAGACCTCTTCCTTTTTTTAACAGATTAATGCTGAATCTATCCTGCGTGCCGAACAGAGAGCGGCGTGATATATATCCCCGCGTAAACCAATATATTTCCGCATTCAATGACTGAGATTATCCATAATCCGCTTTACCAGAAACTCCTGCTGTTAGCTGTGGGTGTCGCCGTATTCATGGATGCTCTTGACGGTTCGGTTGTTAATATCTCTCTCCCGGTCATTGCCGCGGATTTTGGAACCGACGCAGGGACAGTTGCCTGGGTGAGTGTCTCCTATCTTCTGGTTATTGCGGGTCTCCTTCTTACATTTGGAAAACTCTCTGACTGCGGGTATGTCAGAATTATTTTTATCGCAGGGTTTGTTGTATTCACTCTCGGGTCGGTCGTCTGCGGGTTATCACCAAACCTCACGGTCCTTATCGCCTCACGGGTTTTTCAGGGAGTAGGAGCTGCGATGATTGCTGCCTCGGCCCCGATGCTCTGTGTAAAATTCCTGCCTATGAATATGCTCGGCGTTTCCCTGGGTGTATTGACAGCGGCAAGTTCAATCGGATTTGCCGTGGGTCCTGCGATTGGCGGCGTTATTACCGCATTTCTCTCCTGGCACTGGATATTTTTCCTCAATATTCCGATCGGCATTTTCGCGGTGCTGTTTGCCGTAAAAATAATCCCGCGGTCTGTCTCAGTGGATAAATGTGCTTTCGATTTCGCCGGGGCATTCGCTTTATTCTGTATGATGGCATCTGGTGTTTTTGCGCTGGAACGTCTCCCTCACCTCGGGTTTTTGAGTCCGGTAATTATTTTTTCAGCTGGTATCTGTGTGGTCTCGCTGATTCTGTTTATCCGGTTCGAACTGAGAAGCAGGCATCCTATTCTGAATATCAGGGTGTTTGCAAAATGGCCGCTTACGTTGACGATTACGGCATTTTTAATTCTTCAGCTTACGAATGCAGGGCTGGTTTATCTTCTTCCGTTCTATCTGTCGGCAGGTATGAATTTTGATGCAGCGGTTAGCGGTATTTTCCTCATTCTGCCTCCGGTTATTACCGCAATTCTCAGCATTCCTTTCGGGAAATGGTCTGATAATACCGGGCGGCGCGGATTTGCTGTCGCGGCATGTGTTTTTCTCGCTCTGACGAATGGAGTTTATGCGCTGATTGTTCCGGAATGGGGAATTATTCCGCTGATTCTTTCTCTCGTTATGATGGGTCTTATCTGGGGTATTGGCGGCGGACCTGTTTCCAGCAGAATTGTTGAGCAGATGCCGGACGATGAGAGGGGGACCGGGTCTTCGCTGATGATTACCTGTATGTATTTTGGAGCCTGCGTAGGAACTGCTCTTTATGCCTCGATATTCACGGTTCTGACGTCGGGTGCCGGGGGTATTCTCTCGTTTGCGGATCTGGATTATGCGGTGTTTATGTACGGGTTCCATATATCGAATGGAATTGGCGCAGTTCTCGCGATTATCGCGGTGATTCTTTCTGCAGTCGTTAAAGACCCGGCGAAATGATGATGCGGGTTGGATGCGGAACGCAGACGACCTCAGCGGAGCAAGTTTTCGAAGGAAACTTGTGACTGCGGACTGCTCAATAAGAGCGGTCTTAGCTGAGGCGGGGACCTTTAGGTCCCTCAGCCGAGCAAGGCTTTGCCTTGCGACTGCGGGTTGGCGACGAAGGCGACGGTCTTAGCCGAGCAAGTCGATAGACTTGCGAGTGGTGCGGGATGTCCCTCGCGGAGAGCCGGCGGGCGATTTACCGGGAGTGGCTGCTTTCGTTGATTCGGGAAGAGTTTGGGGAGGACGGGTTGAAGGAGTTTGGGATCGGGCGTTAGCCCGGGTAGACTAACGTGCGATTAGCGTTCCCCTTCCCCCGGGGAACAGAATTGGATTTGCCCAAGCGGGATTCTTTGGATGTACTTTGGTTTCGTGTACGGGATTCTTTTTGCTGACCGTATCCCCGCAAGGCATTTGCCTTGCTCGGCTGAGGTCGTCCGCGTTCCGCGTCCAACCCGCCATCACACGGAAATCACACAGAAACACGGAAAATCTAAAGAATCGGCTGGATGGAGCCCATGTAGTTCCCTCCCCCGTCCCCCCCCCTTTGCGCGAGCACGGGGCGAAGCCTTCGCGTACATCCGCGGTCGTATTGCGCCCCCCCCTTCTCTCCCCTTGCGCAAGCCCCCCGGGGGGGGGTGATTCCGGAATGAACGTGGTGGTTATTGACCGGGCATGAATATTTTCTGGATAGGTACTACGCTCACCTATTTAGGTAAGAACGAAAGCCGGGTCTCTATTTTTCATCTATCCGGTCAGTCCTTCGCGCCTTTACCCGAAACACCCGGCATCCGGTTAACTATATAAAAACATCTCTTAACCATTATATGCTCAGATAAAAACAAATATATAGAACTGCAATACAACAAATATGTGCAACAAGCGAAACAGGAATTTACATGGACAAAAACACCGAGCAGGCTGACGTTCCCCAAAACGACGCCAAACCTGCAGAAAACCAGACACCGGATGAAAAAACCGTTCCTGAAACCACTGTTGTTGACGAACTCACTAAAAAATACGACGAACTCAATGACAAACATCTTCGTCTCGCCGCCGAATTCGAAAATTACAAAAAGCGTGTCAAACGCGACCAGGACACCGCTGTCAAATACGCAACCGAAAAGTTTGCGCTCGACATGCTCGACATACTGGACAACTTCGAACGTGCACTAAAAAGTGACGACGACAAACTTCGCGACGGACTGGAGCAGATTCATAAACTCTACCAGTCCATCCTCTCCAGAAACGGTATCGAAGTGATCAAAATCACCAAAGGAACGCAATTCGACCCCAACATTCATGAAGCGATTGTCAGCATCAAAGCCGACGTCCCCGAAGGGGAAATCATCGACATTGCAGCTCCCGGATACACAATCCGCGACAAAGTACTACGTCACGCAAAAGTCGCAGTGGCGCAGAAAAAAGAATAAAAAGGTAATAAAAATGGCATCAAACAAAGTAATCGGCATTGACCTTGGAACCACCAACTCCTGCCTTGCTATCATGGAAGGCGGAAGTCCGATCGTTATCGCAAACTCGGAAGGATTCAGAACAACCCCGTCTGTCGTCGGCTTCTCCAAAGACGGAGAGAGACTCATCGGAAACGTTGCAAAACGTCAGGCAATCACAAACCCGACCCGGACCATCAGCTCAATCAAACGGTTCATGGGAACCGACCACACCGTTGACATCGACGGGAAAAAATACTCCCCGCAGGAAATCTCCGCAATGATTCTGCAGAAACTCAAAGTTGATGCAGAAGCATACCTCGGCGAAAAAGTAGACAAGGCAGTAATCACCGTCCCCGCATATTTCAACGATGCCCAGCGTCAGGCAACCAAAGATGCAGGCAAAATCGCAGGACTTGAGGTTCTTCGTATCATCAACGAGCCCACCGCCTCTGCCCTCGCCTACGGACTTGAAAAGGAAAAGGAACTCACCGTCCTTGTCTACGACCTCGGCGGCGGAACATTCGATGTCTCCATCCTGACCCTTGACGACGGACTCTTCGAAGTCAAATCAACCGCAGGAAACAACCGTCTCGGCGGAGATGACTTCGATGCACGTGTCGTCGACTTCCTTGCCGACGAATTCAAGAAGAAAGAAGGTGTCGACCTGAGAAAGGACCCGGTTGCACACCAGCGGCTGAAGGATGCTGCAGAGAAGGCAAAAATCGAGCTTTCCTCACTTCAAAAGGCAAACATCAACCTCCCCTATATTACTGCGACCGCAGACGGACCCAAACACCTGGATTTCGACCTGACCCGTTCGAAATTCGAGCAGCTCATCGACGACCTTGTCCAGAAGACCGTCGACCCGGTCAAGCAGGCATTAAAGGATGCAGGACTCACCGCGGCAGATATCAACCATGTCCTCTTAGTCGGCGGTTCGACCCGTGTACCGGTGGTAATCGATACCGTGAGAAACCTCCTCGGCAAAGAGCCGGACAAGAACCTGAACCCTGACGAGTGCGTCGCTCTCGGAGCAGCTATTCAGGGAGCAGTCCTCACCGGTGAAACAAAGGATGTCGTCTTACTGGATGTCACCCCGCTGACACTCGGTATCGAGACCCTTGGCGGCATCGCCACCAAACTCATTGAGAGGAATACCACCATCCCGACCAGAAAGAGCCAGATCTTCTCAACCGCCGCAGACAACCAGACCTCAGTCGAGATTCACGTTGTCCAGGGAGAACGCCAGTTCGCCCGTGATGATTTCAGCCTGGGTAAATTCCAGCTTACCGGCATCCCGTCGGCACCCCGCGGAATGCCCCAGATTGAAGTCACCTTTGATATCGATGCAAACGGAATCGTCCATGTCTCCGCAAAGGACCTTGGAACCGGTCATGAACAATCCATGACGATCTCCGGCAGAAAAGACCTCAAGGACGACGAAATCGACAAGATGGTCAAAGACGCCAAGCAGTTCGAGGAAGAGGATAAGAAACGCCGTGAAGAGGTCGAACTCCGTAACAACGCAGACAATGCTGTTTACGCCGCAGAGAAACTCGTAAACGACAAAGAGACCACGGACAAAATCGACGCCGAAGACAAGGAAAAGATCAAGACCGGCGCCGGGGAACTGAAAGAAATCCTCGCAAAAGAGGATGCATCCTCCGAGGCTATCAAAGAGAAGATGGATTCCCTCCAGGAAGCGGTCTTTGCAGCCACTTCCAAGATGTATCAGAAGATTCAGGAAGAGCAGAAGGCAGCCGAAGCCGCAAAAGCCGGTTCCGGAACTGATGCCAAATCCGACTCATCCAAATCCGATGATAATGTAGTAGATGCAGACTACGAAGTGAAAAAGGACTAAACTCCTTTTTGGGATGTAAGAAATGGGTTCTGAATCGTACTATGATGTCTTAGGTATTCCCCGTAATGCTACAGAGACGGACATTAAAAAGGCTTACCGGAACCTCGCCAAGAAGTATCACCCCGATGTCTGCAAAGAGCCCGGGGCTGAGGAGAAGTTCAAGTCTATCAACGAGGCGTATAGTATTTTGTCGGATGAGACGAAACGCCGCCAGTATGATCAGCTTGGACATGATAACTTCACGAATGCGTCGAAGGGTAACTATTCCGGGTCAGGCGGCGCCGGATTCAATGCGGACTTCTCGGGATTCGGAGATATTTTCGATTTCTTCGGCGGAGGAGGGCGCAGACAGAGCGGCCCGCAGGAAGGCGACGACCTCTTAATGCGTATCCAGATTACCCTTGAAGATGCGGTGTTCGGTGCGCAGAAAGAGATTGAGGTCATGCATACGGAAAGCTGCCCTGATTGTGAAGGGACCGGCAGTTCTACGAAGAAGACGGTAAAATGCAGTAAATGTAATGGTACCGGTCAGATTAAGCAGGTGAAAAACTCTATCTTCGGTCAGATGGTGACCCAGAGTCCGTGTCCGGAGTGCGGAGGGCGGGGAAAGATTCCCGAGTCTCCGTGCCGGAAATGTAACGGGACCGGCAGGACGAAGATTCGCCGTAAGGTGACGGTGAATGTGCCGCCGGGCATTGATTCCGGGATGCGCCTTCGGATGGAAGGATACGGCGAGGCGGGAGACTTTGGAGCGAAAAACGGTGACCTCTATATTGAGGTCTATGTTATTTCGAATCCGAAGTTCGACCGTGAAGATGATAATCTGATTACGCAGTATGAAATCTCGCCTGCCCAGGCGGTGCTCGGCTGCGAGGTGGAGATTGAGACAATCGACAGAAAGAAGGTTGCGCTGAAGATTCCGGCTGGAATTTCGTATGGGACACGCCTCCGTATTCCAGGCGAAGGAGTCCGCAGGCGCGGAAACTACGGGAATCTCCTGGTCAGAGTTGTTATCGCTACGCCTAAGAAAATATCCCCGGCTGAACGGGAGCTTTATGAGCAGCTTCTGAAGGCAGAGGGAAATCCGGTTCATTCCTCGTCATCGAAGAGTGATGAGAAAGACGGCAGAAAAAAACGCGGGATCTTTAAATAAGTGAGGATGGAGTGAAGGTTTCCTTCACTCCATCCGAAGCGGGGAGCAAATCTCTGATTTGCGACCAAGTAAGTGCGAAGCGGGAAGCAAAACCGTGCGACTCGCGACCAAGTGAGTGCGAAACGGGGAGCAAATCTCTGATTTGCGACCAAGCGAGTGAAGCGGGAAACAAAGCCATAAGGTTTTGCGAGTACGAAACGGGAGTAGGTGACCTCACCGAAACTTCCGGGAAATCTATACGAAATCAATACAATGACAATGAGACCCCTCTCATTATCCTTTTTTAAGAGCCTGTCAAAAGGAAACATTGCTACCCTTAATTAATCAAAACATCCATAGTAATACATAATGACTCTAGCATTGCTGTCAGTCTGGGACAAGACGGGAATTCTTGATCTCGCCCGTGCCCTGGATGCAAAAAACATTGGTATTTTAAGTTCCGGCGGAACGGCAAAAGCTCTGCGTGAAGCCGGTATTCCGGCAAAAGATGTCTCTGAATACACCGGATTTCCTGAGATGATGGACGGCCGGGTCAAGACACTTCACCCGAAAGTCCATGGCGGTCTTCTTGGAAGAAGAGGCACCGATGACGGCGTTATGGCAAAATACGGCATCGACGCAATCGACATTCTCTGTGTCAACCTCTACCCGTTCGAGGAGATGTCGAAAAAGAACCTCCCTCTCAATGAACTCATTGAGTTCGTCGACATCGGCGGACCTGCCATGATTCGTGCCGCATCCAAGAACTTCAAGGATGTTGCCGTTTTAACCGACCCGGCGGATTATCCTGCGGCAATCAAAGCAATAAACAACGGCGGATTTACTCAGGAAGAGAAACTCCGCCTTGCAGCAAAAGCCTTCACCCGGACGGCAGCCTACGATGCAGCCATTTCCAACTACCTCAACGGTCTCGAAAATGAGTTCCCGGATGTCTACACCGTTCAGTTTGCAAACGGCAGAAAACTCCGATACGGTGAAAACCCGCATCAGCTTGCCGCAGTCTACGGAACCTCCGGCATCGCCGGTCAGACCACTCTCCAAGGCAAGGAGATGTCCTACAACAATTATCTCGATGTAAACGCTGCAGTCGGACTCTGCAGAGAATTCACCGGATTTGCGACCGTAATTGTAAAACACAACAATCCGTGCGGAGTTGCTCTCGGAAAGACTCAGTTGGAATCCTATCTCAAGGCACGGGATGTCGACCCGGTATCTGCCTACGGCTCGGTTGTTGCAATGAACACACCCGTTGACGCGGAAATCGCCAAAGAAATCTGTTCAACCTTCGTTGAAGTCCTGATTGCCCCGTCGTTCAGTAACGAGGCACTCGAGATGATGAAGTCAAAACAGAACATGCGTCTTCTGATTCTCCCGCCTGCCGTTCCCGCAGATGAAATCCGCACTATAGACGGCGGAGTTCTCGTGCAGAGAACACCGGAACACAAAGAAGACTGGAAAGTCGTTTCGAAACGCGCACCGACTGAAGATGAAATCATCGCACTCAAACTTGCCTGGAAGGTAGTAAAATACGCTAAAAGTAATGCCATCATCTATGCAAACAAGACGGAGACCGTGGGAATCGGCGTTGGTCAGATGAACCGGGTCGACTCTGCAAAAATCGCCGTCATGAAGGCTGCGGAGTTCGGCAGGACAATGAAAGGAACCGTCATCGGATCTGATGCTTTCCTGCCGTTTTCCGACACGCTTGAAGTCGCGGCTCAAGCCGGAGCAACTGCCCTTATCCAGCCCGGAGGCTCGATTCGCGATAATGAGGTTCTCGCAAAAGCCGACGAACTTGGCGTCGCGGTCGTATTCACCGGAACCAGACACTTCAGACACTAAAAATATATATTCAAAAGCAGGGTGAAAGCAAACCCCTGACTTTTTTTTTTCGGTCGGGATTACCTGAATCATCTGACCGGGAGAATTCCGGACGAAAAAAATGAAAAATCAGGGAAGAATGACAGTTCCCATAACCCGAAGTTTTCCGCCGTCGAGATAATGTAAAACCGCTGAATCGCCCGGTTTATACACGAGCGGGGTTTCCATCTCAATCGTCAGCTTCGGATTATGCCAGTCGGCGCCGTTATCAACTGCGGTGACACGGGCGGAGACAAACTGCATCCAGTGTCCGAGAGAAACCACCATCTGTTCCTTAATATCAGACGGCCAGTATTTCACGAGATGTGCCTGACCCGTAATCACCGTCGTATGAGTTACCTTCGGATCGGTCGTCAGAACATAGCCTCTCTCAAGTTCTTCAGCCTCGATATCCTTCAAAGCGCATCCCACCCGGTCTCCTTCATAAGCCCAGGCAAAATCATCATCATGCTTCTGGACAGAACGAATCTGGGCAGTCTTTCCGGTTGGTTCGACCCGCATCTTATCATGCTTACGAATCCAGCCTTCAGCGACACACCCGAGAATAACCGTTCCGACCCCTTTCACATTAAAGTGATGATCAATCGGGACCGACCCGGTCGCTCCGTCTTTCGGCTCGAGATCCGGCTGTTTTGCGGCACGGTCAAGCAGATCTGCCGAAAGTCCGATGAAATCCTCTTCAGCAATCGTATAGTTCTCAAGAACCGTTCCCTTGATAAGGGGAGCGATCTGCTTGGGCTGAATATAGTTTTTCAGAATAATCGTCCCGTTTCTGACCCCGGCACAGTCCAGCATTAAAATCCACTCGGCTGTCATCGGGGTAATTTCAGAAATTACCACAATCGCTTCATGGGCCATAGAAACAACATAATACAGCGGAGCGAGCCGGTCAGGATATCGGGTCGGTTCCAGCAAAGTCACGGTAATATGACCTTTTTTCAGATTATAGAAAGTGATATCCGTACTGGTTCCCTTTTTACCAAGATCCTTGGCATATCCGTTGGGAGCGAGTACTGCGACGGTTAAGTTTGGCATGATACTACTCATTGGTGTTTTTGGGTGATTAGAGTTGTGGATTTTCTATCCCGGGTTTTTATGCCCCGGCAGCAAAGTTATAGAACAACCCGAATAGTACCTTTTTAAGTAAAAAAAGCCCAAAACATTTAATACTCATTCATGCACATTAACAAATATGAAAAATGTGAAAATGTCTGTTGATGGTGACATACTAACTATCAAAGTGAATCTTACAGAGGAAAATGGACCTTCATCTTCCGGTAAGACCATGATGATTGGTTCGAGCATGGGGAACAAACCGGATTCACGTAAGTTCCCTGATATTAGAGTCGGTGTCAACGTATACAAGAAGATTTAATTCTTCCCATCTCCTCAGTGTTGTGTGTGTGTGTAATACGCTAACGTTTGACTAAGGTTATCCCATGCATCCCTATGTAATTATCAATGCGGCCATAAGTGCTGACGGCAAACTTGCCACGAAAGAGCGGAAGCAGACAAAAATCTCCGGTACGGATGATTTTTTTCGTGTTGATGCATTACGTGCACAGTCCGACGCAATAATGGTTGGAATTGGTACTGTCCTCTCGGATGATCCCTCGCTTCGTGTAAAAAGCGAGGAGTATGCCGCGGAACGCAGGGCGAGCGGGAAAGACCCCCATCCGATGAGAATTGTGATTGACAGCATGGCACGGATGCCTGCCGATGGCGATATGTTCAAAAAAGGACTTGGCCGCGTGGTCATTTTCGTCTCGGAAAAAGCTCCAAAGGACAGATGTGATGCCCTTAGGGAAAAGGCAGCCGTAATCTGTGCCGGTAAAGATTCAGTTGATCTGGGCCTTGTCCTGGATGAACTGGGAACTCTTGGAGTAAAACAGCTCATGGTCGAAGGCGGTGCTACGCTTTTGTGGTCGTTATTGAGCAGCGGTCTTTTTGATGAAATCAGAACCTACATTGGTGCCCTGATTATCGGCGGAAAGGATGCTCCGACCCTCGCAGACGGTGAAGGCTTTACGAATCCTGATGAGTTCCCCCGTCTTACGCTGAAAAACATCGAGCGGATTGATGACGGCGTCCTTCTTACGTGGATGAAAAAAACGTGAGTCTCTCTATTTTATCAGCCGCTTTTTTCTGAGTAATCTGTTATAATCAATGGCGAACCGGTGAGCCTCGTCACGGATTTCCTGCAGATACATGTTCGCCTTTGTCTTTTTATCGAACGGAAGCGGGAACGGAACGCCGGTTACAAACACTTCCTCCTCCGACTTCGCAAGGGAGATGAGCGGGATATCCGCATCCAGAGCATCCAGCACCTTTTTCGCTGATGAAAGCTGCCCTTTTCCGCCATCGACCAGAATCAGGTCGGGGAGGGGGTTTTCCTCGTCGATCAGCCGGCTGTATCTCCGGCGGATAACTTCCGCCATTGACGCAAAATCATCGATTCCCTCAACGGTTTTTATCCGGAACCGCCGATAGTTTTTCTTATCAGGTTTGCCCCCGCGGAACTGAACCATGGATGCCACCGTGTCCGTGCCGGATAAATGCGAGATATCGAAACATTCCACGACATTCGGGGGTGTCTTCATATGAAGTGCCGCCTGGAGCTCCATCACTTTGAGTTCCTCGCCGAAATGCACGGTCTCGATGTTTTTCCCGGCAAGTTCCAGCAGTTTCTTTTTTGCTCCCTGCTGCGGAACCGTGATTTTAACCACATGCCCGGCAGTCTTTCCGAGATATGCCGCTAGTCCCTCATCGAGTTCCTCTTCCACGATGACTTCCTTTGGTACGGGATTTTCCGTATAATACCGGGAGACAAACTCCTCGAAGAACCCATCGGTCATGTCGAATATGAACTCTTCCCTGCCTCCGAGCGTTCCCTTGTATACATGGAACACCATGAGATATACGGTCTCATCCGCCACGCGGTAGGCGATGACGTCTTCGTCATGATCGGTTTTTCTCGCAACATACTGGCGGGAGGAGAGGTTTTCGACTGCCGTTATCATGTCACGGCAAAGAAGGGCTGCTTCGAACTCGGCGTTCTTCGAGTAGGCCGCCATCTCCTCTTCGAGTTTGTTTTTGATTTCCCGGGTGTTTCCTTTCAGAACATCTGCGGCGTAGGCACATTGTTTTGCGTATTCATCCCGGGAAATATGCCCCCCGCATGGTCCGGGACAATGCCCGATGTGGTATCTGAGGCACGGCCGGTTCTTCGGCATCTTTTTGCAGGACCGGAGTCTGAAGGTTTTTTTCACGACCGAAAGGACATAGTCCCGCTCTTTTGCCGAGACGAACGGTCCGAAAAACTGCCCGCTGCCCCGGGTATTTCGTGCGATGGTGATTCTTGGAAACGGCTCTTTGGTGAGCTCGATGTATGCATAGGATTTGGCGTCTTTGAGGTCGATGTTGTATTTCGGCTGATGATGTTTGATGAGGGTATTTTCGAGAAGGTATGCCTCTTCATTGGTTCCGGTTACGATGTATTCGAACGAGCGGATTGTTTCGACGAGTTTCCGTGTCTTTGGGTCATGGTCTTTTTTCTGAAAATAGGATGAGACGCGTTTTCGGAGATCCTTTGCCTTTCCTACATAAATTATCGTGCCTTCAAGGTCTTTGTAAAGGTAGCAGCCCGGCGAGTGGGGGATATCGTTTAGGTCAAAAGGCGGCATTTCCGGCAGCTTAATGTATGGACGAAACTATCTTAAATACATGGTTGTTCCTTGTTTATCATGTTCCCGGATGGCTACCCACGAATATACTTATGACAAAGAACGGGATTTCTATAATTACCGCATTACCTGTAAACTGGGAATCAGTATTCCGGATCCTGTGCCGAAAGACGGATTCACCTGCGATAAATATGAGAACAGACTTGCATCGATGCCGCGTACGGTTCGAAGCCAGTGTACAATAGAACTTGATGAGAAACGAACCTGATTTCCGGGTTTGATAAAGAGTTCCCCCTGTTTTTCCTGATTTATTTTCTCCGTCCGTAAGGAGATTCATGATACAATACGGTTCATGATATAAGAGTATTTATACAAAAATGCAGGATACTGATTATGCATGGAGATGGAGTTTTTCCAACTGATGTGAAACCGGAGCAGGACTCCGCGATTGTTCCGGAGTGCGGTGTTAAATCGGCCTACGGGTTGTATATTGCACTGGTCGGACTGGTGATTTCGTTTTGTATTGCGGTTATTATGATTATTTTCGGTATGAGGACGGCAGGGGATCTGGTGGCGGTGATTGCTGCTTTTACGGGAATCACGGGGACTCTTGCCGGGTATTTTTTTGGAGAGAAAGCCGGTTCTGCGGGAAAGATGAATGCTGAAAAGCAATTATCCAAATCCCGTGATGATTTGCTTTCAGCAGGGAATGAGAATGCGGTGAATAAGGGGAGTCTTGAGGCATGTCTGAAAGAGAACAGGCTTCTTGGGTGCTATCTGAAGACAGGTCAGAGGAAAATCGATGAGTCTATCCGGTTTATTGAGCCTCTGACTCAGGCTGCGAGGCGGCAGCCTGTGGTCTTTTCTTCGGGCGTTCTGAAGGAGTCTGCCGGGAATGCTGAGGCTGCAGAGCTTAATAAAGCCTTGTCTTCGCTGAAGGAGGCGAGAATCCCGGATGAGATTTTAGAGATGCTGCAGGAATAACAGGGAATGAGGTCGGGGCGAAGCCTTCGAGTACACCCGCCGTCGTATTGCGCCGCCCTTCATCTTCGGGTGTACTGCGGGAGGGGGCGGGTCTACTTTTTCGTGTGTACATGAACCACTCTTTTTCAGGTGATGAAACGAACCAGTATTACCGTTATGGATTTTTGGATGTACGTCGGTTTCATGTAATGGATTCTTTGGATGTTACTCCTCATCACACGAAATTCACGAAAACTTCCACGAAAACACGAAAACCAATAAGGTTCGGTTATAGGCGAATCTCTGTCGTCCCTCCCCCGTCCCCAACACAAAATTTTCGAAAATCAACGAAATGCACGAAAAGGGGG
>DAWV01000020.1:0-10138 GCA_002506085.1 Methanocorpusculaceae archaeon UBA425
AGGCGTAGCGTAGTGACGCGACCGAAGGTCAAGAGGGCGGAACCGGATAAATGCGATTCGCGTAGATTCGCGATTATTCGCGGTGGAATTCTTATGCTTCCACACACAGCGAACTCCTTTATTTGCAGAATTTGTAGATATTCACGCCGGTTCAAGCGAGCGAAGTGAGTTTGAGAACAAACCAAAAGGTTTGCTGTTCGAGGGAGGATTTCTCATACATCTACACCAGGCCTTACCCCTCCCGAATTGGTTTGAGAGCACCCCCTCGTAAGTCCTACTAAAAAAAAGGTTATGCGAGAAACGCACAGCGTGACTCGTCTAGAATCTGCACATCCTCCAGCGACCACAGACGCATATTTCGTGCAGTTTTTTCGATACCAAGCTCAGTATCCGAGTCAATATCGATAATGTATGCCTCTAGTTCAGGAACCCGCATCCGGTTGGCTGCGACTGCCCGATGATGTCCGTCGATTAAAATATATTTGTCGGCTCTTCTGACCACAATCAGCGGCTCGGCGAGACCTTTTTTTATTTCATATGCCCTGCCGTCCAGTTCATCCATATACACTTTGGACTGGGTTGGAATCAGGCGTTTCACCGGCACCATCCCGCGTGACAGATGTGGTTCATATCCATACAGTGTCTTGAGGGTCGTGAGATAATCGAACACTTTTTCGGGTGTCACCCTCTCAATCTGCGAACGGATTACATCCGCATTTGTTATGATCCCGATAAAATCCCCGTTTGAATCAATGACAGGGAGTTTCTGGACACAGTATCGGAACATTTTCCGGGCAACATCTGTTAGTCCCTCATCAGGATATGTCTTCAGAATCACCGGCTCCATCAGCGGCGCAATTCCATCATTTGCTTTGGCATCGATGATGTCTTTGGCTGCAATCAGCCCAACGACTTTACCGTTATTCAGCACCGGAAATCCGTCGTGTGTTGTAGTCCGGATAAGTCCGATAACATCCTTTACCGTCTTTCCTGCATCAAGACTTATGACATTTGTCGTCATATACTCTTTGACGAGTTTCTTTTCGCTTCGGATGAGTGTCGGGTGCGTGGGACCAACGAGTGAATGTTCCGGACGTTTATCGATTTTTATATCTGATAAATTGTATATATTCATGGAGTGTGCGGTTTTTTCGAGCCCCAGTTCAAGGTTTGTATCCATATAAACCACATAGGCATCAAGTTCTTTGAGACCAAGCCGCTTCGCCGCAACTGCCCGGTGATGCCCGTCAACGAGAATGGTTCTGTCTCCTGATTTTACTACGATGACCGGCTCTGCAAGATGTTTTTCCAGTTCATAGGTTCGTCCATCCAGTTCATCCTGCTGAACGCAGCTTTGTGTCGGCTGAAGTTTTTCAACCAGCACCATTTCCCGCTGAAGATGTGCATTAACACCATAGAGGGTATGAAGTGCCTGCATAAAATTGAAAACTTTTTCCGGGGTTACCCGCTCGATCTGCGAGCGGATGACATCCATATTGGAGATAATTCCAAGAAGCGCGTTGTCCTGCGCAACTACCGGCAGCTTCTGGATGCCGGTTCTGAAAATCCGCCGTGCAACTTCCGTGATTGTCAAATCCGGTCGTGCAGTAATCAGATGGCGCGTCATTCGCACATCTACTTTCGTCGTAGGATGTTCCCCGATTATATCTCTCGCAGAGATATACCCTACAACTTTTCCAAGTCTGAGCACGGGAAATCCATCATGATTTGTTGTATGAATCAGCTGGATTACATCTCCCACTGTTTCGGACGCGTCGATGCTTACGACATCATGCGTCATGTAGTCACGGACCTGTTTTTTCTCCATTGCTTAAGCCTACTATTCGCAAGCCTAGGACATCAAGTTTGTTAAAAAAAAAGAATTTATCGGGATGGAGTAGAGCCCTGCAGATTTCCGGCGGTTACTCGATGCTGATGGTTACGCCGTCATCTTTTACGACTTTTGGAAGGGTGATTTCCATAATGCCGTTTTTAAACGAGGCTTTCACTCCTTCTTTCGCGACGTCGGCCGGCAGACGAATTGTCCTCTGCCCGGCTCCGGTTTTGCGTTCACGCATATGGTAGGTACCGGTTTCATCGGTTTTTGTAACCTCACTGTCGTATTTTGTTTTAATCTGAAGGGTGTTTTCATTCAGGAGTTTTACCGAGATGTCCTCTTTTTCAATTCCCGGCAGGTCGCAGGTAATGATGATGCTGGTATCTGTTTCACAGAGATCCACATGGAAGTCACCGGTAATTTTCGGAACTACATTTTTGACAGCGGATTTGATGTTGTCAGAGTTGGTGTTGAGACGTCCTTCCAGTTCTGTGAAGAAGTCATCGATATCGGATCCTATCGATCCAAAGTTGAATGGATATAATATAATTGACATAATCTGTTTTACCTCTTTTTCAATTTCATCAGTTAGGTCTGATTTACTAATAGTAAGTCACAATGGTATAAATATATTCTCGTCCCGGTAATAACATCATAAAGGAAGGTGTTTATGATATTACATCTTCATATTATACCTAAATGGCAGTACAGACGAAATCCAAAGCCGGGGAAAAAAACCCTAAGAAAAAAATAAACTGGACACAGGTCTGCGTTATCGGCTTTTGTGTCCTGATAGTGCTTATGTGCGTTATATCATTCAGCGGGTTACCGAATGCTATCGGTAATTGGATTGGCGGCACCGGAACAACCACGAGTGCGGTTGCTGCAGGAAATCCGGTCTACGTTAATTTCACCATGAATGTCGGGGACATCCCGATTATGGACGGTGCGCTTCCGTTCTATGCAGGTACTCAGGTCAACCAGACTCAGTATTTAGCCGGATCAAACAACTTTACGTTGGTCATGTATGCGGATGAGTTCAACCAGATTTCCTCTGGTGTTATCGGACTTTCGCCCGGAGAAAAGCGAACCGTTGCAGGTTCCGGGGCTTCTCTGATTACGTCAATCACTAAAGAGAGTGTAGCGGATGTTGAGACTGCTAAAGTCGGAGATGTATTGTATCTGCCGGTAACCTATACGGATGAACTTGGAGATGCTAATGCAACTGCATATCGCCCGGCAGTTATTACTGCAATCAATGGTACGGATTTAATTGTTCAGTACGGTACAGACACAATCAATATCGAAATGGTTGGCTACATAAAGACCAGCTAAAATATTTTTAGTATTCTTATTTTTTTGTGATTACTCTTGTGCGGAAATGTTTTCGCACGCAAAAAATAGATTGAAAAACCGGTTTTATGTTCTACTTTCTTTTCAGGTCTTCGAGTTCGGCGCGGAGCTTTCCGATTTCCAGGATTTCTTCCCTGTGATAAGCCAGAATCATGTCGCTTATCAGCCCGATCATGAATGTCAGAATACCGGTAACGATAAAGAGCATCGTCAGGACTGTCATCGGCAGATGTTCTATTCCCTGGAACCATTCCACAACAACGTAGATTCCGGATACAAGACCGCAGAGTCCAAGCAGAATGCCGACAACACTGAAATGGAATAACGGGTTGTTCATCTTGCCGTATTTGTTGATCGCCCGGATGATTTTGTAACCGTCTCGGAACGGATTCAGCTTTGTGGGGGAACCCGGTCGTTTCTTGTAATATGTCGGGACGACTTCGAACCGGAGATTGTGGCTGACCACAGCTGAGCAGATTTCGGTTTCAATCTCGAAACCTGATTCGGTAAGATTCATCCGTTCAATCGATTCTTTGGTGAACGCACGGTATCCCGAGAGGATGTCGGTCATGTAGACACCGTGTGCCCACTTGAAGAGCTTGTTCATGAAGGTATTTCCGAGCCGGTTCAGGCGGGTAAGTGCCCCTTTCTCATAGTCCCCGAGCCGGTTGCCGATAACATGGTCTGCCCTGCCGGAAACGAGAGGTTCCAGCATTGCATCGGCGTATTCAGGGGGGTTGGTCCCGTCCCCGTCAAGCATCAGGATGTAGGGCTCGGTGATTTGCGTAAATGCTTCAATCATCGCAGCTCCTTTCCCTTTACCGCTCTGGATAAGCACTCTCGCACCGAGACCTTTGGCGATTTCCGGAGTCCCGTCTGAGGAGCTGCCGTCAGCTACAAGAATATTCTTGTAGCCGAGGGTCTGCAGTTCCCCGATTAAGCTGCCTATTGTTGTTTTTTCGTTGAGTGTTGGAATCAACACACAGACATCGTCTTTATTCATCGTTTATTCTTTATTCTGAAGCTGCCAGAGCATTCTGCCCTGAATACCATAATACTTGGAATAGCCGATTGCATCCCGCTGGTCGATAGTTGTTGAATCGAAGGAAACCAGGTCCATTGAGTAAATTGCATTCCCGGACGTTCTTCCCATTATGTGCAGACTGCCTTTGAAGAGCTGGACGTCTACCGTTCCGGTTACCCGCTTCTGGGTTTCGTCGATGAATGCGTTCAGATCATGGTAGAGTGGTTCGTGGATAAGTCCCATGTAGGCGAGTTCGGCCCACTGTTCATCAACACTGTTCTTGAACTTCAGTTCATATCTGGAGAGAACCAGTTTTTCGAGATCTTTGTGTGCGGCAATCAGGACGGTTGCTGCCGGATGCTCGTAGTTTTCTCTGGCTTTCAGACCGAGAACACGGTCCTCGACCATATCGTTTCTGCCGACACTGTGTTTTCCGGCGATCTTGTTGAGGGCGACAATCAGCTCGACGCCGCCCATCTTTTTGCCGTTCAATGATACCGGCACGCCGTTTTCAAAACCGATGGTCAGAAGTTCCGGCTCGTTCGGGGTGTCTTTTAAGGCTGCCGTCCAGTGGTAGATTTCTTCAGGCGGGTGATAGTCCGGTTCCTCAAGATGGCCTCCTTCGATACTCCGGGACCAGATGTTTTCGTCAACACTCCACGGTGTGGACTTCTTTACCGGGATTGGGATATTGTGCTGCTCGGCGTAATCGATTTCCCAGTCACGGGTCATATTGTGTTCACGCATTGGGGCGACGATGTCGAATCCGTGCATTCTGAATATGTAATCGAATCTGAGCTGGTCATTTCCTTTACCAGTGCATCCGTGTCCGATTGCCGCAGCATTCTCCTTTTTCGCGATTTTTACAATCTCTTCTGCGATGATCGGCCGTGCGAGGGAAGTTCCCATCGGGTATCCTTCGTAAAGTGCATTCGCCTTGATTGCCGGGAAGACATGGTTTTTGACAAAAGCATCCTTTAAATCGAGCGTATAGTGCTTGTCTGCGATGAGGTTTCCTTTATCGGTTGCCATTTTCACTTCGGCTTCCGGTTGACCAACATCTGCCGCAACCGTGATTACACGGTCATATCCATACATGTTCTTTAAAAGAGGAACACAAATCGAGGTGTCAAGACCTCCGGAAAAGGCGAGGACAACAGTGCCTTTCCCTCCTTTTACATTTGTATCTGTCATTAGTGGTAGTCTCCGATAAATACTGAATAGTATTTGTGTGCCGGAGATATTGAATACTGTGGATAGTCAGATGTCTTATTCAGAGATATGGTGTGCGTTCATGCGTTTCTCCAAAAAAAAAGGTCCGCAGTCCCGGGTATGCCGGTACCGGATTCATGGTCGAGGGCTATGCCGCATCCATTCCCGGCTTTACCTTAATATTCTTACAGGATGCATGAATAATGGACGTAATAAGAGAATGCTTTCCTGCCGATGCACGGACGCCCGGTAATACGAATATAATCTTATCCGGGGTGGGATTCACTTTGCATCGTCCGGTTTTTGATTATGATTCTGACACGCAGAATACCCCAGTATCTTCTGATGATTCTCGCGAGTGCAGCGGTTTTTATGGATTATCTGGATACGAGTATCGTTTCCATCGCTTTGCCGGCAATCTCGGCAGACTTTGGTGCGGGGTCTTCGACGATGTCATGGGTGATGACCTCATATCTTCTCGCACTGGGGAGTACGCTTCTTCTCTTTGGAAAACTGGCAGACAGGACCGGACATGAACGTCTGATATTCATTCTCGGGTTTGGTTTGTTTACCTTCGTTTCGTTTCTCTGCGGGATGTCTGCCAGCATTGTCATGCTGATTATATGCAGAGTATTCCTGGGATTTGCCGCCGCAATGATGATTTCAACGGCAACGATGTTCATAACCACCCGGCTGCCGGAAAATATGCGGGGCGTTGGTCTGGGGGTGATTGCAACGTCGGGAGGCGTGGCTCTCGCTCTAGGCCCGGGCATTGGCGGAATCCTGACCGAGTATATCAGCTGGCACTGGATTTTCTTCATTAACATTCCCGTGGGAATTGCCGGTGTGCTTCTCTCATTAGTGCTGATTCCAAAATCCGAGGCAAAGCCGCGTAATAAGCAGCCGTTTGATGTTGGCGGCGCTCTCCTTCTTTCAGCAATGCTCGTATCCCTTCTGGCAGGTCTTGAACTGGGAATTACCTATGGATGGACGCTTTCAGTCATTCTGCTTATGATACTATGTGCAGGTACCGGTTTCCTGTTTTTCCGACGGGAACTCAGGCATCCTGACCCTGTTCTCTCAGCAAAGCTTCTCTTGAACAGAACGGTGATGTGGGCATCTCTTTCGACACTACTCGTGACGCTGGTCTATCTCGGCGTAATCTATGTGATGCCGTTTTTCTTCACAGGCTCATATCAGATTCCAATTGCGGCAGCTGGTTTGATAATGCTTCTCCCTCCCGTTTCCATGGCGTTGATTGGCATTCCGGCAGGGGCTCTTACGGGAAAGTTCGGATGCATGCGGCTCTGTACTATTGCTGCGGTTATTATGGCGGCAGGTCTTCTGATTCTTGCATCCGGCATCTTCTTTGGCGGTATGCCGCTTATTTTCGCCGGGCTTTTACTTATCGGTCTTGGGATGGGGCTCAATGAAGGTCCGAGCATTCAGCGTATCACGATTCACAGTCCGCCCGAGCTTCAGGGGTCGTCCGGGGGTCTGATTTTTACCGTTATGAATATTGGCTGTATCCTTGGTGTGGCGGTGTTTTCGGTTGCGGCATCGTGGGGGTCCGGGAGTGCCGACGTTTATTCTTCTGCGGGTATCGCGTTTTCATGTCTCATAGGATTCATCGCCGCATTTTTTGCGTATGTGACCTCACGCCTTGCACGCGACCGGAATTTCTGCTGATTCATTTCCTCTTAAAAAGATGCTATTTGTCTCGTATTTTCGGGTGAATATCCATCATACATACCTTTATTACTTCAGCGATAAATTAATTGAATAAACACCTTGGAGACAAAAACATGACTGAATTATACAAAAAGATGATTGATGAGGCAATGTCTGCCCAGCATGCCGACGTCGAGGTCCTGAAGGTGAGACGTGGTAAACATTTCACGCTCAAGGACACTCGTCCCTATCTTACTGCAGTGGAAAAGATGACTGTCGGTCCAAAGCAGAGTGCCTCAGTTATCAATCTTCACAAAGCATCGGTGAAGACGCACTTTGAGGTCCTCTCTGGTCTGACCCGCCACGTCCGGCCCGAAGACGATCCCTTTGTTGAGCACTATCAGACCCCTGTCATTCTTGAAATCCTCCGGGACCAGGATGCTTCATTTGCAAAAAGCCTGGAGGTTTTTGCAGACTCGATTAAAACCCACGAGGCAATTATCGGTAAGGAAGCCGCACGCGGCTACGCCGGATTCTACGGTCCTACCTGTGTCGTGGACTTTGCTTTAATGCCGGGCTCGACGAGCAATGTCGTTAACCAGATTCTTACGAAAACCGAGATTCCGGTTGCCCACAAACAGACTATCCTTGCTGCAAAATCATGGGGTATGAATACCTCTTATGGTATCGGGGACCTCTTTGCAAAACGCATCGAAGCGGGCGACACCCTTGCCGAGGCTTCCCGAAAAGAAGTCCGCCAGCTTCAGGAGCTTTACCGGAATCCGGTGGCGGCCCAGGCATCCCTTATGCAGAAAGCAGGCATGAAGTCCTTTTCCGCAAGACGCTATATGCAAAACTATCGGAAAGGCATGGAAAAAACAGTCAAAGCCGCAATCGATGATGAAGTCCATTATGGAAACATTGCTACCATTCCGGCATACTGTGTAGGAGATATAGCCCATCATATTTCCCAGTCTACCTACAACATGTGCAAAGATGATGTGGTTATGGCAACTATCGATGCCGTCACAAATGTGATGGAAAAAACGCTTCGTGCCGCAGAGCCAAGCATCACATCGCCATATCAGTTACTGAATGTGGCGACCGGTGCCTCTGCCGCCGCAACTGAGTATATTCTGGAGCTTGATGCGTTCAACGCTCCAATGATTGTGGATCTTCTGACAAAGAGATATCATAACCTTGTGATGATTAAACCAACAAGAGGTGCCGCGGCAGAACTTCATAACTGTGATTTCATGGATATGATTTACCGCGGATGGAAAATCCTCGATAAGGCACAGAGAGTGAAAAATGGTTCGGGTAAACCCCTTATCCCGAAAATCGATGGGATTCCGGTCGACCTTTCCCCGATTCACGAGAATGAAGTGCTCATGAATCCCCAGCGCTATGCATATCCGGCCTGTGCTATCACCGTTCGTGCTTCTGCTCTGATGCGTATGGCAGATTATCCGTGTCTCCTGACAAGTGAACCGGTTACGGCAACTATGATGACGAATATAATAGCCCTCGACAAGAAGACTGCTGCCGCTCCGGTTCGCGGATGTAAGAGTTGTGCGACAGCCTGCCTTATGGGAGCCCGCCACCAGTACTGCCAGTATCGAGAGGCTGTATAAATGAAATGTTACGTCTGCGAACACCAGGGAATTAACCGGGATGCAACAGGTATCTGTATTGTATGCGGGATGGGTCTTTGCAGCGAACATATGATTCGTGCGGATGTTGAGAACTGGGAGGGGGGATATCCCTTCCCTGCAAAGAAACTGAAGCACCCCATTCCACGGATTCTCTGTCCGGAGTGTAACAAAGCCTGGCACGGGGATAAGTAATGGATCTCATTAAACGTTCTTTTGCGGAACTTGTCGGCACGCTTATTCTCGTATTCATCGGATGCGGGTCGGTAGTAATTATGCTGATGCTTGCAGCGGGAACGACACCTGCCACTTCGTTTGATATCGGAATTGGCGCTCTTGGCGGAATGGGTGACTGGTTTGGCATCTCAGCCGCCTTCGGTCTCGCAGTAACGGCAGTGATTTATGCGCTTGGCGCTGTTTCGGGAGCCCACATCAATCCGGCAGTTAGTATTGCGCTTTGCGCTATCCGGAAATTTCCGGTAAAGGATACGATTTGTTATGTTATCGCCCAGTGTCTCGGTGCATTTATTGCGGCAGCTTTGCTGTATCTGATTATCGGTCCGGAAGCACTCAGCGTTGGCGGACTCGGGGCAACTGCTCCGTTCCCGGGCATTACTTTATGGCAGGCGCTTCTCGCTGAAATTGTCGGAACGTTCATCTTAATGCTCGTCATCATGGGGGTTGCCGTTGACAAAAAAGCCCCGGCAGGATTTGCCGGTCTTGCAATTGGTGCCGCAGTAACTGCAGCAATTCTTGCAACCGGAAATATATCCGGTGGTTCAATCAATCCGGCAAGAACGTTTGGTCCGGATTTTATGGCACTGCTTGTATCCGGTTCTGATGCCCTATGGACAACATTTCCGATTTATGTGCTCGGTCCGATTGTCGGTGCGGTCCTCGCAGCGTTCTTCTATATTTTCGTTGCGGGTAAATCAGAGTAATACGGGAATATCCCCATTTTTTTTAATAGGAGTTACGAGGGGTTGCTCTCAATCAAAAAGGAGGGTTATGCCTCCTGTGGTTGTGGTCGCGGGTTGGTGACAAAGTCGACAACCTTAGCCAAGCAAATCTCTGATTTGCGACCAAGGCTTTGCCTTGCGACCAAGTCCGGGAGCGAAGCGAAAGGGACTTGCGACCCGGCGCGGAGCCCGACGCGGTGGAGATATCCTATTTGCTGAGGTATCTATCTGTTTCCAGGTAGTCCGCCGCCGTTTATCGCCCTCTTTTCCTTACGCGAGGCGGGCTGACCCGAAGGGGCGACCAAAGCTTGAGCAAACTGAAAGTTTGCGAATTCCCGGGGGAGAAGCCTTCGAGTGAACCCGGGATTACCGTATGGATTTTTGGTTGTAATTCGGTTTCATGTATGAGATTCTTTTTGATGGCCGTATC
>DAWV01000020.1:10321-10691 GCA_002506085.1 Methanocorpusculaceae archaeon UBA425
AATAGAGGTGATGATGTATATCGCCCCCCCCAGCCCCCACACCGAATCCACGGAAATCAACGGAATGCACGAAATGGGGGCAGGGGCGAAGCTATGAGAGATTATCAGCCGTAATCGAGAAGTTTCTGGGATTATTGGATGTACTTCGGTTTGGTGTAATGGATGGTTATGGATTCGTCACATCCATAAAAATCGGTAGTATTTTGAATGACAAAATCCCCAATTTATCAATATCACGTAAAGATAAAAGCTCTCCATTCTTCCGCCCCTGCCCCCATTTCGTGCATTCCGTTGATTTCCGTGGATTCGGTGTGGGGGCGGGGGAGGGATAATCTACAGGAGCCACTCAACCGATTCTTTATATTTTCCG
>DAWV01000020.1:10854-24104 GCA_002506085.1 Methanocorpusculaceae archaeon UBA425
ATCAAAAAGAATCCCATACATGAAACCGAAGTACATCCGGAAATCCATAACGGTAATCCTGATTCGTTTCATCACCTGAAAAAGAGTGGTCCATGTACACCCGCATAAAAAATGGGGGCGCAATACGATTGCGGACGTACTCGAAAGCATCGCCCCCGGGATTTGCAAATCAAAGATTTGGTCGGCTGAGGTCGTCGACTTCGTCGCCACCCCGCCCACGCGCAAACTTTCAGTTTGCTTGGCTGAGGTTGTCCGCTTTCAGCGTCCAACCCGCCTCTCCCGAATTGGATCCACATCAACACCGCGTAAGTCCTATTTATAAAAACATATCCCTCTCACCGATTTTTTGAGAACATGCAGTTTCGTGCGCGGGATTCTTCCCTGTACACCCGGTGATTTGTCACCCGGCAATCGAATTAACTAAAAAAAAGAATTATGACCGTTCACCGTAGACTCTTTTAATCTCACGGGCTTCGGCAGTCTTATCTTTTCTCGTAATTATGTTTCCTTTCCGGAGTTTGATTCTGGTCACACGGAACTGTCTTCCGCCAACTGATGTAATCTGACCAACTGTGTAAACCTTGTCTCCTTCGACCTCTTCATAAAGAGGAATTGTTGTCGCCCCTTTATTCAGAGATGCACGAATGATAACCTTGTCAACAAGTCTGGTCCATAACACCTGTATTTTTTCCGTTGGAAGCTTTTCCCTGCGTGCATTATTTTCTTCGATTGATGTGACCTCAACACTGAAGGAGTCATCGCCAACTTCGGCAACCAGATAATCTCCAACAGAAATAATCTCTCCTTCTATGAGATCAATCGTTCCTGTGCTTGATTCGTCCCCGAAACTGACTATTGCATGTACGGTCTTACTTTTCGGTTCTTTTAAGGTAATACGCATTACATGTCCGCAGACACTGCATTTCACAACTGCTTCCGGCGGCTCTTTGAGGATTTCAAAATCCATCTCCTCACCGCAGACAGGACAGTCGAGTATTATCATATCGTTATCCATGAAGTACATATTATATTTCTGAGATGATAAGCGCAACCTCTTTTAGATGTCTGAGTCCTCCCTTGCACGCATTATATCTCATCAAAAAAGAAAAATGTACATCAGTCGAATGTCAGTAACAGAAATTATTCACTGTCATGGACATAAAAATGTCCGTGCGCTTCACAAATACACCTTCGAAGTTACGAAAGAGACCGAACTTTCACCCAAAGGGGATTGCATTATCGGCGTCGGAGCAGATAAAGGAGCCGTTGACCTTTCTCCGGAATTTCATGCAGCAATTGCAAAAAACGGAGCTATTCTCATAACGACTCTGACCTGCGGTGAGATTTCGGTTCAGATTTTATCCGAGGGAGCCGCAGACATAACGCTCACGCATCCGACAGATCTGGTCTGGCGGAGAAGTGCCTTTGTCTGTCCCCGGACAGTTGCTATCTACAGTAATCATACGGCAAAGCTTCTCCCCCGTGAACTTGTGACCGCTCTTCAGAGCGGAGCTGAAATGACTGTTACTCTGACGATTGAGGAACCTCAGTAATCGTCAGTTCCGCTTTCTGCAGGAAGGTCTCGCATTTCTGGATGAGTGCCATTCCTCTCTGATGAAGTTTTACGGCGTCTTCGATTGCGGTGTTCGGGTCGTCCAGTTGTTTCGCGATTTCACGCAGTTCTGCAATCATTTCTTCGTAGGTTGGTTCGGTTTCTTTTTCGGTCATTTGATACTCTCAACGATTGTAATAACTTCACCGTCGGCAAGTCTGAGGGTGAGCCGGTCATCTTCGGCAATCTTTTTCACGGAACGGACCACGACATTGTCTTTCCAGACCAAAGCATACCCGAGTTCCAGCGGTTTGTAAGGATCCCGCCCGAGAATTATTTCTTTTTGCGTCAGAAACGCGAGCCGGGCATTCGTGATTTTATTTTTCGCACCTTTCTGAATCATTGCCGCCCAGTTCCTGCAGTTTCCGCGCTCAACAGTAATCCGCCGGATTGATGCGGTTCTAATACGTTCTTCGAGTTCTGCCGTCTGCTGGTGCATAAGTTCCAACTTTCGGGTAAGGCGGTTCGGATCAACTCTCCGTTTCAGGTCGGCAATGTTCTTTTGTTCTGCAGATAAAATCCACATCACGGTGTCATGCATGGACCGCCGGTCTTTTTCGAGTTTTTCGAGGAGCACTGCGCGGTCGGGAACTACCGTCTCTGCCGCCGCTGACGGGGTAGGAACTCTTCTGTCGGCTGCGAAATCCGAGAGCGTGGTATCTGTTTCATGTCCGATAGCGCTAATGATTGGAACTTTCGAGTTTCGAATCGCGGTAACCACATCCGGGTGGTTGAACACGAACAGATCCTCAAAACTGCCTCCGCCGCGGGCGACGATGATAACATCCACTTTGTCCTGAAGAGATTGAATCGCGGAAACTATGCCGCTTTCCGCTCCGTCACCCTGAACGGCAGTACTTGCAAGCAGAATCGGAAGAGGGTAGCGTCTGCTGATTACATTTTTAATATCCTGCAGTACCGAACCGGTTTTAGAGGTGACAACCCCGATATTTTTCGGAAAAATCGGTGGGTCACGTATTTCTGCCTGAGGTCTGGGGATAATTCCTTTCCCCTCAAGTTCCTTTCGCCACTGCTCTTTTAAGAGGAAGAGACCTGTTTTGCCGGAAAGCGCAGGCTCCATTTTTTTCACGATGAACTGGAGCCGCCCGCCTGCCGGATAAAAGTCCACAAGGCCGGTTACCTGCACGAGGAGCCCGTCTTTTACTGAGAACGGGAGATTTTTCGCTGAGTATTTCCACATAACGCATGAAATGGATGCGGCATTATCCCCCTGCTCTGTCAGGGAAAAATAGAGATGCCCGGATCCGTTCGGGCGGTATCCAGTAATTTCCCCTTTGACGATAATGTCTGTCAGGAGCGGGCAGTCGACGACATCACGTATTCGTTTTGCGAGATCGGAGACACTGAGTATGTTATCGGATATAACCAGCTCGGAATTCTCTTGTATCGGAGAAAGAAGTGAAAGGCTTCCCTCGTCGTCACCAAATGAGAGCGTCTTCTGCCGGGTAACCCGCTTCTTCCCTGCCATATACCATACATTTAGTTCCTGACATGAGAAATATAACGGTTAATGATTCGACTTGCCGCCTCTTCGATGTTCTTCCATGAATATGAACCCCCGGTAATATTTGATGCAGTGGAGAAATCCGGCGCTGATACAATTGAATTCTGGATGGAAACCCCTACTTTCTGGATGAGGGGCGCCAATGTCTCGGAACTCAGAGAGCAGCTTCGTCTTCATCCGAAATTTGCAAAAATTGCAATGCACGCACCAGTTTTCGAACTGAATCCCTGCTCATTCAATCCGAAGGTAGCGGAGCTCACGGCAGAATACACGATTGCCTGTATGGATATTCTGGAAGAACTTGGCGGCGGTATTCTTACAATTCACCCGGGAAAACGGACGGCGAAACGCCCCCTCAGCCCCATTGACAAGGAAAGGTTCACGATTTATATGAATAAAGTTGGAAATGCCGACATCGGTAAATCTGTTCTTGTCTCCCTCGAAAATATGCCGCCCGCAGTGAACGCCCATATGGTGGTGGCAAAAGAGTTGAGAGCAGTGCTGGATGAGTATGCATGGCTTTCGTTTACGTGGGATTATGCTCACGCGTGCCTGGGCGGCGATCCCTTTTCCTTCACTCGTGAATGTGGGGACCGGATTGTCAATATTCATACAAGTAAAGGAGACCCGGCGTGCATGCACTCCCCTCTAGCCGGCACTCCCGAAGCCGCAAAGCTCAAAGCTGTTCTCGCTGAAATCGGCTACAATGGACTAATGACCTTTGAACTGGAAGATTTGAGCTTTGATCCCAACCATATGGCTGGTCCGGAAAAAAGCAGTTGTGTGCATTTTCTGTCATACGAAGACAAGGTAGCGGCTCTCTCCCGCGAGGTTGCCGAGTTCTCTTCACGACGATGTATTTAAGAAAAATGACATCTATAATAATACAGAGATTTCAATCAATGACTGGACTCAGACATAAAAATAGATCTGCCGCATATGCGGCGTGGGCAATATGGTAGTATATACGAATATAATTATTTTTATTATATTGCTGATGGGTTCAGCATTTTTTTCGGCTTCTGAAACAGCCCTTGTCGGTCTCACCCGTGCAAAGGTCCGTGCTCTGGCTGACACCGGAAAGAAGGGCCGACGGCTTGAAAAATTAAAAAATAATCCGAATCATTTTCTGATTACGATTCTGATTGGAAACAATCTTGTCAATATCGGAGCCACAGCTCTTGCGACGGCGCTGGCGATGGACCTTTTTGGCAATGCGGGAGTCGCCGTTGCAACAGGAGTGGTGACTCTGCTTGTTTTGGTTTTCGGAGAGATCGGTCCAAAGACCTACACAACCGCTCATACGGAAAAAGTGGCACTGTTCGTCTCGACGCCGATTTATTATCTGACACTCTTCCTGTCTCCGTTCTTCTGGATATATGATAAATTCCAGAAAGAAGAGAGTAACCAGCCTGTGACAGAAGCGGAGATCCGTGAATGGATTGACGTGGGCGAGATGGAAGGCGCTATTGAAGAGGGGGAGAAGGATATGATTTACTCGGTCCTCCGGTTCAATGATACGACCGCAAGAGAAATTATGACTCCCAGACCGGATGTTGCGGTAATTGAGGATGTTGCAACGATTGAAGAGGCTGTTTTTAATTTCAGAGAAACCGGTTTTTCACGTATGCCGGTTTATCACGGTAAGACTGATAATATCGTCGGAACGCTCAACTTCAAAGATCTCTTCAATGCCTACTCAACCGGTAATCAGCAGGCATTTGTGAAAACCGTAATGTTTGACGTACACTGTGTGCCCGAGTCCAAGAAGATTGATGATCTTCTGCGTGAACTTCAGGTCAGACGTGTTCACATGGCGATTGTTCTGGATGAATTCGGTGGATTTTCCGGGGTTGTCACGTTTGAGGACATTCTCGAGGAACTCGTCGGTGATATCATGGACGAATCCGATTCCGATGAGGTTTCTGACATCATCGAGGTGGGCGAAGGTCTGTATATCATTGATGCACAGGTGCGTGTTGCCCAGTTAAATGAGCGGTTCGACATTTTACTCCCGGAAGATTCGAGCAGTTATGAAACTATCGGCGGGCTTGTCTTCTCGTATTTAGGTCATATTCCGAGGCTCGGAGAGTCGATTTCGCTCGCCGGGGAGGCAATTACTATAATCGTTACAAAAATGCGGGGCAGACAGATTCAGAAGGTAAAACTGATCCTCCCTCCTCCTCTGAAATATGATGAGGAAGATAATATGAGCGGTGAATAACCGCTTTCCTTTTTTTATACTTTTGCGTATATTTTCTTCCACTTTTCAACAATCCGGTATTTTGGATTTGCATTCAGGAGTATGCTTCGTAGTACCTTCGAATCATCCGGCAGGTGATAGGTGCACACGGAAACCCTGGGGCCGTCCCGTGCAAGGACTCCGCTCGCCCCGGCAAGCATCTTACGCTCGGCTCCTTCAATATCTGCCTTAATGAAATCAACGGTCAAAGAGTTCTCGGCACAGAATGCATCGATGGTCGTAACCGGGACTGTTTCATGCCTGCCTTTCTGGTTAAGCACCATAGATGAGCCTACAAGTGTATCTTCAAGGATGGTAAAATCAGCGTTTCCGATGGCATCGCCCAGAGCATACGGGACAATTGTTATCTTATCCATGAGATCAGGGTTCAGGGCAAGTGTTCTGGATAAGATGGTTCTTGCGGCCGCAATCGGTTCAAATGCGTAAACCTCCGCACCGCGAAAAGCCGAGAGAATGGAAAAGACGCCAAGATTCGCACCGCAGTCGAAGACCACGTCATCCTTTTCGATTGAGACACCTCCCCACTCATAAGGTCCCTCGTCCGTGTATTGGTATCGGCCCAGAAGTCCCGGGTAGAGTATATCCCCGATTTCCATCGCATAATATGCCTCCTCCCGTGTCGGATGACTCTCGTGCGACAGAACCGGTAATCTGATTCCGCGGATGACGAGACAGTCTTCGGATTTATCATAGAATTTCCGGAAGATTTTCTCATACTGATACCGGTAAAAATCTTCGGTCCGGTCGTTTTTCGTCAGACTGTATTGTATGCGGTCAAAAAAGGGTATTTTATTCATCGTGAATTTTCACTTTTTTATTTGCCGCTTCCCGTCTTACAATCAGGAAACTGGCAATGAATCCAATAATAATATTAGAGTAATAGAGAATCAGTCTCAGGAGCACAACAAAAAGTCCTACGACTGAGCTGGGGATAATGAGTGAATAAAATCCTGCGTAGGCAATCTCTGCAATTCCTGAAGCTCCGGGGGTTAACGGTATCATCATAATGACTGCGATGATTAACTGGAACACGATTGACAAAAGCACATTCGGAGGATAGCCAAGCCCCATCATAATAATCGAAGCAATAGAGTATTCACATGCCCACAAAGCAAATGTCAGGAAGAATCCGGCAATAAGCCCCCACTTTGCTTTCCCGGCAAAGAGTCGGAACGTATCGTAAAACTGGTCGACACCCTCAAGAATCTGTCGGGTAACCCTGTCGACTGTTTCGGGCATCATCTTTTTCATAAACAGCCCTCCGATTTTTATCGCGAGTTTCTTAATGAGAGCGGGTTTTCGCATCACCAGAACAAGAAGAACTAAAATTCCGGTGAATAATGCCGTGCCGCACCATGCTGCGAAAATCAGACCCTCCGGAACCTCCCCATTGCTGTACACAATTGAAAAGAGAGCTATCGCAAAAATCACGCCGAGGACCATGAGGACTGCTTCCAGAAGCCTCTCTATTATTACGACTGCTGTTGCATCGGCTACCGGCATTTTTGCCTTATATAATTCATGAATCCGGACAGGTTCTCCGCCGATGGAAGCCGGGGTGATGGCTGCAACCAGCTGACCGGCACAAACCATGTTCAGTGAGTGGAGGTATGGGACTTTGTATCCCATTGCCCGTGACATGATTACAATTCTGACGGCCCATATGCCCATCGCAAGCATGTGCAGTCCAAACGCAAGAATAAGATACCAGAGGTTAAGATGCTCTAAGGCAGTAATCGTGTCCTCATTGAACGTCATAACTATTACTATCAGCAGCACTGCGAGTGATAACCCGATTGAAATCCAGAGGAATTTTTTCTGCCTAGCGTCCATGATGTTTAATAAAAATTGACTGCTGAGAATATATATTTAAAGGTTTTCGGGTTTCTTAGCCTGTACTTTTGCCTCTCTCCTTACAATAAGCATGCTTGCCAGAAACCCGATGACGAGGTTGAAGTAATACATGATTAAACGCCACAGCAGAACGAACACGCCAAGGAGGGATGTCGGAATAATCAGAGCATAGAATCCCGCGATTGAGATTTCTGCGACGCCCGCTCCCCCCGGGGTCAGGGGTATCATCATGATGACGGTGATTAGAATCATGAAGATGAACGAGAGAAGGAAGTTCGGCGGCAGACCAAGCCCTACCATAAGGACGGAAGCGACTGCAAATTCGTTAAACCAGTAGAGGAAACTGAAAACTATTCCATAGAACATACCGGATTTTGATTTTCCGGTGAAGTGCCCGAGCGTTGCATAGAACTGTTCCAGGTATCCGTCTATTTTTCTCTGATACTCTTTAATAATGTCCGGAGATTTTTTCCGGCTCAGCAGGTGAAGGATTCTTTTTACAACCCGCCCCGCCCATTCCGGTTTTTTTGCAACGATGACAAACAGCATAAGGAGTCCGGCAAAGACGGCGGCGGCAATATAGGCAATAAGCATGTATGCTTCGGGGAAATTGAGGTCGGCAAAGAACATTCCAAGCAGGATTACGCTAATGACGGTTCCGAGAACTAGGACAATTCCGTCAAATACTCTCTCCATGATTACAACAGCGGTTGCATCTCCCCCGGGGACATCTGCTTTGGTGAGTTCATAGATTCTGAGAGGCTCGCCTCCAATCTGTGACGGGGTTACCGCTGCAATGAAGAGATTGGAGCAGACGAGATTGAAGGAATGGAAAAACGGCACCTTAAAGCCGAGCGAATTGCACATGAGCTTGATTCTGAGTGCCCAGAATACGAGCGAGAAGATATGCATGACTACTGCGAGGAGAATAAGCCAGGGATTGCATTTCTGTAGTTCAACGAGCGTGTTGGCGTCGATGGTGAAAAACAGCATCACAAACAGAACTATACAACTGATTCCCAAGGAAATAAACAGCCATCTTTTTTGTGAGTGATCCATTGTTGTCCCTGAATTGTTATTTACACGTTGGACCGACTCTGATATATGTCTTGTAGTAAGCGAAGGACAAATCTCCGATTCTTTGAGACTTATGAGGTGGAACGGCTTAATTCCTCAGTCCGTCATTCTCCCGAATCCCTATGGGGTAACACCATATTCTTTCAATGCGATTAACGCTCTCAGGGTAATCCACTTTGAGGACCCGCCCTTTTTCTCAATGGAGACGGGAGTTCTGCCGTTAAAGGAGCTTCCCAGTTTCCAGGTCCCATCTGTCATCCGCTTATTTTTCAGGATTTCGATGGCATCCTGCAGCCTTGGATCCCGGATGCCAAGTTCATGAAACAGGAGCAGCAGTTCCAGAATGTCTGTCTGATACATGAGAGGGAATCCCGGTCTGAGCCAGCCGGGCTTTGAAATCTCTTCCAGATTATGACTTTTCTTATACAGATGATGCTTCAGGAAATACTCTGTCAGCTTCCCCGTGGTCTCTATCACCTCCCGGCTCCTCTGATTTTCAGGAATCGCAGTAAGCGCCTTCAGAGTCTTCGCAACACCCATGTGACAGGAATGAGCCCCCAGACACATCCTGAGCCGGTCATAGGGCTCACCCTTCGCTGGAGTATCTGTCCTGTCATCCGCCCGCTGGTAGGTGGTAATCCATCGAATTGCCTTTTGAACTCCGGGGTGGTTCAGATACCCAAGTTTCACGAGGCTGTACACCATGTTCCCCGTCAGACACGGGATTACGCCGCCCGGAAGTCCTGTGCCGGTCTTTGCACTCATATCATAGGAAAACCCGCCATGTTCCGGTTCCTGTGAATGGCTGAGTATAAATTCACATGCACGCCTGATTCCCGGATTATCGGGATTTGCGCCAAGTTCCGCGAGAATCAGCAGAGTCCATGATGTGCCTTTATATTTATCCCGGTAAAACCGCATTGGGTCGCCCCATGACCCGTCTTCGTTCTGCTTTTCCATTATTATGGGAACGAGCCCCATTGTCATAATGTTTTTTTGCGCAGTTTTCACATCCGAATCATCAGGCGGCTTTTCCAGAAGGGATGTGAGAGTAAAATAGCGGACTGATGGATTCTCCTCCTCCAGGAGCCAGGCAAGAATATCCCTATTTTTCGTAGTTGTCATATCTACCTCATCGAATAGCCTGATTCCCGGCAGGCAGTACATATCTGAGTAGTTTCCAGCCTCATCAACCTTTGGCTCAGACACTAATCTGTTTTTTCCGGAGCGGATATCATTGACTAGGGCGATATTTATTCAGAGTGGCAGGACAATAATTATACCAGTATGCGTATTCTGATAGTAGATCCCAGATTTGGTGCTGCCGGGGATATGATTCTCGGGGCACTGCTCAGTCTCGGAGCGGACAAAGCGGCCGTTCTTCGTTCGGTTTCATCAGTATCAACACCAGATGTAACTGAAGTGAGACGTGCAGGAATCTCGGCGACCTATATCAGAACCAATACCGGAAAAACCCACCGGACGCTGGATGAAATCCTTGCGATTGTTTCGGCGGCTGATGCCCCGGAAAGAGCGAAGGAACTTGCCGGAATGGTATTCTGCCGGATACATGAGGCTGAGATGAAAGTTCATCATACTGATCATGTCCATTTCCATGAAGTTGGTGCTGATGATGCAATTTCAGACATTCTGGGTTCCTGCACGGCTCTTCTTTCGCTGCATTTAGACGCTGTCCACATTCTCCCTGTCTCCGCGGGTCAGGGGACGGTCACCTGTTTGCATGGAATAATGCCGGTTCCTGCCCCTGCCACTGCCGAGATTTTCAAAGCCTCGGATCTTCGTGTTTTGTTTGACTCGTTCGAGGGCGAACTCTGCACACCTACCGGAGCCGCTTTGCTCGCCACGTTCAACGATGTTTTCGGCACGAAAAATCAGCCCGGGAAACTTCTCAAAATCGGATACGGGGCGGGAACACGTGACCCGGCAGACCACCCGAACGTTCTGTGTGCTTCCATTATCGACGCAGCCGAACCCGAGTCCGTCGTCGATGTGCTGGAAACAAATGTTGACGATATTTCCGGGGAACTTCTCGGGGCGGTTCTTTCAACCATGATGAGTGAGGGCGCCCGTGACGCGTCACTTGTTCCGATCATCATGAAAAAGGGAAGACCGGGCTATCTCGTCCGGGTTGTATCCCTGCCGGCCGATTCAATGCGGCTTGCAAAAATACTTGCCCGTGAAACCGGCAGTCTTGGCATTCGGTGTACTCCTATGGTTCACCGGTTCGTTGCCGACAGATGCATTTCAGCTGAGCATATAATAATAAACGGTGTTGTATTTCCGGTTAATATAAAGCACGCATCGATGGACGGGGTTGTTTACTCCAGAAAAGCCGAGTTTGACGACCTGCAGAAAATTGCGGAAACATCCGGAGTACCGCTAAAGGATGTGAAGCGGGTTGTCGAGGAGGATGCATGGAAGACGCCGTAAAAAAAATCTCAACCTGTGCTGCAGGACTTGATGAGCTTCTTGGCGGTGGTCTTGAACCACGTATGATTACGCAGTTCTTCGGAGAAGCGGGGTCCGGAAAAAGTACGCTCTGTCTCATGGCTGTAGTTTCGGTTCTCCGGAATGGCGGCGGAGTTGTCTATATTGATTCAGAGGGTTTTTCCATTGAACGGTTTTCACAAATCGCCGGTGACTCGACGTTGGAGTATGCAAAACGTCTGTATGTATTTGAGCCGGGGACCTTTGCCGAACAGGGTCTGATGATTACAGAATCAGAAAAGCTGATTAAATCCGGAAATGCCCATATGATTGTACTTGATTCGGCAACTGCCCTTTATCGCGTGGAGCAGATGGACACGAAAGATGCGCTTTCGATGCTTTCCCGCCAGATGATGGTGCTTCTCGGTATTGCCAAGCGGTATGATATCCCGATTCTGATAACAAATCAGGTGTTCATGGACATCGAGCATCACCGTCTGAGCGGACTTGGCGGAACTGCCCTGTCTCATATATCCAAGGCAATCATCCGTGTGGAAAAACATGAGGGATTCAGGCGTGCGGTTGTTTTCAAACACCGGTCCCAGGCGGAAGGAAATATGTGGGAGTTTGTTATCACCGGTGACGGGGTCCGTGACCGCTGAAAATCTGCGAGTGCCCCGGACTCTCCTCAAAAATAGATATTATTTACCGTGACTTAATCTTCGGAGTCGAGGACGGCACAGACTTTTTCTGTTGTTTCCTGTATAACCCGGATTGATTCCGCAAGCATCCGTCCCTCTTCTTCAGAATACTTTACTCCGATTGGAAACACACCGCCTCTCGTTATCCGCGTAGGTACACTTATACAAACCCCGTCATGCCCGAAAACCTCGCGCGGGATATGGGTGGAGACTGTTAACATTCTGTTTTCATCCTCAACAATTGTCCGAACCAGAGTTGCAATTGCATCCCCCGGACCAAACACTGTCGAGCCCTTTGCCTTAATGATGTATGTGCCGCTCCCTTTCACCCGCTCCATCAGTTTTTCCCGCGGGACATGTGCGACTCCGAGCAGATTATCAATCTGGATACCACCGATTGTTGTAGCAGACCACATGGGGACCATGGAATCTCCGTGTTCTCCGATAATTCTTGTATGCACTTCGCTCACGTGCACATTGAAAAATTCCGCGAGGCACGCCTTCAGCCGCATCGAATCAAGATGCGTCCCGAGACCAAACACCCTGTGCGGCATCATTCCCGAATATTTCAGAGCAACGGTCGTCATAATATCCACCGGATTTGTCACCACCAGGAGAATCGATTCAGGCGCCATACGTCCAACCTGCTCTGCATACTCCTTTACAATCCGTGAATTCACAAGAGCCAGGTCCATACGGGACTGCGTAGCTTTTCTTGGAATGCCGGACGTAAGAACAATAATATCTGAACCACGGAGATCCTTCGGGTTCGTGCCAAACGTCACTCGGGTATTTGTTCCCCGGGCAGCAAAAGAGTCCATCATGTCGTGTGCAAGACCATCGAGATATGTCTCGTTTCCGGGTCTGCCATACAGACACATTTCCTGAACATGCGGAAACTGTGACACAGCATGTGCCACATACGATCCAACCTGACCGGTTGCACCAATAATTGTCACTTTTGCCATAAGTTGGTCCTCAAAAGAATATTAACGGGACATGTTCTCGGTAGGAAGCGCACATCTGACTTCTGTTATTCATTCCTTCTCCGCCCTGCAACCCTACGGGCGCCATGCGTTTATGGTGAGGTCTGCTCCCTTCCGGGCCTGAACCGGTGCCCACAACAATGAGGAAATATATCCCTCCGGATATATCCATCTCATCCACTGACCTCGCAGGACAAGGTATCAACGTTGGAACGAATAACATTGGAAAGACTGCCACAGCCGTCTTCGAACTTCGTCCCCTGCGTATTGGCAGTTTCAGGTTACAGGTGACGCCAAGCCACCCGGACTAGTCCCAGTATATATGGGACCGTGGGAGAATAAAATGATGTAGGGTATGAAACTGTTTTTCAAATAGGAGTTACGCGGTGTTAGTATGCATACAATTCGGGAAGGGGGTGAATGAGTGGGGCGTATGAAAAAAACGGGGTTTTTCTTACATCACGCATTTTTTTGAATAGGGGTGCGTGCGGGAGGACGACTGGCGAGGGAGCGAAAGCGACGTTAGCCTTGAGCAAACCGAAGGTTTGTGACCAAGTCTTCGGAGGAAACTTGCGAGCAAGCGAGCGAAGTGAGTCGGAGAGCAAATCTTTGATTTGCGAACCCCGGGGGGCGAAGCCTTCGAGTACATCCGCCGTCGTTATGCGTTTCCTTTTTTTTCTTCGGGCGTACAGGGGATGGTGAAAACATGAGATGAAACGAACCAGGATTCCCGTATGGATTCTTTGGATGTACTTCGATTTCGTGTAAGGGATTCTTTTTGATG
>DAWV01000020.1:24238-26998 GCA_002506085.1 Methanocorpusculaceae archaeon UBA425
GAAACACGGAAAATTTAAAGAATTGGTTGAGTGGCTCCTGTAGATTATCCTCCCCAGCCCCCACACGGAATCCACGGAAATCAACGGAATGCACGAAAAGGGGGCAGGGGCGGAGGAATGGGAGATCTTTTCTGATTTCTGGGTGCGGGGAGTGACTGCGGGTCGGAGACGCAGTCTACGACCTTAGCTGAGCAAACCGAAGGTTTGCGATTCGGCGCGGAGCGTCCCGCGGTGGAGAGATCCTATTTACCGAGGTCCCTATATGTTTCCAGATAGATTAACGAGAGCAAATATTTCTATTTTGACGTCCACGAAATTTACACTTGTCCAAATCAAATCTACTATCAGATTGACCGTGCTTTCATAAACCCTACAACTCTCACAAGGTCTTATCCTTGCTTGCGTGCCGTTTTTTCCTTCATTTCACTTATGGGCTGAGGTTCTGGAACATGATTCCAAGCCGGGTGATGAGGGCGGCAAGGATGAAGTAACCGATGACGATGTGCACCGTTACGCAGAAGAGTGCGGGGTAATCCAACCCTTCGGTCGCCAGATCGGTGATGCTGAACATCATGAGATTGGTCTGTAGGATTGCGGTAATGATATTTGACGTGTGCAGGACGGTTGTGCTTGCATTCTCAAGTATCGGACCCGGCAGGAGCGGAAGAACAATCTGATAAATCAATGCCCAGAGAATATTCCAGCCGAAAAATACCCCTATGACGCGTTTTGTTGAACTGCCATAGTCGGATAACCACCAGAAAAGCCGGACGAACGAATTGATGAAACAATCGATCCAGCAACGCTCCATCTGCCTTTTTTTCATTCTGTCTCTTATCTCTTTGACGTCTTGATTGGAGGTATTCTTCGTTGTGACAGAGGGCTTAATCGGCCAAGACAAGACTTTTCTAAGTGTAATGTAGAAGGTAGAGTTTTCCAGTGAGGGGTAATCTTTTGGATCATATCTTTTTTTTGGGGGGTCTTTAAAGAGATGCCGGCTCATGCACCACATGCCCCAAAGTATCTTTGGAATCATTTCCGGATACGGGTAATATTTCGGTTTGTTATACCACTTTCTCCATTGCATCTCCCGGATATTTCGCTCCAGCCGTGTTCTCAGATTCGGGTCTATGCGGGTCGCGGAAAGCCCAGTTCCCGTAAAATTCGTCTTATCATCTATGGAGTTGTTGGTAAATAGGGTCTCCCCATCCACGATAGCATAGATGAACTCCCCTTCTTCCAGATATGCTCCATCAAAATCTGCCCTTTCCAAGTGTGCTCTCCAAAACTTTGTCTGTTTCAAGTGAGCAGAAGTGAACTCCGCTCCTTCCAGATGTGCTAAATTGAAGATGCCCCCCATCAACTGTGCACCACTGAAATCTGCCCCATTGAGATGTGCCTCCCAAAAATTTGCCATCTCCAGATGTGCCTCCCGGAACTCTGCTCCCTCGAGATGTGCCCAGATAAACTCTGCCATCTCCAGATTTACATCCCAGAACCATGCTCCCTCGAGATGTGTATTCTGGAATTGTCCTCTCTCTAGATGTGTCTCCCGGAACCATGCTCCCTCGAGATGTGCTTCATCGAAAGACACGTCGCGGGATATTGCCTCTCTGAAATCCTCTCCTGTAAAACAAAGTCTTCTAAACTGACGTTGACGAACCAACTCCAGAATATTTTCCGGATCCCACGCCCTCTCAGGATACAATCTGTTCCATTCTGATTCCAGATACTCCAGGTACAGAGTATTCCACTCGTCTATCACATTATTCTCTGCACACTTGATTAGATATGCATAATCCAGTTTGTTATACCGCCCCTGACCCTGATCTTCAGGTATTTCATCCATATTACAATGAATAGTCCCTCCTTCATGATTATCATTGCCAAAAATGCCGCGGAAGCACATCTTTTCCAAAATCCGGCGGCGGAAATTTTTATGAGGGTATACGCTCTCGCAAAAAAGCATACCCTCTTCTGGATGCAGAAATAAGATTCCCCACCGCGGGACTTCCCTTGCCGGGTCGCAAATCTTTGATTTGCGTTTTTTCGTGAATTTAGTGTGATGAGGCGTAATATCCAAAGAATACCATACACGAAACCGAAGTACATACAAAGAATCCCGCTTGAGTAAATCCGATTATGTTCACCGGGGGAAGAGAGGCGAAAAACGGCTGATGACTACCTGGAAACAGATAGGGGTCTCAGCAAATAGGATCTCTCCACCGCGGGACGCTCCGCGCCGAATCGCAAACCTTCGGTTTGCTCAGCTAAGGTCGTAGACTGCGTCTCCGACCCGCAGTCACTCCCCGCACCCAGAAATCAGAAAAGATCTCCCATTCCTCCGCCCCTGTCCCCCTTTTCGTGAATTCCGTTGATTTCCGTGGGTTCCGTGTGGGGGCAGGGGAGGGTACTACATGTGTTCCATCCAGCCGATTCTTTTTATTTTCCGTGTTTCTGTGTGATTTCCGTGTTTTCTGTGTGATGATACGGCCATCAAAAAAGAATCCCATACACGAAACCGAAGTACATCCAAAGAATCCCGCTTGAGTAAATTCGATTCTGTTCGCTGGGAAGGGTGAGAACAATCCGCACCACACCTGAAGAAAAAAAAGGAAACGCAAAACGACCGCGGGCGTACTCGAAGGCTTCGCCCCGTGGGGGTTCGCTTAAGGGGAGTAGGTGACCACCTCCCGCCCCTGTCCCCCTTTTCGTGAATTCCGTTGATTTCCGTGGGTTCCGTGTGGGGGACGGGGAGGG
>DAWV01000020.1:27146-40303 GCA_002506085.1 Methanocorpusculaceae archaeon UBA425
GTTCCATCCAACCGATTTTTTTTATTTTCCGTGTTTCTGTGTGATTTCTGTGTTTTCCGTGTGATGATACGGTCATCAAAAAGAATCCCTTACACGAAACGGAAGTACATCCAAAGAATCCCGCTTGGGCAAATCCGATTCTGTCCGCCGGGGAAGGGGGGCGCTAATCGACCGCGGGTGTACTCGAAGGCTTCGCCCCCGGGGATTCGCCGTAGGGGGGTTACCACTTCCCACCCCTGTCCCCCCTTTTCGTGTATTCCGTTGATTTCCGTGGGTTCTGTGTGGGGGACGGGGGAGGGTACTACATGGGTCCCGTCCAACTGATTCTTTCTTTTTCGTGTTTTCGTGGACGTTTTCGTGAATTTCGTGTGATGATATTTACACCTGAAGAATCCCTTACACGAAATCGAAATACACCCGCATAAAAAGGGAAGCGAAAAACGACCGCGGGTGTACTCGAAGGCTTCGCCCCCCGGGATTCGCTTAAAGGATAAGATGAAAAACGCCCCCTCTCGCAGCACACCCGCTCGCAAGTCTATCGACTTGGTCGCAAACTTTCAGTTTGGTCGCAAGGCAAAGCCTTGCTCGGCTGAGGGCGAGCCTGACGGCTCACCCCGCAGTCGCAAATCAGAGATTTGCTCTGCTAAGACCGCTCTTACGGAGCGGTCCGCCTCAGCTAAGGTCGTCGACTTCGTCTCCGACCCGCCCACTCGCAAGTTCTCACTTATGCTCGAACTTGCTCAGCTGAGGTCGTCGACTTCGTCTCCGACCCGCCTCACCCGAATTGAATCCACATCAACCCCGCGGAACTCCTATTGATGAAAAAGCCAGTTCCGTTTTTCAGCATATTTGCGAACAGAAATACGAAATCACAAAAAAGTTAATTTTCCCGATACAGCCCGACCACTTCGCCGATCACAATAATCGCCGGGGGTTTCATTCCGACCCGTTTTGCAACCTCACCTATATCCGCAAGTGTGGCACACGTGACCCTCTGGTCCGGTCTGAATCCCCGTTCGATTACCGCAATTTTTGTATCGGGAGTCCTGCCGTTTTCGATTAGCAGTTCTGCGATTTTCGCAAGATTTTTCACGCCCATGTATATGACAATCGTTCCGGGACTTCCCGCGAGCCACTTCCAGTCAATGGAGGAGATCTCCTTCTCCGGATTTTCGTGACCCGTGACAAAAGTCACCTGGCTTGCAAAATCCCTGTGGGTAACCGGGATGCCAACACACTCCGGCACGGCGATTCCGCTGGTCACACCGGGAACCGCCTCGCAGGGAATCCCGTGCTCGCGGAGGACTTCCATCTCTTCCCCGCCGCGTCCGAACAGAAACGGGTCTCCGCCCTTCAGCCGGACAATGATACCGCCCTTTTGTGCTTTTTCCACGAGAAGTTTTTCTATTTCCTCCTGCTTCATCGTGTGATGACCGCCGTATTTGCCGACATCGATCTTCTCAGCCTTTGCCGGAAGTGATGCGATAATCTCATCGCCCGGCAGCTGATCATAGAGGATTACATCAGCCGAATCGATAACTTCGCGGGCACGGAATGTCAGAAGACCAAGTCCTCCGGGTCCGGACCCGACAAGATACACTTTTCCCGGTTTCATTCGTAGGCTCCAAGAGCGAGCTTTGCCTCCGCAATCAGTTCGGAGGCTTCTGTCCTGAGTTTAATTCCCGCAATGTGCGCCTCTTCCGGATTATGGACATCTCCAGAAACCCGCTCGGCACGGGTTCCGTCGAGTGAAAGGACCTCGGCAATAAGATGTCCGTTCTGACAGAAAATTCCTGTCGGTGTAAAGCAGCCTCCGCCGACCTCCTCCATTATAATCCGCTCAATTCCGCAGTCTCTTGCAGACGCCTCGTCATTCAGCGGGGCAAATATCTCCCGGAGTATTGGCGTGTCACGCGAAACGACCGCCACCGTTCCCTGATTCGTTGCCGGAACAAACAAATCGACAGGCATCCGGATACCATTCCTCCGGTATCCGAGACGCATCAAACCGGCTTCGGCAACCATGATCCCGTCATAGAGACCCTCATCCAGTTTCGAAAGCCGGGTATCCAGATTTCCGCGCAGCATCTCGATTCTGACATCCTTATTGTCATGGTAATATCTGAGAAGCTGGGCTTTTCGCCGGAGACTCGAGGTCCCGATTATTTTCAGGTTCTCAACGGGCTCGTTCATCACCATGTAATCATACGGCGGGTCGCGTTTCAAAACGGCTACGGTCAGAAGACCTTCCGGGCGTTCTGCAGGAATGTCCTTCATACTGTGAACTGCACAGTCAATATCTCCGCGGAGAATCGCGTCGTCAATTTCCCTGACAAACATCCCGAATCCCCCGATTTCATGAAGACCGCGGTCGGTGACTCTGTCTCCGGTTGTTTTGATGATGATACGCTCAGCTTCAACACCGTTCTCTGCAAGAAGATCGATGACCTTGTTCGTCTGGGCGAGAGCGAGTTTGCTGCCCCGTGTCCCGATTCTGATTTTAGACATTCTGATATACCGAGATGATTTTATCCATAGCGGATTTTTCGTGGGCTGTCGACAGGAAGTTTGTCTCAAACTGTGACGGCGGAATAAACACGCCGCCCTTCAGGGCTTTCCCGAAGAAAACACGGAATGCGGCTACATTGCACTGTTTTGCCTCGGCATAATTCTTCGGAGCACTGCTTCTGAAGAAATACTTGAAGAGTGAACCGAGTCTGACGAACGTTCCGTCTGCGTCTGCCGGAAGCGACTCTTCAATTGCCCGCGTTTTTTCATCGAGTTTTCCGTAGAGTCCCTCGTTTTCGTGGAGATAGTCGTTTGTCGCAATACCGGCCGCCATCGTAAGCGGGTTTCCATTGAAAGTCCCCGCATTGTAGACCCCTCCGGACGGTGACACGAGCTCCATGATATCCCGCCGGCCGCCGAATACGCCTATCGGAAGACCTCCGCCGGTGATTTTTCCAAGAGTGGTGAGGTCAGGACGGATGCCGTATTTTTTCTGGGCTCCGCCGATTCCAAGCCTGTATCCGGTGATGACCTCGTCGAAAATCAGCAGGACATCATGAGCCTTCGTGATTTCCCGGACCGCTTTCAGATAGCCGTCGTTTGGGAGAATCGGGCCGATGTTTCCCATAACCGGCTCAATGATGAATGCGGCAATGTCATTGTGTTTCGACAACAGCTCTTCGAGTGCTTCCGGATTATTATACGGGACCTGACGTGTTCCGGCTGCAAATGAAGCCGGCACTCCGAGCGAATCGGGGGTTCCAAGAGTAGTCGCCCCGCTTCCTGCAGCAATAAGGACCGCGTCGTGGGCTCCGTGGAATCCGCCTTCAACCTTGACAATTCCGGATTTGTTTGTGAATCCTCTTGCGACGCGGATGGCGGCAAGCGTTGCCTCGAGACCTGTTGAAACGAATCTGAGCATATCTATCGAGGGATGGTCGCCGGTAATCCTCCGGGCAAGGTCGATTTCCAGTTCTGTAGGCGTCCCGTACAGCCAGCCTGCATCCAGCTGGGCATCGATTGCTTTTCTGATGACCGGGTTTGCATGACCGAGAAGGAGAGGGCCGTATCCCATACAGCAGTCAGTAAGCGCAGTTCCATCTACGGTTTTAAGGATGGCTCCGCTTGCGGATTTCACATAAAACGGGTAGGGTTTTATTGCACGGACCGGACTTGAAACCCCTCCGGGAAGAAGGGTCTTTGCTATGTTGAACAATTCTTCGCTTTTCATTTGAGATGCTCCGCGACCTCTTTTGCAAAATACGTGATAATGAGGTCTGCCCCTGCCCGTTTGATGGAAAGAAGCGACTCCATAATAACTTTGTTTTCATTAATCCAGCCATTTGCTCCGGCTGCTTTTATCATCGAATACTCGCCTGAAACCTGATACGCGGCGACAGGGAGGTCGGACGCGTCACGGACATCGCGGAGAATATCCAGATAGAATCCCGCCGGTTTCACCATGAGGATATCTGCTCCTTCCATCTCATCGAGATAGGATTCGCGGATTGCCTCGCGGCGGTTTGCCGGGCTCATCTGATATGTCGTCCGGTCGCCGAACTGGAATCCGGAGTCTGCCGCCTCACGGAACGGACCGTAGAGGGATGATGCGAATTTCGTCGAGTAGGACATTATGGGTGTGTTGGAAAAACCCGCTTCATCAAGGGCTTCACGGATTGCCCCGACCTGTCCGTCCAGCATACAGGAAGGAGCTATAATATCTGCTCCGGCAGCCGCCTGGCTGACGGCGATTTTTTCTATCAGGATAAGGGATGCATCATTGTCGAGTTCGGTTCCGCAGAGAATCCCGCAGTGTCCGTGCGAGGTGTATTCACACGCACAGGTGTCGGCGATTACGACAAGGTCAGGGACCGCCGCTTTCATTCTCCGGATTGCTTCCTGAACGATTCCGTCTTCTGAAAAAGCTCCGGAGGCGTCCGGGTCTTTCGTTTTCGGGATGCCGAAGAGGAGAACAGAATGGACGCCTGCCTCTTTCATCTCTTTTGCAACTTTTTCCGCGTAGGAAAGCGGATAGCGGAACTGACCCGGCATCGATTTAATCGGGACCGGGGATGTCGCGTTGTAGTCGAAAAACAGCGGCATAATCAGTTCGTCTTTTACAATTCTCGTCTCCTTAAACATCGGCTGGAGATTATTCTGCCGGAGTCTTCTCATTCTGGTTTGTGGATACATGTTGCTTTACCTGAAATTATTGCTTTGAGGATGATTTCTGCGGTCTGTGTGTCGGTACATTCTGCGCTTGCGCGGATACTTTTCGCCGCATCATCGAGCAGTTTTTTTGTGAGGGCACATGTCAGGTCGTCAATCACCGACTCCAGATAGGGGTCCGGGTCTTTGAGACGGCTCAGTGCCTTGTTTTTTTCACGCTGGCGAATCTCCTCTGCCCATGTGTAGAGTGACTTTGTCAGATCGCCGGAAGCGGCACGGTTGAACGCTTTGATAAAATCCGGCAAAGCAGCTTTCGCAAGGTCTTCCGCACGCAGACTCTCGGACTTCCGGATGGCAAGGTTTCTCTCCGAGATTGTTTTTAAATCATCCAATGTCTTGAGCGAAACCCCCGGGATGTCTTTACAGGACTCATCGATATCGCGGGGCTGGGCTATATCGATTAAAAGAAGACTGCGCGGGTGGGAATCGAGCGGCCAGAAACGTTCGTTCATGGTTTCGGCAAGTTCGTTTGCGTGAATTATCAGATGGGGAGCTCCCGTGCAGGAGATGACAACATCAGATAGTGCTATGCATGGATAGAGCTGGTCGAGCCGCATGGCACGTCCGTTAATCTCTTTTGCAAGAACAACCGCCCGGTCGTATGAACGGTTCGTGACATAAATTGCCCGGAGATTTTTTTCACAGAGGGCGCGGGTGACGAGCGTCCCCATCTCGCCGCCGCCTACAACAAGGATGTTTTTTCCGGTGAGTGTCCCGAGAAGTTCTTCGGCTAAAAGAACCGCCGCCGAACCAATCGAGACCGCTCCCTTATTGATACTGGTCTCTTGTCTGATGGAAACCCCTTCACGGATGGCTGTGTTTAAACAGACATCCGTTATGGCATCGTTTGTTCCATTCGACTCGGCAAGAATGAGCGCCCGCCTCATCTGTCCGAGAATCTGGTCTTCGCCGACAATCATGGATTTTGTACCGGAAGCGAGTTCCAGAAGATGCATGAGTGCATCTTCCCCTTCGAGAATCTCAAAACCGTATTTCTTTTCGCTATGCAGAAATTTTCTCAGGACTTCCGCATTTCCGTGAACAAGAATCTCTACCCGGTTGCATGTCTGGAGAAGAACCACGCCGGAAAAAAGAGCTGCGGTCTTTTGGAAAAAAAGCTCCTCATCGCTGAACCTGAAGAGTCCGAGAATTTCCTCCCGGTATTTGCTGTGATCCGCGGTCGCAACGACCAAATCAGTGAGAAGTTTACCGGTCATAGATATTTTTTACAGATGTCTGTGTTCGGAACACCACTTCTGCAGGCGTTTTGTATTTCCGCATCTTCTATGATTTTCCGGAGGATATCCGCTCTCTTTGTCTGGTCGGGAACGGATGTCTTCAGTTCATCCCGCAGGGCATTTTGCAGGAGGACCATGTTGTCCAGCCAGGGAAGATTCTCTGTCAGATATTTCCGGATGAATGCCGGAACTACCGGAGCGGCTTTTTCGGTTGTGACGGCAATCTGATACTCCGCTCCGGTAATGACGGATGGAATCCTGACATTTCCAGCGCCCGTTGCATTGTTGTAGAATTTTCCGGCGGCTTTGGCGAGATTACAGAGCCGTTCGTTCTCCTTCTCATCCGATAAAGCAGCTATGATGATGTCATGTTTTTCTATCAGTTTATCCAGAACATCTTTCTCCATATCGGAGATTGCAGTCTGTTTGATGGATGCGTTTTTGAACGAGAAGAGTTCCGGAGATATGTCTTCGGCGACGATTGTCAGACGTCCGGCGCTGGAGAAATGGCGGGCTTTCCGCACCCCCACGTCACCTGCCCCGAACACGAGAACACGGGATGCCGACAGGTCAAGAAAAAGCGGAATCATAGTATTATGTCCGCCCGGAATCCGCATTAAGGTAATCTTTCTCACTCCCGTGACAAAAGATTTCTGCCAGAATATCCCCGGAGGCGACCGGCATCAGATGGGTATAGGAACCGACTGCATTGTTGAAAACGACACCGTCATTTCCATCGATAATGCCGGTTCCCCTGCTGAGCGAATAGGCAAATTTCGTGTCAGTGTCCATTGAAATGCCGCTGTAATGGAACTCGTGACCCTTGAACGGGTAGGAGATACCACCGAGATTCGCGGTCCCCTCTACATACCGGAGTGTTTTTTTCACCGGCATAATTGTGTCGCCCGCAAAAACCCCGCACATGGGATATGTCGTGTCCTTTTGACACTCCCGCCAGCCTTTTTTGATGGTGAGAGACCGGGTCAGATACATCAGTCCGCCGCACTCTGCGTAGATTGGAGTCCCCGATATCGCTTTATTCAGGATTGCTTCCCGCATTGACGCGTTCTCTGCAAGTTCGTTTGCAAATAATTCCGGGTATCCTCCGCCGAAAATATATCCGTCAGCGTCCGGAAGTGCGTCGTGAACCGGGCTGAACCTGATTATTTCATATCCCCGGCTTCGCAAAACTGCTTCAAGCTCGCCATAGTAAAAGGTAAACGCCTCGTCAAACGCGATCCCGATTTTCTTTTCCGGTTTCGGGTTTGATGATAATGACCCGGTTACGGAATTCGGTTCCGGGGTTACATCTTCCGCGATGGATTTTATTGCGTCAATGTCCACGTTTTCGCTGACATGCCGAATAACTCCATGGATGGTTTTTGCAAATTCCGGATTCTCCATACCTTCTCTGAAGGGAACGAGCCCAAGATGCCGCATGGACAGATTCATTTCCGTGCTTCGCGGCACTGCTCCAAAAACAGGTATCCCGCAGTAGTATTCAATCGCGTCCTTTGCCTTTTGCACGTGCTGCCCGCCCCCTGTGTTGTTCAGAATTACGCCTTTGATGCGGACGTCCTTGTCGAATGCCTGAAATCCTTTGACGATAGCCGCAGCAGAGCGGGTTATACTCCGTGCGTCGATGACGAGGATTGTCGGGAGGCTGAAGCGTTTCGCAATCGAGGCCGTGCTTCCGATGTCAGTGAATGCGTCCCGTCCTTCATAGAGCCCCCGGACTCCTTCGACGATGCCGAAATCCGCCCCCTTCGCTCCGTAGGAAAAGAGACCGGAGATTTCTTCGTCGCTCTGGACAAACGTGTCGAGATTATATGACGGGCGTCCGGTGACACCGGATAAATACGAGGTGTCGATATAGTCCATTGCGACTTTATAGGTCTGGACAATGCCGCTTTCTGAGATGAGACCCGCAAGACCGATGGTGATGCTGGTTTTTCCGGCGCCTGACCTGTCGCCTGAAATGAGAAACGATTTCATTTCAGACTCCGTAAAACCGCTCCGAACTCGCTTTCAACAATATTATGAACGCCGAGCGTTTTCGGGTGAAGGTCGACTTCTACCATGACATGGGCGTGCCCCTGTTCCTTGAGCGGAGTGACCTGACGCGGTCCGTTCGTTATCGAAAAAACGGTAATGCCGGATAGTGCCTCAGGCTTCACGGCGTGCGGGACCCCGGTGAGGAGAATGAAATCCGGTTTCTCTTCTGCGATTTTTTCTGCAATCCGGATACCGTTTCCCCCGTATTCGTCCAGAGCCCCTATAAGTTCCGGGTGAACTCCCCTGGAGTTCAGTTCGGAAAGTATTGCGGCAGCGTCCCCTCTGACTTTCGGGAGCCCGCGGTTTTCGAGATTTGCGACAAAGGTAACGTTTGCTTCCGGCGCAGCTTCATGTACAGCACAAAGGTGGTCGGCGAACATGTATGCCGTTTCTTTTTTGGCATTCATAATTGCCATACCCTTTTTTCCCGAGCGGAGAAGGGAGAGGAGTTCCGCGGCTGCGACATGTTTGAGGTCGCCTCGGGACGGGGCGATGTAGGTTTTGCATGCTGCCCCGCGTTCACGTTCATTTTTGTTTGCGGCGGCAAGGACGATTTTCTGCCGCTCGTATTCTTCCTCAGGAATCCAGCCGGCTTTTGCCGCCGGTTTGAGAGCTGCTAAAACCCCGTCAGTGTTTTCCCTGAATCCGGCATGAATCGAGACTCCGATGGCGGGCGTTTTTATACCTGATGCTTCGATTCCGGCTTCAAGGTCTTCGCCGATGATCATCGAGACACATGTGCCGACAACCGCGATGCGGTTTGGGGCGAACTCTTTTTCTGCGTAACGGAGCACGTCTTCCAGAATGTGCTGACCGCCGAAGATGAACTCCTCGTCGCCGAGGGACGTTGTCAGAACGCGGAGTCCGTCCTCTTCAAGCAGGCGGGCGTGTTTGAACGAACATCCCGAGGGTCCGTGAAGAATCGCGAGCTCGACATTCAAATCCCGGAGCGTGTAGAGAGCCGCGACAATCGAACTCGGGCGCGGCTGAACATATCTCATCGGTTTGCAGGAGCATGGCTTCTCTGACGGCTCATGAATTGCATCATCCATTCTCTTATCTCCATGTTTTTACTGCGAGAAGAACTCCCGCATTGTGTTCTTTTGCATAGGAAAATGCCTGGGATTTTGCCTGGGCAAAGTTCAGGCTGTCAGTTTTGCTGACGGTTATCGTATGAAGGGGGGCAATTTCGGAGATGGTTTCTTTGACTGCCTCATCCCGGAATCCTTCGCAGACTGCTTTGTGCTCCTCGCCGATTACGAGAATGATTTCCTTATCAGGGATAAGAGTCCGGAGATAGGCTGCCGCGTCGAGCGTTGTCTCTTTGGTTGTTCCGCTGTTTGCGTTGTCGAGGAAAGGCACGCCGTCTTCGAGATAATACTGCATGCGTCCTTCGATTGCGGTAAATCCTGCAAGTTTTGCCGGATCGGCTCCAAGAATGAGAGCGGCCGCCGCAGCACATTTGAGCGGTTCACGGTATCCTGCGAGGGCAAGGAGCGGGTTTTCAAACGAGCCGCCGTTCCATGACATTGTCGTGCCTTCTACTGAAACAAGGTCGTCAACAATGTACCAGCCTGGTTTTGCCGGGACGCCTTTCGGGACAAGGACCGTTTTGCATTTTGAAAGCGACTCGAGTTTTGCCGCAAGAGCGCTTTTCTTTCCGGCGGCGACTCTGTAATCATCCGCCGAGGTAAGAATCCCCAGCGTTCCGATTCCAGTAACCCCTGCAGAAACTTCGGCTACAATCCATTCTCCATTATGGGTTTTTGCCCCCTCGACTGCAAGGAGAACCGAGGCAGGCGTGATGCTTTTTTTCCAGAGGAGTTTTCCGTCCGGGCAGATGAAGGTCCCTCTGCTCGTATGAAGAATTCCTTTTGCGGTAAACAGGGAAGCGAGAGCGAATGAAGTGGTTGTTTTTCCTTTTGCACCGGTTACTTCTATAACCGTGTCCGGAAGAGGTCCGGCGAGTCGCCGGGTCATTTCATGGTGGGAGATGACGTCCGTCGTTGTATTAAGGAGAGGATAGTCCGGGTCGAGATGGACGGGAGCGGTAATCAGATCATATTTCTGCGAAGCGGCTTCTTCAGGGGTGAGACCAACACCCCGATACACGTCCAAGGCATCCACGTCGTCACCGTTTCTGAGAAGAGCCTCGGCAAGAATTGTTCCCCCGTGGATTGTATCAAGAACGAGAACCCTCATGCGCTCTCCGGTGAAGTGAGCGCGGTTTCTGCATTCTTCAGCATGAGTTCGGCGAGGAGCGGATCGATTCCAATCGGTTCGGCGTAGGTAAGGGGGATGATTTTTCCGTTTGCAAGAACGAACGTCCCGCATTTCTTTCCGGGTTCAAGGCCGAGAATTTTCGGGATGTCACGTAAGATGTGTATTCCTTTTGCAAGGAACAAAGGAACGACAACGAGAATCTCCAGATCTTCATTTCGCATCAAATCCAGTCCTTCAGCAACTGTCGGGCTGCTGTATTCGAGAAAACATGATTTAATCAGATAATCGCTGCCCCGCTGTTTCATCATGTCCGCGGTGGTTGTGATAAGTTCCTTATTGTATTGCAGTCTGCTTCCATGACCGACCAGCAGAAGACCTTTCTTACTCATACGTTTTCATGTGTTTTTCATACTAATAAAATAGTATGACAAACAATGTATGATTGTAATATTTAGTAGGGTTATCACCAGATAATTATATGATAAAAACCGGAAGTATGAAATATTATGCAGTTAGTACAATCCAATTATGACATCTTCGATACAGGAATATCTTGTTCTTCTTCGGTCACCCGATAAGGAAAAACGGGCCTTTGCCGCAGGAAAACTCGGCTCTCTCGGTTCCGCGGGTATGGAAGCGGTCCGTCCCCAACTCAAGGACGCTGACTGGCATCTCAGATACCGGGCGGCCGAGGTGATTGGTTTTTCCCGTGAAGCCGCAGGCGTTCCGCTTCTGATTCCACTATTATCCGACGAAAAGGATCATGTCCGCTATATGGCGGTCAAGTCTCTGGGATTCTGCGGCACGAAGGAGCTTGTGCCGGTCATCACACCGATGCTTGAGGATGAAAACCCGTTTGTCCGGCGGATTGCGGGCAATGTTCTGTCCGGCTGGAATATATGAAAACGGATGCTGCCTTCAATCAGGGTCTATATTTTTATGCGGCACGGGATTTTGTCAGGGCAACTGAGTGTTTTACGGATGCACTCCGGGATAATCCCGGGAATGTGAATTATTATTATTACCGTGGGGTTTGTTTTCAGGAGATGGGCGATACAGAGAAAGCAATTTCCGATTATTCAAATGCATTGCTTGGGCAGCCGTATGCCCCCGCCATTCTGAATAACCGTGCAGAATTATATCTGGCATCCGGAGATTCAAAGAGTGCTCTTCTGGATTATGAGGAGATTCTTTTCTTTGAAAAAGCGGAGGATGCACACTGGAGGGCTCTCGCATTTCTGGGGCGGGGACTTATTTCCCTCTCGGAAGGCCGGATTGAAGAGGCAATTTCGGATATGAGTTCTGCCGAGGATCTGGCAAAAAAAGAGGGGGACAAACTGCTCCTTGCACGAATCGGGGACGAACTCGAACGGAGCGGTTTTTAAGTCATTTCATTCCGGAGCGGACGAACCGTGCAAGCATGGCATCCATCTGGATATCTGCATCGGCCCCTTCGCTTAAGCGGAAATCCGTTTCGCCCAGATGGTCGATCAGATCAACTTTCAGCCGCCTGTCCAGTGTTTCCGAACGGGATATCTCACGGTAGAGCTGGTTCAAGAGTTCATTCGGCGCAATTCCCTTGTCATACATAAGTGTGCGAAGCATTCGTTCTGCTGTCTCGAAGTCGCCTTCAAGACACCATTTGAGAAGCCCGGTAATTTCCTCGGGTTTTGCATTCGAGGTAATCGCAAAGACATTTTCCGCGGTTACGATATTTGAAACGATAGCCGCTCCCTGTAAAGCATTAATTGCTTTACGCATATCCCCGAGAGAAACATAGGTGATTGCATTATATGCCTTTTCATCGATTGTGATTCCCTCGATTTTTGCGATTCGTGCCATCTCCTCGCAGATTGCCTCATCGGTCAGAGGGCGGAACCGATAGATTGCGCATCTTGACTGAATAGGGTCGATTATTTTCGATGAGTAGTTACAGGAAAGAACAAACCGGCAGGTCTCGGCATAATTTTCCATTGTCCGGCGAAGAGCTGCCTGGGCATCCTGCGTTAAGGCGTCTGCTTCGTCCAGAAACAGAATCTTGAATGTTGCGTCCCCGAGGGGTGCTGTTCGTGCGAACTGCTTGATCTGGGTTCTGACAACATCAATACCCCGTTCATCCGATGCATTCAATTCGCGGAAGTTCATACTCCAGGTACTGCCGAACATCTCGCGTGCCAGAGCGACAGCGCAGGTTGTTTTCCCCACGCCCGCAGGTCCGGTAAATAACAGATGAGGGAGAGCTTTCGTTGTCACATACGAGCGAAGCCGTTCTACTACATCCTGCTGTCCGACAACCTCGGATAGATTCTTCGGCCGGTATTTTTCAATCCAGATTTCGGGGGACGCTTCCATGATGAATGAATGTTGGATGTGGAAACCAATTAATTGTTTGACCTGTGGTTTCCTGCGGGAGCAGTTGATTGCACTTTTGTAAGAGGAGATACGGGGGTAATGTTTTCCTCCCCCCTTAAGGCGAGCAAGCGAGGGTCGAAGACCCGAGTCGGAGAGCAAGTCGAAAGACGTGCGAACAAGCGAGCGAAGCGAGTCGGAGAGCAAACCGAAGGTTTGCGAACCGGAGGCGAAGCCTTCGAGTACACCCGCGGTCGATTAGCGCCCCCCTTTTTTCTGGCGGGTTGGACGCGGAACGCGGACGACCTTAGCTGAGCAAACCGAAGGTTTGCGAGGGGGTGTGCTGTGGGAGGGGGCGGGTCTACTTTTTCGTGTGTACATGAACCACTCAGAATCTGTTATTCGGATGTACTGGGACCACTCTATTTCTTGTGATGACTTATGATGAAAAACTTGAGATGAATTACTGGATTCATACTCTTCCATTTTAGTTCGGATTTTTGGAGGTACGTCGGTTTCGTGTACGGGATTCTTTTTTGATGGCCGTATCATCAC
>DAWV01000026.1:0-274 GCA_002506085.1 Methanocorpusculaceae archaeon UBA425
GTACTGTCATCGGCTCCGCGTGGTCGTGACGGCGGAACGAAAAATGCTGGAAAACCCGCGTCGCGGGTTTTCTCCTGATAAAATACTGATCTGTTTTGTTATTACAAGGATTCGAAGGCTTCACCCCCCATGGGGCTTGCGCAAGAGGGAGGGGGATATAGCACCCCGCAGTCACAAGTTCCCTTCGAAAACTTGGTCGCAAATCTTTGATTTGCGTGTTTCCGTGGGTTCCGTGTGGGGGCTGGGGAGGTGCAACAAACACTCAACCGAATCT
>DAWV01000026.1:448-9278 GCA_002506085.1 Methanocorpusculaceae archaeon UBA425
TTCCGTGTGATGGCGGGTTGGATGCGAAGCAGACGACATCAGCGGAGGCGGACCGCTCCGTAAGAGCGGTCTTAGCAGAGCAAATCTTTGATTTGCGAGCAAGGCTTTGCCTTGCGGGGATGCGGCCATCAAAAAGAATCCCGTACACGAAACCGAAGTACATCCAAAGAATCCCACTTAAACAAATTCAATTCTGTTCACCGGGGGAAGGGGGAGCGAAAAACGACAGCGGACGTACTCGAAGGCTTCGCCCCGGGGCTTGCGCAAAGGGGGGGGGGAAATAGCACCCCCACCCCTGCCCCCTTTTCGTGCATTCCGTTGATTTCCGTGGATTCCGTGTGGGGGCTGGGGAGGATAATCTACAGGAGCCACTCGACCGATTCTTTATGTTTTCCGTGTTTCTGTGTGATTTCCGTGTTTTCCGTGTGATGATACGGGCATCAAAAAGAATCCCATACAAGAAATTGAAGTACATCCAAAATCCATACAAGAAAAGAATAGTAAGAATTCTGTAATCCAGGTTCGTTTCATCTCATGTTTTTACCATTCCCTGTACACCCGAAGAAAAAAAGGAAACGCAATACGACGAATCCCATACACAAAACCGACGTACATCCAGTAACATCAGACAAAACCGTCAAAATTGAAATAGGACATCCGCGGCGTAATCTCATCGGACCAGGATAAGAATTTCTAAAAAAAATAAAAAAAGAGGGCTGACCCCCCCTCACAGGATAAACGTCACATACACAATACCCGCGAGAATCCCTGCAACCAGAAGAACCGTCACGAAATCTGCCGCATGGAAAACCATCCGTCTCCGGTGCTCCGACGCCTTCCGGTATCCCCGCATATCAATCGTCAGCCCCAGCGTATCCGCCTTAGCGAGCGAATTCAGCATAAGCGGCAGCATCACCGGACCAAGCTGCTTCAGCTTCCCGATAACCCCTCCTCCCGGGAAATACCCACGCGAAAGCTGCGCCTCATTAATCCGCACACCCTCCCTCTGCAGAGTCGGAATAAACCGAATCGCAATCAGAAACATCAGAGCATAATCGCCCGGAATCCGGAGCGTGTAGAGCGCATTCACCAGATCCCGCGGCTGGGTTGAAATAACCAGCAGCTGGAACGAGAAGATCAGCACCGCAAACCGGAGAGCCATCTGCACCGCAAACATGATTGCGCCCGTCGACACCGGGAACAACCCATTCGGCAGAAGCGTAAACAGCACCAAACCCGACGAACTCGTCAGCACCGTCAGAACAACCAGAGCCAGCCCCAGAATAATCAGCAGAGGCACCTGCCGCAAAAGCGGCTTCAACAGCCCGCCAATTGCCGCAAACACCAGCACAAATGCAATCATCCCCGAAAGCAGAACCGGATTCGACGTAAAGATCGCCGCAAACATCATACCGACCGCAAAGAAAATCTTCGTCATCGGCGACAACCGGTGAACAAACCGGCTCCCCGGAATATACTGCAGAATATCCTCCATTTCACTCACCTCCGCGGATAGCGGTAATCTTTCCCGCATCCATCTCGATAATTCTATCCGCATACATGCCCGCCAGCACCGGATTATGGGTAACCATCAGAATAGTCTTCCCCGCATTCCTCATCTCGGTTAACACACGCATAATCTCATACGACTCATTCATATCAAGACCCGTCGTCGGCTCATCCATAATAACAACATCCTGATTCGTTGCAATAACACAGGCAAGAGCGAGTTTCTGCCGCTCTCCCCGGCTCAGATGACGGGGATTCATCTTCGCTTTTCCGCCGAGACCCACCTTTTCGAGCGAGACCTCAGGCAGAGCGCCTGACGTCCCCAGATTTTTCAGACCGAACATAATCTCCTTCTCGCATGTATTCTCAAAGAGCATCGTATCCGGATTCTGGAACACAAGCCCGACATTCTTCGCGATTTCAGGAATCGTCCGTTTCGCGATATCATCGCCAGACAAAAGAACCGAACCGGAATCAGGACGCAGAAGACCATTCAGGTGCTTGACAAGAGTCGTCTTACCCGAACCGTTTTCCCCGAGAATTGCCGCGATTTCTCCCTTATAGAACGAAACGGAGACATTATCGAGAGCAAGAACTTCAGGGAATTTGTGGGTGATGTTCTTTGCTTCTATGACAACCGTCCCCGAAGAAGGAGTCTTCATAAGAACCGGGCGGACCGGGTCCTCAGCCCTGGGTATCCCGTCGTAAACGATGCTCCCTGCCTCCATGTGAATCATCCTTGTCGCAAAACCGAGGGTCTCATCAGTCATGTGTTCGATAAGAACCACCGTGTGCCCCCGGGCAGTGAGCGATTTCAGGAGAGTATAGACCTCTCTTCTCGCTTTTTTATCCAGCTCGGACGTTGCCTCGTCTAAGACGAGCAGAGGGGTCTCCCTCGACAGAGCTGCGGCTAATGCCACTCTCTGTTTCTGTCCGCCCGAAAGATTGTGCGGAGCACGATCCATCAGATGACCAATGCAGGTAACCTTAGAGATTTCTTCCAGTTTATTTTGGACATCGGACTCGGACAGATTCCTGGTCTCAAGACCGGTGAGAATCTCCTCCTCGACGGTCGTGAAGATGAGCTGGGCGTCAGCGTCGTCAAAGACCATGCCCACTTTCGCGGAAAGTTCGGTGACATCTTTGTATTCATCGGCATATTTTCCATAGAGGGAAATGGTCCCGGTAATCGTGCCGCCGTAAGCGTGGGCAAGGATGCCGGAAATCGCCCGGGAGAGGGTGGTTTTTCCCGCGCCGGACGGTCCGTTGATAACGACAAACTCGCCCGGGTTGATTTTGAGCGAAACATTCCTGAGAGCCGGCATTTCCGCACCCTGATACGTGAACGTAAGGTTGTCTAAGACGACCGCGTCAGACCGGGCAGGTTCGTTGTGAAGAGTTTTGACGACCGGCTTTGTCTTCTGCATGACAGAGGTCGCCGGCATGGCGATTATCTGGGCGATGATGACGTTCACAATCATTGCGCTCAGCACAATCGGGATTAATGCAATCGCAAAGGCAAGAACGGTGGCGACGGTTGTTTCCGTCGTGACGAACATCACGATACAGGTCACGGCAATGAACGAGAAACCGCTCGCAGGGGTCGCGATCGCGGTCGAAATTGCCGGAGCGAGCCGTGTATGGTCTTTTACGAGTTTATACACCGCTAAACAGACAACAGCGCCGATTGGTTCGGAGATGAGGTTTCCGAGCGGAAATATCGAGTGCGAGAAGACCGCACAGATTATTCCGGCTACAACGCCTATCCCGAGAGCTTCTTTGAACTTCGGGACGACGAGGATGATCGCAAGGCAGTAGAAGGCGATTGTCAGATTAGCGACAATTGCTCCCGGTACGAATAACGAAATGTACCGGGCAATTGCACCGGCGGCAAGTAGAATGCCGACAAGTGCTATATCACGTGATTTCATGGTTTATCTGAATTATTATGAATATTGTTCGCGAAGTTCCCGACGAAGGATCTTCCAGCCGTTTACCCGGGGAAGTGATTCCACGGTGATGATTTTGCGGGGGACTTTGTATCCCGCGAGACGCTCTTTTGCAAAGGCAAGTAAAGCGTTGTCCCTTTCCGAGCTGTCCCAGCCCTTCCGCCAAACAACGGCGGCGGCAGGTATTTCTCCCCGATGTTCGTCAGGAATGCCGAATATGGCGATGTCGGCGATGCCTTCATACTGAATGAGGGACTCTTCGACTTCGGTCGGATAGATTTTCCAGCCTGACATGACGATCATGTCTTTTTTCCGGTCGGTCAGGCAGAGACGGCGGTCTTTGTCGAGATATCCGATGTCGCCTGTGAGGAACCAGCCGTCTTTCAGGAAGGAGCCTGCGGTTTCCTTCGGCATTCTCCAGTATCCTTTTGCGACTGCCGGACCGCGGAGAGCGATTTCCCCGGGCATGTTGACCGGTAATTCTATTGAGGCGTCATTTTCGCGGACGATTTTTACTTCCGAGAAGCAGACCGGGTGCCCGACACTCTGGAACCGGTCGGCGGAGGAGTAATCTTCGGGGCGGATGACGGTTCCGGTGCCGATAACAACGGTTTCCGAGAGACCGTAGGCGTTGACGACCGGGATGTCGTATCGGTAGTGGAATTTTTTCCAGATATCATGGTGGAGCGGACCGCCGCCGGATATGATTTCACGAACGGTCAAAAGACTTTCCTCGGGCCCCGGAGGAGCTTCGGTGAGGTAGTGGATGACGGGCGGCATGCCGGCAAGAACGGTGACTTTGTGTTCTTTGCAGAGTGCGAGATATTGCTCCGGTTCATATCTGTCCATCATTATGTACAGTGCTCCGGCACGCATGGCGGCGATTCCCCAGGAGAGACCGACGTGACCCATGGGATATATGCCGAGGTAGACGTCGTCCTGTTTGAAGGTGAGGACGTCGCATTCATTGTGGATGGAGGCGAGCCAGTTGCCGTGGGAAAGCATGGCGCCTTTGGGTTTGCCGGTGGTTCCCGAGGTGTACTGGAGCTGGCATAAGTCGTCGAATCCGGTGTTTTCCGGGGGGAGACGGGGAGCATTCCGGAATGATTCGATGTCTTTTGGGACGTAGGCTCTTACCTGGAGGCTGGCGGCGATTTTTGCGCCGGCATCGTCGGTGATGAAGAGTTTCGCACCGGAGTTTTCCAGCATGTAGGATAATTCGGCTGCTGTGTAGACGCGATTCGTCGGAACAGCGATACAGCCGATTCTCCAGACAGCAAAATAGGAGAAGAGGTATTCGGGGCTGCTCTCCATATAGAGTATGACCCGGTCGCCTTTGGTGACGCCGAGGTTTATGAGTTCACGGGCGATTGATGAGCTTATTGATACGATTTCCGCAGAGGTGTAGGAGGTTTTTCTTCCGGGGCAGTAAAATACCGGTTTTGCCAGGCGGCAGGCGTTTGCATCAAGGAAGGTTGTTATATTCAGCATTATCTATCACAACTATACTATAATGTATAATTGTGTTCATCGAAGATATAAATATTACCGGTTGACTTGAGGTTTGCTGCGGTTTTTCTGAAGAAAGTAAGAAAACATCTATGTGAGCGCACGTGAATATAATGACCTATATATGGCAGATACACCAAATGGGATACCGGCGCCGCTTGTATGCAGCGGAGCGGCAGCATCTCTTATCGATGAGGAGAGGGCCCGGGAAATTGCCGGAGAGTGGCTGGACGGGGAGAAAAACCCGGTTGTTCCAGATGAGACCATCCAATTCGGTAAAGCCGTACTGATCTATTATCCTTTCTGGAAGTTTTCCCGGGAGGATGGCGGGGAAGATGTGATCGTTTACCGCCCGGCATGCGGGACGCTTCTCTCTGGTCTGCAGGATTTACAGAGAGAGGAGACCCGGGTCGTGCCGGTTCCAAAAGACGCGAATATTCTGCCGGCAACGGTTTTTTCCACGGTGTATCTGCCGGAACTTCATGGTATTGCCAGGGGTGAGGAGCTTGTCGGGATTCCTCTCTGGATGATCAGCTACAAAGTCAAAAATTCCATTTATATGATGGTTGTCAACGGGGAGTCGGGTTTGGTGTATCCGGGCTGGCATCCGGTCAAGGAGCCCGCTGTCTGGAAAAGAACCGCTTTAACGGCGTTTATTCCGATGGTTCTTCTGAGTATGACTGCCGTGTATCTTAGTCCGTGGTTTTTTATTCTGGCGGCAGGACTGCTGATTATTTTCCTGTATCGGAGCCGGATGTTCGGTATGGTGAATACGAAATATCTGGAGGGAAAGGATGGTTCTTGAACGTTCGGTTGAGGATCTGATTTCGGAGATTCAGTATAAGGCGAAGATTACGAGAGGGGTTGCCGACAGGACGGTGAGGGACTGGTTCACGAAAGGTGTCAAAGCCCCCGATCTGAGCCGTGAAGGGGTAGTTACGGAACTTTATCTGGTTTATCTGCCGTTCTGGCGATTTGTGGCGCAGGGGAAGGCGGTGGCCTGCGGTTATTCGGAATATACGGAGAAGACCGGGAATGTTATCAGGAATATCTTCGAGGAACTGATTGATGAGGAGTTTATCTGGACGGAATGTGCCTGTGATACCGGTAAATGCGGGATTACGAAGCTCTGGCTGGATCCGGGAGGGGAGGTTCCTTATGTCCGCGGGTCGGTTGTTTCGATGGACGCGGGCGGGTCGGCGATTGAGGCGAGCAAACGCGGGCGTGAAGAAGTTCACCGGATGATTAAGGAGGCGGCGGCAAAACGTATTCAGGTTTTGACGCTCGAAAAGACGTTTCTGATTCCGAAGGTCTTCGAGCTGGTGTATGCCCCGGTCTGGATTGCCCACTATTCCTATAAAGGCGGGGATTATACGGCGATTGTGGATGGGGTGAGAGGCGAGGTTCTCGGAGGGACGGCGCCGAATAATCTTACCGCACGTACGAGAATGATGATTCTTACGTTTACGGCGGGCGGTATTATGATCGGGTCGTCGATTGCTATGCTGATTCACCCGGGACCCTATCAGATTTCGGAGTTGTTCCAGATTATTCTGCTTTTGCTGGGTATCGCGATGTGTATGGCGGCCTATCCGGCATTTAAGGAGGGGAGGACGTTTGTCAGTTCAGGGTCGATGCAGCATATTCTGGCACTTTCTCCGGCGACGCGTGTCCCGAAACAGCTTACGGATAATGAGATTCTGAATCATGAGTCGACTTTGCTGAAATGCCCGGTCTGCGGCGAGGTGGTTGAGCAGCCGTGGGGAGAGGTGGTTTCAGCCTGTAAGAAATGTCATCATCTTCTTGATGTCACGGCAAATACGGTGAAGCTTGTTCCGTATGATGTCGCAAAACCCGATCTGCTTGCCAGGACTGCTATGAAAGGGATGGATCCCGAGTATATTCCGTTCTGGAAGTTCGAGGTGGATTTCAATGTTACCGATCGTCTTGCCGGCGGGGAGACGAAAACAGGACTTCCGGATATTTCGGGGAAACGGAGTTATTATATTTGTGCGGCAGATATTCCGAGATATGTTTCCGAGCCGTGGGAGATTGATCTGACTATCAGGAATCCGGAGATTGTGGAGGATTTTGCCGGACGCGAGGGGACGTATCTGACGATTCTGATGAATCAGAATACCGCACGGAAACTTACGGAGTTTCTGTATCTGCGGTATGAAACAGAAAAACCGGGTATTCTGCAGGTTCTCAGATATAATTTCCAGGTTGATAATGCGAGAATCCTGTATATTCCCTATTATAAAGAAAAGACGTCATACATTCCGGGGATCTGATTTTCCCGGTTTGTGTAAGGTGTGTTCCGGGTTTGATGATAGTGAGTATGTACTCAGATAAACCCGGATTATAAGGGAGAAATATCCATGACCCCTCGTTATTTATGGCAGACCTTTGGCAGTAATTGCTTTTTCGGTCACACACGCTGCGGTGTTTTCAGATTATCGGGTTATTTAAAGTAGACTCCGACATCCTTGAGACCATTTCTCATTGCTATCGTGATGACGAGCGGGGTGATGCCTTCTACGACTTTTGTCATTGCGAGAGGGCCGGCGTCGAGCGGTTTGAGTTTGGATACGCTGCCGACGAGTTCCATTACGGTTTTCTTTGCTTCTTCATCATCACCGCAGACGGCGACGCTGTAATCAAGTTCTTCATCAAGCATCATCCATTTGTTGGCCGCAACATTGTTGAATGCGGCGATGAGGCGGGTTGATTCGGGGAGCATTTTCCTGATGGCGAGTGCGGCGGAGCCTTCTGCCGGTGCGTCGGGGAGGAAGTATTTTTCCTTCGGGTTTCTGATCATCGGGTTGATGAGGGTGATGACGATTTTGTTTTCAAAGGCGGCTTTTCCAATGGTTTCAATCGTTCCCTGGACTCTTTCGAAGGGTAGGGAGATGATCAGAATGTCTGATGAGCATACATCTTCGTTTGTCGTGCCGGAGCACGTGGTAGCGGTGCATTTCCGGTCCTTCAGTTCGCAGACGACACCGTCTGCGGCAACGCAAGCCTTGGAGGCTTCCCGGGAGCCGATGATTACGTCAAATTTACCGCCGAGGCAGATTCTGCGGGCAAGACCTTCACCGATGTTTCCGGTTCCGCCAATGATTCCTACTGTTTTTGTCATGAGATTAATCCTGCTGTTCTTATCGATTGACATTTTTCAGGTGATACCGCCGAACGGAATTTCAACCGACATTTTTACTCTTAAGGTTTGTCTATATATACTCTTTTTGCTCCTGTGATTTGAGAATCAGGAGTGTCGTGCAGTCATATTTCGCCTGTTTTTGAAAAGAGTGTATTTAGTCAGCAATTCTATTACTATCGATTCTATTAATAGATAATGTGTTGTCTTACGGGCGGGTTGGATGCGAAGCAGACGGCCTCAGCGGAGCAAACCGAAGGTTTGCGACTGCGGACTGCCCCGAAGGGGCAGGCTTAGCGAGTCGGAAAGTAAGGCGATAGACTTGCGAACAAGCGAGCGAAGCGAGTCGGAGAGCAAATCTCTGATTTGCGAACGGAACGGGGGTATGCTCCTATAAATTCGGAATTCACTATTTTTCCGCGGATTCCCGGGGGATTATGCCGGGTTTGTGTTTTTTCTGCGGTCTGTTGATGCGCTTGTTTTTATTCCTGTTTTTTCGGTGCTATACTTTTCCTTTTTTGGCAGGGATTTTTTCGGGAGTTTTGAGATGTCGATTTGAAATAGGAGGTACGCAGGGGTGCTCTCAATCAAAAAAGGGGGGTAAGCCGATAGTTTACCGGATGTACGTCGGTTTCGTGTACGGGATTCTTTTTGATGGCCGTATCATCACACGGAAAACACTGAAATCACACAGAAACACGGA
>DAWV01000026.1:9456-58429 GCA_002506085.1 Methanocorpusculaceae archaeon UBA425
CCCCCACACTGAACCCACGGAAATCAACGGAATGCACGGAAAGGGGGACAGGGGCGGGCTACTCCGAATGAGCAGCCTTAGCTGAGGCGGGTTGGATGCGAAGCAGACGACCTCAGCCGAGGCGGACCGCTCCGTAAGAGCGGTCTTAGCAGAGCAAATCTTTGATTTGCGATCAAACTGAAAGTTTGCGACCAAGGCTTTGCCTTGCGAACAAGCGAGCGAAGCGAGTCGGAGAGCAAGTCGATAGACTTGCGAGCGGGTGGAGGCGCTATAGAGCGACCTTCGGTTGCAGAACGGAATCCTTAGCTGGATTTCTCTTTTCTCACTCCCTTAAAGGGGGTGCCGTCCTTTTTACCGTCAATAAACTTCCCTGTATCTCCATCTCTTTTTCGGAAGCCTGAAGGGGTTTCCACCTGTGAACGGGGATTTCCACGGTCTTTACTTCCAACTGCACCATTTCTGTGTCCCTCTCCAGTATTTTTTGCCATCTGTTTTTACCTCGAAATATGTTATTTTTCCTTAACCCTTACATGGTATGAATACCATTACAGAAAACATTGGTAATAACCCGGCATAGAGGTCCTTATCAGTTTTCTTCCAGACTCATTGGATCAAACTTTTCTTAATCTTCGGATTCACGCCGATTTTTCAACTCTGCCGCGTTACAGAGAATCTGACCATACGTACAATGACAACGTGGACAGAGAGGGAAAAATGTGTGCCGCCTTTATTTCGCCTACAACCAATCTTTTTCAAGATTATTCCCGGCGTCAGACGCAGCACCCATAGCATAATTGGTATGATACCGGTTTTTCACTGATTCCCATTCCACCCGTGTTACCATATTTCCCTTATTTGGACGGCGGGGGCATATATCTTTCGTCTAAAAATACCCCCACAAAAAAGGGGACAGGGGCGGAGGAATAGGGTGGGAGTGAGTGTGGATAGATGAGAAAAAGAACCGAAAACCGCACCTTCGCTTTGCTCTCCGACTTGGATTTTCGCCGCTTTTCGTGTTAATCCTACGTAACACACGCAATCTTATTACTTCTAGAATCAATATTGTAATATTTCTGGATAGTGCAGTATGAAAGGTAATGAAAAATATCTGATTCGTCTTTTAGATTCAAATGACATATTCGTCATCCCTGTTTATCAGCGTGAATATGAATGGCAGCTGGAACACTGTAAACAATTATACAATGATTTGATTTCAACTATCAAAAATAACTGTCCAACCCACTTTTTTGGAAGCATTGTAAGTGCTACAAATCCGAAAGGTGGTCGCGGAGAATATGTAATCATTGATGGTCAACAGAGAATTACGACCATCTCAATTCTTCTGATAGCTATTTACAATAGTATGAAACAAGGCATTCTTATCTCTGCTGATGACAAATTAACAGACAAAATCCATAATAAATATCTCCGTGATGAATATGATCATACAATCAAACTGATACCTGCCGCAAACAGTCAGAAAGCGTATAATGCACTCTTTTCAGAAGACCTGAGCGATTTAGAACAAGATTCCAGAATCACAAAAAACTATCAGTATTTTTATACCTCCATTCTCAAGCGTGAAGTGACAATCGATGAGCTGATGGAAGCAATTTCCCGGCTTGTTGTTATTGACATTCTTCTTGATAAAGATGATGATGCACAACTCATTTTCGAAAGTCTGAACTCTACCGGCCTGGCTCTCTCAGAATCGGACAAAGTGAGAAATTACGTATTAATGTCATTGCCCTTGGAAATGCAGGAAAAATATTATACACCCTACTGGCACAAGATAGAAAAATACACTCCCCAAAATACCGATGCGTTCCTTCGCGATTACCTGACAATCAAGTTGCGGCGGATTCCTACCATGAATAAAATTTATTCCGAATTTAAGGTATATTCTGAAACTGTTGATAAAGAGGTATTACTTCAGGACATGGTGAAGTATGCCAAATATTACGACCAGATTCAATCTCCCGAAACGGCAGAAGGAGATCTGAAGAAAAGCCTCACAAAACTCCGGAAACTGGATAGCAGTGTCATTAATCCCTATGTAATGGAAATACTGGACGGATATCAGTCGGGAATGTTTAAATTAACCGAGATAATCTCTATTCTGCATATCCTGGAAACCTATCTCGTAAGGCGTATAATCTGCGGTGTGCCGACCCAGGGCTTGAATAATGTCTTTATGACTTTGCATAAGGATGCCCTGCGTCAGGAGGGAAATGAGACAGGATATGTGGAAAAACTCAAGTACATTCTTCTTTCAAAACAGGGATCAGGCCGTTTCCCAACAGATACGGAGGTTCGCGACAATTTACTGAACAGGAATCTCTATCATGATATGAAGGATAAATATTTGCTTTATCTCCTGGAATGTCTGGAAAATCAGGACAATTATGAAGTGGTGGATCTGCAAAAACTCATTTCTGAGGGTCAGCTGAGTATTGAACATATCATGCCTCAAACATTATCCGAGAAATGGAAGGAGGAACTCGGAGGTTCTGAGACCGCATTACAGGTTCATGAACAATGGCTGCATAAACTCGCAAATCTTTCGTTAACTGCATATAACTCAACATACAGCAATAACTCATTTGTTGACAAAAAGAATATGCCAAAGGGTTTTAAAGAGAGTCATCTGAAGTTGAATCATTATGTCGCGAACTGTGATAAGTGGACTGAGGAAGAGCTTATTGAAAGGAATAATCAGTTAACAACTCTCGCACTGAAGATATGGCCGACATTTGTATCTTCTTTTGTCCCGGTACATAAAGAGGGGAATACTTTTGCCCTGGATGAGGATGTTGATTTATACAACAGAAATATTTACTCCTTTACTTTTGCCGGGACAAAATACAGCGTGAAAACCTGGCGTGAGTTCCTCGCCTCCGTAATCAGTTTACTTCATGAAAGAGATGCGACGATTCTTCAGGAGCTTGTTCTTTCTTCTGAAAAGAACCCTCTTGCTCAAAGTATTTCAACAAGTGAAGATGCCTTTTCTAAGAGTAATTTCCGGCGTATTGCTGAGGGCATATATCTGAGAGTTCACGGGGATTCCTCGTCAAAAATATCTTTGATCAAGAAGTTTCTGCCGCTCTTTGACGTTGAGCCGGGAGAGATTACGATTACTGTGTCCAATCCGGGTGTATCGACTGCCAATCCCGTTAATTCTCGACAGAAAGGATATATTTATTTCAAATTCTGGGACCAGCTCCTCGCAGAAATGGATACGAAAACCGATCTCTTCAAAAACAGAACTCCAAACAGGAGCGTCTGGCTTACTGGAAAATCGATTCTCGGCGGCAGCATGGAGTATTTTATGTCGATCGGTCTAAAGAGATGTACACTCGGGTTTCAATGTAATAATCAGGATAAGATGAAGAATAAGAAGCTGTTTGATTATCTTTATTCCAGGAAAAATGAGATCGAAAGTAAAATAGGTCTTCCGATTTTTTGGGAAAGAGGGGATTCCCTTAAGGTCTCTTTTTTGTCTATTAGGAATAACGATACGCAGATTTTGGATGAATCCGCCTGGCCGCAAATAACGGCGTTCCTTGTCGGAAATATGGTGAGTTTGTCGGAGGTTCTGACACCCATTCTGGAAAAATATTAGGAATGCTCAAGGAATATCTCCCTATCAGGAGCCGCCGGGCGCCGACAGGATTTGCCCGAACGCTCACAAACCTTCCGTTTGGTCGCAAACATTCAGTTTGCTTGGCTTAGGGGGAGAAGGGGGCGCTAATCGACCGCGGATGTACTCGAAGGCTTCGCCCCCGGGTGGGGCTCGCGCAAGGGGGAGGTGACCACTTCCCGCCCCTGTCCCCCTTTTCGTGCATTTCGTTGATTTTCGAAAATTTAGCGTGGGGGACGGGGGAGGGACGACAGAGATTCACCTATAACCTAACCTTATTGGTTTTCGTGTTTTCGTGGACGTTTTCGTGAATTTCGTGTGATGATGTTTACATCTGAAGAATCCCTTACACGAAACCGAAGTACATCCGGAAATCCATAACGGTAATCCCGGGTTCACTCGAAGGCATCGCCCCACTCCTTCTGCAGTACACCCGCATAGAAGGGGGGGGGGGCGCTAATCGACCGCGGATGTACTCGAAGGCTTCGCCCCCGGGGATTTCTCATATATCCGCACCCGGCCGCGGTGGAGCGGAAATGTGATTACCCTGCCGACCCAAATAAAAGTAATGAAAGTTCACCCGGCTCCAGTGTAATTTTCTTCATTCCAATTCATGACAAAAGAGATACAGCAGACACTCGAGAAGTTCTTCCATCACCAGACATTCCGCCCGAATCAGGAGGAGATTATCGAGAATATCGTGAATGGGAGGGATGTACTCGCGATTATGGCGACAGGCGGGGGAAAATCCCTCTGTTATCAGCTGCCGGCTCTGATGCTTGACGGGATGACGGTTGTTATTTCGCCGCTGATTTCGCTGATGAAGGATCAGGTCGATTCGCTGTCGCTGCAGGGTGTGAAGGTCGGGATGCTGAACAGTATGCAGACCTATGATGAGCGGCAGAGAGTCGAACGCGGAATGGCGGCAGGACAGATTCGGATTCTTTATGTGTCTCCTGAGCGGGCGGTTACCCCGGGTTTTGCCGTGATGCTGGGGAAGTGCAGGGTTTCGCTTTTTGCGGTCGACGAGGCCCATTGTATTTCGATGTGGGGGCATCAGTTCAGACCGGAATACCGGGAGATTAAAAATCTCCGGGATTCATTCCCGAATGTCCCGTTTGCCGCTTTTACTGCGACAGCTAACCGGAGGGTGCGGGAGGATATTATCAGCGAACTCCGGCTGAGGGATCCGGTGGAGTTTGTCGGGAGTTTTGATCGGAAGAATCTGAGTTATGCGGCGTTCGCGGAACCGAATTCCCAGGTGAGAATCCAGAAGATTATCAGTTATGTTACGGCGCATAAGGATGTTTCCGGGATTATTTACTGTTTTTCCCGGGCGAATACAGAGGAACTAGCCGAGCGGCTGAGAAAAGTCCACATTATCGCAAATCCCTATCATGCGGGTCTGCCGAGTCCGGAAAGGACACGAATTCAGGAGGGGTTTGTGAATAATTCTATCCGGGTGATTTGTGCGACGGTTGCCTTTGGGATGGGTATTGATAAGCCGGATGTGCGGTATGTTATTCATGCCCATATGCCGAAGGATATTGAGTCGTATTATCAGGAGACGGGACGGGCAGGAAGGGACGGGGCGCCGGCGGAGTGCCTGCTGTTTTTTTCGATGGCGGATTTCCGGAAGATGGAGAATATGCTGGACCGGGAGTTTGCCGACCCAAGGAAAATAGAGATTGCCAGGGCGAAACTCGATCAGATGTATGGGTATTGTATTACGAATTCGTGCAGGAGACAGGTTCTTCTGTCCTATTTCGATGAGGAGATTGAACCATGCGGAAATTGCGACCGGTGCGGCACACCGAAGGTAAAATCCGCGCCGGTGTCCGGAAATTTCACGAAGAATATTGTTTCTGCCGCAAGAGAGGTGGACGGGAAGCTGACGACGCAGGAGTTCGTGTCGTTTCTTCTGGGGATGGAGAGGGCAAAGACGACGAAGATGCAGATGAATACCAGCCGGTTTTTCGGGATGGCAAAGACGAAGGGACGGACGGCAGTCGAGGAGGAGGTCGAGGGGCTGATTTCTGCGGGAACGCTCTGCCTGCGGGGCAAAAACGTGATGAGGGTGTGTGCCGGAAAATAAGAGGGGGAGGGGGGGAAGTGAGGGAGAGAGGGACCTTAGGACCGGTCCGTATTTCCAAGCAGTTTTCTGAACTCTGCCCCGGTCTTTTCGATTTCGCTCTCTTTTACCTGCTCAACGAGTCCGGCATAGTGTTTACTTCCGGCGCGTTTTTCCGCCATCCATTCGTTCGCAAATTCGCCGGACTGGATTTCATCGAGGATGTCTTTCATTACTCTTTTACTTTCATCGCCGACAACCCTGTCGCCCCGGGTAATTCCCCCGTACCCCGCGGTCTTTGATACGAAATCATGCATTTTCGAGAATCCGCCCTGATATATCAGGTCGACGACCAGTTTCACTTCATGCGCACATTCCGAGAACGCAAGTTCGGGAGGATAGCCGGCGTTTACGAGGGTTTGATAGGCTGCCGTTATCAGCGAGGGGAGGCCCCCGCAAATGACCGCCTGTTCGCCGAACAAATCGGTTTCCGTTTCGTCTTTGAATGAGGATTCGAGAATAGCCGACCGGTTCGAACCGATGCCGGAAGCAAAGCCGAGAGCGATGTCAAGAGCATGACCGGTCGCATCCTGATGAACTGAAATAAGCGAGGGGACGCCGGAACCTTCTTCATAGAGTTTGCGGACCATCGGACCGACCCCTTTGGGTGCGACGAGGACGACATCTACGTTGCCGGGCGGAATGATGAACTTATAATGAATATTAAATCCATGGGCAAAAACCAGACACTGGCCCGCCCTCAGATAAGGGGCAACATCTTTTGCATAAATCTCCGCGGCAGATTCATCCGGGAAGAATATGCCGAGAATATCAGAGCGCGATACGGCTTCGCTGACTGACATTGCAGAAAAACCATCGAATATCGCAGATTCATAGCTTTTTCCCGGTCGATTCCCTACAATTACCGGGAGACCGCTGTCACGAAGATTCCGTGCCTGGGATCTTCCCTGCGACCCGTAGCCGAGTATTGCAATGCGCTTTCCAGAAAAAAAATCTGAATTCACATCAGATTCAGTAAATTTCCGTAACATAATTGTAGTTGTTGATAGACCCTGAATACGTATAAAATTATATACCATTATCCCATAAACATAGTTACACGTTGCCGTGCCTTAATCGAGATTGGCACCCTAACGAAAAACAGGACACGATAAATAATGTCATTACCAGATGTTCAGTCCACCGCACCGGATGTTAGAATTAGTCTGACGCGTGTTGGAGTCAAAAATGTCAAAAAACTCGTAGAGGTAGCCAGACCGGGAAAACGGCCCATGATTTTTATTTCGGAGTTTGATGTTTTTGTTGACTTACCAAGCAGCCTGAAAGGTGCAAACCTTTCCAGAAATTTTGAGGTAATCGATGAAGTGCTTCAGCAGGCAACAAGCGGCGACGTCAAAGGTATCGAGGATGTTTGCGGAATTGTCTCAAGAAAACTCCTTGATCACCATGAATATGCTGACCGCACGGAAGTTTTTATGAGAAGCTACTACATGATGAACAGAGAGACGCCGATTTCCAAGACGTCCTGTCAGGAAGTCATTAATGTCTACGCTCATGCAATAGCTCAGAGAACAACGGGCGAACCGATTGTGAGAAAAAGCGTCGGCGCGGAAGTAACCGGGATTACAGCATGCCCGTGTGCCCAGAACATTATGAAAGATCATGCAATGCATGTTATGGAAAAACTCGAGATTCCAAAAGACAAACAGGATGCATTCTTCGACGAAATCCCGATGGCAAGCCACAATCAGCGCGGACGGGGATTCCTCTGTGTCGAAACAGACGGCGCTATCATTGTGCCGCTCGAGAAGATTGTCAAGATTCTTAAGGAGTCCATGAGTGCAAAAATCTACGAGCTTCTGAAACGCGGCGATGAAAGCTACGTTGTGATGGCAGCCCACAAAAATGCCAGGTTCGTAGAAGACTGCGTGCGTGAGATGGCAAGACTGGTCGTAACCAATTTCCCTGATCTGCCGGGAGATACAAATCTTATCTTAAGACAGACCAATGAGGAGAGTATCCACCAGCATGATGCCTATGCAGAAAGAAAGGCAACTCTCAAAGAGCTCCGTGACGAGCTCAATGTATAATCCCTCATACCTTTTTTAAGACAGTTCATCCGCCGGAGTACGTACCGGAGTTTTTATAGATAAAATGGGTTTACAGTCGCAATAATATTTTTTTTTGCTGTGACTATTGGGGAAATATTTATTTACTTATGACCTATTGTGAAATCTATATATGGTTTGAACATCTAATTCTCACAAAATCAGGAGTGAATATCTTATGACCGACGACACAAAACAAAAAATCATGTATGCCGCAGCTATGGCGGCAACCTATCAACCGGATTCTCTTTCCAATGATAAACTGGAGGCGGCAACGAAGGGGCACGGCTCTCTCGTACTTCCTGTTTATGCGGCTGCCAATTCGATTGCAGAAGATGTCTTCTGTTCGATTTCCGGAAAGCAGGTTAATTGTGCTGAGAAAATGACGGTTCTGGACGCGGCTCTTGGCGAACTTCCTCTGGATACGGTCATTGAAAAGGCGGTGAAGGCGGCTATGAACTCGGGAGCGGCTCCGGAGAATGCAGCGCTGATTGTTGCGGCTCTTGCCTACTTTGCAGGGTCGGCGGCACGGTCGGGCGTCCCGCTGGGCAACCGGAAACTCGGGGCAATGGCACGAATGCATGCGGGAGGAGCCAGGACCAGTGCCATTGCTCTCGTAACGGGAAAATCCACCCACAGGATTCAGGCATTTCCTGCCTATGTGGCAATCTACAAAGCCCTCGAAGAGAAGAAGCTCACGAGAGTCGATGGATCGACCCTTCCCGGATTCATCTCCGGCGGAACTATCTATGGTCACTCTGCACTTGGAGAAGACTACAATATCCCGGAGCTTGCCTACAATGCCGCACAGGTCGGAACAAAGGCCATGCTCAATGCTATGGCAGGGTCGGGAGTGACGCCGCTTGGTCTTTGGCCGGCACTGATTGGCGTGGCGGTGACGATGGAAATCGTACATCCTGACGCGATTCTGGGTGAAGAGTTTGGAAAATTCGGAGCCGTCAATTCTTCATTTATGGTGGGAAAGGGCGCCCGCGATGCGGCACATCTCCCGGAAAAACTCCATATTCGGGGAACACATGAAGAGTATGACACAGCAGCGCTCTTAGGAGATTTTGGTCTTATCCTCAAAGATGTGGGCGGACCATCGGTAATCGGGTCAATGGCATTTTCCGAGATTTTTGCCGGATTTGAAGAGGCAGCAATGATTGGTGCAGGATTTTCAGGAGGACCGGTGAATGCTCCCCTCGGTCATGTGATTGGAGATATCGTGCCTGCTCTCCGGCTTTTACTGCAGAACGGCGGAGATGTGTTCGCGGCGGCTGATGTTATCCGGAAATACAAGATGAACGCGTTTATCGATCCGGAACTTGCCATCTGCAGTCTGAACACGATTGCACGAAAAGCCGAGCAGGTTTCGCGGGGAAAAATTACGAAAGTCTGCATTTTAGCATCCGAGGGAGTCCGCGACAGAGCAATCTACCGTCGTGCGGATACGACTTATGAGATGATAAAAAGTGGTAAAACTATAGCCGATGCGGCAAAACTTCTGGATGAAGAACGCAAAGAGTATGTAGAGAAAAGAGGGGCGGCGATTCTTTCAGGGTTTACCGGTCATACGATTGAACTGAAATTCACGGAGCTCAGATCTCATGGAAGACGGACGGATAAGTTCACCGAGCGTTACTGGGGTTTTGATTCCTATGTTTCCTATGACATTAAAATCGATAATAAGCCCTATCATGTGGAGAATCTGAGTGGAAAAGAGGTTCCTGCTTTTGCCCTCGAGGGTAAAAACAAGGATAATCCCGACTGGGGGATTGCTCTGCAGTGCGGTGCGATTCTCGCGCAGGAGCTTCAGTATATCGGGCATACAATCATTAATATCACGGTTCCGGCAGCCGTTGGCGCTCTGTTCGATATGGACGCAAAAACGGCGGCAAAAGAGGCAGAGGACGGTGCATATCTGAGCCGGTCGATTCCGGGCGCTAAAGAAAAGGCAACTGAGGTCGGAAAGCTTGCCCAGTTGATTTATGCAGAGATGAAAGAGCCGTTCCCAGAATGAGAATGTTATTCATTGATCCCAACGCCGCAGGTATCAGCGGAGCTGCCTTTACGGCGGCTCTGACTAATCTTGGCGATGTCGAGGATGTAAGAAAAAATGCCGCTGATATTCTGTCACGATTCACGGGACATAATCCTGAGATGGTGATGAACGATTTGGAATTGTCACCTGCTGCTCAAGAGAAGGCAGATGCGGTTTTTTCTGATCTGGAAGCAGCGTTCACGAAGTTCCATGAAGGAACGTTTTCCATTACCCGGATATTGCCGGAGGTTTTGTGCCCGATTGCACTGATGGATGCGATGGATTTTCTTTCGTGCCCGGTGTATGCAAAACCGCCTGCTCTTGGAACTTGTCTGCCTGAAACATTGGAGATCTGTGCTCTGCACGGGATGCCTGCTGCTGAAAGTTCTGCCGTAACGGAACTTACAACGCCTTCCGGTGCGGCTCTCTTAGCAAATCTCGCTGTTTTCCGCAGATCGATTCCCTCGATGACACCATTGAAAACCGGATTTGCTAAAGAGTCCGGGCTTTTGGTCGTGGAGGGCGAGATTTCGGACCTCACAGAAGAGAGGATTGTTATTCTCGAGACAAATATTGATGATGTGTCAGGGGAGGTAATCGGGTATGCTGTCGAGCGGCTTTTGGCAGCCGGGGCTGTTGATGTATTTGTTACGCAGGGATTCGGCAAAAAGCACCGTCCGGTTTTTGTGGTATCCGTGATTACAACTCTTGAACAATACCGTTCTCTGACGGAGATTCTGATGGAAGAGACGGGGACTCTGGGTGTGAGGGTAAGAGAAGAGCCGCGGATTGTGGCGGATCGCGTGAGAAAAGCATATCCGTTTATGATTTTCGGCGAGGAGTTTTCTGTGCGGGTCAAGGTGTCAAAACACTGCGGACGTATCATTTCAGCAAAACCCGAGTTTGAAGATCTGAAAAAAGCTGCACAGAAACTGAAAAAACCTCTTAAAGATGTGATAACAGAAGTCCAAAGACAAATGCCGGAATTCGTAGATTATTGAGGGTATTTAGATACATTTTCAGCATTTTGTGGAAATTCAACGTTTCATTCGTGGAGAATAACTCATTAACTCTGAGAAAAAGTAAGGTGGAAATAGTTACTTTTTTTTGAATATGTTTGGCCAGTAAAAGAGCGCATGCTCTTTGAGGGAGAAAAGAGCGGCAGATAAGCCGATTTGAATTTTTCGTATTAATAATTTTATATTATGTACAACTTGATACTAATATTTTATATATAAATAATATTTTCAAAAATTACCTGAACATAGTACCTTCTTTTATTCGATATAATAGGAAATCATTAATTAACTTCGCAAAAGAGAATAAGATTAGCGTACTTCTGTACGTGTCATTAATCCAAAAGGACAATGGAAAATATTCCTGTATAGCTGTTCGAAAACCTAAATAATTTAGGATGAGGCGAAAACATTGTCGAAAGTAGTAGAAATATCCCCGACCACCAGACATGAAGGTCACTCCAAGCTCGTTTTAAAAGTAAACGATCAAGGTATCATTGAGCGCGGAGACTGGCTTTCTATCACACCGGTTCGCGGAGTAGAAAAACTTGCCATTGGTAAAACCTATGAGCAGGTCCCGAAGATCGCTTCCCGTGTATGTGGTATCTGTCCGATTGCCCACACACTTGCCGCAACAGAGGCAATGGAAGCATCAATGGGTGTTGAGATCCCAGACGACGCATATCTCCTGCGTATTATCCTCCAGGCTGCAAACAGACTGCATTCCCATGCACTGCATGACATTCTGGCTCTTCCGGATATGTACATCCCAGGAACCGACACGAAGATCAACCCCTTCACACCTGAAGAGCCGGTCAGATCTGTCGCAAAGCGTATCCAGACCCTTCGTATGATCGGTCAGACCATCGGCGAGATCGTCGGTGGCGAAGCAGTACACCCGTCCAACCCCCGTGTTGGTGGTATGTACAAGAACATCACCCCGCGTGCACAGGCAAAGATCTTCGATCTTGCAAAACAGGCAATCCCACTTGCACGTGCACAGATGGAATTCATGATCGCAGTCTTTGAGAACTACGGCAAACGTGACTGGGCAGAAATGTGCGGCCGCGAAGTTGCAATTCCAAAAGACTTCGGTTTCCACCAGCAGGGCTACATGGCAGCTGACCCAATGTACGGCAGCTCTTCTCTTGACGAACACCCGACCTGGGACCCGGCACGCTGGCTTGAAGTCAGACCCTGGGACTGGTACATGGGCGAAGAAGAAATCACCATGGACGACCCCGCATACCCAGTCGGCGGAACCACAAAAGCAGGCAAAAAAGCATGGCCGCAGATGCAGGCATGCACCGGAGTACCACTGTACGACGGACAGCCTGTTGAAGTCGGTCCCCGTGCACGTATGTCCATTTTCAAGAACTACGACCGTAAAGGCGCAATCGGCCTGAACATCGCTCGTGAAATGGAATACATGGATTCGGTCTACAAGATGATTGAGGCAGCAGATGCACTCAACACTAGCGGATCCACCGTTGCAGACGTTATCCCACAGGGAGACGGCACAATCGGATGGGCAGCAAACGAAGCACCTCGCGGCTGCGACGTTCACCTTGCAAAAGTAAGGAACGGCAAAGTCGAATGGTTCTCTATGCTTGTCCCGACCACCTGGAACTTCCCGACCTGCAGCCGTGCACTTACCGGCGCACCATGGGAACTTGCAGAAGTTATCGTCCGTGCATATGACCCCTGTGTCTCCTGCGCAACCCACATGATTGTGCTGGATGAAAACAACAAGCTCGTTGCACAGAAGCTCCTTGAGTAAGAATATACCATGGAAGGACTGTTCCCAGAAATAATAATAGCCGGTGTCGGTAACGAACTCTTTGGCGACGATGGATTTGGTCCCGCGGTAATCAGAGCTTTAGCTGACTACGAACTTCCCGACAATGTAAAAGCAATGGATGTCGGCCTTGGCGGCCCTCATCTCATCTTTTCCATGCTGGATCCGGAAGTCACGAAGAAACTAATTATTGTGGACTGTATGGACTTCGGGGGAAAACCCGGAGATGTTACAAAAATCCCCGCCGACCTTCTGCCGGAAGGCAGAGAAGAACGTTACATGGATGCCCATTCCGGAAATCTGCTCGACCCAATCGGCAGACTGAAAGGAAAAATGGATATTGTTATTATCGGATGCCAGCCCGGGTATATTCCAGCACCGGACTCAGAGGACTTTGCCCTCGAATTAAGCCCGGTAGTTCAAGGAGCTGTTCCCAAAACTGTAACTGTCATCTTACAGGAAATAGGAGCTGAAAATGGGATTATTAGATAAACTCAAAGGCTTACTGTTCGGTAATGAGACTGTCAGAGAGGGAAAACAGGACGCAAAGCCTGGTGTAAAACCAGCTGACACAAAGGTCGAACAAAAGCCAATTATTACTAAACCAAAGGAGGAGAAGCCAGTGGCTGACAAGATTACTGTAGGACACGTACACATGAGCGGTTGTACCGGATGTCTCGTGTCTCTCGCAGATAACTACGAAGGATTACTTACAATCCTCGATAAATACGCTGACCTCGTCTACTGTCTGACTCTCGCTGATGTGCGTAAAATCCCGAAAATGGATGTCGCATTAGTCGAAGGGTCCGTCTGTATTAACGACGAGTGCTCGATGGAAGAGATTTTAGAAACCCGTGAGAACGCAACGATTGTTGTGGCTCTCGGAGGCTGCGCCTGCTACGGAAACACTACCCGTTTCTGCCGCGGCGGCCAGCAGAACCAGCCCCAGCATGAGGGCTTCCTGCCAATCGGCGACCTGATCAAGGTTGATGTGTACATCCCAGGATGTGCGCCGACACCACAGCAGATCAGAAATGTCTGCCTTATGGCATACCTGTTACTCAAAGGAAATGACGAGCAGAAGGCACTTGCAACCGCATACCTTACGCCGCTCATGAACCTTGCAGCAGCAGGAACCGAAGCATGCGGCTGCGACCTGATGACCGAAGTCATCAACCAGGGACTCTGCTGCGGATGTGGAAGCTGCGCTGCAGTCTGCCCGGTCCGTGCAGTTACCATGCAGTTCGGCAAGCCGCAGATCGAGCGTGATCTGTGTATCAAATGCGGAGCGTGCTACGCACAGTGCCCGAGAAGCTTCTTCAGCTTCGACGTCTGTGGACAGTATGAATCAATCACTAACCTCATCGGAGAGGTTATGAAACCCTGAGGGTCCTGGAGGAGAAAAAATGGAATATCTCGGACAATACAAGGCAGTCTACAAAGCCAAATCCGGCTGTGAAGACATTCTCGCAAAGTCCCAGGACGGAGGAATCGTCACATCAATGTTTGCCTACGCACTTGAGACAGGCATTATTGACGGTGCAATCGTCGCAGGACCGGGATCTGAGCCGTACAAGCCAGAACCAATGATCGCCACCACAGTCGAAGAACTCTTCGAAGCCCGTGGAACCAAATACTCAATCTCACCGAACCTTGCGCTGATCAAAGAGGCAACCCGCAGCTATGGTCTCGACAAGATCGGTATCGTCGGAACGCCCTGTCAGATTCAGGCTGTTCGTAAGGGACAGCTGTACCCAATCGGTCTCCGCGACGTCCCCGACAAAATTGCACTCGCAATCGGTATCTTCTGTATGGAAAACTTCCCCTATCAGGGACTCTTCCAGATGGTCGAAGACCACTGTGCAACCAAGATTGACAATGTCACCAAGATGGATATTGGAAAAGGCAAATTCTCTGTCTACACCGAACGCGGTGTAAACTCACAGATCCCCTTAAAGGTTACTCACAAATACGAGCAGCCCGGATGCCATGTCTGTCTTGACTATGTTTCAAACATGGCAGATATCTCCACCGGTTCCGTCGGAACTCCGGATGGATGGTCTACCGTCTTTGTCCGCTCTGCAGCCGGTGAGGCAGCCTTCAACAAGGCAGTCGAAGCAGGCTGGATCATTGCCGAGTCGATGGACGGAGTCAAGCCAGGTCTTGAACTCGTCGAGAAACTCGCAACCGAAAAGATTACAAAGAACCAGGCATACCTCGAGCACAGACTGCACAAGGATCACCCGGCTCTTAAACCCCTGCGTAATCCATACATCTAACCGATGTCTCTTGGATTATGACTGTACCCATCCTCTCGGGTACAATCAAACTTTTTTTCAAGCTTTCCTTTGGAAATAATGGTCTCAAACGAACATCTTTTCAACTACAAAAGATGTACAATTTAGTATGAGCGATACCTCCTCTCCGGCACCGAAAAAACGCACACGGAAATCGATATCTGATACCCCCGCAGAGTTATTACCGGAAAAAAAGGTCGAGCCAAAACCGGCAAAAAAACGGACCGTCAAACCAAAAGAAGAGGAACCTATCGCCAAACCTGAAGAACATACGGACCAGATTCATAAACCGGTTCCGGAAGAGTTCTTAAAAGATCTCACCGGACTCGCGGAAATCTTCGAAAACAATCCGGATATCATTGAGGCTATCAGAGAGGTCTTCGAGTATCATCTTGTTGACCCGATTGACAGGAAAACATTCCCGAAAACCATCAATGCCATGTCCATGCTGCTTGGAGTGAGTGCGACAATGGTTCTTATGACCGCCTGTCATGTGAATTCGGCAGGATTCTTCGAAGATCTTTTGTTCGCCATCAAAGATGAGAAACAGAAAGCAGCCGTCTGGATAATCCAGCACTTAACCTCGCTGTATGGAAGCCGCGTCCAGACGGCATATACCCTTTCTATCGGCACGATGGACGAAGACTGGCATACGGTGGATGTCAACACCTACAGGCGTGAAGGTGAAGTCCATCTCTGGAACATTGAGATGAACATGATACTCTATGATGGAACCGAAACAAAAATCAAAATGACGCCTGATTCCGCGTTCCAGTTGGTAGAAATCCTCTCGGCGGAACTTGCAAATAATATCCCGAGGGAGAATATAGATGAAGATCTCATTAAAAAATGTGAAAAGAACTACACCGCATTCTATGAGAAATTCTACGCAGACAAAGATGACCGGAAAAATGATAATGAACACCCTGCCGGATATGCGTGAGTCCGGTTTGTTCTGCAAAACACTATAAAAGATGTAGAGACTCTCCAGCTGCTGGAGTGTACAAACTGATTTTATCGGCGGATTAAAGATATAAAATAGGAGAGAGATTGTTTCGAATCGGCGAGTTTTCCAAGCTGAGCAAGATGACCGTAAAGACGCTTCGCTATTACGACGAAGTCGGGCTTCTCGCACCGGAAAAAGTAGACCTTGCCCGGTACCGTTACTACACAACGGATCAGCTCGTTAAACTTCACTACATCCAGTCTCTGCGGCAGGCGGGTCTTTCCATCGAAGAGATCGGAAACATCCTCTCCGGCAAAGATGCCGAAGAGATTCTGATAAGACGGAAACTCCAGCTCGAGACCGACATTGCAGAGAAAACAGATCAGCTCTCCCGAATCGATTTCATTTTACAAGGAAAGGAGGAGGATTATTTTATGAATTATCAGGCAACCATCAAAGAGATTCCCGAGTGTATCGTCTACTCGAAGAAAATGACGATTCCGAATTATGATGCATATTTCACGGAGATTCCGGCAATAGGTGCGGAATGTGCAGCGGCAAACCCGGACCTGAAATGTACGGTGCCGGGTTACTGCTTTGTCATTTATCTCGACGGAGAATACCGGGAGAAAGACATCAATGTCGAGTATTGTGAAGCGGTTGACCGCTTCGGAAACGAAGTCGGCGATATCAAATTCAAAAAGATGCCGGCAATCACCGCAGTTTCGGTAATGCACAAAGGACCCTATAGTGATCTTGGCAAGGCATATGCATTCGTGTTCAAGTGGATTGAGGAAAACAATTACATCGTGACCGGCAGCCCGAGAGAGAGTTATATCGATGGAATCTGGAACAAAGAAAGCATCGATGAATGGCTGACAGAGCTTCAGGTACCAGTACAGAAAAAGTAAACATTTTTTGTAACCATTTACCCTAATTTCTTTTAGGGTAAATGGTTACCCTCTTTTTTGGATTACGGCTTTTTTTCCCGTTCATGTTTCCTTTTTCCATATACGATAGCTGAATCAACCGGGCAGACTTCTATACATCTTCCGCAGAGATAGCACTCCGCCTTTGTATCCTCTCCTCCTGCCTCTCTTGTCGGACAAATCCTCTCGCACTTTCTGCATTTGATGCATTTATCCGTCCTTTTCAGACCGAAACGTCCGAAGCGTGCAAACAATGAAAGAACAAATCCATACGGGCATAAAAATGTACAGAATGGTCTGTACACGAAGACCGATACAAGAAGTATTATCACAAATACGATTGCTGCCGTTGTAAACATGAGGGCAAAGAACGACGAAATGCCGACATACTCAAAGATATTAAAGGAGAATACCGCCCCTGTCAGCAGGGCTGCAAACACGAGAGTCCGTATTATTTTTGGAATCTTCCTGTTTTTGAAATGCAGTTTTTTCACAGGAATACGTGAGAACAGTTCCTGCAGTGCCCCGGCAGGACACATGTGGGCACAGAACACACGTCCAAAGATAACTGAAATTACTATAAGTGCCAACAGTCCCGCAAAACCAAGACCTGCAAACGAAAGGGTAGAGATTGATACTATGGTTGTGTAGAAACCGTCCGGTGTAATCGGCACGACAAGCAAAAATCCTGCCGCTGATGTAAGGAGAAGTACAGAAATCAACGCCGCTTTTGAAAGAGTTTTTCTCATCCAGAGGGCAGCCATCAGAAGGGTTCCTCCGAACATATACATGATGCCCGAATAAGCTGCAGATATATCAGCCAATATCCCTGTAAATCCGAATGATTCTGGATCATTAAGGATAATCAGAATTCCAAGCAGGACCGGGACAAAACCAGCATACAAAAATATTTTCCTGTATGCTTCCGGTTTTTCTTTTCTGAGATATTTCATTGCAAAATACAGGAGAGGGAGTAGTGCACCGCAGATTATCAATCCTGCCGCAGAAAATACCAGCGGACTCAGTCCTGAGTCCCCGGATGATGTAGTTATGATTTCTGTAGATACATCAGACGAAACGATATCTCCAACATTGTCTGTCTGACCAACGGATGATACCTGCACTGAATTCTCAGATATTGCTGTGGAATCTGTCGTACTTTGTGCTGAAACTGAATCGGTGGAGGTGTAGTCGCACAGGGAGTTTCCGTCAGCATCAACGTAGAGAAAACATTTTCCGGGATACGGGCATTCTGAATGACCCCGGGGACATACGGCAGCACATGCCGGAGCTGCAAGAAATGCTGTACCTCCTAGCACCATCAGAGATTTTCGTAGTTTGTTTTTCATCATTTCTCACCCGGGAATAGTATCGTAGTAAATTTAATTGATTAGCATGTATGACATTATGTAATATATACTTTACATTTAGAGTAGTTTGTGCGACACTAACATTGAGATTTCTTTCTCAGCGGGAATCCGGCAGAAATATCCGGGTTATATGGGTTTACCGTCAACAATGGTCGTAAAAATTGTGTTCCATCTCAAATCACCAATCCTTCATGCGGATGAAACAGGATTTCGCGTGAGAGGAGAACAATGGCGGCTTCATCCCCTCAGTAACAATCATGCATTCACCCTAAAAGAAATGAGGGGTGAATAGTTACCAATTTTTTTTTAAAAAAAGGTGAACCGGAAAATGCCGGTTAGTTTTTTAGTTACTTCCGTCTGAGAATGGTAAATACAGACGCTGCACAAAGACCCGCAAGAATTCCTGCAATGGGAATCGGGCTTGCTGCGGCATTCGTCGTTGTATCAGCTTTTGCATAAATCATCAGCTCATCAAGTTCGGCATCGGTCAGATTATACTTGTAGAAGAGCGAGTAGTACTCCTTGACCTTGTCTTCAACATTGTAATCAAACACATCAGGGTAGAATAAATTACCAAGCCAAATCATCGAGAGAAGACGGTGGACTGAAGGCGGATTTCCCATCCAGCTGTATGGTCCGTACGGAGACTCGTAGACCTTTCCATTCTTCACGGCAGAAAGCGACTTCCATGCATCGCCCGTCATAATCGCGTTGAAGTAGGAATGGTTTGTATCATACGCCACAATAATGTAATCCGGATTCAGAGTCAGGACATCTTCCATCGTATATTCATCACCCAGTCCACTGCTGGTGACCGCGGCCCCTGCAAGGTTATCTGCCAGATAGTTGATTACTTCGCCGTGATACGAATTATTGCCGGATCCAATCATATGGACTGAATTGCCGTCAACCGAGGTGACATAAATCATAGAGACTTTATTATCACCGACTTTGGTCATACCAGTGTCAAACTCGGTAAGAAGATTGGACACATAGGTGGAAAGTTCCTGTCCGCGCTCCTCGCGATTCAGAAGTTTACCAAGAGTGAGATAGGACTCCGGAATATCTGCGAGTTTATCCTGCGTTACAAAAGCAAACGTAACACCGGTCGTTGACTGAATAGTGTTCAGATCCTCAACCATTGACTTTTTTACCTGACCGATATCCAGAACGATATCGATATTCAGGTCTTTATTCAGCTCCATAATCTCCTCGGCGTTCATGGTCGATTTCGTTCCGTAGAACTGACCTGTCACCGGTAAGGTAAGAAGACGTGAATCAACGTACTTCTCCTGATCTGCCGTGAACTTGCTTGCGAGACTCACGAACAAATCCTGATCAAGCGAATAGAGCACAATCTGTGCAAGAGGGCCGGACGGCGATACTGCGTCGATTGTTACCGGTAAGGTAACCTCACGGCCAAGATCGTCAACAAACGTTCTGTTTTCTTCAGCTGAAACGCTGCCGCACAAAACAGCAGCACTAACAAAAATCAGAGCCAGAACAAAAATTAGTTCTCGTTTTTTCATTATAGATACCTCCACCACAAGAGATGGGTGAGAATAATATGGATTGGGCCGTATATAAAATTTACTTAAAATTTAATCCAAGTTTATTAAACATGATTAACGTTTGGGCATGATTTTTTCATTTCTCCCGCATAATGACAAAATATGTTCCGGCGGATGTACCGGGAAAAAATGAAATCATACAATCAATTCCTTTTCTCTCGAAGAAAGAGGAATTTTTTTGCAAAATAATAGATAGATTTATTCATTTGGACATCAGTAAATATAGTAAATATTACCGATTCTGTTAACCACATATGGTTTACTTTCTCAATTGGGTGAGAGGGGAGGAGTCATGATATTTTTAGGACCACCTCACCATGAAACTAATAACTGTCGCCGGCCCCCCTTCCTCTGGAAAGACATCGGTGATTCTGAAAACCATAGCCAATCTGAAGCTGCCGGAAAAAAGTGTAGGCGTTGTTAAATTCGATTCGCTCACCTCATTCGATCATCTCCGCTACGAGGAGCAGGGTATCCCGAATCAGACAGGATTCGCCGGAAAAATCTGTCCGGACCATTTCTTTGTAAGTAACATTGAAGATGCGGTTCAATGGGGAAGGAAAAAAGAGTTCTCGATCCTCGTCACGGAAAGTGCGGGACTCTGCAACCGCTGTTCACCCTATGTAAACGGGATACTCTCCGTGTGTGTTATCGACAACCTCTCAGGTGTTAACACACCGCGAAAAATCGGTCCGATGCTTAAATACGCCGACATAGTCGTCGTGACCAAAGGAGACATCGTTTCACAGGCAGAACGGGAAGTGTTCGCTTTCAATATAAAAGAGGTCAACGCGAACGCCCATGTACTTTTTATCAACGGTATTACCGGACAGGGAGCATTTCTCCTCGCAAAATACTGGCAGGATGCGCTGGATATCGATACGCTCAAAGACCGTAAACTCAGATTCACCATGCCTGCGGCAATATGCTCCTACTGCACGGGAGAGACAAGAATCGGCGATAATTATCAGATGGGAATGCTGAAACGAATGGAGTTCGAAGACGAATGAATCCAAACGCATTCTTACCCGAAGTATCCGCGACCACTATCGCCGAACTGCTGAAATGCTATCCGCTCGCATCGGATTATCTCGCAAACATGCGGCTTGGTAAAATTGACCATGATAAGACGCTCCCGGATGCACTCATTGATGTTGATGAGGATACGCTCGAAGAGTTCGGGCTCACCCGTGAAAGTGTAGTTCTGCATTTTTGTTCATTTCTTTCGGCATTCTCAAAAAACACAGAACCCGCCCGGGACATCTCGTCGATAACGATTCTTGGCGGCCGTGATAAATCCGGAAGACCGGAACAAATTGAAATAACGGTTGTTCCGGGAGAAATCGTGAGTATTGTCGGACCAACCGGGTCAGGCAAAAGCCGCCTGCTCGAAGACATCGAATGTCTGGCACAGCGGGACACCCCGACAGGACGGCAGATTCTCTTGAACGGCAATGCACCGGATGACGAACGGCGTTTTGCAACCGGCGGAAAACTCGTCGCACAGCTGTCACAGAACATGAATTTCGTCATGGATCTGACCGTTCGCGAATTTCTGGAAATGCATGCAAAGAGCCGGATGGTTCAAAACCCGTCTGAAGCGGCTAAGCGTTGTTTTGCCTGTGCTAATTCTCTTGCGGGTGAAAAGTACACTCCCGATACCAAAGTAACCCAGTTATCAGGAGGTCAGTCCCGGGCATTGATGATAGCAGATACCGCTCTTATGAGCGCATCGCCGATTATTCTGATTGATGAGATTGAAAATGCCGGAATCGACCGAAAGGAGGCAATAAAACTCCTTGCCGGTCATGAAAAAATTATTCTGATGTCGACCCATGATCCTCTTCTCGCTCTCCGGGCAGATAAGCGGATTGGGATTAAAAACGGCGGGATTGCAAAAATTCTCGTAACGACTGAAACAGAACGGCAAAGCCTTACGTCTATTGAAGAGATGGATGAGATTCTGCAGAACCTGAGAAATCATCTGAGAGCGGGCGAGACCATCACCTCGGAAATGATACCCAAAATGGAGGAAAAACATGTGGGAACTTTATGATGCTTTAATTGAACAGATTCCTGACGATATAACGGCTGCCGGAATTATCGTGGGAAATGAAATAACGTATGTTGAATCAAGTACCGGCGGAGCGGGTATTGCCCCCTATCGCCAGTATCTCGAACGGGCGCCGACGATTACCGGGAACAAAATCGGCATGCCGTTAAAGGAACTTGCCGAATGTGTAAAGTCCTGGAACTTTGCCGAGGCGTCTATCGGGAATGCAGCAATCAATGCATGGTATAATCATCCTGATACGGCAAAACGTGCAGGAATTGATGTCCCTGACCGGAAACGGGTTCAGGAAAGATTGAATGATCCGTTTATCAATTCACAAAATCTGGTGAAAGGCAAAATGGTCTGTGTGGTCGGTCATTTTCCTTTTATCGAAGAGCTTTTTGCGCCGGTCTGTGATCTGCGTATTGTTGAATGGGTACCAATAGAAGGGGATTATCCCTACTCGGCGTGCGAATATCTGCTGCCGGAATGTGATTATGCATATCTGACATGCGCAAGTATCGGCGATAAAAGTCTGCCGCGTCTCCTGGAACTTTCCGAAAATGCAAAAAAGGTAACACTTGTCGGTCCGGCAACACCTCTTGCGGCACCGCTCTTTGATTTCGGTGTTGATGATTTATCCGGACTGGTGATAACGGATAATGCTCTTGCCTCCAGAATTATCTCTGGTGCACATAGTCAGAGAATCTACAGTGCCGGACAAAAAGTACATTATCTAAAAGAGTGAATGAGGCTTTCGCCCCGATTATCGGATTTCGTGGATGACCATGCCGGAAAGCAGTTTCGGCTCGAACCATGTCGACTTCGGCGGCATGATTAATCCTGCATCGGCAACATCGATTACGGCCTGGGCGGTCACCGGCTGCATAATAAATGCTGCAGAATATTCTCCAGCATCAACCTCTTTTACGACCTCGGAGAGCGGAACAATGCCTCCGACGAATGAAATACGCGGGTCGCCTCTCGGGTCCATGATGGCAAGTATGTCGTCCAGGACGACCTCTTGAAGGACGGAAACGTCCAGGCGGGAGATTACATCTGCCGCCGGGTCAACCGGGCGGGTAAGCTCATACCACTCGCTCTCAAGATAAAGGTGGATGATGTGCATTGATCCGTCGTTCTTTACCGGGATGGTATTTTTGGAAATGTCAACTTTCTTCAAAGGCGTGATGGTAAATCTGAGTGCAAGGTCTCCGAGGAACTGATCGGCATTCATTCCGGCAAGGTCTCTGACTAACCGGTGGTATCCATAGATACGAACCGAGTCATGTGCGAAAAGGACGCTCATGAATTTTTCAGCGTCGGGGGTTGCACGGCCCTCGGCAGTGCGTCGGTCCAGTACGTTTGCCGACGATTTCGCCCGGTGGTGACCGTCAGCGATGTAAAGATTCGGGATGCCGGCGAATAAATCAGTTATCTCTTTGACTTCGGCAGGGTCTGCCGCACGGAAAAGCCGGTGAAGATTACCTCCTGCGGAAACATATTCACCGACAGGTTCGTGAGAAGCCGCTATCCGGCACAGAGTCTTGTGGATTTTTCCCGGGTCTTTGTAGAGTAAAAATACCTGACCGGTGTGGGCTGACACCGCATCGATGTGCCGGGTCCGATCCTCTTCCTTATCATATCTTGTCAGTTCGTGTTTTTTGATGATATTGTCTTTATATTCTGCAACGGAAACGCAGGAGACAAGACCCGTGAAAACTTCGCCCTCGAGAGTTATCTGGTATATATAGAATGAAGGCGCTTCGTCTTCTACGAAAAGACCGTCTGCCTTCATTTTTGCAAACATCTCTGCCGCTCTTGTATAGATTCTGTCGTCGTGCGGGTCGATATCCAAAAGCTCGGCGTCAGGACGAATCACCCGGAGAAGGGATTTATCGTTCGCCTGTATTTCTGCTGCGGCATCTTCTCTGCTGATAACATCGTATGGTACCGACGGCACACTCCGATATGCATCCGGAGAGGGGCGAAGACCGGTGAAGGGATATACGCTAACCATTATGCTATATTGGTTAGAGTCCAATGTAAAAATAACAAATGGTAACGTTCAGAGGAGTGGGTGGGACGGCCGCCGGCTGTTCAATCAGGAAAGCAACGATTGAAGACATTCCGGATATCTACCGGATTGAACTTATGTGCTTCCCTGATCCCTGGGACTATAAAGCCATGTTTGAGATGATGACGATTTATCTGACGTCATTTTACGTGGCAGAAGCAGAGGGAAGGATTGTCGGATTTTCGGCAGGAGCAATTGAAGAGACCGATAATGAAAAATACGGGCATATCTGTAATCTTGCGGTTTCGCCTGACATGCAGGGATTCGGCATCGGGCGGCTTTTGCTCAGAAAGCTTGAGCGTGATTTCTTCATACAGGGGTGTACTGCATGCAGTCTGGAAGTGAGGGCTGGTAATATCTCTGCCCGGGGATTTTATGAAAATATCGGATATGAAGACGTAATCGTGTTTGGGAATTATTACAAAGACGGGGAAGATGCCGTTGTAATGATGCGATGGTTCTAAATGTCCCCGAAAAATATGTTTATGCTATCCGGCCTCTGATAAGAGATTATGATGATTCAGACTAACTTCAAAAAGCGGAGTGAAGTTCACTCTGCGAGGGACAGTAATCAGGATTACCCGCCGGGTCTGATTGATCAGCGTATGCTTATCTATAAGGAAAGACGTTACGGGTTTGTAACTCAGCCCCGATTCAAAAAGCGAAGGGCTTTCTGAGCATCAACATTCGTGATGCTCTCAGCATTCCTTTTTTTCATCCTGATACACAAACCCGCCTGAACGTCGTTCATCCTGAAGTTTTGACCATGCCTCCAGGCCTTTTTCACGAAACAGATCATTGTCGTGTTTTACTATCGGGTGTCCCTGAAATAATTCAGCCATATGCTCACAAGGATAACTCTCACACAATGCACATGTTTCTACGCCTTTCTCTTTTGCACATATCCTTATAGCACAACCGGGATTGCCGCCTCCTTCGCGGCATGAGGTGCAGGTTCCGTTTTCAGCCATGTCTCTCAGAAATGGCCAAAAACCATCACCCCCGGGAATCATGTGGATGATTTCCTCAAATCCGGCTGCTTTCATTTCATTGTATAAGACTTTGGCAGCAGGAGTGATTCTCGCTTTGACGGCGCAATTTTCGCAGTAGAGACCGCAGTAACAGATATATTTTCTATCCATACATTCACTTTTTTTTCAGTTACGATAAAACTATTAGTTACAACCGGGATTTCATCTTTTCGCCGGAAACACATAATACTGCCTGAACTTTGTTCCACTAAAAAACGAAGAGATTGCTGAGTATGTACCAAAAATGGATGATGGAGATTATATATCATAAGAACACCGATAAGAAATTATGAAAGATCCGAAAGAAAACAACAATCTAATCGGAACTCCCGTTCCTCTGAAGAGTCTCACCGATTATCAGGCTGGTTCAATCGTTTCCCGTATGGTCATCAATAAAAAAGCCGGTACGGTTACGGTATTTGCTTTTGCGAAAGGTGAGGGACTTTCCGAACATTCAGCTCCCTTTGATGCTCTGGTAATCGCTCTCGAAGGCGAAGCAGATATCCCGATCGGCGGGGTTCCCCATCACGTAAAAGAGGGGGATATGCTGATAATGCCGGCAAATATCCCGCATGCCGTGCACCCTGTATCCCAGTTTAAAATGATGCTCGTGATGATTCACGAGTAACCTCAGTAACTTTTTTTAACGCTGAAAAGCGAAATAGACAGTATCTGAACATTGGAAGTCCCGACCGGCGATACTGACAGGAGTTCCATAATGTGAAGATCCTGGTGAAAAAAATGAGCACACGGTCATACATTCTCATCGAAAACACGGATGGAACATTCAGCGGAGTCTACTGCCACTTTGACGGTTATCCAAAAGGAGTCGGAGCGACTCTATTGGGTAGTTATCGAACCGAAGCAAAAATACGGGATCTCATTGCTCTTGGAACCCTGTCATTACTTAGTTCATCTCCCGAAACATCCGTCGTACATCATTCTGATGAAAAGGATAGAGCCCCGGAGATTCTTCAAAGCATTACCTCGGGAAGATACGCCGGAATCCAGTACAGGTATGTTTTTACCCGGGATGGCAGGTGGATGGTTTATGACGACTATCAGGAAACCTATGAATGCCTCGCAGGCACGTTTTGAATAGCAAATCTTTTCACACAAATCAGCTGATGACAGGGTGAAACTAAAAAAAATAATTTTTTCTGAGGTTTACGCTTACATCAGGATAAGCATTGGTACGAATACCAGTGAAATCAGTGACATAAGTTTAATCAGAATGTTAATTGAAGGTCCGGAAGTATCCTTGAACGGATCACCGACAGTGTCACCAACGACTGCTGCTTTGTGAGCGTCAGAACCTTTTCCACCGTAGTTACCCATTTCGATATACTTCTTCGCGTTATCCCATGCTCCACCAGCATTTGCCATGGTGATTGCAAGGAGGAAACCCGTAACAAGGGAGCCGACCAAGAGACCGCCAAGAGCTAACGGACCGAGAACGAATCCTACGACAAGCGGGGCGATGATTGCAAGAAGGCCTGGTGCAATCATCTTTTTGATTGCTGCCTTTGTTGCAATATCAACAGTAGTAGCGTAGTCAGGTTCTGCGGTACCTTCCATCAGACCTTTGATCTCTTTGAACTGGCGGCGGACTTCAACGACAATCTGCTGTGCTGCATCACCGACTGCGGTCATCGTCAGAGCAGAGAAGAGGAATGGAAGCATACCTCCAATCAGAATACCGATGAACACGGTGGTGTTCATGACATCAATTGAGTCAAGACCGACTGCGAGTGCATATGCGGAGAAGAGAGCGAGACCAGTAAGAGCGGCTGAACCGATTGCAAATCCTTTACCGATTGCTGCGGTCGTATTGCCGACTGCATCAAGCGTATCAGTGATTTCACGGACTTCAGGTTCCTGGTGGGTCATCTCTGCGATACCGCCTGCATTATCTGCAACCGGACCGTATGCATCGACAGCGAGGGAAATACCAAGTGTGGATAACATACCGACTGCCGCAATACCAATACCGTAAATACCGGCGAACTGGTAGGAGATGAAGATTGCAGCGGCGATAATGAGAACCGGCCATACGGTCGACTCCATACCTTTTGCAAATCCGCTGATTACGGTTGTGGCTGAACCAGTCTGACAGGATTTTGCAATGCCCTTGGTCGGTTTGTAATCAAACGAAGTGTAGTACTCCGAGATAAGACCGATTAAGAAACCTGCGAGAAGACCTGCGATGGTTGCAAACCAGATACCCATACCAAGCTGGGCTTCAAACATGAATCCCATGCCAATCTGACCGTATAAGAGAATGCTCGTTACACAGTAGGTCGCAATAACGGAAACGATGATTGCGATAATAAGACCGGTATTGAATGCTTTGTGAATTGCCGAGCTCTCGTTCTTCTTCGTGCGAACGAAGAGAGTCCCGATTATTGCGGATATAATACCGAATGCTGCAATGAGCAGCGGGAGGAGAATAAGGTTTAACGGGGCGATGGTTTCTCCGAAGAGTTTGGATGCAAATACTGCTCCAGTAACACCAAGAGCCATGGCTGCGATGATTGAACCAACATAGGATTCAAAGAGATCAGCACCCATTCCTGCAACATCACCAACATTGTCACCAACATTGTCTGCAATGACAGCCGGGTTTCTCGGGTCATCTTCGGGAATGCCGACTTCAACTTTGCCGACAAGATCTGCGCCTACATCAGCTGCTTTGGTAAAGATACCGCCGCCGACACGGGCGAAGAGTGCAACTGAAGATGCACCAAAACCAAATGAAGCAATTATTGAAACAACAGTGTTAATGCCGCCGACACTTTCAAATCCGCCGTTAATCATAACGAGGGCAATGAACACAAGGGACAGACCAAGGAGACCAAGTCCGACTACGGACATACCCATGACTGAACCGCTTGCAAAAGAAACTTTGACAGCCTGTCCAATACCGCGTTTTGCTGCATTGGTTGTTCGTACGTTTGCTCTTGTTGCGCTCTGCATTCCGATAAATCCTGCACATACCGAGAGTACTGCACCAATGATATAACACAGGGCAGCCCAGGGGGAAATAAGGACGGCGAGAATGATTGCCATTACGATAACAAAAGCTCCGATTGCACTATACTGACGACGCAGGAAAACCATTGCGCCAAGGTGAATGGCTGCAGCGATTTTCTGCATCTTCTCGTCGCCCGGCTGCTCTTTCATAACTTTGGAGAAAGAGTAGAGAGCAAAGAGAAGGCCTAAAACGGCACATATAGGAGCGAGATAGATTAAATCCATATGAATCGAAAACCTCCATGAAATAGGGGACGGTTTCTCCCTATATTATAGGATGAAGGTGGGTAATAATACTAATGTCTTAATAGGAAGAGAGGGGTATGGGGAAATCAGGTAAGGAAGGTATATTTTTCGTAGGCAAGAGTGGACAAATCCACGACAACCGCCTCTGCCGGCGTTGGGGTTATGTTCATCTGTTTCTGGAATGAAGTCTGAGACTGCCAGGTTCCGGCATTTATGCCGAGGACACCCCGATAGGTAATGATATCACTGATATGAATGTGCCCGGTCTGGATGATGTCAGGCACTTCCCGAATGACAAGCGCGTCTTTTTCCGTCGAAAGAAGAGGTGTTCTCTGACCATAAATCGGACCGAGGTGCCGGCGCTTGAGCATCGCTTCCATAATCGCGCCGGGATGTTCATAGGATGCATTCGGAATGAATTTGATGAGATCGTCAATACTTCGTCCATGATACATAAGGACATTTACCGACTGAATGTTCACGACTGCCGGGTTTTCCACGAAGGTGACATTCGAAGGGAACGCCCCCCGGAACTCTTCCGGAAGAGCCGGCTGTGGTTCGGCACCCCTCACCGCGTCGTGGTTTCCGGGAGAGATGACAATTTTCAGCCGGTCCGGCAGAGCCGCCATCAGTTCTCCGACACGGTCATACTGGTCATATATGGTTTTGATTTCCAGCTCCTTGTCCTGATCCGGGTAAATACCAATCCCATCCACCACATCCCCGGCAATCATCAGGTATCCTATATCCTCGCGTCCCCCGATCCATGTGGAAAATCTGTCCCATGCATCGGGCAGAAACGTATTACTGCCGACATGGATATCTGAGATGAAAACAGCTTTACCCGATTCTTTTGACGGGGAAAACGTATGGGTCATAGGAATCTCCGGACGGAAAAGCGTGTCGGAGAAAACCATCTGGGTTTTACCCATACTATCGCGGGCGAGCTGACCTTTGACACCTATCACCTCGTCAGGTATAATCGATTCGGCTTCAGCAAACCCGTCCCGGTTTTTGTTGAAAAGCACCTTGATTGAACCGGTCGGATCCTCGACCTCGACAATCCGGTGACCCTTTGCACTGGTAGAAATCGAAGACACCATCCCGATGAGACCAATCTCCTGGTCCATAAACCGGTTTCCGGTTTTAACCAGCGCTTCAAGTGGAACCGGATTGACCCGTCCCCGCATCATTGCGGCAAGCGTATCGTACCGGTCGCGAAACATAGCGTAAGATGATTCAGGATCGGCTAGAGGAATCGAACTTCCCTCTCGCCCGAGGAGAATTTCCGGCGTTCTGCTGACACCCACATTGAGTTTGTCAGTCCGGAGAGGCGTCATCGCGGACACTTCCTTTGGCGTAACAACAGAAATTCCCTCGGGAAGAGCTGCGATAATCCCCTCGATAACGCCGGACGCTCCGCTTTCACTGATGTAATTCACTACCTGGGGACTAACCAGAAATCCAGCATCGGCAAACCGGGTGACAATCTCTCTCTTATCCATAAAAAAATAGTTCTGGTTAAATTAACTTTCCACTCGAAAGGAAGGGGTTGTTAAATTTCACTTGAGCGAGTCGACAAATACGCCGATTCTGCGCACCGCTTCCGTAAGTTTTGTACGATCCACTGCATAGCAGGTACGGATATGCCCGACACCTGTTTTACCAAATGCACTTCCCGGAACGACAGCGACCTGCTGCTCCTTTAAGAGGCGTTCCGCAAACTCTTCATCGGAAAGACCGGTCCCCTCAATCGACGGAAACGCATAGAATGCGCCTTTCGGGAGATGGCAGGGAAGACCGATATCATTCAGACCTTTGACGAACAGATTTCTCCGGATTCTGTACTCGGCAACCATCTCATTCTTTGCCTCCTCAGCGTTTTTGAGCGCTTCAATTGCGGCATACTGAGATGCGGTCGGCGCAGACATCATGACATACTGATGAATTTTGAGTGCAGCATCACAGATGTTCTTTGGCGCACAAAGATACCCGAGCCGCCAGCCCGTCATCGCATATGCCTTCGAGAAACCATTCAGGGTAATGGTCCGGTCCCAGAGTCCGTCGATGGACGCAGCTGAAACATGGGAACCGTCATAGGTGAGTTCCGAATAAACCTCATCCGAAATCAACAGGAGATCATGGTCAATGATAATATCGGAAATTGCCTTCAGATCAGCTTTTTCCATCACGCCCCCGGTCGGATTATTGGGGAAATTAATAATCAGAGTCTTTGTCGCCGGCGTGATTTTTTCCATCAGCGCATCAGGTGTGACTTTGAACTGGTCTTTTGCCTCGCACGGCAGGGAGACAGCTCGTCCTCCCGCCATCAGCACTTCCGGCTGGTATGAAACAAAACACGGATCAACCACGATGACTTCATCGCCCGGATTAACCACCGCTCTCACCGCTACATCAAAAGCCTCTGAAACGCCGGTCGTAACAATGATTTCATCAGTCGGTGAATACTTTGTATGATACCTTTTTTCCAGATCCTTTGACAGAACCGAACAGAGGTCAGGCAGACCGCGGTTCGAGGTATACATCGTCATGCCTTTTTCAATAGACGTAATAGCAGCCTTGGAAACGTTCCAGGGAGTATCGAAATCCGGTTCGCCGACCCCAAGACTGATAACCTGATCATTATCCATCGTGAGAACGAGGTCAAAGAACCTTCTGATACCCGAGGGTGGAATTTCGGCAGCTATTTTTGATACAAAATCTCGCATGATAACCCGTCTCAGAACGAAATCAATTGTCTGTCGCGACTTCCGGGCCGGGCCATATCCACACCCTGCTCCTTGTAGGTCCGCATGACAATCTGGGTCATGGTTTCTCTGATTCCATCGATTGATGCGATCTGTTCCGCAACAAATCTGGATACTTCTGCCATTGACTGACCGGTAATGATAACCTGGAAATCATAACTTCCTGTGAGAAGCTTGATACTCTCGACCTGAGGGAAGCGGGTAAGTTTTTCCGCGATACCATCATAACCCAGACCTTTCTCCGGGGTGACTTTGAGGGAGAGAATGACGGATACTTCATCCACACCGATTGCGGTGTAATCGATGACTGCCGTACACCGGCGAAGAATCCCTGCCTGACAGAGGGTGGCGATTCTTTTTGTCACATCGCTTTCGGATACTTCCAGCATCACAGCAAGTTCCCGGTCCGGGATTCTGCTGTTCTTCCGGAGTTCCCTCAGAATAATAGTGTCTTTGTCATCCATCTCTAATCACCTTTTTCATGATTTTTCACAAGAGGGTGCAGAATACTGCACTCCTGGAATCTTGGATCATTCATGATTACTTCACGTATGTCATTAGTCGGACTCTTAAAATAAATTTCCGTCGTCCGGCCATGACGGCCATGAGAAACTACCCGGGTTGTTACGATTCCGAGCATATCGAGTTCGTTAATTAAATCAGAAACACGACGATGACTTAATGCCTCAGTGTCGAGTTCACGGGCAACTTCCCGGTACACATTGATTACAGAGCCGCTCGTGAATACTTTCTGGCCGGAGGCTGCCATCAGAAGCATGGAACAGAGAACGATTTTACTCTGGGCAGGAAGGGTTTTGACACATTCGCTCATTGTGTCGGTTTCGATATTTTCCTGGGCACTGTTCACATGCTTTACCATGACCTTATCTGCTCCTTCACGCTCGGCAAGTTCTCCGGAAACACGGAGAAGGTCAAGTGCCCTGCGTGCATCGCCATGTTCCTGGGCAGCTCTTGCCGCACAAAGTCCGATTACTTCATCGGAAACAACGCCTTCATAGAATGCCATTTCGGCACGCTGGCGGAGAATATCACGAAGCTGATCAGCGTTATAGGGGGGGAAGACGAGTTCCTCTTCCGAGAGAGAGGAGAGAACACGGGGATCGAGGAAGTCTTTGAAGGTCAGGTCATTGGAGATTCCGATAATACAGACACGGGACGTAAAGAGATCACTGTTAATACGTGTCAGATTATAGAGGGTGTCATCACCGCTTTTTTTGACGAGCTTGTCGATTTCGTCAAGGACGATAATCTGGAGACCGCCTGCATGCTCAAGAACGTTTTTGAGTTCCGAGTACACCTGATCGGTATGCCATCCGGTGGCAGGAATGGTGTTTTTTATCCTGTCGCTTGCTTTAAGATCATGACCGCTGACCTGATTTGCAATCTGTGCAAGAACCCGGTACTGCGTGTCGATGGTTTCACAGTTCAAATGGACCAGCCTGCAGGGAGAGAACTCCGAGCTTTCATTTTCAAGCTCGGTCCCGACGAATTTGACCGTAGCGGTTTTTCCGGTTCCGGTTTTTCCATAGATGAGAATGTTGGATGGGGTAGCTCCCTGGAGTGCCGGAGCTAAAATTTCTGCAATCGAATTAATCTGACCTATTCGGTGAGGGAGTTCTTTCGGGCTGTAATTATGTCTCAGAACTTCACGATTCTGGAAAATTTTATTGGGACTGAGATATTTTTTAAAGAGCCCCGTGGATTTGTAGGGTTCACCATCTGACATATTCATTTTCTTATAAATCATTGTGCTCTTTTTCCTAATAATGTACCACTACTGCGAGTGGAGGGGGAGGGATCACAGGAAGACAGTAACGGATGGTTTCCACTGGAAATAATTTAACAACCAGCTGTTTGCATGCCAGATATTTAATCCGGCTTCAAAATATGAGCACATACACCCCCACCCCTTCATTTCCACTGGAACTATTATTTTTTAACTCTTCAACTCTGAATTATTTTTCTTCAGCTTTTCTTCAACGTTAATTCAATTATCTTTAACTTTTATTTTTTATCGCTCGTTTTAATTTACTTTTCTTCAACGTCAATTCAAATCTCTTTAACTTTTTTTTAAAATCCTCAACTCTGAATTTTTTCTCCTCAACTTTTCTTTTTCTTTTTTTTATTTTTTATTTTTCATTTTTTATTTTTTTAATTTAATAAAAGAAAATATTTATATATATAGAAGTCGTAGTAATTATGATTACAAAAATAGGAAAATAAAAAAATCTTTTTTTTTAGTGTTACAAAAATAAAAGTTCCAGTGGAAATAAAGGGGTGGGGGTCATTTGAAAATAAAATTTGAAAAATTGGGATATTCTTCATTTTTGTTCATCAGCAATCATCCTCCGGGAACCAGAATAATCTAATATGTTTGAACACATACATCTCATTCATGTCAAGAGAACACCGGGAAAACATCTCTGTTAAAACCGCTATCATCATCGTCTCAACCACCCGAACAGAAAAAACAGATCTTTCCGGGAATATCATCAGGGAATCCTTTGAAAAATCCAATATTCCCATTGTCTCACAGAAAATTGTCAAAGACGACATAAGCGAAATCAGAACATCGGTTATGGAAGCTCTTGACCTCGCAAACTGTATTATTGTAAGCGGAGGAACCGGTCTTACCCATGATGACTACACAATCGAAGCAGTATCCCCGCTCTTCACGAAAACCATGGATGGATTCGGAGAACTTTTCCGTCAGAAAAGTTATGCTCAGGTAGGAAACTCCGTAATTCTTTCACGCGCTGCTGCAGGAATCACGAAAGGCAGAGCTATCTTCTGCATTCCGGGATCACCCAAAGCCGTCCAGCTCGCTGTTGACGATATCATCGTTCCAGAAATCATTCACATTCTCACCCATGCCAATCAGTAATCAGTAATCAGTAATCAGAAAAATGCCCGTTACATTCATTCCAGTCAAAACACCCGCACAAATCCGGGAAATCGCGGACACTGCAGAAATCATCTGGACAGAGCATTACACCCCTCTGATCGGCTCCGCCCAGACCAAATACATGATCGATAAATTCCAGTCAGTAACGCCCATCATCAATCAGATTCAGCAGGGATACCGGTATTATCTCATCATGTTCGATAACCAGTCCGCAGGATACATCTCCATCCTCTCCGAGCCGATGGAAAAATCTCTCTTCCTCTCCAAATTCTATATAGCAAAACCCTATCGCGGCAGACACATCGCCGCCGGGACGATCTCCTTCATCAAAGAAATCTGTAAAAAAGAAGGACTGCACAAAATATGGCTGACCGTAAACAAAGGAAACCACTCATCCATAGCTGCCTATGAGCACCTCGGATTCATCCGTGCCCGTGATATCGTCACTGATATCGGAGAAGGATATGTCATGGATGATTACCTAATGGAATTAAGCATCCCATAAACATCCTCCCGGCTGGAGGAACCGGTATTAATCTTATCCAGTGTGTCTATATACGAATAGCAGGTTGCCACGCACTCATTATAGGTGGTGACGTTTTTTTCATATTGTTCGTACACCTCCTGATCATATGACTGGCTGAGCAGCGTTTCCTGACCTGCTATTTCATTTTTCAGCGTTCTCATCTCCTGGCCCAGCGAATCGATGGTAAGAATAATCTCCTCCCTCTGCTCCAGAATCGTATCAACCTGCCAGGAGACCGTATAAGCGGTCGTCCCCTCTCCCACAAGAAATATCGACTCTTCTCTGATGCGTGTCCGGTTTCGGTTTCTAATAAGAGCAGGACACTCACCGATGTATGCAGATCTCGTTGTCTCGATTACAATGTACTCGCTGATTACACATCCATCTTCATTTTCCTTTTTAATCGCGGCCGTCATATGATTCTCCTCAGGAAAATACACGACTCCTGCCGCATATCCGGATTTTGCAAGGAGACCTGCGAGAAGAACACTTTTATCATCGCAGTCCCCCCTATTCTCGATTACGGTCTCGATTGGGAAATTTACCTCGGCACCAACCGTATTATAGGGAATATTCTGAACATAGGCGGTCAGCAGTTCGGCGTACTCATCACTCGTCAGAGCATGACTTTCTGCATAGGCATGAAAAAACCCGAGAAGTTTATCATACATCTCATCCTGAGCCGGCTCATTCGCGATTGCAGAATAATACTCCTCTGCCGAGTACCCAAAGAGCGGAGTCGATTTGGCTCCCTCTTTTTTTGCACCGTAATAGGGAGCAAGACGAAGGGTGACCTCCCCCTCGACCTCCACCCCCCTGAACGGGAAATCTATTTGAACAATCCTCGTCGAGGTGTCGGACGTGTCCGCCGTGATTGCCGGACTGATATTTTGAACACCCGTCAAACTCACAGCTGATGAAGTAATCATACTGAAGATAAGTATGGAAAATAGTATTTTATTCAGTATTTTCATCTGTTCTATGGAACTAGACCCTATTTTGCATTAATCGTTTCTCTTTAACATTCTGTTAGACCCTCTCAATCCCTTTCTCCTCAAAAATCCGGACGACCGGTCTGGAATCTACTTCAGGGACACAATCGTCTGATACACTTTTTCCCTGTTATAGGGTTCAGAATTAATCATATGAAGCGTCTCCCGGATGTTCTTACTCTCTTCAACCCCCTTATTATACTCATAGAGATTAAGGTCATACTCGGAGCGAAGCGTCGTATTCGAAGCATACTCCGGGGTTGCGAGCATCTCCTTCTCGGTCTCGATTATCGTTCCGAGATTGTTCAGTCCCAGATACAGAAGTTCCAGGGCAGCATATGCCGTGTCCCGGACATTCAGAATCGTGCTGACCTGCCAGGATGCCGTGTATAAATCCGTTCCATTGCCGATTCGATAAAACGAGTAATCCCCGTAATCGGATGATTCGTGCAGCAGTCCGGGGACCTCCCCGACATAGGCATATCGTGTCGTTTCAATAATACTGTATCCGCTATCCCTGTAATCGGTTTGACAGCCCCCTTTGACACCGGCTGCCATATGATTGTCGTTCCTGAAAACAAAAACACCGGCATCATACCCCTTTTTGTCGAGAAGACCCGCGAGAAGAATACTCTTGTCATCACAATCTCCCCAGTCGTCAATCACCGTCTCGATGGGAAATCTGATCTCTGTCCCGGACGTTTTGTAGGGAATGTTCTGGACATAGGTTGTCAGGAGTTCGATATACTCATCGCTCGTCAGGGCATGGCTTTTTGCATATGAATCGAAGACTCTGAAAAGATTTTCATACATCCCGTCCTGTGCCGGGTCATAGGCGAATGCGGAGTAATATCTATCCGGGGAACAGGAAAACAGCGGTGCTGCTTTTGCCCCCTCGGTTTTTGCGCCGTAATAGGGAGCAAGCCCGAGCGTAATATCGCCAGTCACCACATCATCCATGAAGGGAAATTCAATGTGAACGACGGTCGTTGACGTATCTGACTCATTTACCGGAATTTCCGGATAGGTATTATAGGTGAGAGCACATGAAATCAGGATACAAGAAGTTAGCACAAAGAAAATTATCAGGAAAATTACTATTTTATTTGGAATATTCATATCAAGTACAAGGGAATGCAATTTATTCCGAATTAACTGTTTCTATTACGGTGCAGTGAATCTCCGGACAAGGCAGAACTACCTCATGGAAATGACCGTCTGATAAATCTCCTCCCTGTTGTAAGACCCGGAATTTATCGTTGTTATGAGCTCAATATATTCATTTCTTGCCGCAACACCTGTGTTATATGCTGCAAGATTCTCCTTATACTCCAGATACCCGGGCATGCTCCATGATTGTTTAAGCGAAATCTCCTGGTTCTCTATCTCCAGTGAAAGAGCACTCATCTCATCATATAATGCCTCGACCTCAGCATATGCCTGTTCCCGTCTATCCAGAATCGTCCCGACCTGATATGATGCCGTGTAGGAAATGGTTCCCTCGCCGACCGTATAAAAAATAAACTTCCCAGGCGTCTGATTCAGAATCAGGGCCGGTTCTTCCCCGATGTATGCGTATCTGGTCGTTTCGATAATAGTATAGCCGGTGTTCCCGTACCCCGTCTCCTCCCCTCCTTTGATGGCTGCCGTCATATGATTATCCTCCGGAAAGTACATCAATCCGGCATCATACCCTTTTTTAGAGAGAAGACCTGCGAGAAGAACACTTTTATCATCACAGTCTCCCCAGTCTTCAACCACCGTCTCAATGGGGAATTTCGCGGTCATACCGGTTGTTTTGTAGGGAATATCCTGAACATACGCGGTCAGCAGCTCGGCATACTCATCACGTGTGAGATTATGTTCTGCCGCATACTCATCGAAAAATCCGAGGAGGGCAAAATACATCTGATCCTGGGCAGGGTCCTCGGTGATTGCAAGATAATACTTCTCTTTCCACCCGTCTTCATCGAAATTCCCAAAGAGACGGGCTTTATTTGCATCCTCATGCTTTGTGCCGTTATAGGGAGCCAGAAAAAGCGTAACCTCTCCTTGTACAATATCATCTTTGAAAGGGAATTCTATTGCCGCAATGGTGGTCGTGGTATCCGATGAATCCACCAGAATTTCAGGATAGGTATCATGATAAGGAAGACCCGTACTTTGGAATACCGTAACTACCAGAAGAATAATGATTAAGGAAAATAGTATGGTATTCAGGTATTTCATAAATTATATGACAGTATATCCTGATAATTTTTAATCGTTTGCGTTAAGGTATTTTTATCTCCATGCATCGAGCATCGCAACCCTTTCCTGGACCAGTTCACCAATCCGGCTCATTCCGACAATCGAAAGCTCCTCTTCGGAAATATCGAATTCCTGCATGAGTACTTTTGTATCTGCACGAATTTCAGCGGATATCTCCACGATTTTCTGGATTCTGTCTTTTGCGGATGCCACATCGCCGTCAAGAATCAGAACATAGACCTGATTATGTCCTTCATGCAGACCAAAACGCGGTGCGAGAGCACACTGTCTTTGCCCCGAGGCATAAACCAGAATCTCCATCGAAAGCGTGCGGGCGATGTTTTTTCCCTCGGCAAACGACCTCTTTGCATGCAGAACCGCGGATTCGATATGCTCCCTCCCGGCGATTTTCGCTGCATCCAGCAGAACGATCGTCGATTTCGTTTCTTTTCCAATAGCATTCACACTTTTGAGCGTGCGGGCAACCTCCTCCACCTCAAGAGTTCCGGAAAAAATATCCATCGTCATACTTATTCTCCAAAATCAAACAGGGTCGCCTGCGGTTTTTTCTCCGCAGGTTCGACCGTAATCTCTTTTTCTTCAATCTCCGGCTGACTTTTCCTGCCGGATTTTCGTCCCGCCTCTTTTTGAACATTCTTCGCCGTCACGGCGCCGAGAATCGCAACCAGGTCATTTTCGTCTGCGGCGAGGATATCTTTCGGACTGGTGATTCCTCTGTTAAAGAGTCTGCGTGCCCTGACCCTGCCGATACCTTTGAGGGAAATCAGCGGGATGAGCTCTTCTTTCACTCCGTGGGTTACCCGGAGCTCCAGATCCTGCATCTTCACATCGAATGAGGGCGTGAACTCATGGCAGATTCTTGCCGCCGCATGCATGAGCCATTTGAGGTTTTCCACGACTGCGTGAATATCCCCGGCTCCCACCCCGAACCGTTCACAGATGGAATCCTCACCAATCTCATCCGTCCACTCCTCGGCGACAAGAGCGGTCTTGATTGCCGCAAAAAACTCTTCGGAGATGTCTTCCATCATGAGTTCGCTTCCTCTGTCGGTGAGGATTTTATCAATGAATGTCTCGTCCGAGGCTTTGAGATAGAACCGGAACATATCCGGCGTCATGCAGAGAAGGTGCAGCATCCCGAATGCCGTGAAGTCTGAACAGCCTTTCAGTCCGTCTTTTATCATCATGGCGGATTCGGGGTCCAGATACAGTCTGGAGGAAAGTGCGCCGAACCGGGTCCCATGGACCCCCTCGCCCTCGAACTCGATCATCCCGGACTCTTCCAGATACGCAAGAGCCCGCTCAACGTTTTTATCGAGACGGCGGTGAACGGATTTCTGGCTCGCGTAGAAGGATTTCTCCATGAATCCTCTCACTTCGTCACGGGTTTCGGCAAAACCCGAAGTGATGAGTGCGAGAAGATGACTCCTGAGTTCGTTCTCTCTCTGGCACTGGGAGGAGATGTCTTCTGCCGGTGCGTCGATGAACTCCTCGAAGAGCCGGTCCACGTCCTGCTTTTCCTTCGCAATCAGGACAGCCTCTCCATATGGGTCGAGTCTCGGTCTTCCTGCTCTGCCTGCCATCTGGTGGTATTCGAGGACCGGAATCGGGTTCATCCCGGACCCCCGCTCATATCTCTGATAATCCCGGATGATGACCCGGCGTGCGGGCAGATTCAGTCCTGCAGCGAGGGTCGGCGTCGCTGAAATCACGAGAATATCGCCTTTTCGAAATCCATCCTCGACTGCCTTTCTTGCCTCCGAGGGCAGGCCTGCGTGATGGAATGCGGCTCCGGATTTCACGGCTGCGGCAAGTGTTTTTCCGGATGCTGTCGTATCTGCCCTCGCAATTCTGTTCGAGAGTTCATCCAGTGCCGGTGAGGATTTTTTCAGGACTGCGGCAGCCCGTTTTGCATATGCTTCGGCAGAACGCCGTGAAGAGACAAAGACCAGGCACTGCCCGCCTTCACCTATTGTATCGAGAAGAAGATTCAGGTCATCGTCTTTTTTCGGGGTTAAAAGCACCCGTTCCGTTCCATGAAAATGAATCGCTCCGTCAAAATAGACGCCCTCGCGTAAATCAACCGGCCGCCATTCGCTGGTAATCAGGTGTGCGTCCAGCCATTTTGCGAGACTCTCCGGATTTCCCATTGTGGCGGACAGACCGATAATCTGCATGGTTGGGTTCAGATACCTGAGCTGGGCTATCACCATCTCGAGGGTAGCTCCCCGGGTTTCGTCTCCTATCAGATGAATCTCGTCGACTACGAGGAGAGAAATCTCTTTCAGCCACCCGGCTTTGTTCCGGAGAAGTGAATCCGTCTTCTCGGAAGTCGCGACAATGATGTCGTAACGGCCGAGATATTCGTCGCGCTGGTCAGGGTCGCCGGTCGCGATGCCGACTTTGACAGATTTTCCGCTGAAGTCTTCATATTTTTCCGAAGCGAGGGCTTTTAGCGGGACTACGTACAGGCATTTTCCTCCATCGGCAATTTCTCTCTGCATTGCCATTTCGGCGATGAGAGTTTTTCCGGAAGCTGTCGGAATGGCGGCTAAAATATTTTTCCGGTCAAATAATCCGGCATGTATGCATTCAGCCTGGGGGGGGTAGAGTTCCTCAATCCCGGCTTTTAGATATGCGTCGCGCAGATGATTTGGAAGCGGCAGATCGGCTATTTTCATGAAACACGTCTGAATTTATTTGGACCCCTTTGTTTCCAGTGGAACTCTCCGGAATCACTCATTGTATATAATGATTTTCACTTTATAGCTCTCTCAGTAGTAATAGTTCAGCATGTCCATTTTTGCTTCCTTCTTTTTCCGTTCCAGGAAATTAAAGACACTATTATGATCTGAACCATTGACGAGCATTGTGACTGCTGTGTGCGCGTCGTTTGACTGGTCCGGCATGCCGATGATGCCTACGGTTTTCCCGTACACGGAAATGACGGTTCCGGTCATGTTTTCGATCTGTTCACGGGCTTTTCCGTCACGTCCGATGATTCTTCCTCTGATTCTTGCAAGTTTCTGGGGAGTGTCCGCGATGTCGGCGAGGTCGATGAGGGTCAGGACCATGTCATCGTCTTCGAGCAGTTTCTTTGCACGTTCTGGTGAGAATCCGCGTCCGATTGCTTTGATGACTTCCATTGAGCGGATTTCCGCGAGAGCGTCCTCTTTGTTTATGACTTCGATAAGTCCGGTCTGGCTGTCGATTTCAAGTGTAACGTTGAGGATTTTTTCCAGGAATTTTCTGGTCTCTCCGCTTTTTCCGATAATTGCGCCGATTCTGTCGTTTGGGATTTTTATTTCCTGTGTCATGATTTATATCTCGAAAAATTCTTCTCCGACGATGTCACGGAAAAGTTCGTGTTCGTCGGTGGTTTTACATTTGTTTGCAAAAAATCTGTTGATGTTTTTGATGTCCCGGAAGAGGAAGTTGTAGGCTCTCGGGTGTTCGGGGATGACTGCCTGGGCCATGTCGATTAAGATGAGCCCGTCGGGTCCGGTGAGGATGTTGTATTCTGATAAGTCGCCGTGAATCAGGTGTGCTTTCTGATACAGATCCCGGATTAATCCGATGGTTTCTTCGTAGGCTTCGGCAGGGGTTCCCGGGAGACGCTGCCGCATCTGCGGGTAGGCGATGTTTCCTTCGCCCAGAAACTGCATGACGAGGATGTTTCTGTCGAATGCATAGGGGGTGGGGCAGGGAATCCCGGCTTCACGGGTACGTGATAGGTTGCTGAATTCTTTCTGGGTCCAGGCAAAGATGATGTCTTTGTGGGTCCGGCGGATTCCGGAGAACCGGGGGTCACCGATGATGTATTCACTCATTGTGGTGAAGTTTCCGGTGCGTAGCCGGTAGATTTTGATGGCGGCAGAGATTTCGTTTCCGGAGTCGTCCAGTTTTCCGGCGAGAAAGACGCTTGCTTCCTTTCCGGTGGAGATGGAGCCGCCGACAGATGTGATGACGTTTTTCTTGACGAGTTTGTACAAGGCTAAAAGAGTGACTTCATCAAAGACTTCACCGGTGACTTTTCTAGTGTCGGCGTCTTTGATTCGGATGCCGAGTTCAGAGAGTTTTCGGTCGAGGTATTCGATTCTGCTGTCCTGGTCCTGGTGCTGGTCATCCGGGGATGAGTTTCGCGGCGGTGAGCAGACTTTTGGTTTGCGGGTTTTTGGGGAGGACATGATGGGGTTGATGTAAATTTTCAGCTGTGCTGTGTGGGGTATGTTTCTTTTATGAGGTATTAGTTTTTTTGTGGCGGGGCGAGCCAACAGGCTCGCCCTTAGCCAAGCAAACCGAAGGTTTGCGCGTGGGCGGACCGGTCCATAGGATTGGTCTTAGCGGAGGCGGGTTGGCGACGAAGTCGACGACCTCAGCGGAGCAAACTGAAAGTTTGCGACCAAGTCGATAGACTTGCGACTGCGGGGCGGGGCGAAGCCTTTGAGTGAACTTGAATTCCCGTTATGGATATTTGGGTGTACTTCGGTTTCGTGTAATGGATTCTTTTTTGATGACCGTATCCCCGCAAGGCAAAGCCTTGGTCGCAAACTTTCAGTTTGCTCGGCTGAAGGCGAGCCTTCGGCTCACCCCGCCAGAATAAGGGCGATGAAATCTCGGAGGCGTATATTTCGTGGTGTGCCCGCCATGATATTCCGGTGGGTCTCGCGAAGATCCAGATGCCGGGATATGATGAGTATTCGCAGGTGAATTTCTGCCAGTGGCTGTCGGAGAAGGAGAAGAGGGCGCTCTTCAAGGGGATGAGGGTGTATGGGTATGAGGAAAAGATGATTCATGGAACACGGTATTTCAGCTGTGTTCTGAAGAAGTAGGGTGCAGGTTGGACCTGCACCCCTGTTTTTGTTTGTGTTTTGGGAGCAGGTTGCAGAAATCTACGTGCACCCTGATTCTGGTTTATTTTGGGCTCTTTTTTGAAAAATAGACTTATTTTGTGGGTTTTTGGTGAGGGTGCACATTTTTCCCGAAACTCTGTATTTTGTAGTAATTAGGCTAATATTTAGTGTTTAGATAATTTTCCCAGGGTTTTGAAAAAAATGTGCACCCTGGGATTTTTGAGGTATTATTAATCACGAGGGAGGGACTATTCTATCACATATTATGGTGAAGAGACCGGAAGGGTGGAATAAGGAGCTGTATGATAAGCTGAGTTTTGAATATCTGATCGAGTGTGCTAAAAATCATAGAATCGATGAATGGAATTGCGTGTATGAGGAATATCTGAGATCAGAGTGGAAGAGGATCTTTCCGAATAAGGAATATGATCCGGAGAGGATTTCCTTCATGATAAATACGTATCACCATAACGTTAATTCATTTTTTGTATATCCTAATTTCACCGGGAGAGATTTTATACCGGCAATAGGTGGTGGAGCAGACTTTTCTCATGCATGTCTTTGTGGAGCAAATTTCTGGTCAGTAAATCTTGAACATGCAGATTTCACTGATGCAAATCTTATTTGTACCTTATTTGGCGAAACGAGTTTGGATAACGCCATATTCGCCAAGGCACGCATGAATTACGCTGTATTTCGTGAAGCGAATGGAAATAATACATATTTTGGTGATGCCAATTTGCATGGTGCAGATTTTCATATGGCAAACCTGTACAACCCACATTTCTTTCAAACAGATATGGAGGGTGCGGATTTTTCATGGGCAACTATAAAATCGGCTTGTTTTTTATTTACAAACTTGGAGGGTGTGGATTTTTCTCATACATGCCTTGAGCAAGCAAATTTCATGTTTGCAGGGCTCATGGGGTTAGATTTCAGTGGCGCAAATCTGAGTGATGCAGACTTCTCGAGTGCCCATCTTCAAGGAGCAAATTTAAGTAATACTCATTTGGAAGGTGCTGATTTCACCAATTCTCATATCGAGGGAACACAATTCACCTTAGCCGTCGTAAATGGGAAGACCCTGTTTTCCGACAACACCATAGATGATAAAACCGATTTCACCGGTACAAATCTCTCAGTCGTCCGCATAGATCCAAAACTCAGAAAACACCTTGAGAGAAATATTCGTAAACTCAACATCACCAATAAAAACGTCTTTGTTGCGATGAAATTTGACTGTCCCGACCTCGACTCGGCACTAAAAAATGCCATCAAACCCGCCTTCCTCGAATGCGGCGGCATGGAAGCATTCACGGTCAATGAAAAAGCCGGTAACGAATGGATTCCGCTGATGATAAAAGAAGGAATCCAGAATGCACGATTCGTCATCTCGGACTTAACCTACAGAAACCCCGGCGTATATTACGAAACCGGCTACGCTGACGGGCTTGACATCCCCGTTATCCAGACATGCAATAAATTGTGGTATGATAAAGATCCTGCCCCTCTTCATTTCGACATCGCCCAGAGAAATACCATCTTCTGGAACGACAATGAAGATCTCAAACAACAGCTCATTCAGAAAATAAAAGAGTTACAGGAGAATGGAAAATAGCCCCCCACCCCTCACTTTTTCTCCTTATGCACATGATCTTCCGTCTCCACAAAATACGCCCTCATCCCCCTTCTCGGCATCATCTTCCAGAATCTGAGTCCATAGACCATTCTTTTTTCACGGGCAAACACTCATTACCATCCTGCAACAAAATATCAATCACGAACGTATTCAGGGGATTAGCAACTATGAACTGCTGGGAAATTCTCTGTGAGGATGAAATTCATGGATATTTCACAATTATGGACTGAATTAATACAAACTGATGAACATTCACGGCTGGAAGCAAAACCCGGAAATGAAATTGGCAATCCAGTCATGCAAACCATATGTGCCTATGCAAATACTGACGGTCTCAATGGAGGTTATATCCTCATCGGTGTTGAAGAAGATAAGACTTCACCGAGTGGATATGTGATTGCCGGCGTCAAAAATCCCGACCAAATTCAGAATGAAATCGTTACACAGTGCATCTCAAAGTTCAACGTCATCATCCGTCCGGAAATACAAGTAGGAATTTTGCAGGATAAAACAGTTATCGGAGTCTATATTCCAGAATCAGAACCAGGAGATAAACCGATATATATGAGAAAACAGGGCATGAATAAAGGAACGTACATAAGGGTCGGCTCTACGGATCAAGTATGCACAGAAGGCGAACTGGTTCGTTTTTTACAAAAGAAAAATGCACGACCCTATGACGAAACCGTTCTCCCGCAGACATCTCTCTCAGATATAGATCCAAAAGCCCTTCAGGAATACAGAAAACTCCGAAAAAAGAAAACACCTCACGCATCTGAGCTGGATTACTCTGACGAAGACTTACTTAATGCATTACACTGTGTTGACATCATTGACGGAATTCCCAAACCTACCATTGCCGGATTACTATTATTTGGAACCGATGCCGTTTTACGACGATACTTTTCCATGATGCGGTTTGATTATGTTCGCGTTAAGGGACGTGAATGGGGAGGCAGCCGGGATGAAAGCTCCTATTACTCCATCGAGCTCCGGGAATCACTGCTTACTTTACTTCCAAAAGCAGAAGCTGCAATAATGGATGATATAGAGAGGGAACTCTCCTTTCCGCCAGGCCGTCTTACAAGAGAGGAGAAGCCCGTCATTCCCTACGATGTTATTCGGGAAATCTTAGTTAATGCCGTAATGCATCGTGATTATCAGACGCCAAGTCCGACACTCGTAATCAGATTTACCGATCGAATCGAGTTCCATAATCCGGGATATTCATTGAAACCTCTTGATAAAATCGGAACGCCCGGCTCAACCGCAAGAAATCAGACCATTGCCAGTGTTTTAAATGAAACGGAGTATGCAGAAAATAAAGGGTCAGGCATTGCCAAAGTACAGAGAAAAATGGTTGAAGCCCAACTCCCTCCACCTATGTTTGATTCATCAAAAACCGAAAATACATTTGTTGTCACGCTCTCCCTTCATCAATTGATGGATGAGACCGCTCTAAGATGGTTAAATCAATTTCATGATTTTGGTTTGTCAGGAGATGAGGCGAGGATTCTGGTTTATGCAAAACAATACGGATCTGTTTCTAATGAGAATTGTAGAAATCTCACCTCATATGATACGGCAAAATCAAGCTCTCTTCTCACCAGACTCCGCAGTATGGGGATATTGAATCAGCATTCTCACGGTTCTGCAACCTATTATACCATTCCTGAAAACTATCTTGAATCTGAGCCGGAAAATAGTTTAGTTACCCAGATAAGAACACAAGATACCCAGATGGATAAAGAAAATAACCCCGAATCAGCGTTAGTTACCCAGATAAGAACACAAGATACCCAGATACAAAACGAACAAACTTCCCAACGAGAGTATGGCTCTGAGAGTGATGAACGAGCAATTCTTCTTCAATCTCTTCCAAAAACACTCCAAAAGGAGATTCTGAGTCTCGGGCAGAGAATGACTCCGGAAAAACGTGAAGAGATGCTGTTGAAAGTGTGTAGAATACATCCGTTCACAGCAGCCGAAGTTGGAATATTATTTAGAAATACCCGACACTGGGCCAAAAATGTGTTAAGGGAACTGGTCTATTCCGGCAAAATATTTTTAACCATTCCCGATAAGCCCCAAAGTAAAAATCAGGCGTATTATGTTTCACATGATGCGGGACAAACGAATATTAATGAATGGAAATGAGAAGGAATCACAAATATACCTCCATATTTCCAGTTACCTGCCGCATCCTGCAAGTTGTCAGAACGCCGCATGAGTCGGATGTATTTTTAATTCTTAGAAATGTATAATCCCTTCCTCCCCGTCACCCCTCCATCATCTTCAGCACCCCCGCGATATCCCGCTCAATCAGCGGCCGCATATTCGCATTATACTTCCCCGTATCTGCATTCTCCAGCGCCTCCCTGATCTGCGGAATCAGATCCCTCCTCGCCGAAACAACACCCTTCAGCGCCTGGATACACTGCCTCGCTGTAATCGGCTTCTCATCGGAAACATGCTCAAGATACCGGGCAAGAACCCCGTCCATCTTATGCTCCGTATCCCAGGCGGCGTTCGCCGCAATCAGCAAAAGCCCCCTGGTCCGGACATACGAATTCTCGCTGTCCATCATCACGGAAAACTCGTCCCAGAACCGGTACACCCCATTCCCCGCCTCACTCTCCGCCTTCAGCCGCAGAAAACACGCATATGCCGCTTTCGTATCCTTCGAATACAACCCGCGAACTGCCTCATCCAACTCATCCATACCAACTATATCATCCATAAACACTATAAAACCGACCCCTCCCCCTCCCTTCATCTCCCCATCCTCCTTCCTTCGTTCTCCCCGCCTCCTCCATCACGTAGTAAACACCTCAGTCGAAGCGGAAACACTCTCCACATTCTCCCCGGAAAGAGTAATCACAAACCTCGTCGTCTCATCCATCGGCACCTTCAGATAAATAATCGCCCTGCCCGTCGAATCCTCAGGATAATCCTCCACACTAATCGTCGACTGATCCCACACAAGACCCTCCCCCTCACGGGGAGCCTCTGCCGATGCATAAATCCTCAGATTCTTTGCTGTACCGGGACCATTATTCGTAATCGTACAATTAATCGTATAATACACATGGGAAAAATCCGCAGAATCCGCCTCTGCATAAAATCCCAGACTCATCTTCGGAGACTGAATCAGAGGAATCACCTCTGCCGTCAAAAACCGGTATTCTTCCGGAATCTCGCCAACTCCCCACCCATTCGCCGTCGTCTCAATATAATAATAGTTCGACCCCTCATAGGGGATATATGACCCCGAAAGCGTATCATCCCCTTTCACCCCGACCGCCATATGGTTCGAATACTTCAGCAGCACCACTCCGTATCCCATCTCATGCAGCAAAGCCGCCGTCAGAATTGCCGAATCCTCACAATCCCCGCCCCCGTCGACCAGCGTCTCCACCGGATAACGCGGATACTCGTCAGCGCCCGTGGAAACGATGTCTGACGTATAGGGCAGAGACTGAACAAAGGTAACAACATTCAGAACATTATCATTATCCGAATATCCCTTTTTTTCCCCCACTTCCTCGAACGAGGCGACAAGATTCCGGAGATACTCACGATCATAATCCGAAAGAGCATAATCAACATATTCCCTGTTCGAATGATCGCGTGACTGATAATACTGATATAATTCAGAGGGAACATTCTCTGAATGCGTCCAGATCAGACCATTATAACGCCAGGAATATTCAAAATGAGACGGTATCCCGATATCGGTTTCATTTCCCGCAGATGCGGCAATTGTTGCCGCGGGTCCCGCCGGCTGCAGAAAAACACAGCCCACTGTACAAACACACCCTGCTGTTAATACCAGTAACAACAGAATAAGATATTTTCTCATATCCTATGTTTCGCATGTCTGCGGATATACTTTTCCGGGATATGATGCCGCATAATGCTTATATATGATGTGGTTTTCATTGAAATATACCGTAATTATACGAAAAAACATGGTGAAAAACAATTATTCGGAGATTTGGGAAAAGAGCGGGATGAGATTCATCAAAACGGAAACGGAATGTTCATTTCCGTCTTTCGCCGAAAGGCAAACCCTCGACACTACCCAGTGACTTTTTCACGGTCTTCGCTTCAGCCGGTTTATTGTAACATTCCATACATAAAATCGCGCAGTTTCGGACAAGCTCATTCCCTCCCTCGCTCACCGGTTTTATATGACGAGCCTCCCAGGCCCCGCGTGCCCCGGTATTTCCCCGGCTGTTGAACACTAATTTTTTTCCGCAGGTCTGACAGTATCCATTTACTCTCTCGAACGCATTCTTCACGATATCTTCTGTAAATACCATTCCCTCTCCAATGAGTAGGAGTAGGTGATTATATTATAATAATATTGACTTCCGGGAAGATTATACAAAATAGGAGTTACGCGAGGGCGATCCCAATCATAAAACTGACGTACGTATGAGATGTACTTCGATTTCGTGTATGACATACGTGCGGATGCATGAGAATCCCGGCGAACCGCAAATCAGAGATTTGTTCTCCGACTCGCTTCGCTCAATTGAATAAGCCCAGCTGGGAAAAGCCCATTTGACTTGCACGCAATCGTGAATCTCTAGAAAAAGGGAGTTGGCCGGGTGTGGTCTGGGGTGAGCCGATGGTTTACCGGATTCATTCTACTCTTTTTTAGTAAGGATTTTTGGATGTACTTCGATTTCGTGTACGGAATTCTTTTTGATGACCGTATCATCACACGGAAAACACAGAA
>DAWV01000026.1:58580-58876 GCA_002506085.1 Methanocorpusculaceae archaeon UBA425
ACACGGAAAATAAAAAGAATCGGCTGGGCTGGATACATGTAGTTCCCTCCCCCGTCCCCCACACGGAATCCACGGAAATCAACGGAATACACGAAAAGGGGGACAGGGGTGGGACGAAGCCTTCGAGTACACCCGCTGTCGTTTTTCGCCCCCGGAATCAAAAAAATGATGAAAGCTATCCTCTTTTGAAAAAAGAAGGTCTCCCATTCCTCCACTCCCGGCCCCTTTTCGTGCATTCCGTTGATTTCCGTGGATTCTGTGTGGGGCTGGGGGGGACGATATACATCATCACCTCT
>DAWV01000026.1:59045-155372 GCA_002506085.1 Methanocorpusculaceae archaeon UBA425
CTGTGTTTTCCGTGTGATGATGCAGCCATCAAAAAGAATCCCGTACACGAAACAGAAGTACATCCAAAGAATCCCGCCTGAACAAATTCGATTCTGTTCGCCGGGAAGGGGGGCTCAAAACGACCGCTGGTGTACTCGAAGGCTTCACCCCGGACCAAAGGAGGCATAACCCAGCTTTTTTGATTGAGATTACACCGCGTACGTCCTAATATACTAAAAAAAGGCGGATATTCCCCAAAAACCCATCATCGGGATTTTATTTTCCGAGACCGGCCCGCACATTTTTCGTCGCCGTGCACATCCCTGCAAGCTTCCCGAACGCCGTCTCAGGCGTATGCATTCGGAGACCGCAGTCTGGATCAATGAGAATATTCTCCGCCCCGAACGCATCCATGCATGCGTAAATTCTCGTCTCGATCTCCTCCACCGACTCCACGTTCGGATCCGAACTCTTCACGCAGCCGCACCCGATTTTCTTCCCTCTCAGATCATGCTTTGCCAGCACCGACAGATTATCCGGAGACACCGCATATTCGAAATCCAGAATATCCACCGGCAGTTTTGTCCAGGAATCCGCGATTTCGCCAAGCATTCCGCAGGTGTGAATACATGACGGGGTCAAAATTCCGGCAAAGATGATGCCAAGCGCCTCCTGTGCTGTTTCAACGGAGATTGCCCCGGTGGACAAAATCGGCTCGTCCACCTGGATAATCGTCACCCCCACTTCCGCGAGATACTTTGCTTCTGTATGCAAAGCATGGGCGAGGTCAATGACGACTTCCTCCTTATTCCGGTAAATCGGCGTCGCGATATGCAAAGCATACGCGAGAGTACAGGGTCCGGTAAGGATTCCCTTCACGTATTTCGCCTTCGTCAGAGCGTATTTCGTATCACCTCCCGTAATCGGTTTATCTGCCGTGCCGATTTTTCCAAGAACAGTCTTATCTGAAATTCCCGGCAGTTTCGATACGAATGCCTGGACCATATCTGATCTGACCTGTCCGTCGGAGATAATATCCACCCCTGCCCGGAGCTGCTCGGCAACGGCAAACTGAACCGCCTTTTTATACGGGTCCAAAAGGGACGAAAGCCCTGTTCCTTTCACGCAGGGAAATGAGCCGACGACCGTCGTCGGAAGAAGACAGGGGAGATTCATGATAACATAGGTGGGCGCGGCTGGATAAAAAACGTTCGGGTTCCGGCTTGTATCACAATCTCACATTATTTATTCCCGGACGAAAATGTATTCATGAAGAAGCATGTCTACTCCGTTAAAAATCCCGAAAATGCAGAAAAGTGAATATGACTCCCTCATTCGTGATAATGTTGTGTCGCGGATCGCCTTTACCGGCAAAGATTATCCCTACATTGCACCCTTTCTCTATGTCTTCGATGAGAAGAATATCTACTTCCTTTCGACCCGCTATGGGAAAAAGATGGAATTATTCACGCAGAATCCTGCGGTGTCTGTAGAAATCGAGCATGTGGCTCCTGATATGTCTGCGTATAAGTTCGTGACGCTGCAGGGTAAGCTTTCAGAGGTGACGGATGAGGAGACAAAACGTGCAATCAAAACCCGGTTCGTGAGTCTGATTGCGGATAAGAAGATTTCCGTTAACAGTCTGTATGCTCTGGGTCATTCGCCGTCAGAGTCTCCGGAGAATATTGTCGGCGAAGAACGGACGATGGTCTGGAAACTGGTTAATGTCCATAATATCGTTGCGTTGAAAAACGCATGAATCTCTTTTTTTGACGGTATGTGAAGATAACTTCATATGAAATAAACTTCACATAGTATGGTATGAAAAAGGAGATTCTTTATTCCGTTATCGGGCTTGTCATCGGGGTCGTGCTGATTCTTCTCGCGGTTTTTGTATTTACGGGCAGTACTTCATTAAATGGTGCCTGTTTCGGTATTGGTGCCGCATTGTTGGCTCTCTCCGGGGGAAATCTGATTGGAAAGTCCGTTATTACTAGGGTAGAGACACCTGAGAATACCAGAATGCAGTCGATCGAGTTGCATGATGAGCGGAATATCCGTATCCGTGAACGTGCGGGCTGGAATACTATGCGGATTTTTACGCCGGTTCTGTGTTTTCTTACGCTTGCCTCGGCGTTTATCGGCGTTGAATTATATATTACGCTGGTTTTATGCGGACTTATTCTCTTGCAGGCGGCTCTCGTTATCGGTTCGCAGGTCTATTATGAAAAGAGGATTTAATGAAGAACAGGATGAAAGAACTGCGTGCCGCCCGCAGTATGACGCAGGCGGAACTTGCAGAGATTATTTCTGTTTCGTCGCGAACTATCATTTCTCTTGAAAAAGGTCAGTATAATCCTTCGGTTATGCTGGCTCACAAATTATCCCTGGTTTTCGGGTGCCCTATCGAGGATGTTTTTATTTTCGAAAAAGAGGATGGTATCTGAGCGGGGTCAGATACGGGCATGTTGCGGCTTGCAGAGCAATATTTGTTTATTTCAGCCTGGAAAATAAACACAGCCGGGATTTTCGGAAAGTTTATTTGAGTTTTTTCTCGAGTTTCTTGAGTTTTTTCTGGGCGTCTTTGCTGCCTTCAGCTGCCTGTTTTGAGAGCTCTTCTGCTTTGGCCTTCTTTTCTTTGTTCAGCTTCCCCATCTGTTTCTTGCTTGTTGGCATAATATCTCACTATGTCTTTGACTGGTTCTATTTAACGGTTTCCATCATGGAAATTCCAGGCAGCGGTGCGATGGTCTGTGGTCCGGAATAAACCATCGGCTCACCCCTCCTTTTTGATTGGGAGCACCCGGGCGTAACGCCTATTTAGATTATATAATCGGCGATGACGCTTTTTTCGCTTACCTGCATCATGTATTTTTTGACGACACCGACGTGGTAGGGGTGTTCGGCGTAGCCGCGAAGTCCTTCTTCGTCATCGACGATTACGATTAAGACGATGTCAAAGGACCGGTCAGTGTGAAGAACGTCGATACCGACTTCGAGTTCCCTGATTTGTCCGACGGTGCCTTTCATGGAGAGGATGAGCTCGCGGCATTTTTCGGCACATGCCGGATCTTTGAGTTTGAAGAGGACGATGTGTTTTAGCATAATAAAAAAAATTATGGGCTGACTCTGTGTCGGTCACGCGGGAAGAGAACAGCTTCTCTTATGTTGTTGAGGTCGAGCATAGTCATTACCAGGCGTTCGGCTCCAAGACCCCATCCGGCGTGGGGCGGCATACCGTATCTGAACGGGTTTAAGTAGAACTCGAACGCGTCGGGGTTAAGGCCCTTGGATTTGATCTGCTGGATTAAGAGCGGGTAGATATGGCAGCGCTGTGCTCCGGAGGAGAGTTCCATTCTCGGGTGCATCATGTCGAATGCACGGCAGACTTCGGGGCGGTCTTCGAAGGGCATGGTATAAAATGGTCTAGCGGAGGTCGGCCATTCGGTGATGAAATACATTGTGCCCATTTTTTCGCCGATGACTCTTTCTGCAGCGGTGGAAAGGTCGTCGCCGAAGACGAGGGGTTCGCCGCCGGCGGTGGAGATTTCGATGGCTTCTCTATAGGTGATGCGGGGGAACGGGACGGTCGGGACTTTGAAGTTGGTGAGTCCGAGGGTCGTGAGTGCGTCAGCGCAGTGGTCGGCAACGTATTTGTATGCATAGGATACGGTGTTTTCGAGAATCTGCATGGCGTCTTCTTCGTTTGCGAAGGACATCTCGATATCGATGGAGGTGGCTTCGTTTAAGTGACGGAGGGTGTTGTGTTCTTCGGCACGGAAGATGGGGCCGATTTCAAAGACACGGTCGAATCCGGAGCTCATGAGCATTTGCTTGAAGAGCTGGGGGGACTGGTTGAGGAAGGCTTCCTGGTCGAAGTAGGCGAGCGGGAAGAGTTCGGTTCCTCCCTCAGTGGCGGCGGCGACGATTTTCGGGGTCTGGACCTGGGTGAATTTGTTGTCCCAGAGGTATTCGCTGACTGCACGGAGGCAGGCATTTCTGATCTGGAAGATGGCGTTGACGCGGGGTTTTCTCAGGTCGAGGTATCTGTTGTCGAGCCGGGTGTCCATTTCAGCCGGGACTTTCTCCGAGACGTCGAGGGGAAGAGGGGTTTCGGCACGGGAGATGATACGGAGTGTTTCGGGGATGAGTTCCCGGCCTCCGGGTGCCTTTTCGGTTGCTTTGACTTCGCCTTCGCATTCGATGACGGATTCACGGGTCGCGTCTTTGACGGCGGCGAGTACGTCGGGGGTGACTTTCTTTTTGGGGATGGTGACTTGGAGTATGCCGGTTCTGTCGCGAACGAGGAGGAAGGTGAGTCCTCCAAGGTCACGTTCTTCGTGGATCCAGCCTGCAATGTGTGCATGTCCGACTGCAGGGGTCACGTCTTTTATTGGTATGAGCATAAAATCTGTATAATATTCGCGGTAGGGATAGATTATAGTTTGGAGGGGTCCGCCGGAATTATCTGCGGCATGAATGTTCAGTTCACAGTATCGGCAGGTCTGGGATGAGCAGGTTGATATTTTTTCTGGTCTATTGTACTAATACTACCATGTCCGGGACGATTTATCTGCATAAGGTCATGCTGAATGATTTTCACGACACGTCGTACCTTGCGAATCTTCCCGTTGTGCGGAATCTTCAGCGGATGGGTGAACTCACGTTTGAGTCCCCGGTGACGTTTTTTGTCGGAGAAAACGGGTCGGGAAAATCAACGCTGCTGGAGGCTCTCGCGATTTCAGCAGGTTATAATGCGGAAGGGGGTTCCCGGAACTTTTCGTTTGCGACGAAATCGACCGAGTCGAATCTGCATTCATATATCACGTTGTCACGCAGGGGCAGGGAGAAGGACGGGTTTTTTTATCGGGCAGAGAGTTTTTACAATGTGGCTTCACAGGTGGAGAATCTGGATCTCAATCTGAACGGATACGGCGGGAAATCCCTGCATGCTCAGTCGCACGGCGAAAGTCTGCTGGCACTTGTACAAAACAGGTTTCGAGGAGACGGTCTGTATATTCTTGATGAGCCGGAAGCGGCACTGTCTCCTTTGCGCCAGATGACCCTTATGCTGGAGATGAGAAGGCTGGTTAATGAGGAGCATTCCCAGTTTCTGATTGCGACCCATTCCCCGATTCTGATAACCTATCCGGGTGCGGATATTTTTGAGGTGACGTGCGATGCTATCGAAAAGACAACGTATGACAAGACCGCGTCCTATCAGATTACGAGACGCTTTCTCGAAAATCCTCAGCATATGCTCGATACATTGTTCGATGATTGAACGAATAAGCTCGTAGAGGATTATTCGGGCGAGACTCCGTAAGATATTATATAGGAGTCGTGAAGATTTCTGTCAAGAACGAGAGATACGGTTTTTGATTTACCCGGGGCAATATCCCCGACATAAATGGTGTTCATGGCATTTTCCGGAGCATCGGGATTAGTCTGATCCGGTCCGGCATTCAGATAGACATTCCTGCCTACCGCATTTCCGATGTTGGATACCGAGAAGGTTGCTACATAATGCACGCCTTTCAATAGTGACCATTTGGATGATGAATCAACTAATTCTACCACTACATTCGGCGCCCGGCTCGCTGCACGGGCTGCCTGTCCCGCGGAATTCAGATTAAAGATTACACACACTATGAGTAGGATTATCAGTAATTTTCTCATTTACTCCTCGTTAAACATATAATTATGAACGAATATCTTAAAATCCCTGATAACACACTCTGGAAGATATTTGATTTCCTCAATTATATGTCGTACATTCTATTGTGTCTATTTCAGGGTATATAATTGTTTGTAAAATTCGGGTTTACGTGAAGAAAAACGGAAAAAAGGTTAAAAAATGAGAATTAATGCTCTTCTCTGACCATTTCAATGCACTTTTTCGGGCATTCGTTGGCACAGATTCCGCAACCTTTACAGTACACCAGGTCGATTTCCAGTGTATCCGGGTCGATTACTGCATCGGGGCAGAACATCGCACAGATTCCGCATTTATTGCAGACATCGCGGTTGACAACCGGGCGGAATGTTCTCCAGGCACCTGTAAGACCAGCCGCTCCCTCATGCGGAACGCTGATTGTCATTTTGGGCATCATACAATCACCTCATCATAAGCCGCTTTCGCAGCGTTCGTGTTTCTCGGGTCGGTAAAGGTATCGGTTATTGCTTCGACTCCGGATTCGCGGGTAAAGAGCCCGAGTTTTGCGAGAGCTCCGATGACCGGCGTGTTTACAATCGCGCTCCCTGATACGACCAGGTTTTCACGGAGGGCGATTCCTGTCAGATCTCCCCTGAATACTTTGAATCCCGGAGGGAAGGGGGTCTCTTCGTTCGTGTTGATGAAGATTTTTCCCCCCTCTTTCAGACCGTCGAGAACATCAACCGTGTCCATTACGGTTGGATCGAGGATGATTATCATGTCCGGTTTATTTATCTGCGAGTAGATTCTTACCGGTTTGTCATCGATTCTGACGAAGGAGACGATTGGAGCTCCGCGGCGTTCTGCACCGTAGAATGGGCAGGCTGTGGCGAATTTGCCGTCTTTTACGGCAGCCGAGGCCATCATCCGGGCGGCAGTCACTCCGCCCTGGCCCCCTCTTGAGTGGATACGAATCTCGTACATTACTGTTCCTCCTGCGGGATGCCGAACCAGAATTCCGTTCCGGTTTTTCTGTTTTTCACAAAGGCTGCCATGTCTTCGTAGGTTACTTCCTGGCCGCCGAGACCGGCGATGATGCTTGCAATTTTTGCGTCGGGGTATCTTGCCTGGATTTCTCCGGCAATGACGCCGCCGAATCCAAACGAGTAGTCCCGGTCGATGACGACGAGTTCTTTTCCTTTGATGTTCATGTCAAGCGGGAATGGTCTGAACCAGCGGATACGCATGACACCGGCTTTGATTCCTTCTTTGCGGAGAAGGTCAGCGGCGACTTCCGCTTCTTTGCCGAGGGTTCCAAGAGCGATGATGATGACATCGGCATCTTCGGTGAGGTATTCGTCGACCGGTTTATAGGTTCTGCCGAAGCGTTTTTTGAACTCGGTTTCGGTTTCGTCGATGACTGTGCGTGATGCCCGCATGGATTTTTCCATGTCGAATCTGAACTGGTAGTGGACGTTTGCGGGGCTCATTGCTCCGTAGCCTTTCGGGTCTAGGACATCGATTTTGTGCGGTAAGTTGAGCGGGGGGATGAAGTCGCCGGGCTCGGTCATTTCGAACGGCTGCATGATGTGGGAGAGCAGGAATCCGTCCATGTTGATCATGACGGGGAGGAGGACTCTCGTGTCTTCGGCGATTCTGAATGCCATGAGGGTGGCGTCGTAGGCTTCCTGAACGGTGGAGACGTAGATCTGGAGCCAGCCGGTGTCTCTTTGTGAGAGGGCGTCGGTGTGTTCTGCCCAGATGTTCCATCCGGGGGCGAGGGTTCGGTTGACCTGTCCCATGACGATCGGGAGGCGGGCGCCGGCTGCCCAGTGGAGCATTTCATGCATGTAGAGAAGACCGTGAGAGCTTGTCGCGGTGAAGACACGAACTCCGGTGATGGATGCGCCGATACAGGCAGTCATTGCGGAGTGTTCGGATTCGACCGGGATGTAGCGTGCGTCCATTTCTCCGGATGCGACGTAATCGGCTATGGTTTCGATTATTTCGGTCTGCGGGGTGATCGGGTATGCGGCGACGACGACCGGCTTTGCCATTTTGGCGGCTGCTGCGACGGCTTTATTGCCGGTTGACATGGTGAGTTTTCCGCTCATATGTTTTCCTCCGATTGTGCTGCTTCGATGGCAATTTTCCTGAGGTTTTTGTCGATGTTTGCCTGGATGACTGCAGCGGTTTTCTCATCGACTTTTCTGAATCTGCCCTGGGCTTTGAGGTAGTCGATGACAGGCATGGGTTTTTTCATGGCGGCACGCGAGGGGGCGCTGATGGTGAATTTGTCGTTCTCTTTTTCCCAGAGGACCCAGACGCCGGATTTGACTGCCATTTTTCCGATTTCGACGGTCTTTGATGAGGGTATTCTCCATCCCGGCGGGCATGGTGCGAGGATGTGGATGAATTTCGGACCGGGGATTGTGAGGGCTTTTTTGACTTTGTTGTAGATGTCGGCAGGGTAGGATGAACTGGCAGTTGCCTGGTAGGGCAGGTTGTGTGCTTCGATGATTCTGTCGAGGTCTTTTTTATTGACGGTTTTTCCGTTCGGGGTGGTGGTGGTTATTGCTCCAAGCGGGGTTGCGCCGGATCTCTGCATGCCGGTGTTTCCGTATGCTTCGTTGTCGTAGCAGATGTAGAGGAAGTCTTCGCCGCGTTCGAGTGCTCCGGAGAGTGCCTGAATGCCGATGTCGGCTGTTCCTCCATCACCGGCATAGACGATGACGTTGGTTTTCTGACCGGTTGCTCTGAGGGCTTCGCTCATTCCGGAGGCACATGCGGCGGAAGCGGCGAAGGCGATGTTATACACGGGTACGGTATGCAGCATGTAGGGGTACACCCCCTGAATTACACTGTTGCAGCAGGCCGGTATTACGAGGATTGTGTCCTTTCCGGCGGCCTTGAGGATATATCGGAGTGCAAGTAAAGATCCGCATCCAGCGCAGGTGGACGGGCACTTTAATATCATCTCTTCTTTTGGAATTTCCGTCATGGGTTCTGTATCTATTTGTCACGATTTATAATGAGGTTTGCGACATGATATTGCCGGATGAACCGGCGATGTCATGCGGCAAACCGGTGAGCAAGACCGAAGGGCTTGCGAACGAGGTTTACTAATCGAAGCGATGCTTCGATTAGGGGAGTTAGATTATTTGAGTGCCGATTTGAATCCATTCTCCATCATTAATACGACCACTACTAAATATTGTAATCGGTTTCTTGCCGACATATAAGTAGAGTTTCGTATCACTGCAGTATAATGTTCCTTTGTTTACTGGTCTTACATCAGCGTTGAACGTTCTCTCACCAGTCCCAGGGCCATTAGTGGTATTATCCGGTGTAAGTATCCTGGTAATTATAATATGAGTCATCTTATTTGGGTGAGCCTGATTGAATTCACTTAATGATGGATTTAGGTTTGCCTCATCTTTTGTCAAACGGAGTCCATCATTTAAATTAAACCAGTATTCTCCCTCGCCATAATAAATTTTATGCCTTATTAGAGTTATTGCATTCCAGCCAGATGGTAGATTTTTTGCTTCTTCCACAATATCTTCCCACTCTGCACCCCAGTAATTAGAAAGATCAAATTTGATTCCATTGATTTCAAGTATCTTAATATCCCCGCCGCTCCCCGCTTTTCCGATTGTCTTCTGCATGAGCATAGTCTTGCCTCCATCCGTTCCCGTGTAAACCACGGACACCGTTCCGACCGTCTCCGTTCCCGAATCCCATCGGAGAGTCATTCCCGGACGAAAATCACCTGTTTCCCCGAAGTCTTTCTCCACCCCGTCGACAAGAATCTTATATGTCCCTGCCGGGAGCACGGCCCCGTTCAGGTGCGTCACGGTGATGATATTTCCCTCTTGTCCGATGGAAATCCCCAGAATTGGTGCGGGTTCTCCCGCATTATATCCGAGAAGCACCGATGCGAAAATTCCCACGATTACTATCGTTAGAGCAATAATCAAAATCGTTCCGATGACCGGGGAAACAGCCTCATCTTTTGAACGGGAAAAACCCTGCATAAATGGAATATTATATGTCTTTACTCATTAATGTATTCACTGAAGATACAAAAAAATATAATTTTTTCTATTTTTACTGAAAGAGAAAGCCTGATACCGGAGGGATGTCGTGAACAAAATGGTGAGGTTGTATAAGACGGGAAGGATTCTTGCTGCTGGAAAAAGAGAAGGGTTATGGGGAAAGGCGTGTGCCAATTGGCTTCCATCCCCATCCATTATGTGTATAATCTTCGGAGAACATGAAGGTTGAAGCTGGAAAACCATCTTGATCCCAGATATAGAGTTTAGAATCATTACAGAATAGTGTACCATAAGTTATTTTTTCAGTTGGTATCGTAGAGAAGTTTATCCCGGTTACTACTCCTGAACCAGTAATTATCTGTTCTCCGTCAGTTGATACAACCACACGGGTTGTATTTATCTCTATCCAACTTGGAGAAATACCTCCAATCAGGGTTTTTTGTATATGTGGATTATTTTCAGCTATAATTTTAGTCAGTGTAAACGAGAAGTCGCCTCGTGTCCACCAGTATTTTCCATCGTCATAATAAACGTTTTTCGCGACTAAGGTTTTGCTACCAGTAGCGTTAGCTATATCCCTGAGATTTTGCCACTCATCACCCCAGTTGTATGACAAATCATATTTCACCCCGCCAATCTCCAATATCTTAAGATTCCCTCCGCTCCCCGCTTTTCCGATTGTCTTCTGCATCAGAACTGTCTCCCCTCCATCCGTTCCTGTGTAAACCACGGACACCGTTCCGACCTTCTCCGTTCCCGAATCCCAGCTGAGAGTCATTCCCGGACTAAAAGCTCCGGCTGCACTGAAATTAGTCGTTTTGTCCACACCATCGACAAGAATCTTATATGTCCCTGCCGGGAGCACGGCTCCATTCAGGTGCGTCACGGTGATGATATTTCCCTCTTGTCCGATGGAAATCCCCAGAATTGGTGCGGGTTCTCCCGCAGTATATCCGAGAAGCACCGATGCGAAAATTCCCACGATTATTACCGTTAGTGCAATAATCAAAATCGTCCCGATGACCGGGGAAACAGCCTCATCTTTTGAACGGGAAAAACCCTGCATGCTTTATGTTCTATGAACTGAACCTTATCATGCTTTCCTCATACCCAGTCAGAAAGCATGTCTCTTATCCTCAGCTTCCCGCTTAGGTAAAATTCTTCAGTGCCAGAACCGTTTCCCCGCCGTTCGTCCCGATATAAACCACTGACACAGCCATAATATCCGCCGATTCTACATCCAGCTGAAGAGTCATGCCCGGACATAAATTACAGTCTGCTCCGAACTCATCGGTTTTGTCCACACCGTCAACAAGAATCTTATAGCTTCCTTTGGTCAGCATCTCCCCGTTCAGGTGTGTCACCGTGATGACATCATCCTGATGTCCGATGGAAATCCCCACAATCGGAGCCTGTTCCGGAATCTCAAAACCTATAAGAACTGTCGCAAGAATTGAAATGAGAATAATCGAGAGAAAAATAATCAATAATGTTGCAAAAACAGGAGAAACAGCATCATTAGTTGATAACTCACGGGACGTCATTATATAAAGTATTTTAATAATGATATATTACATTATCTTTTATTTAAATTAATCTATACTGGTTATAATTTGATGTAATTTGTCAAACCGGCATTCAGACATATTTATAAACAATAAGTATTATCTCCTCCTGCCACCCAAAGACACATAATATGACAGATATTCCGAACGAGTTAACCAATGAAGAAATCCTGCAGAAGGCTGATGAAATAAAAACAGCCCAGGAAGCGAAGAAGGCTGAAGAACTCAGAAAAGCCGAGGAGATTAAAACGGCAGAAGAGGAACAGAAGGCAGAAGAACTCAAGAGAGCACGTGACCTTGTGGAAGCCGAAGAAGAACGGAAAAATGCAAAAGCGCAAAACCAATATGTGAACAACGAGGTGCCGGCAAAGAAATCCCATAGTGGACTCAAAATATTCGGCATCATTCTTCTCCTTCTGATAATTTTCGCAGGCGTCGTGTTTATCTCAGCAGATGTGACCATCACGGCGGCATCCGATAAAAATTATGGATATGACACGAGCTACAATGTCTGGATTCCTCTCGACAAAGAACTCAATCTCGGCGGTTACAAAGTAATTGCTCTTGCATCCGGTAATGATATGATGATTTCTCTGGGCGGCAAGACCTCTAATCTGGTCGTCAATCAGATAACCTATGTTCCGGATCAGATCGGGACACTCACCCTCTTCTGGGGCGGCGTCACGGTAATGCAGATTCAGTATGAGGTTGCATTGACCTATCTGGGCAATACGAATGCCAACCAGGCGGCTTTCAGAATGGTAATCTCCAGCGACCAGCAGTTTCCCGAATTCCTTATCAGTTTCTTCCTCTCCAAGAGCGGAGTCTCTGTGGCATCCATTTAATCAACATGACAACAAAATCCAAGATTCTTGAAATACTGGATAAAAAACCCGGTATATATATATCCGGTGAAGAGATTGCGGCAGCCCTTTCCATTTCACGGACCGCGGTCTGGAAGGCGGTCCGCTCTCTCCAGGCTGACGGCTATTTCATATCTGCCGCATTAAACAAAGGATACAGGCTCGAACCGTCGGATATTCTGTCTGCAGAAAAAATCCGCTCCCTTCTTCATCCGAAATTCTCCGAGATAGACATCATCATCAAAAAATCCACCGAATCAACCAATCTCGATGCGAAAAATCTGGCATCTGCCGGAGCGAAACACGGCACGGTGATTCTTGCGGACGAACAGACCGCCGGCAGGGGCAGAAGGGGACGGGACTTCTACTCCCCGAAAGGAGCCGGGGTCTATCTCAGTGTCATCGGGAGGCTGGGTATCTATTTCTCGGACGCGGTTTTGCTTACCACCGCGGCAGGCGTCGCCGTCTGCAAATCGATCGAGGCAGTATCGGATTTTGAGCCGAAAATCAAATGGGTCAACGATATTTTCCTGAACGGAAAAAAAATCGGCGGAATCGGGACCGAGGCAGTGAGTGATGTCGAATCAGGCATCATCGAGTCCGTGATTGTTGGTGTGGGTATCAACTTCAAAACACAGGAGTTCCCGGAGAATCTGCAGACGATTGCGGGCTCGCTGTTCGAAAAAGATTTTCCGCTTACGAGAAACGAGTTCGCCGCTGTTCTCATAAACAATCTCCTGGAAATATTTGAAAACATCCCCGAGAATAAATACATCGACGAATACCGGAGCCGGTCGCTTGTCATCGGAAAAGAGATTATATTTATGGAGAATAACACCTGGAACACGGCAAAAGCAATTGCAATTGACGATTACGGCGGATTAATCGTTGAAGTGAAAGGAAAAAGAAGAACACTGACCTCGGGCGAGGTCAGCATCCGGGTTTAGATAAACAGATTAAGCATCAGTTCTGGTTTCAGTGAGACATACAGCAGAACAAGTGAAATCGCGATGGCCAGGGCAAAAATGACAGGATTCCATTTGAGAATCTTTTTGCCGTCAAGCGGACCCACCGGGAGCATGTTGAAGAATGCCAGCATTGCGTTGACCTGGAATCCGATCATACCAAGATAATACAGGAAGACAGGCAGGCTCAGGACACTCGTCGCCGTCGTTGAAAGAAGGAAGCCGGTGATTAATAGTATGACAAACGGAATACAGAGAATCAGGTTCGTTAGAGGTCCTGCGATGGAGATGATTCCGCTCTCTTTTTTGGTCATTTCCCGTCCTCCGGTATTAATGAGGGTCGCTCCCGGCGCTGCAAAAATAATTCCGGTAATTGCGGCAATAACCACGGCGATAATCAGCATCTGAGTGTTTTTTCTGAACTCCGCCCAGTAGCCGAATTTCATTGCCGTGAATTTGTGGGAGAGTTCGTGGAGAACGAAGGATAACCCAACGGCAATCAGGGATACGATGAAGATAATTATGAGGGATTCAATGCTTATTTTGCTGTAATTGGTTATGAGGGAGAGTCCTCCGGTGATACCAAGGGTGAAGGCGACGCCAAGAACGAACCAGGCAATCAGCAGATCTCTTCTTTCAAAAGGAGATATTTTCGAGAGGATACTCATTTATTCACCACATCCGACACGGATGCATTCTTCAAGCGTTCCAAGGAGAGGGGTTGCCCCGCACATTCCGGGCAGATAGGTAAATGCTTTTCCTGAATTTGTCATTACAACTCCGGCTTTATCCATTATTGGTGATACTACCATGCAGGTGTCAGGGACGATTTTCGCCCCGCTGCGGACGATGGTATTATAGTAGTGTTCGTTTCCGTGTTTCAGATCGGCCGCGACGAAAATGTACACCGGCATCACCACTCTTTTTCCTTCGAGGAGAGAGGCGACTTGTTTGAGTTCATCATTGGAAAGGTGGGGACATCCGATTGCGACGACATCCGCTTCCAGGTCTCCGAACAGCTCTTCTACTTCTGCGACGCCGATTTCAATGACTTCACGTTTGTCCTCTTCGATGTGCTGTTTGAAAAGGGGGAATCTTGCCTCGGGCGTGATTTCATCTACGTGGAAGAGAGCGACTGCCCCGCTCGCTGCCATGGCGGCGCCGAGGCTTTTGAGCATGTCACGGTTCGGGCGGATTTCCGTGAAGAGCGGGATTTTATTTCCTGCAATTGCTCCGGCGATTACTCCGAGAGCTCCGTAATGGGCATTCGTCCATGATTTTGCTGCTTCGGGATTGTCGATGTGGAACTCGATCTGCGGGAAACGGTTTTTCACGATATGAAGACCATAGTAGGGCGTTTTTCCCGTAAGGGCCGAGGCAAGGGCGGATGGTCCGCCTTCACGGTTGGTTCTTGCCCCGAGAACCGAGTTTGCATAACATACCGCAGAGGATTCGGACCAGGCAAGGTGGTCTCCCCGTTCAACGATACTATAGTAATACGGCGTGCATGTGCAGGTAAGACGGATTCCAAGCCGTGAATACGCTGCGTTTACCTCCAGTTGTTTTTTTGCGAAATCATCCGCAATCCCAAGGTTCTGCCACTCGTCACGCGGCATGCCGATGGGGTTTAAGAATGCCGGGACGACGGCTTTACCGGAGAGTGTGTTCAGCCAGGAAAGTCCTGCATCACCGATTGTTTTGAATGAGGCTCCTGAAACCTGGACACTTTTGACTTCGATGAATCGCTCTGCATCATAGATTTTTCCGAGAGCGAGGAGAATTTCCATCATTTTCTGTTTGGTTTCTCCGTATTCTCCGTTTAAGAGTGCCTGATCATATTTGTCTAATTCCATTTTTCACTCCTTATTATTCAATTCCATTCTGCACGGATATAATCATCCTCTTCACCAAGAGGCATAGTTGCATCCACGCCGGCTTTTACATTCAGTCCGTCGCCGATTCGGCAGGGATCAAGTGAGGAACCCCGGACCCCCGGGATGATCATAACGTCTCTGTCGGCGCGGACCCGCGTCGCGATTGCATATTCCACATCGGACGGGTCGTAGATGTTGATGTCTTCGTCAACAATCACCACATGTTTGAGGGATGTGTGAGCAGCGAAGGCCGCCATGATGGCATTTTTGCCATCCCCTTCGGTCATTTTCTTTATCTGGACGACCGCGTGGAAGTAGCCCGAGCCTCCGGGTGTGAGAAAGACATCTTTTACATTCGTCACGCCGGATACAGCCTGATAGATTTTCGGCTCGTAGGGCGCTCCCATGAGCATTTTGTGTTCTGCTCCTGCGGGCACGATTCCATGATAGATGAAGCCGGGTTTCGTTCTCATGCCGAGAATTTCCAGGACGGGTTGTTTTCGAATCGGGTCGTATGTTCCGCTGATGTCGACAAACGGACCCTCTTCGTGGAGTTCCTGCGTCAGATAGCCGTAGAGAATTATTTCCGCGTCGGGGACCTGAATGCCGTTCGGGCAGGTGAACAGGTCAAGGTCTTTTCCAAGAATTTCCGCGGCATAGTTCATCTCTTTTGCTTCAGGGACGCGGGTACATGCGGCAAAGGTGACGGCAGGGTGTGTTCCGATTGTGATGGCGATCGGGAGATTTTTTCCCTCAGAGAATGCCTGCTTCATGAGTTTGTAGGTGTGACGACCTTCGACGATTCTCCCGATGAGGTGGGTTTTGTCAAGAACCTGCAGGCGGTGAATCGAGGCGTTGGTAATTCCGTTCCATGCGGAAAATACAATTCCCGATGTGAGATATCTTCCGGCATCTTCCGGGAAATGTTTCATGATGGGCAGTTGTGTAAGATCTGCCGGACCGAATTCCAGTCTGCCTGCATCCCGGGTTTTTCCCGAATATGTGCAGGCGGCAAGGGTTTTGACGAGTCTGTCTTTTGGAATGTTCAGGGCGATCGAAAGAGAATCACGGTCAAAAATCGTGTTCATCACACAGGGGTGCCCGTCAACATCTTTGAACAGCAGCATTCTGCTGCTTTTGAAGGCACGTTTCGGGGCTTCGTATATGGAAGATACCGGTTCTGTGATTTCTTCGACGAGTCCTGCCTGTTTCATCTGCAAAATAAAATTTCTCATGTTTTCCACCGTGTTCCGACTGTATGTTCAATATGACAGTGATCCAGTATTCTTGCCGCAATCATATCCGCGAGTTCCTCTATTGTTTTCGGGTTTGTGTACAAAGGAGGAGACGCCGGTAAGATTACTGCCCCCGCATCGTGAGCTGCGAGCATATTTACGAGATGCACCCGTGAATAGGGCGTCTCCCGCGGGACGAGGATGAGGGGTCTCCGCTCTTTCAGGCAGACATCGGCCGCTCTTGAGATTAATGTTGTCGAGTAGCCGTTTGCAATCTGGGCGAGGCTTTTCATACTGCAGGGTACGACGACCATTGCATCGAATAAAAACGATCCGCTGGCGATTCCTGCTTCCAGATCACAGTTTTCCTCGTAATGAACGGGATATCCGGAAAGGTCGACCTTTTCCAGTCTCGCCACGGTCCGTGCGGTTTCCGAGATGATGAGGTACACCTCAGCGTCTATGTGCGTGAGCGCCTCGAGTAACCGTTTTGCATACAGTATTCCCGAGGCTCCGGTTACTCCGATAACAATCCTCTTCATTTACTCTATTATTATACCCGGTAGCTTATTTTGTTTTGTTGCCCGGCGTATGGATAATACCTCACGTGAAGCATCGGCGGCTTTTTCCAGAATCTCCGACGGGGCGTAGATGCCCAGACGCCACTGACCCTGCCGTGCGGCATTCATCATGGGTAAAAGCGGGATGATTTCCTCGAAGGCGACAAGGTCGTGATGGTTTTGTACCTGGACATTCATGTGCATTTCTTTTCTGAGGGGCGGGATGTCGAGGATGATTTTTTCTTCGGGAACGCCTGCCGTTTCGGCGATTGCCTGTCTCAGCCGTTTCTTCTCATCCGCTCTCAGAGAGGAGAGCCGGTTCATATCAACGAGTTCACGTCCTGCGTAGACGGCTCTTTTGTAGAGGTCGCGTTTCCAGATGCGTTTCATCATTTCTTTGGAAACTGCCGAGGTCGAGTTGAGGAGAAGAGCCGTTCCGGTGACATCGTCCATTTTCATGAATGATTCGGGGGATGTTCCGGCGAAATGACTTCTGCCTGCCATGAGGAACATTTCTTCCGCGATTCGTCCGACGTGATGGAAATAGACTGACGGACCCATGAGAGTCCGGGCAATAAGGAGGGATTCTGCTGCAGAAATTCCGGATTCTTTGATGGCGAGACCGCCGTCGGTTAAAATTAGGGACTGAATGAGTCTGCCTGCATCCAGAGTTCCGTAAGGAACCCCGGTGTAGTGGGCATCACGCAGAAGGTAGTCCATCCGGTCTACATCAAGGTCGCCGTGGATTATTTCCGCGAGTCTGTGGTTTCCTGCCACGATATCCGCGACTTCGTCCGGGCTCGTTCCATTCTCTTCAAGAATGTCTGCGATTTCCGGTGTGGTGAGTATCGGTCTGATGTTGTCGTGGGAGAATGTTCCGTATTCCGCCCGGAGTTTTTCACTTGCGTGGGAATAGGGGCCGTGTCCTATGTCATGGAGGAGGGCTGCCGTACATACAAGAAGCGTGTCATCCGGGTCCAGGTCAAGTTGTTTTGCGAGAAGGGATGCAAGATGCATGGCTCCGAGTGAATGTTCAAACCGCGTGTGGTTTGCGCCCGGGTAGACGAGGTAGCTGAATCCGAGTTGTTTGATATGATGGAGCCGCTGAACTGCTTCCGTGTCGAGAAGGGGGAGAAGGGGTGTCGGGACCTCGATATACCCGTGGACAGGGTCTTTAATCTGTTTTGGCATTTATCTGATTCATTCCAAGCACATCTTTCAGCTCATCCGGGTTCAGTCCATAGGTGCTGAAGGTGATGACGACAGCGTTCTGCCCGGTGATGATGCCGTTTTCGATTGTGTAAATGGGTACGTATTGTGCCTGTCCATGATATGCCTGTATGAATGCTTCTGCATCGATGTTGTATCCGTCTTCTGTCCGGACGACTGCGATGCTTGTGTTGTCTTCTGCTGTTACGACGGATAGTTCTACGTCGAACGTATTTTCGATGGTCTGAATCTGTCTGCCGGAGGCGGTATCAACGCCGATTCCTGCAAAGCCGAGAGCGATTCCGCAGGTTACCATGCATAAGGCAAAAATAACTGCGATGACACTGAGTAATTTTCCCATGAATAGTTTATTCGGGGTGCAAGGTAAAGAATTTTTATATGAGGATGATGAGGAGTATGCCGAGCAAGGCACAGATTACTGTACACCACCGGAGTGTGGTGATGATGGATTTTCCTCCTTCTTCGAGGGTCTGCTCAGGAAATCCTATCTGATATACGCCGGGTTTGTCAAACATTACTCCGCATCCGCCCGCAATCAGGCTCATTGGAATTCCTCCGTTGAAGCCGGGTCTTTTTTTGCGGTCATGTTTCAGGACGTAAGATGCCTGTTTTATCCGTCCTTTCAGGAGGAAGATTACGAGGAGGATGACTCCCGCAACTCTGGCGGGTACAAAGGCGAGGATGTCGTCCATCCGTGCGGGGAACCAGCCGATACGGATGCGTTCGTCTTTATATCCAAGCATGGCGTCCATAGTGTTTGCCGAGCGAAACAGTACTGCTCCGATTAATCCCATGCCGAAGAGAAGTTCGAAGACGACGAACCAGAAGATCGGGGCAATGATGCTGTCGACCAGGTTTTCAGCTGCGGATTCATATGCTCCCGAGCGAATCTGCTCTAAGGTGAGGGTCTGTGTGTCACGGCTGACCATGTATTGGACGGCTTTCCGGCCTTCTTCTTCGCCGAGAGTGAGGGCGGTCTCTACGGATCTGACGTGCTCTTCGAGTGAACGCCAGCCGATACAGAATGAGAGGATAATGACAGAGAAAGGTACGGTAATGTACCACGGGGCATAGCGGAGTATGAGGAGGCATGGGAGAATGGCAATTCCGACGGTTAACAGCCATCCGAAGATTCCTGCGAACCGTTCGAATCCTTTGTGATAATAGTTTGTCCGTCCCCAGAGTCCGATGAATTTTCCAATGAGAACTACCGGGTGGAAAGCTGAACGCGGATCACCAATCAGACGGTCAAGAACCAGTCCAAAAAAAAGAGTTATTGCACCGAACGCCATGTAATGATGATTCCGGCAAGCATTATTATATAGAGGATGACCGACATCACGGTGGTATTGACTGCCTGCGGGGCCAGTATCCAGAAGAGAAGGACTATGAATCCAAGTATCGGGGCGACGAGGTTGACTGCAATTACGATGCCGCTGATTTTTTCATGGTTAAGCGTTTTTGCCGGTTTCGCTTTCGGGTTCTTTACCGGCTCAGGCTCGGCGGGTTTTTTCTCTTCTTCGAGTTCGGGGAGAAGTACATTGATGGTAAATGCCTGACGACGCATTCCATACCCGGAGATGACCTGCATTTCAAAACTGCCCGGGTTTGCGGACGCAAGAATGTCAACTCTGATTTCAGACTCGGCTTCAACGTAGATGTTTTCATACGTGAAGTTCGTGTATGCCGTTCCCTCGGTTTTGAGGGTTGCGTGGGTGGGGGCCCCGTAGTTTACGAATTTTATGTGAAGGGGTGTGCCTGCACTGACGTCCACGGTGTCCGTGGAGATTTCCAGTGAGTTTACCCCGAGACGGTTCAGCAGAACTTCGACAATTGCCATGTTTTTTACCTCGGATTTTGTGGAAGGAGATTTGCGATGCCTGATGATATCGGGTATACCCGTTTGCATTCGGTGCAGGTCAGAAGTCCTTCCCGGATATCTGTATCATTACCCTCCATCTCTGTAAGCATAAACTTTCCCTTGCATACAGGGCAGCAGATAATGTCTAGTATCCGGCGTTTCATGGATTACAGCTCGGATCTGATGTCGATGATGTGTGACTGGTCAGGTCCGGTGGAGATGATTCCAACCGGTTTTCCTGTGTCGGCTTCTATCTGGTCGATGAAGGCTATTGCTTTCGGCGTGAGTTTTGCATAGTCGGTCATTCCGAAGACTGAAGGGTCGATGTGGTCGACGCCTGTGATGGCGATCGAGGTGCATCCGTTTATCATTGCCGAGTAGCGTGCCATTTTTCCGTCCCAGGTTCCGATGCGGCGTTCTCTGTGAGTGACTGCTCCGAATTCCTGGATTCCCAGTGCCAGGGATTGGTCGTGGGTGAGTTCGGTGGGGAAGGGTCCGCTTCCAACCCGGGTCGGGAATGCTTTGAAGACGACGACGACGTCGTCGATGTTGGTCGGTCCGACACCTACGTCGGCTGCCATCTGGGATGCGGAGGTGTCTTTGCTGGTGACGAAGGGGTAGTCTCCGTAGTAGAGGGAGATGCCGAAGCCCTGTGTTCCTTCGATGAGGACGGAGTCTCCCTTGTCGATTGCGTCATTTACATTCTGGGCGACGTCTGTTAAGTATGGGGCGAGTTCGGGGATATCTCTTGCAAGACGGCCTTTTCTCATAACACGGTCGGCGTTGGCAGGACCACAGCCGGAGCCGGTTGATCCGACCGTTTTTGCAAGATGGGGGTCATGTTTGTCCAGGGCGATGTGTGCTTCTTCGATGATTCCGCATCTGCTGTCGATTTTTGTTCTGCCGGCGCATTTGAGGATGTCGAGTTCGTGAGCGAAGACCCGCGGGTCGACGAGTACACCGCTTCCGATCATGAGGTCAGCTTTGGGGTAGAGGAATCCTGACGGAATCATCCGGACAACGTATTTCTCGTTCTGTACATTTATTGTGTGACCGGCGTTTGGACCTACTCCGCCGCGGGCGATTATGGTTGCTTTGTCTTTTTGTGCTATGTGGGCGACGATTTTCCCTTTTCCTTCGTCGCCAAAGAAGCCACCGACTACGATCGTACTAGGCATGTTTATCGATTATTATGGGTTGCGATTGGTGATAAGGACTTGGGTTAGCGGGGAGGACGCTGAAAGCGGCCGCCCTTAGCTGAGCAAGCCAAAGGCTTGCGATTGCGGGTTACGACCGAAGGGAGTAACCTTAGGTGAGGCGGGGTGAGCCGATAGGCTCGCCCTCAGCGGAGCAAGGCTTTGCCTTGCGACCAAACTGAAAGTTTGCGATTGCGGGTTGGCGACCGAAGGGAGTAACCTTAGGTAAGGCGGGCCCTCGACTTCGCATCCAACCCGCAAATCAACGGAATTCACGAAAAGGTGGACTGGGTTGGATGAATGGAGATATTCTGTTTTTAAACTAGAACTTACTCGGCGTTGGCATGGATCCAATTCCGGGGATGTCCTTAACACTCCCCGCTGCATGTCTGCGTGTGTCGGCTTTTTGTCGAATCCTCCGCGAATAATATATCCACTTCCCGGGGCAATCCCGGACCCCTGCTCCGCCACTAATATAATACACTGCACTTTCGCGTGTGTTTATGCGAATGACGTATCTTCACGAGCACGAGTCCGTTGTTTGTCGAAAAGGAGTCCCGTCGGATTTTTCCGTCGGGCACTTCGTTACCGGTGCGTGATTTGCCTTTCTTTCAAAGGCATCGCCATATTTGGCGGGCAGATTCTGTTTTGACCACAAAGTCTATTATATTAGATAATCAAATATCAAAGCATATTCCGTTAATCGGAGTATGACCCTTGCAGAATGCTTATTCGACGCATGTCGAATATCACGTATCGCATGCTCAGCATGCAAAAATAATTCAAATCCTAATTTAGGAGGAATTACAATTGAAAACAACTAAAATGATTGCAGCAGTATTTGCAGCTTTCCTTGTTGCAGCACTCTTTATCGGAGCAGCTTCAGCAGCAAGTATCGGTACAAATAATGTTGTATATGTCTATGAGTACGGTGTTGGCACAGCTAATACTATGTACTACCAGGTAGTAAGTGGAAATCTTGCACCCGGTGTCTCGACTGATTCGACCGGAACTTTCTCCGCAGATAATATCCCGGAGGGATTATACTCAGTTGATGGAGTTTCTACAACAAATCTGTTTAGTCTGAAGTATCCGGCTGTTACCCTTAAAGCAACCTTAAATGGTACCACCACGTCAATTGCAGGGAAGTCTCTTTTAAAGACCCAGTATATTGATTTCGCTGTATCCGGCAATAACGCTCTTCCGTACAAGCTTGTCTTCTACTCAGCAGCAGGTGGTTCAACCAGCACTTTCAATAATACTGCATTTACCAACTCCTCAGTTTTCGTACCAGCTGGAACTAATCTTAATGTATCCGTTGCAAACGAAGCATCAGGCGAATGGTCTGTAGCAGCAGTATTACTTACAGATAATTCCGTTGGAAAGATGGCAGACGGTACCGCATCAAAGTACACTACTACCAGCAAGATTACGTTCAATGTTGGTACAGTCTACGCAGATTCGATAACTGTATCTAAAGACTCCATCATCCGCGGAGCCTCCATTCTGTTAACCGTTAACGGACAGCCGAAAGAAGTAGTTGTCGTTAATGTTACCGGCTCCGGTTTCAACAATTTCGTTGGTCAGAGCAATGTAGGAAATATTACCACCGGCACTGACGGATACCTTACTGGTTTCACCATTACACTTAATGACTTTGGAACCAGAACGGCCCAGTTCGACACCAACGCTACCTCTGATGATCAGACTTACACTTTCACAGCACAGTTAAGCCCTGACAAAAAGGTAAAAGTTACTGTTAAGAAAGGAGAAGTTACTGCAGTCGCAGGTCAGGATTCCTACTACCTTGGTAATGATATTACCCTCTCCGGAACAAACACCGAATCCACGAATGTTTACCTCTATGTGAAAGGTTCAAACAAGGCACTTACCGAGCTTGAATCAACAGCTGTCCTGAGTGACAACACCTGGAAAAAGACATTCAATCTCCCGAATGAGTTTGATGCAGGTACGTACACATTCTACGCAACCGCCCAGCAGCTCCCAGGTACATCCGGTATTAACCTTACCATCGATGATGATGTAACCACCTACACGAGTCTCTCTGTTGCTTTAAAGCAGCCGTTCCTCACTGCAACTGCAGAATCTTCAGTTGTTGCAGCAGGCGATGACATCGTTGTTTCCGGCAGTGCTGAAGCAGCATCCACACTTAAGTACTACGTCTTTGGAACCAACCTTTTCAAGACCGGCTCTATCACTCCAGAAGATGATGGAACCTACTCTCAGAAGATTAAGACCACCAACTTCGGTGCAGGTCAATACTTCGTAGTAATCCAGCACCCGATGTATGATGGCAAGTTCAACATTGGTCCAGTCGCAGTTGATTCCGCAAAGGACAACTTTGATATCAAGATGCAGGAGAACTCCACTGCTGGTGACTACACCACTGGTTCTACTCTGTTCAACACGTTATCACGTCAGAGCGCAAATGCTGCAGAAGCACTGTGCCAGGCACTTGACACCCAGAACATCGATGATATCTACGTGAAACTCAGTTTCATTGTTGCATCCCCGAGCATTACCATGAACAGTGTTTCCGATGTGACCAAGGGCTCTGCTCTTAAGGTTTCCGGAACTACCAACCTCAAAGCTGGTACAACTGTAACTGTTGATGTCCTTTCAACTGCATTCACTGCAATTGAAAAGAGCAGTGTAAACTCTGCATCCTTCATCACCCTGACAACCAAGGTCGTTAAAGGTGCAGACGGCGTAAACACCTGGGAAGTCACTTTTGACACCGCAGGATTAAACGTTGACACCTACACTATCCAGGCAATGACTGAAGATCTGACTACCTCTACAACCGTTAAGGTTCTCGAGGCAGTAGTAACTCCGACTGCAACTGCAACTTCGACTGCAACTTCGACTGCAACTGCAACCGCAACCGCAACTCCGACCACGACCCCGGGCTTTGGTGCATTCCTTGCACTTGCAGGCCTTGGAGCTGTCGCAGTTCTTGTCCTCCGCCGCAACTAAATTCTTCTTGAAGAATTCTAACGGCTAAGACAGATTTGTGTCCCACCCGGGGCACAAATCCCCTAATTTTCCGAACAGGCTTTTTTTGCAGATTTAGTATTCTAGATATGTTGGTATTTTTTCCTTGATGTGGTCACTTCTCACTCAAGGCATTACTCAGCAAGATCTGATTAATCGGACTTCCGCGGTAATAGTGTCAATCCAATTTGCGGTGGGTTTCATAAACCACGTGGAAACAAATATGGCCCTGGTAAATTGGATATCTCCACTGCGGGTCAGAAAAGGAAATGGAATATTGAAGATTTATTTTGAAAAGTAAACAGCTCATTTTTGCGTTTTTAAGGCTTACGTTAGCGTTCTGACTTACTCATTTAGAACGTACTATTCACTTCTGCAGCAACTCACCTGGTGATGTCATCCATCATCAATCATCCATCATCAATCACACACAAACAGAAAAAAAGAGATGCCCTAAAAAGACTTCGAGCCGTACTCTCCCTCCGGTAGATTACTCTGCCGAATTACTCTTGTATTATTTATTTATTTCTAAATCTATATATAGTTATTCCAAAAAAAAAAAAAGAAAAAAAAATCGAAAACAAAAAAAACAGGGTCTCATACCCGCATCTCTCCGGCAGTACTGATTGATGATGGATGATTGATGACGGATGAAATCACACCAGTGAGATAACACATCCGGTTCAGCATCTCAATCGTGGAGATTCGCGTTTTTTCTACTGTATCCATCCCAGTTCTCTATTTCGTGTTAATAGAAAAAACACGAAAAATAATCACCCGGGCAGGTATATTGATGCGAAAGTATATCGATACATGCTGCATGAGGAAGACACATCACAGTCTGCAGTTACCCTGCAAAATCTGACAGTCAGTTAAGTATTTCCCATGAACCTGCTCCATCTGAGCCTTTTCTTTGATGGGGAGCACCCCTGAGTAACTCCTATGTAGAATTCAGCGCACACTTGTTTCTTCACAAACCATCGATTTCCCCTCCCGCAGAATCGGCAAATCAACTCAAAAGCCTCACGGGGCGCTCCGCACTCGCAAATCAATGATTTGCTCGCAAGGCAAAGCCTTGGTCGCAAACCTTCGGTTTGCTCAGCTAAGGCCGCCCCTTCGGGGCAGCCCGCCTCAGCTGAGGTCGCTCCTATGGAGCGGTCCGCAGACGCAAGTCATTGTCGGTCGCTATCGCTCCCTCCATGACTTGCTCGGCTAAGGACGCCCTTTTAGGGCGTCCCGCACACAAAAATCCTTATCCTTTCCCAACCAAAAGAGAATCATCATGAACCTTATCCTAGATATTATCGACATATCTACCCCCGTAATCCTTCTAAATGACACCGACGCCCGGCAAATCGGTGTTCTTGAAGGCGACCGTGTCACCATCACCCGCACAAAAACCAAACATACCATCACCGCCCCCGTTTCCATAACCAAAACACTCACGAGTCAGGGAACTGCCACTGTATCTCTTGGGACAAATAACGCACTCTCCGCAGAAAAGGGAGATGAAATTGATATTCGTGCCGCCACACGCCCTGCCTCAATTGCCTTCATTCGAAAGAAAATGGACGGAGGCAAATTCACCCGTGAGGAAACGGCCACCATCATCTCCGACCTGTCATCGAACGTGCTCTCTCCCTCGGAAATCACCGCCTACATCACCGCCGCCTACATCAACGGACTCGACATGGATGAAGTTGAATACCTCACGCGGGAGATGGTAGCTTCAGGAGAACAGATCACCTTCTCGAAAAAACCCGTCGTCGACAAACACTCCATCGGCGGCGTTCCCGGAAATAAAATCACCCTCCTAGTTGTACCGGTCATCGCCGCCTCTGGTCTTCTCATCCCGAAAACCAGTTCGCGGGCGATTACCGGAGCGGGAGGAACGGCCGACCTCATGGAAGCTCTCGCCCCTGTCGCCTTCTCGGCAGCTGAAATCAAAACAATGACCGAGAAAGCCGGCGGAGTAATCGTCTGGGGCGGGGCAACAAACATCGCTCCTGCTGACGACATCATCGTCACCTACGAGTATCCGCTCAAAATCGATGCCAGAGGTCAGATGCTTGCAAGCATCATGGCAAAGAAAATGGCCGTCGGTTCCGACACATGCGTCATAGACATCCCGATCGGTCCCGGCACAAAAATTGCCGATGAAGTAGAAGGGCGTGTCATTGCAAACGAACTCATCACACTAGGCACCCGTCTTGGAATCCGCGTAGAATGCGCCATCACCTACGGCGGATCTCCCATCGGGCGAAACATCGGCGTAAACCTGGAAGTATCCGAAGCCCTGAGCATACTTGAAGGAAAACACGGTGCCAACTCCCTTGTTCAGAAAAGTGTCTCCATCGCAGGAATCTTACTAGAAATGACCGGCAAAACCGGAGCCGGTTCCGGAGCGGAAGCTGCATCTGATATAATCAAAAAAGGAAAAGCTCTCAAAAAAATGCTGGACATCATCGAAATCCAGGGCGGCGATCCCAAAGTCAAATCAACTGACTTCCCAACCGGAGAACACACCTTTATTGTGCCGTCAGCTTCAGACGGCTATGTCGTCTCCATCAAAAATCAGGCACTGATTTCTATTGCCAGAGCTGCAGGCTCTCCAGTAGATCATGGAGCTGGTCTCCATCTTCACAAAAAACCCGGGGAGTATGTCAAACGCGGTGAGCCGCTTCTCACCATATATGCCGAACGCGGGTGGCGTCTCACCCGTGCGATTGAAGAGGCACGAACCACCTACCCTGTCCTCGTCGAAGGCATGCTTCTCGAACGGATTCCAAAACAATCGATGCACTAATAGGATTAGACCGCACAAAATGAATACAATGATAAAACGTATCCTTGCAATACTTTTTCTCCTTGTTCTTCTCTGTGGCACGGCATCTGCCGTCTCCACAACCCTTACCATAACCGTGTTTGACAACAATGCAAACTATGATGCGGTAAGCGGAGCCAACGTCACCATAACAAAAGGGCTGGTATCCAATACCCTGTTTACAGATGTGAACGGGGCCGCCCGGTTCACCGAGGTTGAATACGGAGGAGTATATACCCTGTCTATTGCCAGATCCGGTTACATCACCCAGACAAAGAGCATTAACATCAGCGAAATGCCCAAAAGTTATGCAGTCTATCTCGTCTCAGAAACACCGGTCTCCATAAAAATCACCACAGAAGATGGAACCTCACTTGCCGGGGCAGTCATCACCATCGATGGAAAAGAGGCGGGAACGACAAACAGTGCAGGACTTCTTCACGTCTCCATTGGGAAAGGGGCATACCATTTAATTGCCGTGAATGCTGATTCGTATGAACCATATAGTTCATCCCGATATATCAGTTCAGACCTGACCACACTCGCCATCTCTCTCTCCAAATCCCGGTTAACCCCCCTGATTCTTATCTATAACGAGAACAAACTCCCCGTCTCCGGGGCAGCTGTCTATATAGATAATTATGCAGTAGCCTACTCGGACACCTACGGACGTGCCCAGCTATCAACCTACACCACAGGAACATATGACCTCAAGGTGGAAAAAGACGGTTACGCATCATACGAACAGGAAATCGAATTCACCTCCGCGACGTCCGACATCATCGTCGAACTCAACTACACCACGGTCCCTCTGAAAATCTACGTTGCTGCAAATGGAAAACCCGTTTCCGGAGCTCTCGTCTACTTCAATGGAACCATTACCGGAATTACCGACGAAATCGGATCATATACAACCAGCGTCAAACCGGGGACGACAATTCCGATTTCAGTTTCAGCCGAGGGATATTCAGAAAGCGGTGTCACATATCAGGTGCTTTCCGACTCAGATAATAAGGTCACCATCACCCTGTCAGAAAATATTCCGACAACCCTTATCGGTCTTACGGCTCTTGGGATAATAATCGTCCTTCTCATCCTGATACTGGTTGTTACCGGGAAAAACCGGCGGGCAAATAAATCCCGGAAATCCAGACCTCCTGCGTCAGGTGGAAGGGATTCTCTTTGATTGGTCTGCAAACATTATATTGCTACAAAAAGAATTATACTAACAGGCTTACATGAGGGCACTGCTAATAGGAGTGGGAGGCGCAGGCTGCCGTATCGTCGAGACACTAACCCGTCACGATGTAAAAAGTGGTGTGAAAAGCGTACGCTCTTACGTTTTTGATTCGGACCGTCAGCTCATCAATGGTATGAGTATCATTCCCCCGGCCCACAGGTTTGTATTAACACCAATCGACCCGGTGAAAGAGGTGTGTGATAAGGGAACCGATTTTGATGTAGGTCATCTTGCAAGCTGTTTCCAGGATTCCGGGGTGGATGAGGTTGATGCAATCTTCGTCTGTGCCGGACTTGGCGGCAGAATGGCTGAACTTGTACCGGAGTTTATCAGTCAGTTAACCTCCTCATTTCCTGACCCCGTATTTACCATCCTTACTCTTCCTGCAAGAAGCGAGGGAATCAAAATCTCAGCACATGCCTCGGAGATGCTTGAAGTCATCAGAAAAGTATCAAGCGCCTCCCTGATTTTCGACAACGAAACCTGGTTTGCACGAATCGGGGTGGATATCTCTCTTGCTGCACACAAAGATGGCGTCACAACCAAAAAAACGCTCAAGGAACTTTATCCAGAACTGAATGAAGACCTGGCAAACAGAGTCGGTCTCCTTCTCCGTGCAGGCGAGTTCGGTGTCAAAGGCGTAGAATCAGCAGAAGTTGTCCTCGACGCGGGAGAAATTCTGAACACCCTTACAGGCATGGACCTTGTCGCAATTGGTTATGCGGTGGAAAAACTACCAACCGCCTGGTCAAATTTCCTAAAAAAACTGCGGGTCGAGCAGTATCTTCTGGATGAAGGGCATCTCAGGACATCCCGCATCGTGGAACTTGCAAAAAAGGCGGTGTATGAGGAAATCTCTGTACCCTGCGATCTCACCTCGGCTGACAAGGCATTGATTCTTATCGCCGGTCCATCAAAGGAACTCTCCATGAAAGGATTCCAGACTGTCCGTAAATGGATTGACCGGAGTATCAGGGGGCTTGAGATGCGTGCCGGTGACTACCCGGTGACATCCATGAAATACGTTGGTGTCATCATTGTTCTTTCCGGTATTCAGAATGTGCCGCGGATTACCGAGCTTGATGAAATTCGGGCAATCTATGAGTCAGAGCAGAACAAAGTATACGCAGGTGAGGAGATTTCCGAGGTCGGCGTTCCGCGTCTGACGATGGCGGCGGATGAAATTATTTTTGAAGAAACCCCGGTTGCTTTATCAGAAAATCAGGAAGATGTGAAAGGTGCTCCAATGAAACTTGAGGAAGACGACGATATCTTTGAGGAAAATAGAGTTGTAGAACAGAAGCAGGATGAGGAGGATGATTTCTTTGAAATCGCTCCGGTGACCCTTCCGCAGAAAAAGACCCGGGCAGAGGCATCTGTCACGCAGAAAAAGACGCCTCCAAAGAAAAAGGACGCGCAAATTTTTGTTGGCGGCGCCAGGAAGGTTGAAAATACCGATACGACTGTCCCGCTTCCAAAGCGTGAGAAGAAGGTGGATAAAGTATTGTCCGGTCAGGTGGATATCGGAGGAAACGACAAACCCCGGGAGATGTATGGTTCTGAAACGAAACTCAGTGCCGGAGCCCGGAAGAAACCGGACAAACCCGTATCAGACATTCTGGAAGGATCAGTTTCAACAGTAAAAAGTTCAAAGCGTCCGAAGGAAACTGATGGTTATATTCGCATGGCCGGTGCCCAGCGTCCGAATGATACGAAGGAAAGACAGGTTCAGGTGAAATCATATCCGCGCCCGAATGATGGCGAGAGTCCGGTGAAGATGGGCAGCTCTCATAAACCAAAAGATGACGGTGCTGCAATCAAAATACAGGAAAGCAAGACGGCAAAAGATGTAAACCGGGCAATTCGTGTAACCTCCATACCTCTGCCGAAAAATATTGACGGCAAGATAGTGGCGAAGAAAAAAATAAAGGAAGACTAATCAGTCTTCCAGCACGAACTTTTCTGTTTTCTCTCTCTCAACCGGTATCTCGTCCAGATGCATGTGAATCGGGCACCCGACCTCTTCATGCCCTCCGTTTTTCATCACCCAGACGAGAAGCGGAATCAGCAGTTCGCGTAACTCCCATCCGGATACGGTCAGATAATACCGGACCGTTGGCGGGGTCGTGTCCATTACTCTCCGGTTAATCAGATCTTTTTCTTCGAGTTCTTTCAGGGTTGCGGAAAGTGTTTTTGAACTTACTTCACATAGTCCGCGTTTCAGCTCGTTAAATCCGGCAGATCCTGAGTTTCCTATTACAGCGATAATCATCAGGGACCATTTTTTACTTATCGTATCCATTATCCCATGCAGCGGGCAGAAGCAGATTGTCGTGTGTTCAGGGTTTCTCAGAAGAATCATCTCTATGTGGAGTAATGTTGATTAATACAATAATAAACTTACCACTAAGTTACCAAAAGATACCGTTTCGGGATAACGATAAAACATTATGAATTCGGGTGAAATTTTTTGGGGCTCTGCGTGCAAAATGACATATTTTATTTTGTATAATATACAATGTTATACTAATATGTTTGAACAGCGAATTTTTGAGGCTGATTTCCGTGTTGCCTTGTCTGAAGAGTTGGAACGGCGGGATTTAAGTATCCGTCAGCTTTCAGAGTTGACTCACATACCTGCGGTTACTCTCTATAAAATTGCATCCGGTGAACGCGATCCCAGACTATCCACCGTCAAAAAAATCGTTGCCGTCTTCTCGCCGCACCATGGTAAATTCATTGCTCTCATTGCGGCAAAATTCCTCCTTGATGAGATTGAGGGAATAAAAGTCCCGGCTAACGGAACCGACTACCGTGTTAAAGGCTATGCCGCTAATTCTCTTGAAGACTGTCTGGTAATGGCAGTACGCGCAAGAAACGACGGAGCCTCCGGAATCATCTGCGCACCGATACTCGCATCACTCATCGAAAAAATCGTAGATGTCCCGGTTGCAATCATGAAACCCGATATGAACGCCGTCTATGGCGCAGCAGAATCAATTGCAAAACGACTGTAAAATAAGTACGCTGAGGGGGAGATTTGAACTCCCGAGAGACTTTCGCCTCACGGGCTTTCCAGGCCCGCGCCCTACCGCTAGACTACCTCAGCCTAAAAACTAGCATAAAAGATGGGTTGTCTCCCTTTATTAACTTACTGAGTCGGGGGTGACAAACACCCGTGTTGATTTTGCAATCAGACCGGGTTTGCCGCATTCTATTTTTTCAGAATTGAACAGTGAATCCGCAAGGGCGATGAGTCTGCCGTTTTGTGTAACAAGGGCCACACTCTGCCCTTGTGAAAACTTTTCTACGGACAATGCTCCGACTCCTGCGAGAATAGCTCCATTTGCAATCGCTTTTGCCGCAGTATCCCTGATCACAATTTTAGGGATATCTGCAATCGCTTTTTCGGGAGGAAGAATCATTGCGGAAATTGCGGATATGTTTCCTGTCTCCACCGCATCACGAATTTCATGAAGCGTGTATGACTCCTCGCATGAAAATCCGCCTGATTTTGTACGCCGGAGCTCAACCATCTGCCCGCCGCATCCAAGCACATTTCCTATGTGGACGCACAGTGACCTGATATATGTCCCGGCTTCACACCGCACTTTCAGGAGAACCAGTCTCTCCTGCACATCAAGGACATCTATTTTGTAAATCACCCGAATACGCAGAGCCCGCTTTACTGCCGAGCGTCTCGGAGGTCTCTGATAAATTCTGCCGGTGAACTGTTTTACGACTTCCTCGACGCGTTCACGCGGGACATCTGCATGCAGACGCATGCATACCACATACTCCTTCTCGTGTATAAGAAGAAGCGGAGCAAGCCGGACCGCTTTTCCGAGCATGACAACAAGAACGCCTGAGACCATTGGGTCCAGAGTCCCGGAGTGTCCGACATCGGATTTAAGCATCTTGCCAACCCAGGCGGCTACCTGATGGCTGGAGGGTCCACGCGGCTTGTCGACCAGAATTACCCCGGTATATCCCATTATCGGCTCTCCGTTAGTATGTATGCATTGAGAGCTTTGAGCGTTCCTTCAATCGAGCCATCCCCTACAACGGCAGGTACATGTCCCCCATACATCATCTCCTGTGCAGTCACCTCGCCTATTGCCATCTCGATAATGTTTTCCATCTTCGGAAGTTTCGCAAGGCTGAATGCTGTAGGACTCGTGAATAAAATTGCGTTGACTCCTGTCAGGTCCATGATTTCGTTTGTTTTCTCAACTACATAGCAGATGTATTCTACAGGAATCCCTCCTGCACGCAGTATATCATCCGCAAGTTTCGGATAGGTATTTCCCGCACGCGGAATGCCGATTTTCTTTCCGTGAATCCATTTGCCAAGATACAGGACAAGGTCTTTTGAGTAGAAAAACGGCAGCATTTCTGCGGCAAGACCGGTGTTGTGCAGAATTTTTGCTGTCTGTGGTCCGTTTGCAATCATTCTGACCTTGGTTGCAAGCCGCGGGTTGATACAGGCGCCAAGTTTTTCTGCGACATACGCGTTCGGGAAAAATATGGCATTGAACTCACCTCCATTTGCGGCTTTGATGAAACTTTCTATGGCCCCCATATTTTTCACTGGTTTTATGGGTGAAACAACTTTTGCCTTATGGTTGTATTTCTCACAAAGGGCTGCATCTTCCAGGGTCCCAGTGTGACGGGTAATGGCAATTAACATATACGGAATTATTGTGCAGTCTGATTTAATAGTCGTTGTGCCAAAAGCACTAGTATGCTTGGTGTGGCGGCCGGACTTCTGGCAGGAATCGTGCTTGGAACCATCTCGGGTTTGGTTCCCGGCATTCATTCGAATACTCTTGCGGGAATTGCTGCGGCGTTATCTGTTCCGTTAATACTCGTGTTCGGAATCGACGGAGTATGTGCGATGATCGTTTCGATGATGATAGTTCATACGTTTGTTGACGCTGTCCCATCCACATTTCTCGGCGTTCCGGATCCGGATACCGTCCTATCGGTTCTTCCCGCACATAAGTTATGTCTTCAGGGAAGCGGACAGGGAGCGGTAAGAGTCTCGGCGCTTGGCAGTCTCTGGGGTTTTATTTTGTGTCTGCCGCTTTTCGCTCTGTTCGTGCTCGTTCTTCCCCTGGTTCAGGGGTATGTTGACTGGGGCATAGGTCTCGTGATTCTGCTTGCGGCAGGTCTTCTGATAGTATTCAGCAAAGCACCTGCATGGTCGTTTGCAGTGTTTATGGTGTCGGGCATTCTTGGCATATATGCGATGCGGTTTTCATATTTTTCCTTCGGGGTATTTGGCATCGGAGAGAGTCTGCTCCCGCTCCTGACAGGACTTTTCGGCATTCCTGTTCTTCTCACTTCGATGAAATCTGTAACAAAACCTGCTGCGCAGAGTTTTTCCGGACTTTTGATTTCACCGAAACAAATTCTCAAAAATGGTATGAAAGGGGCGGCTGCCGGCGCAATTGTAGGGTGGCTTCCGGGTTTTTCCAGCGGTACGGCGAATGCTCTGCTTGCCGTCAGGCGGAGTTCGGATGTAGAAAAAACGGATCCCAGGGAGTATCTGGTCTCGACTTCTGCGGCGAACACAGCGAACGCCGTTCTGGGTCTTGCGGCTTTGTATGCGATTGGAAGGATGCGTTCGGGAGCGATGGTCACCCTTGCCTCATTTGAACTCCCTTCAATGTTTCTGCTGATTCTTGTTGCGGGAATTGCCGCTCTTGCCGGCTATTTCCTGACGGTCGGCATTTCAGTGTTCTGCCGGAGGTTTATGTGCCTGAATCAGGGGGTTCTTGCAAGGATAGTTCTGATTTTTCTGGTAGGTATGACGGTGGTTTTCTGCGGTCCCTTCGGTATTCTGATTTTGGTTCTGGCAACACTTGTGGGATTAATACCTGGAATGATTGGCATCCCCCGCATATTTTGTATGGGGGCGATAATGCTCCCGGTAATGCTGTTTATGTTTGATATCTTAAATTTTTGATGGAACCACGCCGTAACTGTCCTGATAATTCCCATTGTAAGCGTTTTCTACTTTCCCCTCGACCGGGTGAATGAGCATCTGAACAACCCGCATCTCTTTTGTAACCGGGATATCCTCCGGGCCGTAGTTTGCCATACAGAGTGTCAGGTTCCCGCGAAAACCCGGGTCAATATATCCTGCACCAAGCACGACGCCTTTCCTCCCAAAAGAGGAACGACCCCACAGCGTTGCGCAGAGGTCGTCTGGGAGGCTCACAAACTCCATCGTAGGTACAAGGGTCAGCCCTCCTTTTTTTATTATAATATCCTCTGCACTTCTGAGATCATATGATGAAGGCTGGAGGGATTCTTCGGCGAAAGGGTCGATGCCAAGTGTTCCATCTTTGATGCGTGTTCGGATTATTGATGAAGAAAGAACCATACAAGATAATACGCCGTAAAGACAAATATATTATTCACTCTGGACTTGTAGGGTAGTGGATATCCTTTCGGGCTTCGAACCCGAAGAACCGGGTTCGATCCCCGGCAGGTCCGTATTTTTTTCAGGAGAGCGCATACAAAAATCCCTGTTTTCCAGTATATTTGACGTTCGGTTGGAAAATGGCCGGAATATGCGGTTAATCTCCTTTTTAAAATCAGAATATATTTAAGCAGAGGAAAGCAAAATTTAACGTGAGGTGTAAAGAACTATGACTTATGGAATTGAGTTTGTTCCAGGAAACGTAAATGTTAAGCAGGTAGTTAACTTCTGCAAGCTCGCAGAGAGCAAAGACATCGATTACGCTTGGATCACCAACCACTACAACAACCGCCACTGTTACCCGGTATTAGCCGCAGTAGCACAGGCAACAACCACCCTTAAGATGGGTCCGGGTATCATGAATTCATTCACTGACACTCCGGCAGCAATGGCATCCTTTGCCTGCACTCTTAACGAGATTTCCGATGGACGTGCAACCCTCGGTATCGGTCCGGGCGACCTTTCAACCCTTCCGAAGCTGGCAATCAAGGCAGAAAAGCCGGTTGCAAGACTCGGTGAGGCAATTGACCAGATTCGCGCACTCTGCAGCGGTGCAGAGGTAAAGAAAGACGGCAAACAGTTCTTTGACTACGATGGTGCAAAACTTACCGGTGTTACTCTCCCGGGCAAGAAAGGTATTCCAATCTACGTCGGCGCACAGGGACCCAAAGTTCTTGAGCTTGCAGGACTGAAAGGCGACGGTGCACTTATTAACGCATCTAACCCGAAAGACTTCGCAGTTGCAATCCCAATTATCAAAGCCGCATGCGACTCAATTGGTAAGAAAGGATTCGATGTCGGAGCATACACTGCACTTTCAATCGATAAAGATGAGAAGAAAGCAAAGAAGGCAGCAAAGATTGTTGCAGCATTCATTGCATCCGGATCACCCGAATCACTTCTCCTGCGCCACGGTCTTGACCTCGCAAATGTCGCCAAGATTAAAGACGCACTTTCACGCTTTGACTTCGGTGCAGTCGGCGGACTTGTAACTGACAAAGAAATTGAAGCATTCACTATCTGCGGTACCCCGGACACTATCCGCCAGAAGTGTGATGATCTTACGAAAGCAGGCGTTACTCAGATTATCTTCGGTTCCCCACTTGGACCCGACATGACGAACTCAATCCGCCTCCTTGGCAAGATTATGTAAATTCGGTACAACCGATTTTACCAATTTTTTTTGATTGCTTTTGTTTCGTCCCCGTTTTTTCTTCATCATTCAAAACCCTGATATAACGTCAGTGGTATATTAAATAAGGCATCCTGATTCCAGGTTGACCTCCTTTCAAAGGATAGAAATCATACTATACGTGAGTAATCATGACAGAAAACCGTTCAAAACTTAATAAAGAACTTGCACAGATGCTGAAAGGAGGGGTGATTATGGACGTCACTTCGCCTGCGCAGGCTAAAATCGCAGAGGATGCAGGAGCCTGTGCGGTTATGGCTCTCGAGCGTATCCCTGCCGACATTCGTGCCGCTGGCGGTGTATCCCGTATGAGCGACCCGCAGATGATAAAAGGAATCCAGAAAGCAGTCTCAATTCCGGTTATGGCAAAGGTCCGTATCGGTCACTTTGTTGAAGCCCAGATTCTTGAGGCAATCGATATTGATTATATCGATGAAAGTGAAGTTCTTTCTCCGGCAGATGACCTTAATCACATTGATAAAACCAAGTTCAATGTTCCTTTTGTCTGCGGAGCCCGTGATCTTGGCGAAGCTCTCCGTCGTGTTGCAGAGGGTGCAACAATGATCAGAACGAAAGGCGAGGCAGGCACTGGTGATATCGTTCAGGCTGTTCATCATATGCGGACGATGAATGGTGAGATTCGCCGCATTGTCAGTCTTCGTGAGGATGAGCTTTATGTTGCCGCAAAGAATCTGCAGGTGCCGTTAAATCTCCTTCAGTTTGTTCACGAAAATGGCAAACTTCCGGTGGTCAACTTTGCAGCAGGGGGTATCGCAACTCCGGCAGATGCCGCACTTATGATGCAGCTTGGTGCTGAGGGTGTCTTTGTCGGTTCAGGTATTTTCAAATCCGGCAATCCGGCTAAACGTGCAGATGCAATAGTTAAGGCCGTCACAAACTACAATAACCCCGTCATGCTTGCCAAACTCTCTGAAGATCTCGGTGAGGCGATGGTTGGTATCAATGCTGATGAAATTTCCATTCTGATGGCGGAACGGGGAAAATAACTACATGAGAATCGGTGTTCTGGCACTTCAGGGTGCGTTCATCGAACACATCAGGATGCTGAATAATCTGGGCGCAGAAGCATTTGAGATACGAAATTCTCTCGACCTCCTGGAGAAACCTGATGGTCTGGTCTTTCCCGGAGGGGAGAGCACTGTCATGTCGAAGCTTCTATCAGACCTCGGTCTATTTGAGAAGCTTCGCTCACTCATAATATCAGGCACACCCGTGATGGGTACTTGTGCAGGTTTGATTCTTCTTGCAAAAAATGTTGAGGGGGGGGTTCCGTCTATTGCAACGATGGATATTACTGCAGTCAGAAATGCCTACGGTCGTCAGCTTGGAAGTTTTGAAACTGTTGCGCCATTTGCAGATGCGGGTAATATTCCTATGACGTTTATACGTGCCCCGGTGATTTCCAACCTGGGAAAAAATGTCAGAGTCCTTGCTGAAGTCGATGGTAAAATTGTTGCCGTTCGCGAAGAAAATCAACTGGCATTATCCTTCCATCCGGAACTGGGTCAGGATACGACGGTCCATACGTATTTCCTGAATATGGTTTCCGGCACCATCTGAACTTTTTTACCTATTTTTCAGCACGTTACCGTGTTGTGTTTTGTCATTAATACAGAGGTGAGGTGATTCCCCCGCCTCCGCATCCAAAAAGAAAAAGGTAAAATTTGGAAGTATAATTACTCAGGTTTGCTGATAAGAGCAACTTTGGATACAATCTGACCGGTCTTCTTGTGTGGCTTGCGGATAACGCCGTCGCATCCCTTCTCAAGTTCACGTGCCTGGTCACAAAGGTTTGCTGCTGCACGCATCATTTCGTGTGCGGATGCAACGATTGGCAGATAGTCGGTCCACTCTTTGGTCATGAAACAGCCTTTGACGTTGACGCCTGCGACTGCCTGAGCGATTTCGTATGCTGCACGTGCTTTTGCCTGTGCATAGGGGTTTGTGAATTCGCCCTTGGTTGCGTTGTCAGCGTTCAGGACAAGTTTCGGGAGAACGACTTCTGCGCCTTTCTTTCCTTCTTTGATCTGATCAGTGACTTTGTCGAGTTCAGTCTGGAGTTTGCGGAATGCACCAGTAAGTGCAAGGACTTTCACGAGGTTGCCGTTGTAGTCTGCCATCTCGACTGGGTCGAGGAATTCACGGCGGGCACCAATCATTGCGTCTGCTTTGACGATGATGTAGCCTACACCGGCTGCCTTGAGTGCTTCCCAGCCTTCTTTCTTGGTTGTGACATCATCAGTGATGACGATAACCGGAATGCCTGCTGCTTTGAGGTCTTCACGTGCACTGACTGGTCCTTCGAGAACTCCATTCGGGGAAACAACAATTGCATAGTCGGGTTGCCATGCTTTCAGGTTTGAAACAACACGGTCAACGTCTTCCTTCTGCAGTTTGGTTCCGGAAGTTGCCATGAATGTCATCATGTCTTCGCGGTCTGCACGCTCATCTAAAAGCAACTCTGCCATAACACCGGATGCGATGTTACCGAGTTTTGCAACTCCTACCTTAACTACCATATTTGATACACCTCTCATTTCTAAATGAGAACATCAATTTATCGACGAGAATCAATATAAGGTTTGTGAAAGATACTCTCTGAAAACGAAAAAACCGCAATTTCAGTATCATCCCATCTATTGGAATGGTAATTGCAGTTATTTCAGATAAGACATATGCCCTGTGTATTCAGAACATCATGTTCCATCTATATTTCAAGGGCATTTTTGCATTCTCCTGCCGGCTTTCTCTGCGCGGAAAAGTAAAGTCAAAATCTATTAACATAAATGTTAAACCAAATCATTTATAGTTAATTAGGTTGAATTAATATCCATGAAAGATACACTCCTTACTGACCGTCAGAAGGAAGTCATTCGATACCGCAAACAAGGCATGACTCAACAGCAGATTGCTGACCGCCTCGGGACCTCCAAAGCAAATATCTGTACTATTGAAAAATCCGCCAATGAAAATATCCGGCGGGCAAAGGATACGTTAGAGTTCTTATACACCCTTGATGCAACCGAACTGTGTATTCTTCCTGAGGGTACTGACCTTATGGAGGCTCCGAAAATCATCTACGTGGCCGCGGCCCCGCTTAATATTAAAATCCGTTATGATACACTTGCCTTAATCAATCGGATTTCAACCAGCATGCCGGAAAAGATTAAAGGCAGACATGTCAAAGAGGACATCATCGTCTATCTGAATAACGACGGGGATTTATATTTCGGCTGAGTCTTCAAAATTTTCAACCTCCTTTTTCCAGAATAAGTTTCATGCAGATTCTCCTCGCCAGTCTCTCGATATCATATATGGGCGGATACTCCATACAACAATTTATATTCTATCTAATCCTATAATTGAGGAGCCTTCAAAAGGCTGATATCAGCAAAATCTGCTGAATGAGGATATCCCGTTGGTACGAAACATCTGCGATTTCGCGTTTGTTTCGTAATTGTGTAACTCTGAGCGAGTAATTTCGCGGCAGAAGTTAAGACCTATGATAGGTCTGATTAGATGCGCCGGGCGAACGTCATTATGATGTGCCCATTCCTGGACGTCAGGAAGCGTGTCGGAAGTCAGGTTCTCTTCCGTGAGACTTGGAAACCGCAGTCAATACTGCAAATCGGGTAAATGAACAGATAAGACGTTATCGTGTTCATAATCGGATATCCCACAAGGATTATCAATTGCATGCAAGGCAAAACTTTGCGTGCCTCCACACGTGCAATGAACGTGTGCTGAACTCCCGTCTTTCCGTCCAATGTGTAACTCTCCCGTGTTTATTTCACGGGTGTGTAGAACACAGAGACCGACAAAAATGCGTCCCGCGGGTCGATTCCTATTCAATTCAGGAAGCCGGCGGTGAAAGAACGGCTGTCATATTGATGACAACCACAGCAGACGTCTTCCTTGTTTAAATCAAGAGAAGACATTACAGGATGATTAATAAATGAGAACAGGACATCCCCGTGCAGGGTCACTCGCATACTATCCAAAAGTGCGGGCTAAGGGCATCGTACCAAAGTACCAGTCCTGGCCAGCATACAATGGGCAGCCAATGCTTCAGGGCTTTGCAGGCTACAAAGCCGGTATGACCCATGTGATTATGATCGATGATCGCAAGCAGAGTCCAACCGAAGGTAAGGAAGTAATGGTGCCAGTCACCGTTATTGAAATCCCCGCCATGACCGTTGCTGCAATCCGAGTATATGTCAAAGACACCTACGGAAAACACCCGTTAACAGAAGTCTGGGCAGAAAACCTCGAAGCACTCTCCGGCAGAATCACCAAAGCAAAGATCAACAACGCTGCAAAGGCAACCGAGAAAATCAATGCCGCAATCGGCGATGTTGTTGAAGTAATGGTGCTCATGTACACCAAGACGACCGAAATCACTGGTGTTCCAAAGAAGGTCCCCGACCTTATGGAAATCCGTGTTGCCGGCGGCAGTGCACAGGAACGCTTTGACTACGCTCTCTCCCTCCTTGGGACCGACGTCGAGATGGACACTCTTTTTGATGAGGGTCAGTTCGCCGACATCTCCGGTATCACCAAAGGAAAAGGATTCCAGGGCGCAGTCAAGAGATTCGGTATCAAACTCCGGAAGAGAAAGCACGCAAGAACCAAGAAGGAAAGACATATCGGAACTCTTGGTCCATGGCATCCACACCACGTCCGCTGGCAGGTACCAATGCCCGGTCAGTTAGGATTCCAGCAGCGTACTGAGTTCAACAAGCGTATCATCAAGATTGGTGAGAACGCAGACGAAATCAACCCGGCAGGTGGATTCCTCCACTACGGACTTGTTCGTAACAACTATGTCTTAATCAAAGGCAGTATTCCCGGGCCCGCAAAACGCCTTGTCAGAATCCGGTCTGCAACCCGCATGGGTGAGCAGAAGGTTCAGGCACCGGTCGTTGAATATGTCAGCCTCCAGAGTAAACAGGGGTGAAATGACCGATGAAAGCAAATGTAAAAGCAATTAACGGCTCAGTCCTCCATGAAATAGAACTCCCGGCAGTATTCGATGAAGCATACCGCCCGGACCTTGTCAAGAGAGCTGTCCTCGCTTACCAGAGCGAACAGTATCAGGCACACGGGGCAGACCCATGTGCAGGTTTGAGAACCTCTGCAGAAGGCTGGGGATCCAAACGTGGTGAAGCTAAGATTCCGCGTATCAAAAACGGAAGCCGTGCTGCAAAAGTACCTAACGTAAAAGGCGGTCACCCAGCACACGCACCAAAAGCAGAGAAGATTCTTGTTGAGAAGATTAACAAGAAAGAGAAAGCAAAGGCAATCCGCTCGGCAATTGCCGCAACCGTCAACACCGAACTTGTCTCCGCACGCGGTCACAAATTCGAAGGCGATGCCGCAATCATCGTTGAGGAATCCTTTGAACAGATTGCCAAGACCGCTGAAGTCAAGTCGATTCTTATCGCACTGGGACTCGGCGCAGACCTTGAGCGTGCAAGACTCTCCCGAAACATTCGTGCCGGTCGTGGAAAGATACGCGGGCGCAAATACAAGCAGGCAAAGTCTGCTCTGATTGTGACCGCCGGTGAATTCCTCGCAGGTGCCAACATCGCAGGAGTCGACTGCGTATCAGTCAATGCTATGAACATCAACGATCTTGCACCCGGATGCGACGCAGGCAGACTTACTGTCTGGACTGAAGCTGCAATCAAGATGATCGGGGAGGCATAACTATGACACTTGCACACCCCCTCGTAACAGAAAAGGCAATGGTCCTTTTAGAGAACTCCAACCAGCTCTCCTTCATAGTTGAGAAGGAAGCACGTAAGGCATCCATCAAGGCAGCGGTCGAGAAGACCTTCGGTAAGAAGATCGTTTCAATCAACACCATGATGACCTCTAAGGGAAACAAGAAGGCAGTAATTACCTTCGAAGATAAAAACTCCGCTGAAGAAATATTATCTCAGCTCGGAATCGTGTAAGGTGAGATAAATGGGACACAGAATCAGTACACAGTCACGTGGAAAAGGCGGTTCAACCTACCGCGCCCCGTCGCACCAGTATAAAGCAGAGCTCAAGCACTTTGGCTCCGCACTCAAGACCGTTCGTGCAACCGTCATCGACATCGAGCACGACCCGGCACGTCACACCCCGATTGCAGTCGTGAAAATCGACGGCATGAAAGCTGCTGACAAGAAAGAATACGCACTCATCACAGAAGGTGTCGGTATTGGTCAGGAACTCGTATGGGGACCTGAAGCCACTGTCGAAAACGGTAATTCGTTACCACTTTCAGCAATTCCGACCGGAGTTGCCGTCTGCAACATCGAAGCCCGCCCCGGAGACGGAGGTAAATTCGTTCGTGCAAGCGGTGTCCAGGCTGTTATCATCGGAAAATCCGAGGGTAAAGTCGGTGTCAGAATGCCCTCAGGCAAACCCAAATGGTTCAATGAGGCATGCCTTGCAACCGTCGGCCTTGTAGCCGGTGGAGGCCGCTGTGACAAGCCGATCCTGAAAGCAGGTAAGCAGTTCCACAAGATGAAGTCCTCGGCAACCCGCTGGCCAAGAACCCGTGGTGTCGCAATGAACGTTGTCGATCACCCATTCGGTGGTGGTGGACATCAGCACCCAGGTCACCCGAAGACTGTTGCACGTGGAGCTTCGCCAGGTCAGAAAGTCGGATCGGTTGCTGCACGCAGAACCGGATACCGGAGGTGAATGTAAATGGCAAAGAAAACTACTAAGAGAATGCCAAAGCGGCGAGAGGAATACACCTACCACGGCTACAATATCGAGCAGCTCAAAGCCATGTCAATGGACGAGCTTCTTGCAATTATGCCGACCGGCGCCCGCAGGAAAGTTCTTCGCGGTTTTACCCGTGATGAAGAGGACGTTCGTGCGAGGATCGCTGAAGGTGACGGTGTCAGAACTCACAGCCGTTCAATGATAATTCTCCCCGAAATGGTTGGCAAGAATGTTGCCATCTACTCCGGTAAGGAATTCGTTGAGGTTGAGATTCCGGTTGAAGGGATTTTCCATTACTTTGGAGAATTCGCAGCAACCCGTAAGAAAGTCACTCATGGAAGTGCCGGTATCGGTGCAACCAAGTCGAGTAAGTATGTTCCGTTGAAGTGATTGTTATGGCAAGAACAGAATACAGTAACAAACTTACCGGCGACAACATCGCCCGTGTAAAGGGAAATGAACTCAGCTGCTCTCCAAAGCATGCTGTGGAAATCGCTCACCTTGTCCGTAATATGATGGCAGACGACGCAGTTGCATACCTTGAACAGGTCATCGACCTCAAGCGTGCAGTTCCGTTCCACCGCTACAACAGAAACGTGAGCCACCAGAAGAGTTTAAACGGTAAAACCTTTGGAACCGCAGCCGGCAGATACCCGGTCAAGGCAGCCGGAGAATATATCCGCTTAATCCGCTCTGCACAGAAGAACGCTGAATATGCAGGTCTCGCGCCGGAAAAGATGGTCATCATCCACGCCGCTGCAAACAAGGGACGCGGCATGAAAGGAATCTTCCCCCGTGCAATGGGTAGAGCAACTCCCAAACACAGAGATTCCGTCAACGTTGAAATCATCCTTCGTGAGGTCCAGTAAGTATGACAATCGAAAAGAAATTCGTTGCAGACGGTGTCCGCAAAGTCAGAGTCGAGCAGTACCTCAACAAGGAACTCAAACGTGCAGGCTACGGGGGTATGGACATCGTCCGGACTCCTGTTGGAACCCAAGTCACTATCTTCGCAGAGAAACCCGGTATCGTAATTGGTAAAGGCGGTAAACTGGTTCGCCAGCTTACATCCGATCTTAACACCATTTATGGTATTGATTCCCCCCAGGTTGAGGTTCAGCAGGTTGCAAACCCGAACCTCAACGCCCAGATTATGGCAGAACGCCTTGCAAACGCACTTGAACGCGGATGGTACTTCCGAAAGGCAGGCTCCTCTGTTATCCGCCGTGTCATGGACTCGGGAGCACTTGGCTGCGAAGTTATCATCGCAGGTAAGCTTACCGGTGCCCGTGCACGTGTGCAGAAATTCTCCGAAGGCTACATTAAGCACTCCGGCGAACCGTCTGAGTCTATCGTTGAGAAAGGCTATGCAACTGCAATCAAGAAACTCGGTATCATCGGTGTTCAGGTTAAAATCGTCCCGCCGGGAGCAAAACTTCCGGACCAGTTTGGAATCCGTGCTGATGCAGCTCCTGCTCCGGCGCGTGTTATCGAAACTGACGTCTTTGAAGAGTTCGATGCGGAACTTGCAGCCGAACCGGAACCGGAATTTGTTGAGGAGGTCTGAAAATGGCTATCTTCCGAGCAAAAGAAGTCGCCCAGTTTTCCAATGCTGAACTTGTCGAGAATGAGCAGAAACTCAAAATCGAACTGATTCAGAACTATGGAAAAGTCAGCGCCGGTGGTGCACCGGAAAACCCCGGAAAGATCCGGGAAGTTCGCAGAACTATCGCACGTATCAAGACTGAACAGACCAAACGTCAGGCATAAATCTCGTCTATGATTACTCCGCAGAATATCCTGAGACATGAATTAATCGGTCTTCGTGTTACTGTGGAGCAGTCACCGAACAAATATGAAAAAGGAATTTCTGGGATCATCATCGATGAAACCAGAAACACCCTTCGGATTACTACAGGGAATGGCATTAAGTGCCTGGAGAAACAATGTAAGTTACTCCGGGTGACCCTCCCGGATAGTGTTCAGGTGATAATAGACGGAAATGCTTTGTCTGTTTCTCCAACGCGGCGCGTTAGTATGCGCGTAAGCCCACTTCGTAAGATGTGAGCAAGACATGAGGGTTAATATGGCAAAAAATATCGGCTTAAATGTCGCAGTCCCTGAAAAGGATTGTGACGATGTGAATTGTCCGTTTCACGGCAGCTTATCGGTGCGCGGCCAGGTGATTACCGGTAAGGTCGTAAGCGAACGAATGCAGGGCACTGTTGTCGTCGAGCGGAACTTCCTCCATAAAGTCAATAAGTATGACAGATATGAGAAGCGGAGTTCCAAAATCCACGCACACATGGCTCCATGCCTCAACGCAAAAATTGGCGATGAGGTAAAGATTGCAGAGTGCAGACCACTGAACAAAACGACCTCCTATGTAGTTGTCGAGGTGACTAAGGAATGAGAGGATTAACATCCAAAATTCCGCGCGCACTTCAGACTGGCTCTAAGATGATCTGTGCAGACAACACGGGCGCCCGTGTTGTCGAGATAGTATCCGTCTTTGGTTTCCACGGTGTTAAAAAGCGGCAGCCAAAGATGGGACTTGGGGACCTTGCGACAGTTACTGTCAAGAAAGGAACCCCGGACATGAGAAAGAAGCTCGTAAGAGCAGTCGTTGTCCGTCAGAAGAAGGAATTCCGTCGCCCGAACGGCCTCAGAGTCTCCTTCGAAGAGAACGCAATGGTCCTCTTGAACGAAAATGGTGATCCGCGTGGAACCGACATTAAAGGTCCGGTTGCCCGTGAAGTTGCCGAGCGTTATCCAAAGGTTGGATCAATGTCAACCATCATTATCTAAGGTGAAAACATGGCACGTATTTCAAGCACTCAGCCAAGAAAGCAGCGGAAGTTCCGGTATAATGCTCCGATCCACACATGTGGTGCATTCTTACACTCCCCTCTCGCAGGCAATCTTCGCGAAAAGTATGGAAAGCGCAGTTTCCGTGTAGTTACCGGCGATACAGTCAAAGTCCTCCGTGGTGAATTCAAAGGTATCGAAGGCGTTGTTGACAAAGTAGATGTCAAAAACACCAAGATTCTTGTTCACGGAGTATCTGTCAAGAAAGCCAACGGCGAAGACGTCCCAAGACCTGTCGACCCGTCCAAGATAATGATCACCAAACTCAACACAAAAGATGCAAAACGCGTTGCACGCCTTGAGGTGAAGGTACAATGACCCGAACCAAACGTATGACAGCACCTGATGCATGGCAGCTCTCCAGAAAAGAAAGCAAGTATGTCGTCAGCACCGCAAGCGGTCCGCACGATGGGTCTGCTCTTCCAATCGGCGTATGGCTCCGTGACCACATGCAGTTTGCATTAAACACCAAAGAAGTCAGAAAGATTCTGCACGAACGTCAGGTTGTCTTAAACGGACACATTGTAACTGACGAACACATTGGAATCGACGTCTTTGATATCATCAGCTTCCCGAATATCGACAAGCACTACATGATTCTTGTTGATGAAAAGGGACGCCACAATGAGTATGAAATCTCAGCAGATGCAGCCAAAGTCCAGCTCGTTAAAGTTGCAAACAAAACCACCATTAAAGGCGGCAAGACACAGATCAACTTAACCACTGGTGCAAACTTCATCGGTGAAGACAGCTACAAAGGCAGCGACAGTCTTGTCATCGGCATTACCGGCGACGACCGTTTCGCAGTTCAGCAGCACTTCCCGTATGCAGTTGGCAATATGGCAATCGTCATTGGCGGACAGCACACCATGAAATCCGGAAAAATTGTAGAGATTATTCATCAGGAAACCTCACTTTCGAACCATGTCATCATTGAAGATGCCAACGGCGACAAATTTGAGACCATCAATGACTATGTCTACATGATCGGAACTACCGAATCTTTCCTTAAAACCTGGGGTGTTGAAGCATGAGTGACATGCAGACTCCGTTCGTTGCGAAAGTCGTCGTCCACATGGGCGTCGGCGAAGCAGGTGAACGCCTTGTCCACGCTGAGAACATCATGGGTGACCTGACCAAAGGCGCAAAACCAATCCGCTCGTATGCTAAAAACACACTTCCGGCATTCGGTATTCGCCGCGGTCAGCCAATCGGATGTAAAGTAACTCTTCGTGGTAAGAAAGCACAGGAATTCCTTGAAACTGCACTCAAAACCTACGCCGTGGAAAATGTTCTCCACGCCCGTCAGTTTGATGCAACGGGCAACTTTGGTTTCGGTATCGAAGAACACACCGACTTCCCGGGACAGTCATATGACCCGAAGATCGGTATCTACGGTATGGATATCATTGCGGTTATCGAAAAGAAAGGAACCAGAACCGCACGCAGAAAAATCCAGCAGAAAAAAATCAACAGCAAACTTCACGTGGCTCGTGAAGAATCCATGAAGTTTGTGACTGAGACTTTCGGCATTGGGGTGGAGTAACATGGCAGCAAAAGACAACGGCAAAGTCCAGCAGAAAAAGTATGGCCGCGGTGCAAACCAGTGCCAGCTTTGCGGACGTAAGCAGGGACTTGTGCGCAGATACAACATTTACTTCTGCCGTCAGTGTTTCCGTGAATGGGCACCCACCATGGGCTTTAAGAAGATGAACTAAGAGGTGAAAGGAGAATGACAAAACAGAATCCTATCGCAGACGCAATGAGCGCTATCAAGAATGCCGGTGACACTGGTAAACTTGCAGTGACCGTTGAACCAGCAAGCCGCCTCTTTGGTGACATGCTTAAGGTCATGCAGGAATATGGCTATATCACCGGCTTTGAGAAGATTGACGACGGCAGAGGAGGTCAGTACAAGATCGCACTCTCCGGCGGCATCAACAAATGTGGTGTTATCACGCCGCGTTTCTCGGTGAAAGTAGAGGACCTCGAGTCCTGGGAAATCAGATACCTTCCAGGGAAAGGCTTCGGAATTATGATTCTGACCACTTCCCAGGGGGTTATGTCCCATGAACAGGCACGTAAGCTCGGCATCGGTGGCGAGCTTTTAGGATACGTCTTCTGAGGAGTGAAAACAATGGCAGAATTGATTTTCAAAATCCCGGCAGGCGTTACTATCACCAGAAATGGTGATTTCGTTACCGTGAAGGGATCAAAAGGGGAACTTACCCGCGCAATGTACCACCCTGCAATCAGTATTACTACTGCAGATGGTTCAGTCAAACTCGTAAGTACTTCTGAAAGACGTAGTGTTTATGCACTGCTCGGTACCTATAAGGCCCACCTCGGTGTCATGAGCAAAGGCGTAACCGAAGGTTACGAATACCACATGAAAATTGTGTACAACCACTTCCCAATTCAGGCAAAAATTGCAGGCGAGAGAGTCGAGATTGCAAACTTCCTTGGTGAGAAGCAGGCACGTTACGCAAAGATCGTCGAAGGCGTGAAAGTAAAAGTCCAGGGCGACGAACTGATCTTAACCGGTACCAACCGTGAATCGATCGGTAACACCGCTGCAAATGTCGAACAGGCATGCAAGGTCAGAGATCGTGACCCGCGTGTGTTCCAGGACGGCATTTACATTACCAACAGAGGCAACTAAAATGGCGAGTGAAATAAAGAAACTTATCCGAGCCCGCGAAGCAAAGAAAGCACGCTTCTCCCGTCAGTGCCTCCAGGCAAAAGTAAAACTGGCAGACAGCTGGAGAAGACCACGGGGTCTCCACAGCAAACAGCGCAAAGATTTCCGTGCAAAGGGTGCACACCCGGAAGCAGGATTCGGAGCACCGAAAGCAATTCGTGGATTCCACCCAAGCGGATACCGTGAAGCACTTGTCTTCACCCCATCTGAGCTTAGCGCAATCGACCCAGCAACTACCGCAGTACGCATCGGCGGATCTGTCGGTGGTGCAAAACGCAGCATTATCCAGAACAAAGCAGCTGAACTCGGTATCAAAGTACTGAATCAGAAAGAAACAAAAGTTGCCGTTACTCCGGTTGCAGAACCGGCAGCAGCTAAAGAGGTGAAAGCAGATGAGTGATCTCGCTTCCCAGCGCAGACTTGCCGCATCCGTACTCGGCTGTGGTGAAAACCGTGTCTGGTTTAACCCGGAGAAACTCTCTGACATCCAGAATGCCATGTCCCGAGAAGATATCCGCAAACTCGTAGAAGAGGGTGCAATTTCTTCCCACCAGAAGAAAGGAGTCTCACGTGGACGTGCACGGCTCCGGATGGTCAAACGTTCGTATGGACATGGTAAAGGTCAGGGACGCCGCAGTGGTGCAAAAGGCGCCAGAACTCCGTCCAAGACTGAATGGATTAAAAAGATCCGTTCCCAGCGTAGGGAACTCCGTTCCCAGCGTGAGGCAGGAACTATCACTTCAACCGAATACCGCAGACTTTACCGTCGTGCAGCCGGTGGTCAGTTCCGTAACCTCGCTCACATGAAGACTCAGATTGAGCTTGTAACTTCCCGGAGGGACTAAACAATGGCAATTAATGGAAGATATTTCGTTCAGTTCAGAAGACGCCGCGAAGGCAGAACTGATTTCTACCAGCGCCAGCGTTTAATCGTTTCTGGCAGAAACCGTATGGTTGTCCGTAAGACAAACCGCCACATCATCATCCAGCTTATTGCTGCCCAGATGGATGGCGACTACACCCTTGTTCACGTCAACAGCCGTGACCTGGTTAACTACGGATACAAAGGATACCTCGGAAACACCCCCGCAGCATACCTTACCGGCATGCTCTTCGCTGTCCGTGCTCAGAAAGCCGGCTACGATGGAGCAATCGCTGATATCGGTCTGCAGGTTGCATCAACTGGTGCACGTGTGTTCGCCGCAATAAAAGGTGCAGTTGAAGCAGGTTTCGACGTTCCAGTCGGAGATGCAATTCTCCCGGACGATGACCGCTGCAACGGTGCCCACATCGCTGCATACGATGAGCGCTATGCTGACCTCGTTGAAAATCTCGCGGCAGCAAAAGACGCAATTATGAAGGAGCTGGAGTAATATGGCTTACGAGCAGGAAGTATGGGTACCTGTAACCGGCCTTGGCAAAAAAGTCATGGCAGGCGAGTTTGCAAACTTCGATGAGATTCTTGCAAGCGGACAGCCCATCAAAGAGGCAGGCATTGTTGATGCAATGCTCCCCGATCTTGTTGACGAAGTCCTCTGCATTGATATGATGCAGCGTATGACTGACTCCGGACGTCGTATTAAGTTCAGAGCTGTGGTCGTCGTAGGCAACAAGAACGGTTACATTGGTTTCGGTCAGGGCAGAGATGTCCAGGTCGGAACTGCAATTAAGAAAGCAATCACGAACGCAAAAATGGACCTTATTAAAGTCCGCCGTGGATGCGGTTCATGGGAATGCGGCTGCGGTCAGAAACACTCTGTTCCGATTCAGGTTACCGGTAAAGCCGGATCTGTCACCGTCACTCTCAAGCCCGCTCCGAAAGGAATCGGTCTCGTTACCGGTGATGTCGGTAAGAAAGTACTTGCTCTTGCAGGAATTCAGGATGTGTGGGTAAACACCAGTGGAAACACCAGAACCACCCTGAACTTTGCAAAGGCAACTTTCAACGCACTTCGTGAAACAAATATGATTCGTGTCGGAGGGCGCCAGTAATGTACGCCGTCGTTCAGGTTCGTGGTGTGGTCAATACCTGCCATGACATCAAAGAAACCCTGAGGATGCTCCGCCTTCACCACATCAACCACTGTGTTCTTGTGCCTGAAACCCCGGAATATCTCGGTATGATTCGTAAAGCAAAGGACTTCATCGCGTTCGGCGAAGTTGACGCTGCCACGTTAGGGACTATTCTCACTACCCGTGGAAGACTCACTGGCAACAAACCGCTCACCGAAGAGTATGTGAAAACTGCAACCTCCTATGGGAGCATTGCAGAACTTGCAACAGCCCTTGTCAACGGTGAAATCCGTATGAAAGATGTCCCCGAACTTAAGCCGGTGCTTCGTATGCACCCGCCAAGAAAGGGATACAAGACTACGAAACGCACGTATACCCAGGGCGGCGCCCTTGGTTATTACGGTACTGAAATCAATGATCTTCTGATCAAGATGAGGTAATTAACATGCCAGTAAATAAGCGTTCAAAGTTCCGGGGGACCCGCACATGTGGTGGAGGTACCCACAAGAACCGCCGTGGTGCAGGTAACCGCGGTGGACGTGGAGCCGCCGGATGGCGTGACCACAACTTTACCCGCTGGTATCTTCTCGGTAAGACTGAGGGGAAACACGGATTTGTCAGTATGACACCTGTAACGTATGAGGTTCTCGACATTGGTGACATCGATCAGCTTATTCCTGATCTTGTTGCCCGTGGAATTGCAACCCAGAACGGAGATGTTATTACTCTTGATGTCGCACAAATTGGAGTAGAGAAAGTTCTCGGCGGAGGTCAGGTAACTCACAAACTTGCCCTCACTGCAGTTACCTTCTCTGGCCGTGCGGTCACTAAGATCGAGGCCCTGGGTGGAACTACCCAGACCTCTGAATAATTTTTTTGGTGTATAACTCATGGGAGAACTGTTGGATCGAATGGAACCACTGCTGGCCCGTATGCCGGCAGTAAAGCCACCGGAGGGTCACATCCACTTCAAAAACAAACTGATGTGGACAGCCGCGGTGTTGCTGCTGTATTTTATTTTAACGAACATTCCGGTGTTTGGTCTTTCCGCCACATCAATAGATGTTTTTGAGTATTACCGTGCCCTCTTAGCGGGCGCACAGGGTACTATCCTGCATCTGGGTATTGGACCAATCGTCACCGCATCAATCGTTTTGCAGTTACTCCGTGGTGCTGATCTGATTAAAATCAACACATCAGACCAGCGTGGTCAGGTCCTCTATATGGGTCTGCAGAAATTACTTATCTTCGTCATGATCATCCTCGAAGCTCTGCCGAATGTGCTGGGCGGATGGATGAGTGCTGACGCAAGCGTTGCAGCATTATTCGGCGGAAACGCCGGTTTTGTCATGCTCCTGATATTCCTGCAGATTTGTATCGGAGGTGTCCTCATCATGTTAATGGATGAGGTTGTCTCCAAATGGGGTATCGGATCCGGTGTCGGTCTTTTCATCGTCGCAGGAGTCGCCCAGGGTCTCATAAACGGGTTCTTCAACTGGGAAGCAACGACAGATCAGTTTGCTGTCGGTTTCTTCCCGAGACTGTTCCAGGTCATCGCCGATGGTTCAAACTTTATTGAATACTTCGGTCTTGAACTTCTGGCTCTCGTAACGACCGTGGGTCTGTTCTTCATCATCGTATATGTTGAATCAACCCGTATTGAGATTCCACTCGCCCATGCAAACGTTCGTGGTGCCAGATCAAGATTCCCGGTAAAGCTTGTTTATGCAAGTGTTCTGCCGATGATTCTTGTTCGTGTACTGCAGGCAAACGTCCAGATGGTTGGTATGTTCCTCTCGAGTATTGGATTTACTGCACTTGGTGAGTTCAACGGCTCAACGCCGGTGAGCGGTCTGATGTGGTATCTCGCTCCGATTAACCAGCCGCAGGACTGGATGTGGTGGCTCTCCTCATTTACAGGAACAGGTCATGCCGTATGGGAGGTCATTCTCCGTGTGGGTATTGACTGTACTGTAATGATTCTCGGAGGTGCCCTCTTCGCAATCTTCTGGGTCAAGACTGCCGGTCTTGACTCAAAGCATGTTGCACGGCAGATTCAGAATTCCGGTATGCAAATCCCCGGCTACCGGAGGTCTCCCGCCGTTCTTGAACGCTACCTTGACAGATACATTCCCCGTGTAACTGTCATAGGCGGAGTGTTCATCGGTCTTCTGTCCGTCCTTGCCAACATGCTGGGTATCATTGGGTTTGTTGGAGGAACCGGTCTCTTACTGACAGTATCAATTATTTACCGTCTGTATGAACAGATTGCCAACGAACAGATGATGGAGATGTATCCGTTTATGCGGGGCTTCTTCGATAAAGAATAAATCAAATCCCCAAAATTATCCACCATCTTTTTTTGTACCCCCTCTCTATAGAGTCATCTTCAATATGATGTGAAAATACCTTTATAATCATCCAAACCCTACCTTAAAGGTACTATCTCCAAAGGAAGAAAAATACTTATGGCAGGCAAAAAAGTTATCATCACCGGTGTTCCCGGCGTTGGAAAAACCACCGTCATTAATGCCGCATTCGACAAAATCACCAATGAAGGTGTAAAATATCAGAATCTCAACTTCGGCAGTTTCATGTTCGAAGTTGCTCATGCAGAAGGTCTCGTCGCTGACCGTGACGAAATGAGAAAACTTGATCGTATCTCGCAGAAGCGTCTCCAGAAGACTGCAGCAGAGAAAATTGCTGCAATTGATGGTAACGTTATCGTTGATACTCATGCATCAGTTAAGACCCCGAAAGGATACCTTGCCGGTCTCCCCGAATGGGTAATAACCGCAATCATGCCTGATGTAATTGTTCTTGTCGAGACCGACAACGACCAGATTCTGGTTCGCAGACTTTCAGATGAGACTCGTGTCCGTGATTTGGAAGGTTCAAAATCCATTGCCGAGCACCAGGAAATGAACCGCGCCTTCGCAGCAGCATATTCCATGCTTACCGGCTGTACTGTCAAAATTATCACCAACGCAGATTTCCTTTTAGACAACGCTGTTGATGAACTCGTAGCAACCTTGAGGTAACGGGTCATGAACAGAGCCGAGTTCAGCAAGAAATACAGTATGTATATTGCTCTTGCTGTAGTTTTTGGCATGATGCTTCTCTATGGCTGGCAGGAAGCGCGTATGGTTATTTCGGGTATCGTTGACGTCGTTATTGGTCCGTTTGCAGCACTGGGTCTGCCGTTCTTCGCCCTTGTTCTGATTCTTGCAACCATCACGGGTTTCTACTCTTCCTTAATCCAGAAATATACAATGGATTACGAAAAGATGGCTGAGAATCAGGCAAAGACAAAAGAGTTCCAGGCAAAGTTCAGGGAAGCCCAGCTTTCCGGCGACGAAAAACTCATCAAGAAGATGCAGGCTCGTCAGCAGGCAATGATGGCCGATCAGATGGAGATGTCCAAAAATCAGTTCAAACCGATGGCATTCATTCTGGTTTTAACTGTGCCAATCTTCTTCTGGCTGATAGAACACATTCCGACCAAGCTGGAAATGCTTGCAGACCCGAGTCTTTCAACCGCAATTGTGATTCCGTTTGCAGGTCTCTCCACGTACTTAGAGGTGTATCTTGGTTTCTTCCCGTTGTGGATTCTCTGGTATATGCTATGTTCATTGGCAATGTCGCAGATTATCAGAAAGGCCCTGAATATCGGGGGAATGTAAGTGCGAATTACAATCAGCGGAGCGCCTGGTTCAGGCACTACGACTCTCGGTCGTTCCATTGCCGGGAAATATTCATATAAATACGTATCAGCAGGGGAGGTATTCCGAAGTCTTGCAAAAGAACGGCATATGGACCTTGCTTCGTTTGGTAAACTTGCCGAGAATGACTCGGCAATTGATAAGGAGATTGATGCCCGTCAAAAGGAGATTGGCGAGTCATCAGATGATATTGTTCTGGAAGGCAGGCTTGCCGGCTGGATGGTAGATAATGCTGATCTGAAGATTCTCCTGTATGCGTCGCCGGAGTGCCGCTCTATTCGTATCGCGGAAAGAGAATGTCTGACTGAGGAGCAGGCTTTTGTCATGACCGTTGAGCGTGAAGCATGTGAGGCAGGCAGATATCTGGATTATTATGATATTGATATTACGGACAACTCTCCTTATGATTTGATAATAAATTCCGAGACGTTTGACGCTGATGAGTTATTCTCTATTGTGAATGCTGCGGTTTCATCAATACTGAAACGCAAATAACTATCCTGAGAATTCCTATTTCCATTTTTTAGTTTGGTGTATTCAATAATTCATCCTATTACTCAGAGATTGTTGGCATATTCCCGCTAAGGATTTCACATCCATTTTCCTCCCCGGATAAGATCGCTGTCAATTTGTGGAACGAAAACCCTGAAAATTATAGTGGTTTATTTTCCATAGGTGCAAAGGGAATGCGTGAAACGTTTCCTGAAGCAGCCCCGCGAAGCGAAACAGGAGTGCAGGCTGTCTGACGGTCGATTAATCGTGTCCTTTGACTGACAAATAATCACATAAACTAAAAAAAAGTGAATGATAGTATTTAAAATTTAATTTTACGTATCTTTTTCTATCTCACAGACACCGTAGTCATTTTTCTTAATCTTTCTGATAGAAAGACCGAGGAAGGTTGCGACAATCGTAACGGTAAGCACTGGTGCAAGCCACATAGGAACTTCAATGCCGAATCCTTCCGTGCACATAATGACACCCAGACAGAAAATGGAATACATGGCACCATTTTTGAGATAGGCGAATTTACGAATATTGTCAACGTTCCGAATCGTCATTTCTCGAACCACTAAAGCTCCAAGACCGTTACCAATCAAAATCAGTGGTACCGACATCGTGAAAGCGAATGCACCAACGACTCCATCAATAGAGAAGGTTGCATCAATCACTTCGAGAAGCATCAGTTTACTGATTTCTGATTTGTGCCCGGCGCCCTTGTCGACCGTTCCCTTTTCAAGTTCAGCAGACTTTGCATCGGCAAACAGACGGAATCCCTGCATAATAAAGAAGATTGCAGATCCTGCAACTGCCGCCACTCCGAGCATAGGATCAATCTGAACTGCTAAATAGACAACACCCAGAAGAATTATTGCGGCAGCCGCGTAGAACCATGGTCCGTGTCTGGAGAAGGCGAGTTCTCCAGGAACAATACAGTTTTTCTTCTCTGCCATCAGCCAGTGGAGGGCTAGGAACACCATGAAAATACCTCCCGCGAGAAGAAGGAATGGTGCACTTTGTTCAATTGCCATGGCGGCAGTTTCGTCTCCGGAAAATGTTGCGGTGAATGCTCCAATTGGACCAAGCGATGGTGCTGATGCCCAGATAATTGCCCATGGAAGGATACCCCGGACACCAAAAACTGCGATGAGGAGACCCCAGGTCAAGAACCACCGGCGTGCCCATGCCCCCATTGTGGATAAAATATCCGCATTAATGATGGCGTTGTCTATACTGCAAATTGACTCGAAGGCGACTAAGCCGATTACGACAATTATTGCGTATAGAATGTCCATGAAATCTAAACTGTATTTGGCTCACCACAATATAAATATGTGCTGTTTCACGGTCAAACATATATTATAGGATTCAGAGACAATCTATGATAATCATTCAATGAACATCTTTTCAAAATCCCGGACCGCATGCCGCATATTTATTGATGAGACGGTGACCTCTCTTGTATCGGCTGAGTCAAAAGAGGATGCCGCACAAATTATCGGCAGGGCTCTCTCTTCCTACACGGTTTTTGATTTACAGTATATCGGCGGGTATCTTAAATGTGAAGCTGATCGTCTGCCTGACCCATACAGAAAAGCATACAGGCCGTATTGTATGGATTTATTTGACCAGTATCATGCGTTAATGCAGGAGTATCGGGCAGGGATTGTCTGTTCAGGTCTTTTTCCGGACAGGGACCTCTGGAAAAAATACTGGGACGGTGTTCCTGAATACTGTTTTATGGAAGCCGGATCTTCAAACAATCCACGACCCACTCAGAATCATCCTCTCTCAAAGTTATTTTATCGTCTGGTGTTTGCATATGTAATGTTTGTAAAGGGTGGATGCGGTCACCCGATCGGAATGCCGTTTCCCGGCGGGCTGAAAATCCGTCAGACCGGGGATGTAATCTATTGTCCTATCCGTGATAAGGAAAAGGATCTCCCGCAGGCGTTATGCAACTACTGCCCGGCAAAGCAGGATCCGGACTATTGAATTTCGGAATTTTCTAAGACAAATACTATTTAGTAGTAAACCTAAAATCAATCCACTTATGTTAGAAGAACTCACCTCCACCATTGAATTCCAGATGAGTCTGCTTCTATTCGTGGCACTTGGGGGCTATCTCCTTGCGACACGGATTCATCAGTCGGCAGTAATCGGGGAAATTCTGGTGGGTTTGCTTGTTGGTCCGAGTGTTCTGGGACTTATTACCTATACGGATTTTGTTCAGAGTCTCGCAGGTCTTGGCGCAATCATATTGCTTTTTGTTATTGGATTTGAGTTCGAATTAAGAGATATCACCAATTGGAAATATTTTGTCATTGCTCTTGTCGGGGTTATTGTTCCATGGATTGGCGGATATTTTACTTCGGTTTTCTTTGGAATGGACTTCATCAGTGCCATATTCATCGGAACCGCTCTGACTGCCACAAGTATTGCGATTACGGCAAATGTTTTGCGGGAGATGGGCATACTCCATCAACCGTTTGCAAAGGCGATTATCGGTGCCGCGGTGATAGATGATATTCTCAGTTTGATTGTGCTCTCCATCTGCACGGATCTTGCAGCCACAGGTTCTATTGCGCCTGTTGCAGTAGGTCTGACTATTGTGAAGGCATTCGGTTTCGTTATTATTGCAGCCGGAGTTGGTGTGAAACTAATTCCATGGCTGATTACGAAAATGGACGGAACAAAAATTGCCCGAAAGTTCCCTGAGTTCGTGTTCATCTTTGCAATGATGATTGCTTTCTTCTATGCTATGATGGCAGAAGCAGTTGGCATTTCTGCAATTGTGGGTGCGTTCCTCGCGGGAGTCTGCGTGAACCGGGTTAGTTTGAAGCATAGTCTGGATATTAAGACCGGGTCCGAGTATCTGTATATTATCTTCGCCTCGATATTCTTCGTGTCACTGGGTATTATCGCAGATTTGCGTTACATTACCCCGGAGATGATATTGTTCATCGTAATTCTGACATTAGTCGCCATTGTTACGAAGGTGGTCGGGTGTGGTCTGCCGGCAAAGCTAATGGGTATGGGCTGGAAGGATTCAGCAGCTATTGGATTTGGTATGATGCCACGCGGAGAAGTTGCGATGATTGTGGGTTTAATCGCCCTGGCACATTTCCAGGAGATGGCAGCTGCGGCTTTGGACCCGCTGGAGGCTGCGAATCTGGTCACGCTCGGAAACGAGGTGTTTATTGCAATCGTGGTGGTTTCACTCATGACAACGATAATTCTTCCAATGATTTACACAGTAATCCTTTCCAAAGAAAAAAAGCAGAAGCCCGATGTCTGCGAGCAGAACCCGGAGACTTAGACTCTTCTTTTTTTATTTAGTGCTGCTTTATTTACCGGGGGTATCCCTCTGTTTGGAATGAGATCTCCGATGAGGTCCTTTCGCCCGGCTTTTAAGAGTCCTGATACGACGAGGTCATACTGGTTCGGATCTTTCCACTGAAGAAGTGCTCTCTGAATGAGTTTCTCGCCGCCTAGAGGAACATGAACTTTTTTGCCGGATAAGGGGTCGAGTCCTGTGTAATACATCGCAGTCGAGAGAGTCATCGGAACCGGAGTGAAGTCCTGAACCTGCTCGGTGTACATGTTCTTCTCTCTTAGATAGAGAGCGAGGGTGACCATATCTTCTATTCTGCATCCGGGGTGGGATGACATAAGATAGGGAACAAGGTACTGGCGTTTCGATTTGTCTTTCTGAAGAGCATCAAACCGTTTGCAGAATTTATCAAAGACTGCCTTTCCTGGTTTGTTCATAAGCGTCGTAACACGATCACTGATATGTTCGGGAGCGACTTTCAGATGGCCGGAGATGTGGTGTTCGGTGAGTGCCCAGAGATAACTATCTCCCTCTTCAGTATCTGGAACAAGATCATACCTGATTCCGGAACTGATGAAAACATGTTTGACTTTTCTCATTGCCGAGACATTCCTGAGGAGTGAGAGCTGCTCGGTTGTGCCCATTTTCAGGGACGGGCAGGTCGTGCAGTTTTTGTCCAGACAGGCCCCTGCCTTATCCCATTTTGCACAGTGACAGGCATACATATTCGCTGAAGGTCCGCCCAAATCGGAAATGGTTCCTTTAAACTCAGGCATTTTTGTAATCATTTCCACCTCTCTGAGGATGGATGCCTCGCTTCGTGAAACTACTTCTTTTCCCTGGTGGTGAGTGATTGCACAGAAAGAGCAGGCGCCAAAACATCCGCGGTGAGTGGTAATGGAAAACTGAATCGGGATGAGTGCGGGAATCGGTTCTGTGTATACGGGGTGCTGTTTTCTGGTGTAGGGAAACTCGTAGATTGTGTCAAGTTCTTCTGTTGTCAGAGCACGTGCCGGAGGATTCTGGACGATGACAGTTTTCGGGTGGGGCTGGATTAGCACATCTCTTGAGAGATACTGGATTTTGAATGCCTCAGCGTATGCCTGTTTATCTTCAACTTTGGGAAATGCCGGAAGTATGATTCCTGCGGGCGGTTTCTCCCGGAATTCTGCTATACTTATTGTATAGCAAGTCCCGTTGATATTTCTGAGGTCTGCAATTTTTTCGCCCTTTTTGAGGCGTGATGCTATTTCGATGAGTTGAAGTTCACCCATTCCATAGACGAGAAGTGAGGCGGGAGCGTCGGCGAGTATCCCCTGGCGGACCGAGTCGCTCCAGTAGTCGTAGTGAGCGAGACGTCTGAGACTTGCCTCGATTCCCCCGATAATTATTGGTGTGTCTTTGAAGAGACGGTGGAGCGTGTTTGTGTATACAATAGTGGTTTTATCAGGTCGGGTGGGTTTTCCACCGGGTGAGTATGCATCGTCGTGCCGGCGTCTGAGTGCCGGGGTGTAGGCACTCACCATCGGATCAACTGCTCCCGGTAGGACAGCAAAGAAGAGGTTTGGTTTTCCGAATCTTTTGAAGTCGGTTCCCTCTCTGTTTTTCCAGTCGGGCTGACTTATGACGGCAACGGAAAATCCTGAGTTGATCAGTGTTCTTCCGAGGAGGGCTGCGGCAAACGATGGGTGGTCGACGTATGCATCTGCAGAGACAAGAATGATATCGGGTTTTTCCCAACCGGTTTTCCTGAGTTCTTCCACTGTCATTGGAAGATAACCTGGTTGGTCAAGTATTTTTCCGGAGGATATTATGGACATTGTTATCTCTAAAATAGGCGTTATGGGGGGATTAAGGTTCATGATAATTACCGGTCACAATAATCGTTCATAACCGTTAAGTATATTATTTGGCACTTACATTATACACTGTAATGAAGTGTCGGATGTACCGATACTTCAGGACACACAAGCAGAGACAGATATTCTCTCTCTCATATACACCACCACACACACACACCATCAGCCCCGAATCCCTGTATCCACACCAACTCAGTGATTTTGGGGCTGTTTTATGTATTATCTTAGGTATTTCTCTTTTGATGGGTTACGATAACGGAAACTATATATTACATTATGTAAAACATAGTATACACTGAAGAATCAGGCGGATCTTTGGATTTGTCTGGTCTTCAGCGCACAAAACAGAAAAAGCAGAATCAGATTTTTTCTCAGAGCATACCACCAACACCCAGACAGCTTTAAATCCCATCCCACACCATCAAAAGGGATTTCTGGCTGTCCATATTTTATAGGATTCATTAGTTTCTCCCTTCTTCAACAAGTGGGTAATCAGAAACTATATATTACAGTATGTAGAAATTAGTAATACTGAAGATTCAAACAGATTAGTCCGTATGGTCTTCAGTACACACACAAAACAGGAAAAAACAATCAGATTTTTTCTCATACCACCTACATAAATACCCCGCCCCTACCCCACACACCATGGGCGGGGTTTTCTTTTGCAAATCATTATCTTGTTCAATAGACATACTGTAAGATAGCTAACCCATGAGAAAGAATACATTTTATATAATCAGCGGTCTTTTTGCCGTGTTGCTTCTTCTTTTGTTCTGGCTCTCTATTCAGTTTTCCAATCCGGTAATCATTGGGGTCTCTTTTGTAATAGTGGCGGTTCTCTTCTTCGTTATGAAAATGCGTGTTACCGATATTGTTCAGGATGAACGATCAATTCTGATAGAAATGAAATCCGCATCTGCGACTATCAAAGCAGCTGTTGTTCTTTTTGTAACTGTGAATCTGGCAACTGTAGTATATGTATTCAGTGGTCCCCTGGGTTTTCACAAACTGACCTATGATCGTTCCGTAAATCCGATGGTTCCGGGAGGGTTTGAATCGGTTCCGTATTTCCCCGTGCCGCCGGAGACTATTTCAATTTCCGAACTGGGGTCTTTTGCCGTCATACAGCTTGGTCTTATAGTGATGATTCTCTTCATCTATATTGGCTTCCGGTTTTATTACGCCCATAAATTCGGGACGTGGGATGACGATGAAGAATAAAATCAAGGTATATCGGGCAATGCATGATCTTACGCAGGATGCTCTTGCAAAGGAACTTGGTGTAACCCGCCAGACGATTCTTGCAATTGAAAAGGGCAAATATGATCCGTCGCTTGAACTGGCATTCCGGATTTCCCGTTATTTTCATACGACGGTCGAAGAGATTTTCTCCTACGACTAAAAAAATTTAAGAAAAATAGGTTTATCCAATTACTATTACAACGTCACCGTTTTCTTTGAGACCCAGGGCATCACGAAGCTGCGTTCCTGAGATTACTTCAATGATTTCGTCGGGGTGGTGGGTTCTGCCAGGGACGACTATTGCACACGGGACCCCTGAGATTGTACATTTGATACAGCGTGCTTCGCCAAACATCCGATGTTCATCTTTAAAGCCCGGGACAATGGTCCACTCAAGAGAGTCCATCCGTTTTCTCACGAGGACACTCTGCGGATTGAGTTTTACATTGAGCGTGCCGGGGTATGGTACAAACCCGCAAAGTTTTTCGAACTGTTCCTGATAGTGCGGGATGGACATATAGTATCTTCCTTCGCCGACTCCGGACGTTACAATCCCGGTAAGAATGTACTGCTCGTCTTTCACATTGAATATTTTACTGTACTCGGAAAATTCACGACGAAGATGCTCCTCACCGGCTTTTGTGACGAGAACAAACTGACCAGTTGACTCGGCTGTCCTGGAAATCATCTGCGCTTTCTCGAGCGACTGAAGTCGGCGTGACGCGGTCTGCTGGCTGATTCCAAGCTGGTCCCCGAGCGTCTGTGTGGAAAGACGAACCGGTCCTTTGCAGCCGCCCATAAGAGCAATACGCCGCAGGCAGGCTGTATCCTCAGCATCTATTGAAGACATAATACCCAATATTGGATTGATATATATTTATGAGTTGGGATAAGTTTGTTTCGCGTATTGACGAACTCGACAACCAACTTTTTATGTAAGCAACGAAATATATTTTAGTATGAAGCCCGTACTTCGCCAGCAGCTTGCTGAAAAGATGGCAGGCGAGATCACCCTTTCGGACTCACCAGGAAAAGCACTGAAAAAATGGCGTACAAGTTTTCAGATAGCCCCGGGTGTACTTGCTGTTCATCTGGAGATTTCTCCATCCGTAATTAGTGATTACGAGAGCGGTAGGAGAAAAAGTCCCGGAACGGGTGTCGTTGGAAAAATCGTAGACTCGCTTCTGGACATTGACGAGGAAAATGGTGGATTATACATCAAAAAGTATGGAAAACTCCTGTTCTCGGAATACGATGATGAGGTCATTTATGATATTCATGATTTTGCCTCCTCTGTTCCCATCAAAGAGTTGTCCGACCTTATTGAATGTAAACTCATCTGTGGAGAACTCACCACTCAGATTTTCGGATATACTGTTGTAAACAGTCCGAATGCTATCCTGAACCTTTCGCCAAGCGAGTTCAACCGCATTTACGGATGGAGTACAGAACGTGCACTGATTTTCACGGATATCTCAACCGGAAAATCTCCGATGATCGCAATCCGGGTAACGCCGTTCAAACCTCCGTATGTTATCCTTCAGGGGATAGATGAGGCGCATGTCCATCCTCTCGTCAAAATGCTTGCAGAAAAAGATCACATAACCGTTCTCTGTACGTCTTTGGACGTTCAGGAGATCGTTAATCGTTTAAGGAAAACCCAATGGTAGGAATTATCACGTACGGGGCGTACATTCCCCGTTTCAGAATTAAAATTGAAGAGATTGCCCGTGTCTGGGGAGCAAACTCCGCGGAAATTACCGGTGGTCTTGGTGTTTTTGAAAAATCAGTTCCTGATTATGATGAGAATGCGGCTACGTTCTCCGTTGAGGCTGCCCGCTCCGCTCTTCTACGGCGCCCGGTCGACCCTGCCGAAATTAAGGCTGTGTATGTCGGTTCCGAGTCACATCCATATGCTGTGAAGCCAACGTCAGTTACTGTCGGAGAGGCAATTGGAGCAACTCCGGTTATGACGGCAGCAGATTATGAGTTTGCCTGTAAGGCAGGAACTGCTGCAATTCAGACCGCAATGGGTCTGGTTTCATCTGGAATGATGAAATATGCCCTCGCAATCGGTTCGGATACCGCACAGGGAGCTCCCGGAGATGCTCTGGAGTATACAGCGGCCGCGGGAGGAGCTGCTTTCCTAATAGGAAATGATGACCCGATTGCGGTCATTAATGATACCTGTTCCTACTCTACTGACACTCCTGACTTCTGGCGTCGTGAAGGTGAGACATACCCCAAGCACGGCGGCAGATTCTCCGGTGACCCTGGTTACTTTAAGCACGTTTTCGGCGCTGCAAAGATGATGCTGGAAATATGCGGAACAAAGCCATCGGATTACACATATGCGGTTTTTCACCAGCCGAACGCCAAGTTCCCGCAGAAAGCCGCACAACAGCTGGGTTTCACTCCGGCACAGATTAAGGCAGGGCTGCTGGTCCCATACCTTGGGAATACCTACAGCGGGGCCGTCCCCCTCGGACTTTCAGCAATTCTGGATGTGGCAAAACCCGGAGACCGGATTTTTGTAACAAGTTACGGCAGCGGTGCAGGATCTGATGCATTCGATATTACGGTAACAGATGCAATTCTGGATAAAATCGACCGGTCCCGTGCTCCATCTGCTCAGCAGATGCTCGCCCAAAAGAAGTATGTTGACTATGCGGTATATGCCCGCCACAAGGGCAAAATCCGGATGTGAGGCTGATTATGAGAGATGTAGCAATAATTGGTGCAGGAATCACGAAATTTGGTGAAAGATGGAGCACATCTTTCCGTGACCTGTGTACAGAAGCAGGAATCGCCGCAATTGAGGATGCAAATGTGGCTGGCGAACAGATTGATGCGATGTTTGTCGGGTCAATGTCTGCCGGTCGGTTTGTTGGACAGGAGCATGTCGGGGCACTCGTTGCTGATTATGTGGGACTCGGAGGAGAACTTCATATACCTGCGACCCGTGTCGAGGCAGCCTGTGCATCAGGCGGTCTTGCATTTCGTCAGGCAGTAGCAGCGGTTTCATCCGGAATGTCTGAAGTGGTCGTTGCGGCCGGAGCTGAGAAAATGACCGATGTCGGAGATTCAACGGATGTTTTAGCCGGAGCTGCCGACAGGGAATGGGAAAGTTTTGCCGGTGCGACGTTCCCGGGTCTCTATGCTATGATAGCATGTGACTATATTCACAAATACGGACTCACCCGTGAGCAGCTGGCACAGGTTGCTGTTAAAAATCATTATCACGGGGCAAGAAATCCGTATGCCCAGTTCCAGAATGAAATCACTCAGTCAACGGTGATGAACTCGACGCTTGTAGCCTCTCCCCTAAGGCTCTTTGACTGTTCGCCGGTTTCCGACGGAGCAGCAGTCGTTGTGATTTGTCCCTTGGAAAGAGCACATGAATTTACCGACACACCGATTAAGGTTCTCGCGTCAGCCCAGGCAGGTGACACGATTGCCCTGCATGACCGTCCTGACTTTTCAACGATGGGTGCCACGGTTGCTGCAGGGAACTCCGCGTTCCGTCAGGCAAAACTTCAACGGAAAGATATTGACTTCGTGGAAGTCCACGACTGTTTCACGATTGCTGAGCTCTGTGCAATTGAGGATCTTGGTTTTGTTCCGAAGGGAACTGCCGGTAAATTTACTGAAGAGGGCGAGACCCAGCTTGGAGGCAAACTGCCGGTGAATACCTCAGGTGGTCTGAAATCATGCGGTCACCCGGTTGGAGCCACGGGTATCAAACAAATCTGGGAAGTTGTCCAGCAGCTTCGTGGTGAAGCGGGCAAACGCCAGGTTGAAGGAGCAGAAATTGGTATGACACAGAATGTCGGAGGAACCGGCGCAACGGTTGTTTCCCATATTTTCGGGAGGGTGTAAATGACAGTTGCACGATTCTGGAGAGAAATTCCCCAGAGATATAATCTGGTCGGTACGAAATGCGAAACATGCGGAGCGGTGTTTTTCCCGCCAAGAACACTTTGCCCTCACTGCCGCAGGGATGGAAAGATAGTTCCCTGCAAGTTTTCGGGTAAAGGTAAGGTTATGACCTATTCGGTTATTCACTCTGCAAGTGATCAATACTTTGATTTGAAACCGTATGTTCTTGCAATCATCGAGCTGGAAGAGGGAACCCGGGTTACCTCCCACGTTATCTGCGAACCAGACGATGTCTATATTGGTATGCCGGTTAAGTCGGTGTTCCGTGTACTGGATTGTGATGGTCCGGACGGCGTTATTCATTACGGAACAAAGTTCACGTCCGATGTCTGAAAATCAACTCTTCCCCTTTTTTTAGAATCCGCAATGTATCGTGTCCGTGATGTATTCAACGACGATACTTTTATGTATGTATATTCATCATAATCCAAATAACGAATAGTCAAATCTGGTGTGTGTATGAAAGAAAAAATAACGTATCGTGTGTGTCTGATTACCAGTTGGAGTCGATGTCTTCATAGGAAAAATAATGCAGTATCTCCGGTTATTGGAACTGTTTTGATTGTTGCACTTGTTGTAATAATCATTGCAATCTGCACCTCTGTATTTATGACTAATAGTGCTGTTGAAACGCCGTATATTACCGGAGTCCGTATTTCCCAGCAGGATAATGAGATTCTTATTACTTATCTGAATGGGGATTCCATTGAACGTGATAATCTGAAAATCATGGTTGATGGTTTCGATATCTCCTCAATGTGCACCGGTCCTGATGATGTTTTTGGTCCCGGTTCTGTGCTGGCATGGGACAGTAAGGCGTTTTCTGTAAATTATGTATCTGTTGTTGCAGTGAATCCGTCTACTTCATCGGAACAGCTTATCGTCCAGAAAAAAGTAGATAAAACCGGAGAATCGAGCATAAGTGAGAGCGCGGCTAAGGTAATTAGGATGCTTAATGAGAATGTTAAGATATATGATAACATTGAGGATTTTGGTCCCGGGGTCTGGGACAAGAAGGTTAAGAAGTATTATGTCGCGCTGTATGGGTCTATACTGACAGACGGGTATACCTATTGGATACTGAATGATATTAATGGAAAAATATACCTGGAAGATAATGAGGGTGATAATTTTATTCAAGTTATAGAGAGGATTCTATCTGAAAACCAGTATCTGGTAGTTCAGGTTGATATGATTTATACTATAGACAGTTCAGGCATAATTAATGGTGAAGTAAGGCAAGGGGCTATCGGTCAGAAAGGTGATGAGTTATATGTTTACCGAGGCGCCTCCCCGGCAGACACATTCATGAGCGGCGACTGGATAAAAGCACGTACCAGCTAAACCCGATAAATAATCTATTAACCCCCAATTAGAGTGGGGGTGATGCGCTATTTTTATGCCTTATGGGCCGCAAAGGTTCCGAATGTCTTATTCATTACAGAATCCGGTTCAATTCCGCTGTAAAACTATGAGAGTTCTAATACTGCCTATTTTCGTTGCATTACTATGAAGAGTATCACAGATATTTCAATCAGAATAACTCATATCATACAATAATCTATAATCAGACGCGCTTAGTCACCGGGATAAATCTGTGTGCTTCAACAGAATTATACATCAAATCCCGTCTTGATTACCCTGGAAATGTATAATTGTGCATCCGTCCCTCTCCCGGACAAAAAGAAAGCCGGTCACGTAAAGGAGATAATTCAATCTCAGATTCACTATTCCCTACCCGGACAAAATATCACAATCCTCCCTCCTCCACTGAATGAGAATAACTCTCTCTCATCGTCGTGCTCACTTGAAATATGGTTATTTACCTAACTTCACCATCTGAAAATATCTAACACGAAATTATTTTGGAATCACGGTTGTCGTTCGTAATTCATCTCACTCAAATTGAAATGATTAATAATGTTGAATGTCCATACTTTCAACAAGTGATTCATATGTACTCGCCGGAACTCATTGCCATACTTATTTTGCTGCTTGTCCCGGTTTGTGCCGCAATACTACTTGCGGTATGCAAACCAGACATCATCCGAAATATCCTCGTAGGCATAAGCTCGGTCATCATAATCGGGACATCGCTCTTCCTCGCATGGAACGCCTGGCTTGCCCCAATATCTGTGACGATTGAGAATGCTGAATGGATCAGCACCCTTCTGTTCATCGTAGAACTTGCAATATCCCTCGTCATTCTGGGACTCTCCCTAAAATACCGGAAAGTTCTCCCGATGATTCTGGCATCAGTCCAGTTGGTATTACTTATCATTCTCGAGGTGTACAGCGCTGGAAGAACACATGTAAGCCAGACATTTGTCGTAAACGACCTGTCACTTGTGATGATTCTGATTATCGGAATCATTGGCACGCTGATTTGTGTCTATGCGCTCGGCTACATGAAAGACTACCACGACCACCAGACCGGGGTTCCAAACCGCAAACGCTACTTCTTTGCCCTGATGTTTCTCTTTCTCTCGGCGATGTTCGGGATTGTCCTCTCAAACAGCCTCATGTGGATATTGTGTGCCTGGGAAATAACAACACTGTGCTCGTTCCTCTTAATTGGCTACTCAAAGACTCCTGAAGCGGTAACCAACTCGTTCCGTGCAGTATGGATGAACATAATCGGAGGAATTGCCTTCACGCTCGCCCTAATATATCTGCTGTATATTCCGTCTCCGGTAAACCTTCTCTCCGTGACTGGAATGCTCTCCTATCCTGGATCTCCGGCAGGTCTTACCATCCCTCTGGCTTTGATTGCCCTGGCAGGATTAACAAAAGCCGCCCAGATGCCGTTCTCAACCTGGCTCACTGGTGCAATGGTTGCCCCTACCCCGGTCTCCGCTCTTCTCCATTCGAGTACAATGGTCAAAGCCGGTGTATATATTCTGGTTCTTTTTGCCCCGCTTTTCGCGCACACCTGGGTTGGTGTCGTACTTGCCCTGATAGGAGCATTCACCTTCCTCGCGACCTCCGCCCTTGCAATATCCCAGAGTAATGCAAAGAAAGTTCTTGCCTACTCCACAATAGCAAATCTTGGGCTGATTACTGCATGTGCCGGAATCGGAACTCCTGAGGCAGTCACGGCTGCAATTCTCCTGATTATCTTCCACGCAGTTGCCAAGGCATTACTCTTCCTCTGCGTCGGTGCAGTTGAACACAAAATCGGCAGCAAAGATATCGAAGATATGGATGGACTCCTTGTCCGTCTCCCCCTCCTTGCAACCATGATGGTAATTGGTATCTGCGGCATGTATCTTGCTCCGTTTGGTATGCTTATCTCCAAATGGGCGGCACTCGAAGCATTCCTCACAGCCCCGCTCGGGGTCGTTTTTGTCTCGATTCTCGCCTTTGGAAGTGCCTTTACCATCTTTTTCTGGACCAAGTGGCTTGGAAAACTCTTCATGAGAATGAACAAACCGCCGGCAGAAAAAGTCACTCTGCACTTCTCCGAAAAATTACCGGTGGTAGTACTAGGTGTACTTGTAATAGCATGTTGTATCGGATTCCCGGCAATCGTCTCCGGTGTTATCAATCCCTACCTTGACACTCACTATCCCTTCTTCATTCCGGGGGGGATGGAACTTTTCTCCTTTGACAACGTCGCGATGATAGGTCTGATGGGTTTCATTATCGTGCTTCTTGTGCTTGGCGCCCTCTTCGGCTCAAAAGCAGGAAAGACACTCCCGCCATATCTGAGTGGTTGTGCCGTTGACCGCGAAGGACGATTCCTCGGATCTCTCGGTGTTTACAAGGAAGCAAAAACCTCAAACTACTATCTTGAAGAATACTGCGGTGAGGCAAAACTCTTGAAGCCTTCCTGGGTAATCTCAATCATCCTTATTATAATAATGCTTGGAATAGGGATTCTGGGGGTAATGATATGAACGTTCTATTATCAATAATCGTGGCTATCGCCTTCGTGCTTATCGCCCCTCTCCTTGGGGGATTATTCATGGGATGTGACCGTGTCCTGACTGCCCGTATGCAGTCCAGAGTAGGTCCGCCCATTCTCCAGCCGTTCTACGATGTGGCAAAGCTCTGGCATAAGGAAAAGGCGTTTAACAACCCTGTGGAAACGATCTTCACGACCGCATACCTCGTCCTGATGGTATTATCCGGTGTGATGTTTACGACAGGAGGGAATATCCTGCTCATGGTCTTTGCCTTAGCACTCGCCCACACGTTCCTGATTCTTGCAGCCTACGCTGCAAACGCTCCATTCTCCCATATTGGGGCAGAACGTGAACTGATTAGTGTCATGATTACAGAACCGGTTCTTATACTGATAGCTGCAGGATTCTATATGGTCTCCGGCAGCTTCCAGGTAATCGATCTTTTCATAGTTGACGGGTCGGGAATTATCCTCCTGCCCGGTATCTTCGTTGCACTGTGTTTCGTAATTCTCCTGAGACTTCGAAAGTCTCCGTATGATATTTCCACATCGGAACACGCTCACCAGGAACTCGTGAAAGGTGTGACTACGTCCTTCTCTGGAAGGAACCTTGCCAAAGTTGAAATTGCCCACTGGTTTGAGCTTGTTATTCTCGTCTCACTCGCAATTCTCTTCTTCACCCATCTGCTGGTATTCTCTGCCATCATGATCATCGTGTGCTTCACTCTTCTGCTTATCATAGACAATGTCTTCCCGAGAGTAACCTGGAAGATGACGATGAAGAGCATATGGCTTATCACACTTTTCCTTGGAGTGTTAAACCTCGTGTTACTCGGTATCTTTGGAGTATTATTATGACGTCAGCATCAAAATCCCCCTGGATTCTCCATTATAATGCCTCGAGTTGTAATGGTTGTGATATTGAAATTCTCGCTGCCCTGACGCCGGTGTATGATGTCGAGCGGTTTGGTATCATCAATACCGGAAATCCGGCACACACGGATATTTTTCTGGTGACCGGTGGTGTAAACGAGCAGAACAAAGTGGTTCTGAAGAATCTTTATGATCAGATTCCCGAACCGAAAGTAGTAGTGGCCGTTGGAATCTGTGCGTCGAGCGGCGGGGTTTTCCGTGACTGCTACAATATTTCCGGCGGGGTCGATACGATTATTCCGGTTGACGTGTATGTCCCAGGATGTTCGGTCCGCCCTGAGGCTCTCATTGAAGGAATTGTAAAGGCTCTTGGCATTCTGGAACAGAAACGTGCAGCTATGGAGGAAAGAAAATGAATATGGAAATAAATATGATAAATGTTCCCGATGTTCCGAACATTGGCGCCAAGATGAAAAGCGGGGGATATCGTTTAGTCGTTATCACCTGCACCCCTGTATCCGAAGGCTATGTTGTAACGTATTCATTCGACAAGGATTACAAACTTCAGCATTACCGGATATCTGTGCAGGACGGTGTGAAGATTCCGTCGATTGGTCCCTCCTATGGCGGGGCATTTGTCTACGAGAATGAAATTCATGACCTGTATGGGTTCACGTTTGAAGGAATGACTCTTGATTTCAAGGGAACTTTTATCAAAACGTCGATTCCGTATCCGTTCAAAAAGAAAGAGCAAACCGCTCCTACGGTTACTGTTGTTAACAAGGAGGCTAAAGAATGACCGGAAAACAGACAATAATTCCGTTCGGACCCCAGCACCCCGTTCTCCCCGAGCCGATTCATCTGGATCTGGTCGTTGAAGACGAACGTGTGATTTCGGCGATTCCTTCGATCGGCTACGTGCACCGCGGGCTTGAAAGCCTGGTTGACCGTCGTGAGTATCAGGACTTCGTGTATCTTGCTGAGCGTATCTGCGGTATCTGCAGTTTCACTCACTCCTCGACGTTCTGTCAGGGCATCGAAGGTATGATGGGAATCGAGGTCCCTCCGAGAGCAACATATCTCCGGACAATGTGGGGCGAATATTCCCGTATCCACAGTCACCTTCTTTGGCTCGGATTGTTTGCGGATTCGCTCGGGTTTGAGAGTCTGTTCTACAATGCATGGAAGATTCGCGAGTCAATCCTGAATGAACTGGAAGCCACGACCGGAGGCCGCGTCATTCAGGGGGTTTGTAAGGTCGGGGGTGTCCGGCGTGATGTGACGCCGCAGTTCCTATCCGAGATGGATGACCGTCTTGATGGAATCGAGGATGAGATGAAGGAACTGACAAACGTGTTCCTGAATGATTATACACTGAAGAAGCGTCTGGTCGGGAAAGGAGTTCTTTCGAAAGAGGATGCATATATACTGGGCGCCGCTGGTCCGACAGCCCGCGGGAGCGGTCTTGACATTGATATCCGTTCAACCGGTTATCTTGCCTATGGCGATGTCGGGTTTAAGCCTGTTGTAGAAAAAGACGGTGACGGTTATGCACGTTGTGCGGTTAGATGTAAAGAGTTGTTCCAGTCGGTAGAAATAATCCGCCGGGTTATGACGGATATGCCCTCCGGGGACGTATCCGTTCCTGTAAAGGGTAACCCTGACGGGGAATATTTCAGCCGTTCTGAGCAGCCCCGTGGTGAAGTTGTTCACTATCTGAAAGGTAACGGTACCAAGTATCTGACACAGTTCCGTGTGAGAACGCCCACTCTGACAAACGTTCCTGCTCTTGTATCGATTATCGGGGGCTGTGAGCTTGCGGATGTTCCGCAGATTGTCCTTACGATTGATCCGTGTATCGGATGCATGGAGAGGTGAACTGTCATGAAGATGCTGAAAACCATTCTGAAGCAGTTTTTCCACGAACCTGTGACGACGCTGTTCCCCGAAGAGCCTCCAAGAAATTACGCGGGCACCCGCGGGCATCTGGTGTTCGATCCATCGAAGTGTACTTCGTGTACGATGTGCATGAAGCGTTGTCCTTCGCAGGCGATTATAGTTGATCGTGCGGCAAAAACCTGGATAATTGACCGGTTCCGCTGTGTTATGTGCGGGAACTGCGTTGATGTATGTAAGTTCGACTCTCTCTCGATGGAACGTGAGTATTCCAAGTCGGCTGCGGCGGCAGAGCGGGGCGTGGAGAAATTCGATATTACCTACGTGAAGCCGGAGAAGCCGAAGAAGGAAGGCGGGGAGTAACCCCGTTAGGTTTCAATTTTTCTCTTAGTACCTGGCTGGGAGCTTTAGCTCTCCAAAATAATAGATGATATTATTCATCTTTCCCATCAAAGAATACTACACATGCCTGAAGGACAACCTGCCCGCGTCGAAGAACGATACTGGGAAATAGATGCAATACGTGGTCTATCTCTCCTTGCGATGATAGTTTTCCACACGATATTCATCCTCGGCGTGTTTAACATCATTAACGGCAGCGTCTGGATCTGGATATGCAGCTATATCCCCCTCGGGACAAGTGTTTTTGTCATCATCTCAGGAGCAGCCCTCATTCTCCGTCATGGACGCATGAGCGGCAAACCGCGGGGTCAATATTATATCGCAATCGTTAAACGCGGAATTGAAGTAATTTTCATTGGAATCGCTGTCGCTTTATTGGGTTCCCTCCTCATAAAAATCTTCATCGACGACGGAAATTACATGTACTTCAACTTCCTTCAGATGATGGGGGTCTCCATGATACTCTGTATCCCCTTTCTTAGTCTCGGAAAATGGAACTTCATTCCCGCTATATTCTTTATTCTCCTAGGGGGCTTTCTTGAAACAATCAGCGGACCTGCGTGGCTCATGATCTTCGGCGTTATCCCGTCTGACTTTTTCCCAAGGGACTTCTTTCCTATCTTCCCCTGGCTCGGCGTCATGCTCCTCGGCATCTCCATCGGCTCAATCCTCTATCCGCAGGGATACCGCAGATACCACATTCGCCCGGCGGGAAAAATCGGGACAATCCTTGCGCAAATCGGGAAATATCCCCTTCAGGTATATGTTGTCCACATCCCCCTTGTTGGCCTTACTATCATCCATATATTGATTATTGCCGGTCTGCTCGGATTTTCTCTTGGCCCCCTCTGAACAAATCCTGATAAATTACTTACCTATTGAAAGCATACAAGCCAAGAACAATGAGTGAAGAAGGACAGTGCACAATTCCGGGGACCTCACCGAAAGTAAAAGGGGAACGATACTGGGAAATTGACGCAATCCGGGGATTATCCCTTTTTGGCATGCTCTTCTTTCATTTTCTCGCAAGTCTCGTTATGTTTCACATAATCGAAGAAACCGGTGATTTCCTCTTCTATTATCGTTCCATTGCTGTTGTCTCGGCAGCATTCATCTTAATTGCCGGTGTTGCCCTTGTTTTACGTTACAATAGGATGTTTGGAAAGCCTATGGCAGCTTACTACAAAAATATCGCGAAAAAAGCTGTCATTCTCTTCTTTATAGCGATGTGCATCACGTTCCTGACCTGGCTTTCTTCTATTGTCATTTATCAGAACGATGTCTTCATCAAGTTCGGGTTCCTGCATATGCTGAGTATCTCTATGCTCATTTCCATTCCCTTCCTCAGGTTCGGGAAATGGAATATCCTCTTTGGGTTAATTATCATTCTCATCGGGGCTCTGATTATTCCCGGAATCCAGGAACCCGGGTGGCTTTATCCGATAGGCATCCACGGTGCCGATTTCCTTGATCATACCCCCGACTACTTCCCGCTTCTCCCATGGTCTGGTTTCATCCTTCTGGGAGTAGGTCTCGGAAATATATTCTATCCGAAGGGTGTAAGGCGGTTTTCTGTAAGAAATCCTCATGCACTTGGTCGGTTCTTTGCAAAAATCGGGTATGGCAAAGTTACGCTCGTCATCTATCTCATTCACATGCCGATTATCTTTGTCATATTGTGGTTGTTCAGTGTGATAACCGGGATAGGTTCTATCTAGGGTATTACGAAGATACTTAATTTTCAATACCCAATAGGTAGAGAATTATGGTGGAGACAATGGAGCAAAGCGAACCACATCACTCAATACCCGGGGAGTCCGGTGCCCCGCAAAGTGAGCGATACTGGGAGATAGACGCAATTCGGGGAATTGCCATATTAGGGATGCTCTTTTATCATCTCCTGGCGTGCCTTGTTCTGTTCCACATCATCGTTGAGGACCCGAAATTCCTGTCTTACTATAATACCTATATGCTGGGTTCGGGACTCTTCATCCTCCTTGCAGGAATTTCGATGATTCTCCGTCACGAACGGATGCGGGGAAGAACTACAAAAGAGTATTACCGTGCTCTGGTCATCAAGGCACTCTTCCTTCTCGCGCTCGGATTTTGTATTACGATTGCCAGCTGGATTGGGTCATCCATTTTTCTTCACAATGAAGCATTCATTAAGTTCGGGTTCCTGCATATGCTTGGTCTGTCCATGCTTCTTGCAATTCCACTTCTTAAATATGGGAAATGGAACATTATTATCGGTCTCATAATAATGGCAGTCGGGGCATTCATCTTCCCGTTCATCAATGATCCGACCTGGCTCTTCCCGCTCGGCATTCACGGTGAGGATTTCATGCAGTACACGCAGGATTACTTTCCGCTCTTTCCCTGGTATGGCGTCCTTCTTCTTGGTCTGGGTGTGGGCACTGTCTTCTACCCTAATGGGAAGAGAGGATTTAAGATGTTTAAACCGGGAAAAATCGGGCTGGCCTTAGCAAAGCTTGGTAATGGTATGGTTACCTTGTTCATTTACCTTGTCCACATCCCGGTTTTTTTTGTCATCCTGTGGATTTTTTCCGCGATTACCGGGATAGGATTTTTGTGATATGATTATTGATATAGTAAATTCCGAGTCTGATCCGGCAGGAAGCAATATCCGGGCAGCAATTGATCATCTTCTTGAGAATCCCACTGAGGGGGGTTACCCTCTTTTCAAGGGAAATGAAATAACCCTCCATACAGTTCCGGGGCGCATCGTTCGTGCAGAGAAGTCCCTGATTAATCAGGATGCGGATATTATTATTGTTGTTTCGCGTCATTCGAGTGTGAACCCGGTTCCGGTTTTAACGGTTCATCCAACAGGAAACTATGGATATGCCGAGTTGGGTGGGAATGATAACGAACTCAGTCTCACTGCTCCGGCATGGATGAAATCCGTCCTTCAGAATCACGCGGAATTTGCGCCGGAAGGTTACCGGGTTTCTTATGAGGTGACACATCATGGTCCGACAGATTTACCGGTTCCGTCTTTTTTTGTTGAAGTAGGCAGTACTGAAAAGGAATGGAATGATATGGCTGCCTGCACCGCGGCGGCAAAGAGTGTTCTTTATGCGAGTCCCTCAGTTGATGCGTTATCCCTGATTGGGTTTGGTGGAACACATTATGCGGCCCGGCAGACAGCAATTGGTCTTGAGACGAAGGGGGCGTTTGGTCATATGATGCATACGCGAAATGTTGGTGCTGTTTCAGCAGAAATGGTCTCTCAGATGATTACAAAGTCAGGCGGGGTGGTTGCCGCGCACGTTGACCGCAAATCTTTATCAAAATTGGAGATTTTACACATTGAAGATATTTTCGCAAAACTTGGTCTGGAGGAAATTTCCGAAGGGGATCTGCAAAAAATTAACCAGATGTCTTATGCAACATGGCGGGCATACAGTAAATTTGCCGCTCAACTCTCACCTGAATTGAAAATCTTCCCTCACGGGGAAATTCTCGACGGAAAACCATCAGTCATCGAACTGCCGCAGGATTTATTTTCTTCAGCCTTCGGGGGGTCTCAAGAGATATTATTTGAAAAACTTGATGCCCTGGGAAATATTTTTCACACAACCGGGATAGCCGGAAAAGTTATGCCGATTCTGTTCACCTCTGTTCAAAACAGGCATGCGGTATCAGGTGATTTAATAGCCTTATCCGTTCAACAAATAACACGTACACAGGATAGTATGGTGGAGGGTGATGAAATCACGATAACCCGCCGGCAGTTTGACCCCAAGCTCGCGCGCACGCTTAAGGTCCCGTCAGGTCCCTTGTATGGGCAGCTTGTCGCCGGAAAACCGGTGACGCTTCCGGACGGCAGAACAATCACGCCGGAGATGGTCACGAGAGTGGTCAGTACATCCATCAAAATTCCGGGATTGGAGAATTACTCATGAGATCAATTGTAGAAGAAGCACTTTCACGCAAACGGTTTGAAGATGTTGCACGTGACGACGCTCCGGTTTCCGCAATCTATGATGCAGAAGCCGAGGCTGAACTCGGGGCAAAAGCCCACGCAGCTCAGGCGGCAAAGATACCGGTGCCAACTCAGCCATCAGTTCAGACCCAGGCACCACCCGCAAAACAGGAACCGATAAAATCGCACGTTGACTATTCCAGTCAGTATAATTTCTCAGCTCCAAAAACAACTCCGACGGATGAAGATGATGAGTTCGATGAAATATTGGCCGGACTCCGCACGAAAATCACTGTAATCGGGTGTGGCGGAGGAGGCTGCAACACGGTTGCCCGTGTCTACGAGGAAGGTGTTGAGGGTGCCGATATTTATGCGTTGAATACGGATGCTCAGCATCTCTCCATGCTTCGCGGCAGAGTTGGACGCCGTATCCTTATCGGACGTCAGACCACCAAAGGTCTCGGCGCAGGTGCAATCCCCCAGCGTGGTGAGGAAGCTGCGCTTGAAAGCGAGGATGTAATACGCCAGGCTCTTGCCGGTAGCAACATGGTTTTCGTGACGGCAGGTCTTGGCGGAGGTACCGGAACTGGTTCGGCCCCCGTTGTTGCAAAAATCGCCAAGGAAGTTGGCGCCCTTACAATTGCTATCGTGACTCTTCCATTTACGAGTGAGAGTGCTACCAGAATGGAAAATGCCGAAATTGGTCTCGAGCGTCTCCGGGAAGTTGCGGATACTGTAATCGTCATCCCGAATGACCGTATTCTTGAAGTCGTCCCCCGCCTTCCACTCGCCCAGGCATTCAAAGTATCTGATGAAGTCCTCATGCGAGCCGTGAAAGGAATCACGGAACTGATTACTCTCCCGGGTCTGGTAAACCTTGACTTTGCCGATGTCCGTACAGTAATGGAACAGGGTGGAATTGCTATGATCGGCGTCGGCGAATCCGACAGCGAAGACAAAGCAACCGATTCTATCAAGAAAGCCCTGCGTTCCCCGCTCCTTGACGTCGACATCACCGGTGCGACTGCCGCACTTATCAACGTAATCGGTGGTCCTGATATGACAATGAGCGAGGCAGAAGGCGTCGTTCAGGAAGTATATCAGAGAATTGACCCCAATGCCCGCATTATCTGGGGTGTTCAGGTCGACCCTGATATGGAAGGTCGTATGCGGACTATGCTTATCGTAACAGGTGTTCAGTCACCACAGATTTATGGTAAGCAGGAACAAATAACTAAGGCATCACAATCAAGTCAGGTTCAGCGCTCAAAGTTTGAGATTGACTTCCTGAGGTGAATACATGGTTAAAAACGAGAAAAATACTGATGAAAAAAAGGCAAGTCCTTCCATTAAAATAAAGAAGCCGGAGATAACCAAAGCAAGTATCGCCGAGTTCTTCCGAAAATACATTCGTGTTCTGAAACTTGCCCGCAGGCCTACGAAAGATGAGTTCTGGAAAATCTCCGCAGTTGCTGCAATTGGTATCCTGCTCATCGGTGTTCTCGGTTTCGTGATATACCTGATATTTGAATATCTTCTTCCGTAATCATGACAGCATCGAAATTTGGCAATCATTACTACATATTAAAGACGACATCAAAGCACGAGCGGACAGTCGCAGACAATATCCGTGAAGCAATTGAAAACAATATGACCGATGTCGTAGTGACTGCGGTAATTGTGCCGGAAGACATTAAAGGCTATGTCTTTGTGGAGAGTCCCGAAGAGCACGCGAGAATTGAAGAGCTTATCGAATCAATTGCCCATGCGAGAATCGTTTTAAAGAACGAGACGTCACTGGACGAAATCAATCATTTCCTCATTCCAAAACCGGCAGTATCCGGTATTGATGAGGGAACAATCGTTGAACTGATTGCCGGTCCGTTCAAGGGTGAAAAGGCAGTGGTCAAGCGCGTTGATCATGCCAAAGAAGAAATCACCGTTGAACTCTACGAATCAATCGTTCCTATCCCGATAACTATCCGTGGCGACAACGTCCGTGTTATCGACCGTAATCAGGATTAACCCCTCATTTTTGCGTGAATGCAAGAAGAGGGTCCCTCTTCAATCTGTTTTTTCGAACGTTATTTATCCATTAGGTTTATGTTCTCAGAGGTAGACCTTAGTAAACCCATGTCGGGCTACCCTCGGGTATGTGCCGGCATACGGTGATACAATGGCAGAAACTGTCGAGGTACTGGTACCCGGCGGTAGAGCAACTGCAGGACCACCAATTGGTCCGGCACTGGGTCCCCTTGGGATCAATGTGAAAGCAGTCGTTGATGAGATCAACAAGAAGACTGCAGAGTTCAATGGCATGTCTGTACCTGTAAAGGTCATAGTCGATGACAAAAAGAACGTCACATTAATTGTCGGTATTCCTCCAACAACCGCTCTTGTAATGAAAGAAGCGGGCGTTGAAAAGGGTTCCGGCACTCCGAATACTCAGGCAGTTGGTAATCTGCCGCTTGAAGCTGTCATTCGCATTGCAAAGATGAAGATGGATTCCATGCTTTCCTACGACCTGAAAACGGCCGCAAAGGAAGTCATTGGTACCTGCGTTTCCGTGGGTGTAACCGTCGAAGGCAAAACTGCCAAAGAGGCAATTGCCGCCGTCAATGCAGGTGAGTGGGACAAACAACTCGCATAAGCGGGTTCGTTTGCATTGCTTCAAACGGGTACGTGGAATTCCCACGTAAAAAAATGTACAGTAGTAGAGAACAAAACCATAGAAGATTGGGGAACACCTCAGTCGAAGAACTATGGGAGGCTTCATCAAATGGTTGACAAGACCCAAATTAACAAAGCTGTTACGGCAGCATTAAAGCAGGCCCCCGAGCGTAAGTTCCAGGAAAGTATTGATATTACTATCAACCTGAAACACGTTGATATGAGCCAGCCGAAAAACCGTATTGATGAGACGATTCTTCTGCCACAGGCAATAGGCGTCAAAAAGATTGCCGTCCTTGGTAAGGGAGATATTGTATCCCAGGCACGTAACGTCGGTGTTGATTTAATTATCAGCCCTGATGAAATCGAGCGTCTGGGTGGTGCCCCGCGTGAAGCACGCAAACTGGCAGGCCAATACGATTACTTCCTCGCAGAGACAGCAGTCATGCCCCTTGTTGGTCGCTGGCTTGGTCAGAGACTCGGTCCACGCGGTAAAATGCCGCAGCCGATTCCGACAACCCAGGACATCACTCCGATTGTCGAGCGTCTGAGAAACTCCGTGAAAATCCGGTCAAAAGACAGACTTAACATGTCTGTTAAGATTGGAAACACCGGCATGTCCGTAGAGGCAGTTTCAGAAAATATCGACGCCGTCGTGAAGAGGGTTGTAGGAAGACTCGAAGGCGGAGAGTTAAACGTCCGCTCCATCTACGTTAAAACCACGATGGGTCCAGCAGTGAAGGTGATGTAAAAATGGTAATTTATACCCACCACCTCCCCGCATGGAAACGTGAAGAAGTTGAGCAGATTGTAGATCTTGCCGGCAAGTATGAACTCGTCGGCTTAGTTGATGTTTACGGTATTCCCGCAAAACAGTTCCAGCAGATCCGCAGAAATCTGCGCGGCAATGCAGTAGTGAAGGTTGCAAGAAACACTCTCGTCGAGCACGCAGCAAACGAGCTCGGTGGTCACTTTGTTGATCTTAACGAGAAAGTCTCCGAGCACTCCGCTCTCATCTTTGCAAACGGTAACCCGTTCAAGCTGTTCAAGGCTCTTGAGCAGACGAAGACGCAGCGTACCGCGAAAGCAGGTGAGATCGCTCCTGAAGACATTGTTGTTCCGGCAGGACCAACTTCCTTTAAGCCCGGACCGATCGTCGGTGAACTCCAGCAGGCAGGTATCCCGGCCGCTATTGATGCAGGTAAGGTCAAAATTAAAGAGACCAAGACTGTCGTTAAAGCAGGTCAGGCTATCAGCAAGAAACAGGCCGATATATTCGCAAAGCTTGATATCAAGCCAATGCCGGTCGGTCTCTCCCTCCTCGCAGTATGTTACGAGGGAGACATGTATCTGCCGGATGTTCTCGCAGTAGACGACGAGGCATACAAGGCAAAGATCACTCTCGCAGCACAGCAGGCATTCAACCTCGCAGTCAACGCAGCAGTTCCAACGGCATGTGCCGCTGTTACTGAGGCTCAGATCGCGAAGGCCGTCCGTGAGGCAAGAAACCTCGGTGTAGAAGCATCCATCTATGAGAAGGGTGTCATCGAGCTGATCATCAGCAAGGCATACAGACAAGCAAACGCCCTGAAGGCAATTTAAACATATAAAATAGGTGAAATTAAAATGGAGTACATTTACGCAGCTCTGTTAGTTCACTCTGCAGGTAAAACTGTGGATGAAGGATCGGTAAAGGCAGTTCTCTCTGCCGCAGGTATCGCAGTCGACGACTCCCGTGTTAAAGCATTAATTGCAGCACTTGACGGTGTTAACATTGAGGAAGCAATCTCCAAGGCAGCAGCAGCTCCAGTCGCAGTAGCAGCAGCACCCGCAGCAGCAGGCGCAGCAGCACCAGTAGAAGCAGCAGCACCCGAAGAGAACAAGGAAGAAGAAGAAGAGAACGCCATGGCAGGCCTTGGCGCACTCTTCGGCTAAATTTTTTTTTATTATACTTACATAAAAAAGAGTGTTTTACTCTAGAATGGTTTCGTCCAGATATGTGACTTGACCTGTATTGTTTCAAGTAGTCGGAGCATCTTAAGATCGTTTATCATGTCCCGTCTGTCGTACAGATAAAATTCAACCGGTTTCCAGAGGGCGACCCAGCCTATGACCACAAAACTCTGTCCAATCGCGTTGATGAGATCGTTTTGAATGCTGAAGCTTGATATGATACTGGTTAAGACCAGACAAACAACCAGAAAAAGCAAACCCCGGGCAAGGTAGCGTCTTCCTTTACTCATGGCATATTTATAATTTTTGAGTTCGGAGCAGTAACGATATGAAAAATGCGAATTGATTGCCCGCTCAATATCCGTACGTGTGCTTTCGTTTGTATAAAGGGAACTATCCATATCCAATAAAATAATTGCTGATTTGCGTTTCTCTGCTGACATCTCTCTAAGACTATCCATGATGTATGAATCAGTTGCCCTGTTCAGTTCTTTATTATCATCCGGGGACGGGTCTATTACATTATAGAAATGTGCAAGGCTCGGGACCCTGACTTCAATTACATTGGATAATCCGTGTAATTCGCACGTGTTCATAGCTTATTCTCCTTGGAAAGAATACCAGCAGTAACTACCTGGCCGCAGGAAACTCCTCCATCACCAAACGGATATCTGGCATTGGTGATGCAGGTGACTCCCGCATCATTAAGTGTTTTGAGGATTGTTTCCCGGATAGAGCGATTTATCGCAACACCTCCGGAGATGGTGGCAGTTTTTATTCCGGTCGAGTGGATGCCTGCCAGGGCAATTTGTGCAATGCCTTTTGCCAGTGTTTTCTGGATGGAAGCTGCGATGTCTTCTACAAGCAGTCCCGAGTCGAGCATCTCCATACCCTCGCGGAGAATGGATGAGGTTGACAAAACATCACGTCCTTCATATGATTTAATATTGATTTCCATTGGCTGGGCGACCCCGCGTGCGGCATATGCTTCCAGCATCATGGACGGTTCGCCATCATAGGTCCTCTCCCTGCAGATACCGAGTAATGCTGCGGCTGCATCAAGCACTCTGCCTGTTGACGTAGTCACCGGTGTGTTGAACCGTTTTTCTGTTTGCTGTTTCAGAATTCTGAGATTCATCTCGCTCCATCCTCTGCTTTCAAGGAGAGACCGCGTCTCTTCGGTTGGAAGAATTCCATAGAGCATCCGTTCTGGGAATTTTGTTGCAAGATCTCCTCCCGGCATCAGAACAGGTTCGAGGTGCCCTGTTCTGACATATTCGCCCGGGGACCCTGCGAGAATCTCGCCGCCCCAGATGGTTGCATCGTCACCGTAACCGACTCCGTCGATTGCAATACCAACGACTTCGTCTGTGGTCACCGAAGCAATGTGTGCTCTGTGGTGCTGAACCGGGCAGAGGACTGCATCGTAGCGTTCGGCGAGTTCGCGGGCAACCCGTGTACTCAGAAACTGGGGGTGAAGATCATGGGCGATAATTTCCGGAACTGCACCTGTGAGGCTTGTTAATTTTTCAATCGTTTCCTCCAGGTATGCCACGGTAGGGGGATTCCTGATATTTCCTATATGGGGTGACGTTATGAGAAAACCGCCCTTATATACGCTTGCATTTGCGTTCAGTTCAGGGCCGACTCCGAGAATCTGCCTGTTCCCCAGATCCATTTTGGTTCTGAGCGGAGCAAAACCGCGGGACATTCTGATTAAATATCCGTCTCTGACAACCGAATCATCACATCTGTTCACAATATCACGGTCGTGGGCGAGAATATATTCCACCACCCCTCCCATTTTTTCGATGATAGTTTTCGTCTCCGTAATCATCGGGGTGCCCGGGGAATTGGCACTTGTCATTATCAGAAGAGGGGACCGGAGTTTTGCAAACAACAGGTGATGGAGGCCCGTGTAGGGAAGCATCACACCAAGATTGTGGAGTTGTGATAGATTTTTGTGTGACTCCGGGTCTTTCTTATCAAGAATCATTATCGGGTGAACCGGACCTTTGAGAAGATCCCACTCCTCTTTGGTCGGCTCAACAACGAAATTCGGAAGCGTCTCGGGTTTCATCATCACGGCGAGTGACTGGTTAGGCCTTCCAAGAATCGTTTTCAGCCGGTCTGCTGTTTCTTCAATACAGCAAATATGAAACCCCCCTATCCCTCTAATGGCAACTATTTTTCCCGTGTCCAGCAGTTTTGCTGCGGCGCTGATAGTGTCACTCGTGGAAATCACCTCGCCCGTCCCTCTCATAAGCGAAAGTTTCGGTCCGCAGGATGAGCAGGCTATCGTCTGGGCGTGGTGACGCCGATTGCCTGCATTTTCATAATCCGCAAGACAGTCATGACATGCCGGAAATTTATCCATCGAAGTTCGTTCCCTGTCATACGGCACGGCTTTAATGATACTATATCTCGGACCACAGTCTGTACACGACGCAGCCCAGTAGCCGAAATACCTGCTCTTCGGATTCATAATATCGTTCAGACAGTTTTCGCATGTTGCGATATCTGCCGGAACAAAACCCGTTCGTGCCCCGTCTCTGCTTGGAAGAATGGAAAACGTTTCGGGAACAGTCCAATTATGCAGTTCCCCGACCGACACCGAGTCAATTATCGACATCTTCGGTCCCTTTGAAACCTCACGGCAGAACTCGTCAAAGTTTTCACCGCCGGCATCTATTTCCACTTCACTACCATGATTGATAACCGTCCCTCTGATTCCGAATCGTGTTGCCTGGGCATAAACGAACGGGCGGAACCCGACTCCCTGAACAATCCCGCGTATGATTATTTTACCGGACTTCATCAATCAATCTCAAAAAGGATTATAGAATCACAGACAATATAAGTGTAGGGTTTTGTGCCCCACATATTTTCTTTGTGGAGCGCCCATTATACAGATAGGAGATACACATTATGGCCGACGATCCATTTGCAAACATACTTCGCAGTAAACGCGAAACGACCAGATTTCAGGTCTTAGTCGAGGTTGCCGAGCACCAGCCGTCCATCCGCCAGCAGGAAATTGCGGAAAAACTCGGCGTCACGCCCCAGGCAATATCAGAATATGTGCGTGACCTCGCAGACGAGGATTATATCAGTGCTGAAGGGAGAGGACGATACTATGTCACTCACAAAGGTGTCGAGTGGGTCCTCAATAACGCAGAAGTTCTGGAATCCTATGCAAGACACGTCCGCCGGGATATTATTCATCAGGTTGTAACGTGGGCGGCAATAGCAGATACTGATCTCAAAGCCGGCGACTCTGTTGGTGTGTACATGAAAGCCGGCTGGCTTTATGCAGGTAAACGCCCCCAGACTGCCATGGGTATGGTGACAGCTGATGCGTCCGCGGGTATGGATGTCGGCGTCGCACGCCTCGCCGGAATCATCGAACACACAGAAGGAAAAGTGGACATCGCCAAAGTTCCGCGAATCGAACGCGGCGGTTCAAAAATGGTTCTGACCGACAAGCTCCTCTCTCTCGCAAAGAATGCGGATATCATTGCCGCCGTCGGATTAGAAGCCTACCTTGCCTGTATGAACTCGGGAATCAAGCCGGATATGTTCTTCGGGGCACGGGAAGGAACCGTCGAGGCGGCATTCCACGGAATGCACTGCCTGATGATTATTGTTGATGAAGAGTTTACCGATTTCCTGAAACGCCTTGAAACGGCGGGTCTTACGTATACGATTCACGAACTGGTGAAAGAGTAACGTGACGACAATCGTCCAGCCCTGGAAAAAAGGGTATAAGGTTCTCTTTTGTGACGACACAAAAGCAGGCAAAATAAAACACGTGGGGACTGTCGAACTCGAAGAAACCTCCAAAGGTATGCGGCCTTCTGAGTTTTTTGTCAGAAGACCCGGGACATCCCATGCTGAGAAGACGCCGACAAAAGAGTTCATCACGGTTCTTCGTGCGAACGGAACCATCCAGCTAACCCAGACAATGCCTGAGTTCCAGGATTTTCTCCGGAGCATGCAGTTTACCTGGGAGATGATTACTCTTTGCCGAACCTGTCTCTGTGATGATCGGATGACACCGCTCACAGAAGAAACCCGAATCAGATGCGGGCAGGAATTTGTCTGCATTGACTGCGCGAAGCGTGAGCTCCGCCGTGAACTGGGTCACATCAAACGGCTCGGCAAACGGACCCAGATTCATATCGAAACCCTTCTTGAAGAATATCGGGACCTGGATATGGTTCTCGCAATTCTTGAGCCGGAATCGCTCGATACAAAGAAAACGATGTTTGACCGGCTTGAAGCCTCTGAGAGGATTCCAACCGAGCGAATAGAAAACCTGCCTCTGCCCCGGGAGTTTGTGGACATCTGCGGTGTTCAGACGCTCATGCCTGCTCAGCAGAATGCAGTTGAGGCCGGACTTCTGTTTGGAAAAGACCTTCTTGTTGTCGCAGCGACGGCAAGCGGTAAGACGTTCATCGGTGAAATGGCCGGGCTGAAGAATTATATTGAAGGCCGCGGCAGAATGCTATTCCTGGTCCCTCTCGTGGCTCTCGCGAACCAGAAGTATGACCGTTTTTCAGAAAGATACAAGTCAATTACCCAGACTACCATTATGACCGGTGTGTCCCGTGTGAATCTGCCGGAGACCCGGCCCGTCGGAAATCGCGGTGCAGGCGGGGGAATCGTTGTGGGAACCTATGAAGGTATGGACAATCTTCTGAGAAAAGGTCAGCAGGTTGGAAATATCGGGACTGTCGTTATCGATGAGGTCCAGATGCTTGAAGACCCCGAGCGTGGACATCGTCTCGACGGGCTCATTGCCCGGCTGAAATACATTGCTCCAAAGGCCCAGTTCCTCTATCTTTCCGCAACGATAGGCTCACCCAATCTCCTGGCAAAGAAACTCAATGCAAAACTTGTCTCCTATGCAGATCGTCCGGTAGCTCTTGAACGTCATCTTGTGTTCACTGAAAAGGACTCGAAGATTCCTTTCATTAAAAAACTGGTGTTCGAGGAGTTCAACAAAACATCTTCAAAGGGATACAAGGGTCAGACGATTGTATTCACCAATGCACGGAGCAGGTGTCATACCGTAGCCGAGGCAATTGGATCAACGGCCGCTCCCTATCATGCTGGTCTTACATCGCAGGAACGCCGTGCGGTTGAACATCAGTTCATGGAAGGCAAACTCGCCTGTGTGGTGACGACAGCGGCTCTGGCAGCCGGTGTGGATTTTCCGGCGAGTCAGGTAGTATTTGACGCCCTTGCAATGGGAATCAACTGGCTCTCTGTACAGGAGTTTTATCAGATGATGGGTCGTGCCGGCCGTCCGGATTACCATGATCTTGGGCGTGTTGTCGTTCTCGCCGAGCCCGGAGCTTCGTATTCGCGTGATACAAAGCTTACCGAGGAGGAGGTTGCCATCCAGCTTCTTAAGGGTGACATGGAGGAGGTATCTCCGGAATATGATATCGAGGAAACGTCCGAGGAGTTTGCGGCAAATGCAATCGCCTGTCATGGTCGTGAAGCCGATATCGTAAAAGTTGGAAACAGTATGGTGGGTGTTGGCGATGATCCGCTCTCAGAACTTCTCAAACATAAACTCGTGAGGAAGTCCGGAGATAATCTTGAGCTCTCTCCTCTCGGAAAAATCATGTCCGAGCATTTCATCGGTATGGAGCGGCTTCTTGAGATTGACAAAATGGTCCGGGTGATGGATGACCCCCTTGAAATAATTGCCGAGATTTCCTGTATGGATGATGAGCGGGATAAAGAAAAACGCCGGACCGAGAGGCGGTCGACCGAAAAGAAGGAGGCAGAGTGGATTGGGGACAAGAAGGCCGCCGCGAAACCAACGTCCGAACCTGCGTGGGTTGCCAAGAAGAAGGAAGTGAATGCGGCTGAAAAGCATGCCCACGATGAAGAGCGGCGGAAAAAGGCAGGAACCCGTAAGCTCCGTCATGATGAGGTTGAAGAGGAAGCGCCTATGGCTCCTCGCCGGGCAAATAAGGAGATGGAGGATAGGGTTGAGCGAAAAAAGCAGGAGGCAGCCCAGTATATTCCCCCGCCTAAGAGGAAACGGAACATTGATGCGGACCCTATCGAGACCGCGGTTGATCTGCGCCGTGCCGGAAATTATGATCAGGCTCTGACAATGCTCGGGAATTATGTTGCCGATAATCCAAAAGACAGTCGTGCATTAACCGAACTTGGAAAAGTGTATGATCTCCGTGGTGACCGGGACATGGCATATTCCTGTTATCAGAAGGCAGCAACTGCAGATACCCGGAACCGTGAGGCCATCGCCCGTATGAATGCATACCTGATTGGAATTACGGTGGATATTGATTCTGATACACCTCCTGAGAAAAGTGTTGGTATGGTAGTGAAGAAAAAAGAATAATTGAGAACTCCTCTCAAATTATTTTGTAGCCTGCATTCTCTCTGCATGTCCCATTTTTGAAAGGGTAACAACCTTTTTCATATCAAGTCCGCAGGCTTTTGCAAATCTCATACCGTAATCAGAATCTGCCAGATAACAGTGGGCTGCGTGCCGGTATTTGATATTCTCCGTTACTGACGCCATATTTCTGGCCGTGTTTTCAATCAATACCTGTTTTTTGTCCTCGGTCATCAGACGATACAGGTCGCCCGGCTGATGGAAGCAGTCATCATTTTCATCCTTCTGCTCGTATCTGTCCATGTCTCCAGAAAGGGCAAGCGCTGAATCACGATATGCTTCCTGCTGTGCCCATTCTCCATAACTATTTGGGACATACCCTTTTGCAGCGCCATAGTTTCCATCAACTCTCATCAGACCATCCCGGTGATATGCATGGACATGTACTTTCGGGCGGTTGACCGGAATCAGTGAATGATTCACCCCGAGCCGGTAGCGTTGAGCATCACCATAGGAGAATAGTCTGCCCTGCAGGAGTTTGTCTGGAGACAGCCCGATACCCGGCACGATGTTCGCAGGATTGAATGCAGCCTGCTCCACATCGGCGAAATAGTTCTCCGGATTCCTGTTGAGTTCGAGAACACCCACTTCTATCATCGGACACTCTTTGTGACTCCATACTTTCGTGATGTCGAACGGATTTTCCTTCCGGATTTTTGCCTCTGCCTCGGTCATTATCTGGAAGTACATTGTCCATCTCGGGAATTCTTTTCTCTCTATTGCTTCAAAGAGATCTTTCTGGTTACTTTCCCTGTCCTTGCCAACGAGTATTTCTGCTTCCTGATCTGTGATATTTTTTATCCCCTGCTGGGTTTTGAGATGGAATTTTACCCAGACCCGTTCTCCTTTGGCATTAATCAGACTGAATGTGTGACTCCCGAATCCGTGCATGTGTCGGAAACTTGCCGGAATTCCCCTGTCCGACATGACAATTGTGACCTGATGAAGTGCTTCGGGGAGAGAGGTCCAGAAGTCCCAGTTGTTCTGGGCAGAACGCATGTTAGTCTTCGGGTCACGTTTAATGGCATGGTTCAAATCGGGAAATTGCAGGGGGTCTCTGATAAAAAAGACCGGTGTGTTGTTTCCGACCAGATCCCAGTTTCCGTCATCGGTGTAGTATTTCATAGCAAACCCGCGTATATCACGTTCCGCGTCAGCTGCTCCGCGTTCGCCGGCGACCGTTGAAAACCGGACAAAGACCTCGGTTTTTTTGCCTTTTTCAAAGACTTTTGCTTTGGTGTATTTCTGCACGTCTCCTGTGACAGTGAAGCTGCCAAATGCTCCGGAACCTTTTGCATGCATGCGCCGCTCGGGAATGACTTCCCGGTCAAAATGACCAAGTTTTTCCAGGAACCACACATCCTGCAGCATCATTGGTCCGCGTGGTCCGGCAGTGAGCGAGTTCAGGTTGTCGGCAACCGGAGCTCCGCTGTCGTGAGTAAGAGACTGATTTTCGTCCATAATATTATCTCATTCTGTCTTTCTGGTTAAAAGATATTGGAACGTGGCAAAAAAAGATTATTGGCACTGATTTCCAAGTTCGTACAGTGCATACAGTTCATTTGCTGCTTCTTCACCGGCACGCCGCATTGTCTGCTCGATGAGGACCTCTGCACACTCCGGGGGCAGGCATACGATTCCCTCTTCTCCATTTTGAATGAGTTCGATGAGTGAGATAAACTCATTTTCCGTGAGCCGGTTTAACCTTGCTGCAAAGTCTTCGGCATCTTTTGCGTAATGGTTTGCCACCGGGGGCAGAATGGACCGGTATTGAGTCTCTGATTTTCCGCAGATGAGTGTGTCACATTCGGGTGCGAGTTTTAAAAGAAGTGTTATATCATGTTCAGATAATATGCGTGACATTATCTACGATTTGGATATTCATGTATTATTAAGTTCTGCATAGGGAACACAGGTCCCTGGAGATTCGCAGAACATAAAGGATTTCTCCGTCTTCCTGCCGATCTTCCGCGACTACCAGAGCAATGAGAGCCTGGGTGCGGCAGAGGTTCAGCACTTCATCCATGCTGGTAAGTGAAGATATGAGAAGAAGAATCCGCCCGAATGTTGAGAGATGGGCAGGTGCGTCATGTAAAAAGCGTTCAATAACTTTCCTCCCCGTGGGTCCCCCATCCAGGGCATACTCAAGCCAGTCGTCATACCGCTCTTCGGGTGATGTCGGGAGATAGGGTGCATTGAATAAAATCAGGTCGAACTCTCCGGTAATCGGTTCAAAGAGGTCTCCTCTTATGACTTCGACACCGTTCACTTCATGAGCATATGCCGCCGCATGGGGATTAATTTCGACCGCGAGCACACTGGGCGTGACTTCGTGTAATGCTTTTGCAACCGCTCCCGAGCCGGTTCCGATTTCCAGAACACGATCGGTCGGTTTTACCTCGGCTAGAGCTGCTTTTATCAGGAGAAACGTATCTTCCGAGGGAAAATAAATCTGGGTTGTATCGATGTTCATTGGATATGGTTGGCAAGCAGGTTGGCAAGTTCGATGAACTCTGTTACTGAAAGCATCTCCGGACGTTTGCCGAGTAATTCTTTTGGAAGCCCGTTAATGAGTGAAGCCATAATCTCTTCTCCGTAAATGCTTTTCATACCTTTGAGTCCGTTCTGGATTGTCTTTCTCCTGTGTGAGAAGAGTTCGCGAACGAGAATTTCATGTGCTTCACGGTTAAGTATTTTGATTGGCGGTTCGTGCGGGAGGATTTTTACCACTGCCGAATCAACTTCCGGCGGGGGGTTGAATGCTTTTGGCGGGAGTTCAAGAATAAGTTCAACGTCGGCATATGTCTGAACCATCACGGAAAGTCTGCCGTATTCACCATCTCCCGGGGGGGCGACCATGCGTTTTGCAAACTCCCACTGATACATAAGGACTGCCGCCTCAAAACCGGTTTCAAGAAGCCGGAACGTAATCTTCGATGAGATTGAGTAGGGCAGGTTTGCAATGACCAGATCAAATTCGGGAAGAGGGACTCTTGAGGCATCGCCCCGGGTAATTGTCAACTGACCTGTGGATAGTTCATCTTTGAAACGTCGTTCGAGGTTGGGGAGAAGTGTCCCGTCAAGTTCGACTGCTCTGACATTTGCTCCGCGTTCAAGAAGTGCGGCTGTCAGAACTCCGCCGCCCGGTCCGATTTCCAGCACATTCCGTCCTTCAACAGGTATGGAGTCAGCGATAAAATCCACGGCGTCTGTATCAATCAGAAAATGCTGATCCTTTGGCGCTTTCATAAAAATAGTTATTTAGAGGTAAAGAGATGATATTTCTCTTCCGGATTTTCGAGTTCGAGCATGATCCTTTCACGGATAAACTTCTCCGGTTTCTGGAGTGTTTTCACCCGTGACCGGATGTCATCGAAGCTCTCAAACGGTTTTTTACGTCTCTCTTCCAGTGTATCGGTCAATGTCTTTTTGCCGAATCCCGGAAGGAGGTTTAACATGTGCATCTTGAGACTGATTGGAACTGCAGTGTTGTAAAATTCAACATAACGTTCTTCAGATTCAGCAATGATTTCTTCCACAGCAGGTTCTAGTTCACCTTTTGCGGTAGGGGTTAACTCATTGTAAGACATCCGGCGTTTTACCCGCTCGACATGTTTCCTTTCACCTTCACCGATGTAGATTCTGTCGTGCAGATTGATTGCCACATCTCTCTTTGCGATGAGTTCGAGGAGTTTGAACTGGTCAGTACCTACTGCGATAATGATTGATTCACGCTGATTTAAAGGACGTCTGTCGCTGGCATAACCCCACTGGAGATAATCCAGTACGACAGCTTCGACTTCCTTTTTATCAGTCCTCTCCATCTTTGGCGGCATATCCACACTCACTCGTATTTATGCAGAATGTCAAGAATCTGATCTAAGTCTTCGGGAAGAAGAGTAAATCGCTCTTTGGCGTAGATTGCACGGAGTTCATCACGGCTTTTCGGCATGATGTTGACAATCCTGTTCGCAATCTCCGGCTTGATTTTTTCAAGGGATGCGAGTTCGCCATAGAGCGCTTTTGCCGTTTCAACACTGCATTTACTGAGACTGTCTGCATGGTCAATACTCTTACGCAGTTCGTATGACATGGTGCGGGCTGTTGATTCTTCAGCTTCATCTCCGCCGGAACGCTGATCGCGAATTGCAATGAGCTCTTCGCGAAGCTCGGGGAGGGTCATCATATCTTCACTGATAATTTTCTTTACTTTCATGCGAGACTCCTGATAAATGTAAAATAAGTATTTGGGGTTTAATTATATTTCTGCGCCGTGAGGTGCTGCGGTCTTGCAATGACTGTTTTGGTTGCATTGCCGTCTTTGATCTCAAGGAGCCAGGCTCTGCCTCTCTTACCGATGATTGTTCCGGTTTTACCGTGGAATCTCGGGTGGGGCTGTCCTTTCTGAACACTTGAATCTAAGGCGATGTGAACTTTCTGACCTTCTTCGAAGTTCTGAATGACCTTGGTCACATTGGGCATACCACGGGTACGCAGGGTTTTCTGTAACTTATATCTTGTTCGCTTTTTAATTCCATTATGCTTTGCCATGTTTACTCATCTCCAATATTTGGTAATCCGTCGACCTGCACCACGTCTAATTCGACGACTTTGGCTGGAACGGCGAGGATTTCAGCAAGACTGGGAGTCGTTCGGCCCCCGTCTCCTGATACAAGTTCTTTGATGTAGAGACCGCCTTCACCAAGCACTTCTAGCCGGTAAAGACCATTTTCCACACCAAGAACTCTTATGTCAATGACCTGTCTCTTTCGAATGAGGTCGGCACGTCGGTGCGCGACTCTTTCAGGCGTGCGCTGGTTAATCCAAGCTCCTTTTAGCGAGGATACAGCGTTTTGCATATTTTCGAGAGAGATACGGTCATCTACTGAGACCAGAATCCTGTATGTTTTATGCCCTTTGTTTGATTTAAGCATTTCTACAGTTTTTTTGTCAGACCAGCATTCCAGCCGGACTCCGACCCGCGGATTTGCTGATGCATTTATGGCAGTATCCAGTTCTTTTATATCAAATACCCGTCTTTTCGGGTTCTGCATTTCCATTACGAAGGGTCTTCCGGTCCCAATCATCACAGCATCAATGTCTTCTCTGCCTGCACCATGAAGAACACCGCAGTCACTTCCAAAAATCTGTTTTGGGACCTCGGCGATGAGTTCTTCCACTGATGTGGGGTATTGTTTACCGGTATAGTTGCATTTTTCGCAGCCTTTCCCTTTGCATGCGCGACAATCCCAGTGTGTTTGCGGGATGCCGCGTTCATATTTCAGGTATCTGCCGTAGAAGTAGATAGATGCGATCTGAAGTTCGACACAGTCATCTGCGATATTCAGAACTGCCGTAACCTCGGGATTCTTTGTCTCTCCGCGTTTCCCGGTCAGGGCTGAGACCGCTTTTCCGACCTCACGGTTCATCTCGGATTTCAGGGGTTCGGGATTTTCGAGTGAAAGGTCCGACCAGAGCATCTCTTCGGATTCTGCCATCATGGGCGGGACCCGGGTTCCTATGACGAATGTTTCGTATTCGATACCCTCCATTGCAGCAGCGGCTTTTTCCGCCCAGTAAGGGATGGTGTCGAATAAATCATTACAGACCCAGCATGTTCCTTTTTCATATGGTTTGTAGGGTATATTGTAAGCGAGAGCATGGGCTATTCTGAGGGAATGCCCCCGTTCTTCGTTAGTGAGTCCGAAGGATTTTTTTGCGAACAGCCGTCCGAGACAGTGGTCGCAGATGTCTCCGTACTCTAATATAGTGTTGACGAGTTCAAGCATTTGATTCATTATTATTGGACGGGAAACCATTTAGGCTTGTTCTCCACGGCGGTCGAATTCGTTTAGGATTACCGTAATTGTGTGGTCAGCATGGAGGACACGGGGGCCGACCGAGTATTTCGGGAGGTCTTTGATAAGTTCCATTTCTTCATCTGTGAAGTTCAGATGGTCACTTAAGATAAAGTTTTCAGGCAGGGTCTCGGCGGTTCTGATATCTTCCCCATTTTCATCAAGAACGGCGAAAGGATACTCTTCGAGAATTTGTGCAAGACCGCTTTTTCGAATGAAAATACCGGGGGCAGCTCTCTGATATTCCTCTTCGGGAATTGTGACAAGTGCTTTTTTGATTAATGCACCCGCACTTCTTTCATCCGGATTAAGGGATTTTATTTTATCTCCGGAGAACCTGAGTGTGACGGTGTCGGCAGGATCTGCCTGTTCACCTCCTTTCAGGATTAGGATACATTCCGTGTTTCGCCGAAGGTCGTGACTAAGGAAAAACGAGGCGTTTATACATCTGCACAGAATATCCATACGTCCTGCTCCGCCCGGCATATCGTTCAGGGAAAAATCCGGTGTGGTGACTGATTTATGACCTATTACTGCAAATCGAAGCATTGTGTTATACTGGTATGGCGTGCTTGATAATAGACCTTCAGGACTGTTTTTGTGCGAGGTTTTCCATTTGTGTTCCGGAGAGCGCATAAATTAGTATTACTAATCTGAGGTATGATTATAATAAAGTGATACGAATATGGTTAACTTATTCTATTCCGGGAACCCAATCCGCAAAATAACCTGTCCGCATAATTGGTTTTCAAAATGACGCTGGAATAATGAAAATCGATTATTTTGTCTTTTTCACTCTTCTAAAGAGAATACTTATATCAGGACACAAAGAAATAGTGTTATTGTCCCGAGAGGGGGCGGATGTCGTAGCTACGCTCATCTGCCTGGTCAATGGGCTTGCAAAAGCCCGACCGTGGACGTGAAAAATAACCGTCATTAACTATCAGTGATTCTATTAGCGACTAGCAGCAATTTTCAGAAAAAGTAACTGTAAAACAGCCAAACAAATCACCTTACAAACGAGGAAAAATTATGGCAAAATACAAAGATGTAATTGATCTTTACGATGACAAAGGCAAGCTCTTAAAGAGCAACGTTGCCCTTGAGAAGATCAGCCCGCTGGTTAATCCGGCAGTAAAGAAGATCATCGACGACACCAAGAGAACCGTCGCAGTCAACATCGGCGGAATGCAGGAAGCTTTAAAGACCGGTAAAATCGGTAAGCACCAGCAGATTCTTGGTCGTGAACTTAACCTCGATCTCATCGGCAACATCGATGCGATTGAAGCAAAAATCAAAGAATATGTCTCTGTTGAAGCAGGCGACGACACTCAGGTTAAACGCTTTAACGGTGGAAAACTTCTGTTAGTCAAGGTCCCGACCTCACGTATTGCAGCAGCAGCTACTTACGATGCAGCTCTGACCTCTGTCGCAGCAGCAACTACCTATGCAGTTGTCGAGCAGTTCAAAGTAGACATGTTCAATGCAAACACCGTCAAGGCAGCAGTATTTGGTACCTATCCGGTGACTATGGATCTCGCAGGCGGAGCATGCTCTATGATCATGTCCATCCCGCAGAACAACGAATCCCTCGGATACGCTCTTCGTAACATTCCGGCAAACCAGTCTGTTATGATTACTCACAAGAATGCAATGCAGGGTGCAGCACTCTCAGCAGTCTTTGAGCAGGCAGGAGAGTTCGAAATGGGCAGTGCAATCGGTCCGTTCGAGCGTGCACAGCTCTTACTGTTCGCCTACCAGGGTCTCAACGCCAACAACATAGTCTACGACCTTGTCAAAAACAATGGTCAGACCGGTACTGTTGGTACTGTTGTCCAGTCCTTAGTCGAGCGTGCAATTGAAGACAAAGTCATTACCCAGGGCTCAGCCGCAAAGGGTGGCTACTTCAAACCATACGAGACCAAAGACCCAATGCTCTGGAATGCATACACTTCAGCAGGTACTCTTGCAGCAACCATGGTTAACTGTGGTGCCGGACGTTTCGCTCAGGCAGTCTCGTCAACCTTACTGTACTTCAACGACCTTGTTGAGCACGAAACCGGACTTCCAGGCTCAGACTTTGGAAGAACAATGGGTGTTGCAGTCGGATTCTCCTTCTTCAGCCACTCCATCTACGGTGGTGGAGGACCAGGTATCTTCAACGGTAACCACGTTGTTACCCGCCACGCAGCAGGTGTCGGTATGCCATGTATCGTTGCAGCATGTGCTCTTGATGCAGGCACTCAGATGTTCTCTCCGGAAGGCACCTCAAAAGTATATGGTGATACCTACGGTCAGATCGACGAGTTCGCACACCCGCTCCAGGCAATCGCAAAAGCAGTATAAGACGTACTAATTTCCGCTTAGGCGGAAAGGAAATTGAATGACAGAAACTAAATACCCACAACTCAGAATCGTCCCCACTAGATTCCTGAATCCGGAGACAACCGAGACTCTTCTCGGCAAACTCTACACAATAGATGGTATCCGCCGACTCGTATTAAACGGACCAAATCTTCCTGCAACCGTACCTTATGGTCCTGCGAGAGGTGAAATCAATGATAACACGAACCGGCGCATCATTAAAGTATGCGGCGAGGATTATTTACTCCACGTTCAGGTTGGTGCAATTCTTATAGAAATGGAAACTGCTTCTGTGATTCCGCATGTCAAGGCGGCATGTGATGAGGTCTTCGCTGACAAGTTCCCGTATGGAATTACCGAAGGTATCTACATGCGGTCGAACATGACCACCACCGACTATGCCAAGTATGGTATTGTCGATGATGAAAGAATTCTTGGAATGAGCGATCCAAAAAGCAAACAGCGCCCTGTTATTCTTCAGGGTACTAAATAATTATGCCGCTTGGTCGTGTGACACAACTCGTCGACTGCAGACAGAGTATGGGTATGGGCAAGGGAGGCTCCCTTGCTCAGAGGGGAACCATCTCTGAATGTAAAAATCCAGACGTTATCATCGTGGGAATGTCTCCCGGCAGGAGACATATTACCAAACCTGTCTGCGATATTACGTCAGCACTGCGGCAGCAGGGGATTGAATACAGCGTAAGTACCTTGGTGCTGAACGCAGGCAGCGGCGTCCCACCAGACGCGGATATCGGCGGGATTGCACTAGGCTCAAATTTCGGAATTCTCGATCGCGAAATAGAACAGATAGAACGTCACAAAGTGGCAGTTCTACACCATGGAAACATACGGTCCCACGTGGTCCACAAGTCAAGAAAGATTCTGCAGGAATGCAACGTCAAAGCCGTTGTAGTCTGCCAGGCTCCTGTTGATTATGAGGATTTCGCACGGGCTGGAGTAAAGACCGCGTACGTCATGCCAAAACCTGATGACATTCGGACCAAAGGCACTGTCATGGGGATTGTTACCGGAATTACCCGGGGACAGACTCCGAGTCGTGTTGCTATCTCGACTGTCATTCATGAAGTACTGAGAATTATTAAAACTACAAACTAGGTGAACAAAACTATGGCCTTCAAACCACAGTATGGTCCGGGAACTTCAAAAGTTGCAGCAAACCGCCGCAACCAGATGAACCCGAACGTAAAGCTCGAAAAGATTCGCAGCGTCACCGATGAGGACATCGTCCTTATCTTAGGACACCGTGCACCAGGACAGGC
>DAWV01000019.1:0-176 GCA_002506085.1 Methanocorpusculaceae archaeon UBA425
GCCGCTTCCGTAGCACACCTGAAGAAGAAGGGGGGCGCAAAACGACTGGGGGCGTACTCGAAGGCTTCGCCCCCCTGGCTCGCTTTATGGAGGAAGAGGAAAACGCCCCCTCCCGCAGCACACCCGAAGAAAAAAAGGGGGCGAAAAACGATGATGGGCGTACTCGAAGGCTTCGC
>DAWV01000019.1:401-21778 GCA_002506085.1 Methanocorpusculaceae archaeon UBA425
GAAGGGGGGCGAAAAACGACGGCGGGCGTACTCGAAGGCTTCGCCCCCCTGGCTCGCTTTATGGAGGAAGAGGAAAACGCCCCCTCCCGCAGCACACCCGAAGAAAAAAGGGGGCGCAAAACGATGATGGGCGTACTCGAAGGCTTCGCCCCGTGCTCCCATGTCCCGAATTGAATTCTCACCAACCCCGCGTAACTCCGGAATAAACATCCGGTTCCCCGGGCATCCCCGGATCTTCGTCAACCCACCCGGATTTGTTCCGGCAAATCTCCCGGCAGAATGAGATAAAACTCTCTACGCCCGGTGATTAACCGGCATAATCGTCTGAACATAGAATAGCCGGCAGGTTCATGAACAAAACTTAATTCGCCTGAACTGACAATCATATACTATGAAGATTCTCTTCGTAATTGCCTCAGACCGTTTCCTTGACAAGGGATACATAGTTCCCAAAAAAATCCTCGAAGAAAAAGGAGTTGAATGTATAACCGCATCAAAGATTCATGGGACCTGTTATGGCATACACGGAGAAATCGTCCAGTCTGATCTCACTCTTGACGAAGTCAACCCCGGAGACTATGACGGCATAATCATAGACGGCGGAATCGGCTGTCAGGACGAACTCTGGCGAAACGAAAAACTCGTCGACATCGTGAATAAAATAGGCATTGCCGGCAAACTCACCGCAGCCATCTGTCTCGCCGTCCCCATCCTTGGAGAAGCCGGACTCCTTGCCGGAAAAAAAGCCACCTGCCTCGAAACCCCTGCCTCAATACGCCTCCTCACCCTCGACAAAGCAGAAATCGTCCCTGCCAAAGTCGTCGTTGACGGAAAAGTCGTCACCGCAAAATCCCCCTCCGACGCTGAAGAGTTCGGACACGCCATACTCTCCGTAATCTCCTGAACACATGACCGACGACCCCTCTGCCGCAGCCCGGAACATCTCCGCTGGAATGGAACTCTTCAATGCCGGAAAATATGACGAGGTCATCTCCTTTGCATCCGGCACGAGCGACCCGGCTCTCCTTCTCCTCGCAGCCCGGAGTTACACCCAGACCGGTCATTACGACACCGCAGAATCTCTCTTAACCGACCTCATCCGGATTATGCCGGGGTCATCCTATCTGCACAGCTATCTCGGGCTTGTTCTCGAACACTCCAATGAAAACCAGGCACGCAGTGAATACGCAAGCGCCTTAATCCTCGACCCGGACAACAAAGCGGCTCTTCGGAGTTATGCCGGTATTCTTATGAAAAAAGAGGATTTCCGCGGCGCCATCCCCTCGCTTCGTGCACTCGTCCGCCTAGAAAACAACCCGGACGACATCAGAAAACTCATGGAGATTCTGACCCGGGTTGGCGAACCCAAAGAAGCAATCGCCCTACACCTCCAGAACTTCGGCGGGGAGACCTTCAGTCACGAATACATCGAAGCACTCTATGCCGAAAAGGAATACAAAAAGGCGATGAGCCTCTCCCTTCGTGCATGGAATACCATAAAAGATCTCACCTATCTCAGACAGAGTCTCGAAGCGCTCGCCTCGCTTGACCCTGCCGGAGCCGAAAGCGCCTATCGGTCCGCTCTCGACAGTCTCGAGGAAGCGAACATCAACAACGAAACCGTTCTGCAGATCCGGTTCTCCTTCGTCCTCCTCGAAAAACTTCTCGGGAATTATGCCTATGCAAGATATGAACTAGGGGAACTTCTCAAAATAACAAGCGACCCGGTCTACCGCCTTGTCCAGGCAGAGATAGAAAGCCGCCTCGAAAACGGCGAAGCCGCGAATACCATCTACCGCGACCTTATCCTGGAGCTTTGCTCAGTCGAAGAAACCGATTACCTCATACAGGAGCTCGTCATCTCCCGATTCTCCGCGTTTCTCTCGGTCGTCCGCTCGAAAGAGGAAGTCGCGGGAATAATCAGTATTATCCTGTCTCCTTATCCGACTGCCGTATGCCTGTCTGCAATAGGCAAAGCATACGAGGATGCCGGCTCCGTATCCCAGGCGAGAGACTGGTATTACCGGGCATACCGGGCGGATTATATTTACGGGGGGGTTGCCTATGCCGCATTCCTCAGACGCTCCGGGAATGATCGTGAATGCGAAACCACGATACGCTATATGCTGACGAACGCGAAGCAGATTTCCGATATAGAAACGGTCGCGGATTCTGTTTTCAACGGCGAGGAGGGCATTTATAAGATTGCCAAAGCGAAAGACATGATTATCAGAAAACTCAGCGGCGTCACGGAAAAGCTCTCTTCCAACGGGAAGGAGATGCTTTCCGCCGGCTACCTTTATTCCGCAATCGACGCACTGGAACGGCAGGACTACGAGACCTGTAAATGGTGTTGTCTTGCGGGAATCGATGTTCTCCCCTGCTATCCGGAAAAAATCAGTGTGCAGGATTTCATGGATGTCCTATCCCGCCTGAAAGGGCGGGCACTTGCCGAACGACCGGTGATTGTGGATACGTCCGCAGAATCAGACGAACCAAAAGAGGAAACCGTTGACCTCTCGTTCCTCGATGAGCGTGAGACCTCGGTCTTCCATTTCCTAAAAGAACACCGCGAGGCGACCGAGATGGACCTGCGGGCAGTTCTTCAGACCCGGCGGGTGACAGGGATCGTGAATTCCATGCTGACGAAACTTGCCGGGCAGGGAATTTCTTTGATTGAGAAACGCGGTCTGGGTGAACGCGGAGAGGTGTATGGTTATATCGGAACATAATGGAAGGAATGACCGGAAACTTGAAAGCGTCGGGATTATCAATGCTCTCCGGCGCGGAACGGTTCCGGGAGCCGGTCTTTCGCGGCTCGCCGTCGGTCTTTCCACTGAGGAAAAAGTCGTCACGTCTCAGCTGGAGTATGTTGCCTCCGGTCATGCGGACTGCAAGTTCGTCCGCGGGGAATACGGATCCGGCAAGACCTTTCTGATTTCCCGGGCAGTGGAGATTGGGCAGGCCCAGAAGTTCGTCACGTCCCATGTTGTCATTTCGCCGGATACTCCGCTGCATAAACTTCAGGCGATTTATGCAAAAATCTGCTCGGGGCTTACCACCGGGACCGAGGAGCATGCTCTTAAGAGTATTATCGATACCTGGATTTACGGAATCGAAGACCGGCTCATCAGTACAGGTATTAAGGAAGACGACCCGCAGCTTACCGAGCTGACGGCAAAAGAGATCGAGTCGGTTCTCGCACGGGTGAGCGGTTTGAGTTCGGGTCTTGCGGCTGCTCTCCGAACATATTATCAGGCGAACAACCGCGGAGATTTCGCGACGGCACAGTCGGCGATCGGCTGGGTTTCGGGCGAGGAGACTGTTGGACGCAGTTTCAAGTCACAGGCGGGGGTGAAAGGGGGAATCACGGAAGGAGACGCCCTTTTGTTTCTGCGTGGTCTTGTGTATGTGATGACCCAGGCGGGATATTCCGGGCTTATCGTGAGCTTCGATGAAGTGGAGACCGCCCAGGCTTTTGCCCGCCCCCAGCGGGAAAAGGGCTACATCAATCTTCGTCAGATTGTGGATATGATTGACCGGAATGAACTTTCGAACTGCTTTTTCCTGTTTGCAGGAACGCCTGCCTTTTTCGACAGTTCGAAAGGTATCCGCTCGCTTCCGCCGTTATATGACAGAATCGGCATTATTGCAGAGGATGGATTCCCGAACCCTATGCAGACCCAGATTGTTCTCTCCAAGTTCGATGTGGAGAAACTCGGCGAGGTCTCACGGAAAGTCATGGAGATTTATGCGGATGCCTATCAGGAAGTGGATAAGAACCGTGTGTCTCCCCGGTTCATCAAATCGATGATCGAAAAAGTGACCGGACGTTTCGGCGGCAGAGTGGATGTCGTTCCAAGGCTCTATCTTCGTGAATTCGTGGATGTCCTGGATAAATGTGCTCTGTATGAGAATTATCAGCCGATGGAGAAGTATGCCTTTGTTCCCGGAAGCGGCGATACCGTTTTGAAGGAAGAAGAAAAGGCGGTTATGGAAGTCGCCTGGTGACGCGAAGCGGCGCCAGGATTGAACAAATCGTCAGACTTGCTTCCCCTCCTTCTGTTTTTATTTAAGATAGATAGTGCGATGTGTTCCAGATGAGATAAAGCGGGATTTCCAGCAGGGTTCCCATTTCATCGGTTTGTGCAGAGATATTCTTCAGACTTGTTTTGACTGCCAGCCGCGGGGCATAGTGTTTTCTGTACTCGTTCAGGCTTCTTGATCTGGTATTTTTCGCAGCTTTTACTTCAATTGGGATTACGTCCAGCTCCTTTTGGATAACGAATTCTATCTCCGATTCGTTCTGCTTCCAGAAATACGGAGCGGCGTCGTTTACTGCGACAAGTTCGGTCAGAACAAAGTTTTCTGCCAGAGCACCCCGCATATCAGATACAACAGGAGTCGGTGATGAGATGCCGGCTGCGGGGAACGCAGCGAGACTGCGGAGGAGTCCTGCATCACAAAGATATATTTTGAAGTTGGTATTGTCTGCATAGTGTGAGAGAGGGACTGCAGGTTTTTCTATTTTTGCGATTTTCAGAATGATTCCGGCTGATACTAGCCAGTGCAGAGCATCTTCCAGATCGCGGGTCTTCAGTCCTTTTTTGAGGTGGGAGAAGATGAATTTGTGATTGTCTTTTGCGAGCTGCTGCGGAATCGAGTTCCAAATCAGAGAGAGTTTCGGGAGTAATTCCCGGGGTGCATATTTCATGAAGTCTGCTTCATAACTGTCGATGATGGATTTCTGAATCCGTTCTATTTCCTGCAGATTGTGCGTGTTTGTCCAAATTTTAACGACTTCCGGCATCCCGCCGGTTATGAGATAGTCTAAATAGAGGTTTTCGAGTTTTTGTGTGAGTGATGCGGGGACCTTTTCTAGGGAAGATAGAGTTTTGAGGTGGGAAATGAGGAGTGTTTCGCCGTTTGCATGAAGATACTCTTCAAAGTTCATTGGTCTGAGAGTGAGGAAATCGATTTTTCCGACGGGAAACGAACCTTCGTTTTTTGCGAGGTGAGTCCCTAAGAGCGAACCTGCACAGGCGATATGGAGCCCGGGCATTTTTTCGCAGAAGTATTTGAGAGAAGTCAGGGCATTGGGGCAAAATTGTATTTCATCGAAGATTACCAGTGTTGTGCCGGGCTCAATGGTCTTATTGTGCAGGAAACTTAGTTCTTTGATGATTCTTGCAGAGTCCATGTCCTGATCGAAACATGCGCAAAGGGGTTTGTTGTTTTCGAAGTTGAAATAGGCTGTATCTGAGAAATTCTGTTTTCCGAATTCTTTGAGTATCCATGTTTTTCCGCATTGACGGATTCCACGGAGCAGGAGGGGTTTTCGTGTTTCGCGGTTTTTCCAGTTTAGGAGGTCACGGGTGATGAGTCTGTACATGAGTGATACACCATTTATGTCGGTATAATGTGTTATATTTACACCTTTTTCCCACTTAAATCTATTTGAGAGTTCCTCCTCTGATTGTTACCTGGAGTGTATAAGAAATCCGAAGCTTTCTGCCGGCTTGAATTATATAGCAGGTTATCTGAACTGCCCGCGGCGGGAACTCGTATTTTTTCATCGGAGCATGGTTATATTTACGGGATGTGCATTGATTTCGCGTCTCCCTCTCCTGTTTTTTCCAAATCACCAAACAGAATCATGATTAGTCAAAACAGCACATCAATATAATCAGCAATACTTTCCCTGACGGTGAAATTGGGAGGATAAAATGGAAAAGACACAATTCATAGAAAATATCGCAGAGTCCACTATCGTTGATTCAATCTTCCTCGTGAAGCGTGCTGATCTCAGAAGCAAACACGGCGAACAGTTTGCCCATCTCACCCTTGCCGACAAAACCGGTCTGATCGAGGCAAAAATCTATGGCGGGAATGCCGCCGAAGCCCCGCGAGTCATAAAAATCGGACGCGTGTATAAAATCATCGGCAGGGGAAAAGCCAACCAGAACGGAGAACTCTATATCTCATCAGACTCGCCCGAGACGCTCAAAGAACTACTCGCCGGTCCGGTCGTACTATCTCCCGGGCAGGAGAACGATTTTGTCTACACACCGGCTGAACTCGGAAAAAATGCAGCCGAGATTCAGAAGATTGTATCCTCTATCAAAAATACCGATCTCAAAATCTTTGTTGCCTGCTGTCTGGATACCAGATTCTATGAATGTCCTGCCGCCATTCGCCGTCATCATGAATACACGGGCGGGCTCTGCGAACACACCCTTGAAACCGTAAAGATTGCCCTGAGTCTCATGGAGAATGTCGCCCGAACCAATGGAATCAACAGGGACATGGTAATCGCCGGCTCCGTCCTTCACGACATCGGCAAAATATTCTGTTTCGACAAGGAAGGATACGGTTTTACGCCAAATGACACCTACAATCTCATCGAGCATATCACGATGGGAATCATGTATATCGATGAATACAAATCCCTCATCAGCGAAGATCAGCTTCTTCAGCTCCGTCACATCATTCAGTCCCATCACGGGAGTTACGGGGACGTCATCCCTCTGACTGCCGAAGCATGGCTCGTTCACGAGGCAGACTCGGGCAGCTCCCTCCTCCGGAGTATCGTCGACGATCTCGCCGAAACGCCCCGCGGTCAGAAGAAAAAAGGGCTTCGCTCCGAGAAATTCCTCTGGCATGCCGTTTGAGCACTCAATAGAGATAGTAATTTATAATGCAGTCTGACTATAGTAGATAAGTAAGGAAAGCCGCCATGGAACACGCAGATATTATATCCGGAGCCTATATCTATACAAAGGAAGCCTTTTTCGGTCTTAAACAGCTGCCCCGCTGGATTGTTTTATTCCTCTACTTTGCCATTCCGATTCTCGGCGGTCTGCTTGTCGCGACAGTCGTACTTCAGTTTCTGGTCAAGCCGGTTCTGGTCGGTCTGCTCGTGAGTGATAATTACGGATTCACGGAGGTAAGTATCGGCGGACTTCTGCAGTACTTTGCCATAATCCTGGGTCTCGCCTGTGTCTTCTTCGTTCCGCTGATTCCGGGATACTGTTATCGGATTTTCAAAAGCGAAGGGCCGGGACTTCCCGACTACCACAATCTCTGGGCGCTCTTTTTCAACGGATGGCGGATTAATGCCGTGGTTTTGTATTACGCAATCCCGGTGATTGTGATATCTATCCTCTACTCACTGGTGTTTATGTATCTCTTCCCGGAGGCGGGTATGTATGCCACACTTGATATGCTGGAGCTGGATAGCATTATGTTTGTTCTCACAACATTCTCCTATGTGGCTCTCGAATTTATCACCATAATCTTCGTCTCCCTTTTTGCTTTCGTGGGACTCGTTCATCTCGCCAGGTCCGGCTCTCTTTCCGAAGCAATGCATCTCCGCGGGATTGCCGGGATCATCAGGAAAATCGGCTGGTATGATTACATTCTCTCCCTTGTGATTATGAGCATCCTTTTCCTTCTGGTTACGTTCATCATCATAACCCTCGCCCAGATTTTTGCCTACAATGGAGTCGCGATTGTTGTACTTCTTGCAGTATATTTCTTCCTCATGATTCCGATTCTGGTATTTTTTATCAAGTATCTTTCCCAGGTCTATGACACGGCATTTCTGGTTCCGGAATCGGACGATACAGATTTTGATGAGTTCTGATGTCAGATAAGTTCGCTCTCCAGTCTACCTACTCCCCGAAAGGCTCCCAGCCAAAGGCGATTGAAGAGCTGACCGACGGTCTTTTAGACGGCGAACAGTATCAGACCCTTCTCGGGGTCACCGGGTCGGGAAAAACGTTCACGATTGCCAACGTTATTCAGAATGTCCAGCGGCCGACGCTTGTTCTTGCCCACAATAAAACCCTGGCCGCCCAGCTCTATAATGAATTTAGGGAGTTTTTCCCGAATAATCATATCGAGTATTTTGTTTCCTACTATGATTACTACCAGCCGGAGAGTTACATCGCCAAAAAAGACCAGTACATAGAGAAAGACGCCTCCATCAATCCGAAGATTGAGATGCTCCGTCTTGCGGCGACGGCGTCTCTTTTATCCCACCGGGATACGATTGTTGTTGCCTCCGTTTCCTGCATTTACGGGTTGGGTAATCCGGCAAATTTCCAAAATCTCGCATTCGAAATCCGGCGGGGGCAGAAGATGGACCGCCGTGAGATTATGGAACGGCTGCTTTCGATTCTCTACGAGAGAAACGATATGGAACTTATGCCGGGCAGATTCCGGGTCAAGGGCGATACCATCGATTTCATTCCGGGTTATTTCAATGATATCATCAGAATTGAGTTGTTTGGCGACACCATCGAACGGATTCACGAGATTGACAAAACTACGGGTAAGATAAAAGAACGTCTGGATTACTTCTTCATTTATCCGGCACGTCATTATGTGTCGCCTGAATCCGAACAAAAGCGGGCATTTGCCTCGATTCGGGAGGAGCTGGAATCGGTTCTTGCGGAAAACAAACTTGACGATCTTTCGGCACACCGGCTCCGTCAGAGAACACAGTATGATCTGGAGATGATGGAGGAGGTCGGTTCATGTAAGGGTATCGAGAACTACTCGAGACATTTCGACGGACGGGCTCCGGGTGAGAAACCTTATTGTCTGCTGGATTATTTCCCGGATGATTTTCTGATGGTCATCGATGAGAGTCATCAGTCTCTTCCTCAGGTCCGGGGGATGTACAATGGTGACCGTTCACGTAAGGAACCTCTTGTGGAGTACGGGTTCCGTCTTCCGAGTACGTTCGATAACCGCCCGCTCAAATTCCCTGAGTTTGAGAAGTATCTGAAACAGGTTATCTTTGTTTCGGCAACGCCGGGCGAGTATGAACGCAGTCATTCGAAGAATATCGTTGAGCAGATTATTCGTCCGACCGGTTTACTGGACCCGGTGGTCGAGGTTCGTCCGATTACCGGTCAGACCGATGATCTGATTCGGGAGATTAAGGCCGTTATCAAAAAAGGGGACCGGGCTCTCGTAACAACGCTCACAAAGAAGCTTGCCGAGGAGCTGACCGAATATCTTGCGGGGCAGGGAATAAAGACGAGGTATCTCCATTCGGAGGTTCTGACGCTGGAACGAACCGAACTTATTCGCCAGCTCAGGCTTGGAATGTATGATGTGCTTGTCGGGATTAATCTGCTTCGTGAGGGTCTTGATATTCCGGAGGTAGGGTTCATCGGGATTCTGGATGCGGATAAGGAGGGGTTCCTGCGTGATGCAAGGAGCCTTATTCAGATTATCGGCCGTGCGGCACGGAATGCGGATTCCCGGGTCGTGCTGTATGCCGATAAGATGACTGATTCGATGAAGGAGGCTTTGTCGGAGACGGCTCGCCGGCGTCAGATGCAGATTGCATTTAACGAAGAGCATGGTATCATACCGGTGACGATTAAAAAACCCGTGAGGGAGAAGGAGGTTGATATTAAGGATATTAAGCATCTGCCGAAGTCGGAGATTCCAAATCTTATTATCGAGCTGGAGGCCGAGATGAATGCGGCAGCGGAGTCACTGAATTTCGAGCGGGCAATCGAGCTTCGGGACCGGGTGAAGGCGCTGAGAAGCAGTATCGGGGAGAACGGGTCCGCATAGGATTTTAGCCCCGGCTACTGCCGTTTTCCCGGTCGTTCTCAATCGCTCTTTGCGATCTGCCGCATCCGTTCAATTCCGTGCACTTCAGCAATAACCGATTCAACTTCCGGCGGCACCGACTCTTTCCATGTATCCCCCTCAAGCATTTTTTTCCTGACCACCGTTCCGGCGAGACTCTCCCGAAGATACAAGGGGGAAGAATGCACAGGAATCCCGGCTTCTTTGAATAACTGAATCACCAGCGGGTTGGATGAATACACGATATCAAAAGGCGGGACCATCGATTTCACATGGGCGACCCAAAGGGCATTCCTCCGTACATCTTCCAGGGGTATTACATAAAAGGGGATTGCAAGGCCGTTGAGCGAACGGGTAATCATCAGAACCCGCTCGCCCGCGGTAAAAGGATGCCGGAGATCATGACTGGTATCAGCACTTCCGATACCAATTATCAGTTCATTCACCTCGCGGGTTTTAACAATGCTTTCAATCACCTGCATATGCCCATTATGAAAAGGTTGAAACCGTCCGACATATAATCCGCGTTTCATTTTCTGCCTCCGATTAATGCCGCAATCCGGGCTGCGAACGCACCCGCGGAAAAACCCGCATCAATATTCACGACAGTGATAACCGCACATGACTGGAGCATGCTTGCGAGAGCAGCTTCGCCTTTTCCCATGTATCCGTATCCGGTACTGACCGGCACGCCGATAACCGGTTTGTCGACAAGACCTGCCACCACTGAGGGGAGTGTCCCTTCGCGTCCGGCACATACTACATACACATCGGCGCCCCTCAGTTTTTCCAGAGCGGGAATCAGCCGGTGGATTCCGGCGACACCCACATCGAACGATGTGATAACCACGGCTCCCATTTCCTCGGCAATTGCCCGTGCCTCTTCTGCGACCCGGATGTCGGACGTTCCGGCAGTAACAATTCCGACCGTCCCTCCCGATGAGGTCGGGACTGTTCCATCAGATAAAATCAGGATACTGCCGATCTCCCGGTATTCGGGATAAACTCCTGCCGGCAGTGATTCGCAGACTGCCTTCACCTGGGCGGGAGAAATCCGTGATGCGACGCATCGTCCGCATGCCTGCACATAACTGTGCATAATCTGTACAAGAGATTCCATGTCCTTTCCCTCGGCAAGGACAACCTCCGGCATTCCGCACCGGCTGGTTCGTTCCATATCCAGATTTGCCACATCTCCCACTCGCGTGACCGCAAGGGATGAAAGAAGTTTTTCTGCGGTTGCCGGGTCAAGCTTCCCGTCCCGGACCTGATTCAGAATATCAGAAACATGCGGGTGCTCATTCATTACCGTATCATTAGGTTGCCGGGCATAAAATAATATACCCTGTTTCGGATGCGGTCTTTTTTCCGGATTACTGCACGGAAAATGAAGGTGAGCCGTCCCGGCGAATCATTCCGGCACACGAAGCCTTATAATTTTTTCAGGACAATATATACGGACTATCATGGAACCAATATCAATAGACCCGGGACTTCTGCAGTTAACCGAGATCGTTCTAACAGCAGAAGTGGTGAACACCAATCCTGCTCTTGACGTCAACGACCTGCCTGTATATATCCGGCAGATGTTCTGCACAGAAGTTGTCGGCGTAATCGCCCGTCCTGTTCTCGTCAAAGAGGGCGTCTTAAAATCCTTTCTTCCGGCGCTTGCCGCACGCAGGAAAATCGAGGATGAGAAAAACTCATACCTCTTGTGTAATGACCTTGGTCAGTTTTCGGTCACTGCCTTCGAGCCGGCGCTGAAATGGTATTTCCGGCATGTCGGTCCGGCGAAAATCATGCAGAATCCGGCACTCACTCTCTCACTCGAAACCGCAGGCGTAAAAGAGGTGGACTACAAGAAAGCCCGTGCCAATATTCCGCTCTTTGAAGATACAACCGCATATCTTACTGCAAAAATAGCCGCAATAACCGAGAAATCCGAGTCATTCAAGGAAGCTGCCGACCTTGTCGTCCCCTATGCCCCCGAGGAGATTGAGTTCTCTCTTTCAGATTTGGTCTGCACTCCGGAGCAGCTTTCTATTGTCAGAAAAGTTCAGATTTCATTAGAGAATCAGGAGTTCCTCAGGGATCACCGGATTTATGAACTGGGCAGGATTCTTCTCGTAGGCCCGCCGGGAACCGGTAAGACTTCGTTTGCCCTCGCCCTGTCGCGTTCGGTCCACATGCCGGTTCTCGAGGTTCGCCTTTCTATGATTACATCCCAGTATCTTGGTGAGACTTCAAAGAACATCGACCGGATTTTTGAACTTTCAAAGAAGATTGCACCATGCATCCTCTTCATTGACGAGTTCGATTACATCGCAAAGACCAGGATATCTGATGACAACGGAACGATGAAGCGTGGTGTCAATACGCTCCTCAAATGTATCGACCATGTCAATCTGATTAAAGACAAGGTGCTTCTCATCGGCGCGACGAATCACGCCGGAATGCTTGACGAGGCAGCCTGGCGCCGGTTCGATGAGGTCGTGACCTTCACGCTTCCGGATGTAAAGATGCGGGAAGCGATTCTGAATCACGTGGCATCGGGTATTCCGTGCACGATTGATTTTTCCACGATTGCGGCACGGACGGAAGGATTCTCCGGTGCTGATCTTCGTATGATGCTCACCGAAGGAATTGTTTCGGCTCTCCTCGCCGGAAGAAAGGAACTCAACGAAGAGGATGTGAATGCAGGAATGGAGCTTGTCAACCGGAGAAACGTTGTCCGGAGCGGGTGCGCCTGAATGAAGATAACGGCTCTTGGGACGGGAGATGTCGTCGGCACGCCGAAGATCGGCTGTGACTGCCCGGTTTGCAGTGAGGCGAAAGCAACCGGCAAACAGCGTCTCAGGACGTCACTCTTAATTGAACATAAGGGCCGGCATCTTCTGATTGACACGGGTCCCGATTTACGGTTCCAGCTCTTGGCTGCCGGTTCCCCGAGAATCGACGCCGTCATCTGGACCCACGGGCACTATGACCATTTTATGGGATTCGGCGATTTCTACCGGGTGCAGCGTGAACTCATTCAGGTCTACGGGGCGCCCGAGGTGCTGAAATACTGCGGAGGAATCTTTTCCTTCATCCCGCATGAGGAACACCCGGTTCTTCCGTTTCAGCCGACCGAAATCTGCGGGATGGAGGTAACCCTGTTCCCGGTGGTTCACGATACGCCGACCTATGGTATGAGAATTGTCGCTGACGGGAAGACGTTTGTGTATTCGTGCGATACACGTGCCGAACTCTGCGATGCATCCCTTGAACAGATGAAAGGAGCTGATCTTCTTCTGCTCGACGGTATTTTCCTGCCGGGTGTGAACATTTCCAAGCACATGAATATAGAGGATGCCGAGAAGCTTGCAGAAAAGCTGGCTCCGAAAGAGTTCTGGTGTGTTCACATGAGCCACAAAATCCCCTGGGAGTATGAGCATGGCGCCCGGGATATGCAGACCTGGGAACTTTGAGGAAAACTCTCTTTTTCAGCCCGCGGAAGATTCAGGTTACCGGCAGCTCACGTAGACCCGTCGAAAAATCGCCGGCACACACCAGAAAGGGAAATGTCATTATTCCAAGCCTCCCGGTGCCCCCTCCGGCAAGTTTATCTCACCTTGAGTATATTTAATAAATAGCGCTTTTAGCTGTTTCTTCGGAAATAGCGTTTTATGAATTTGCAGCGTACCTTAATTTGAGGTTTCTCATGTCACAAGAACACCAGGACGTTAAAACGGGAACCACCACAGTTGGTATTGTATTCGACAGAGGAGTAATCCTTGCCACCGAGAGGCGTGCAACGATGGGTAACATGATTGCCAGCAGAAAGGCAAAGAAAGTTCACTCTATCACCGATCGGATTGGTATGACAATCGCCGGAGGTGTTGGAGACGCCCAGCAGCTTGTCAGAATCATCAACGTCGAGTGTAATCTCTACCAGATTCGCAGAGGTCAGGATATCAGTGTCGGCGCAGCCGCCACGATTCTTTCCAATTATCTGAACCAGAACCGCTTTACACCATATTATGTCCAGCTCATTGTTGGCGGCGTTGACAACGGCGGACCGTCGATTTATTCAGTCGATGCTGCCGGAGGAGCGACTCTTGAAGAGAACTTCGTATCAACGGGTTCCGGGTCACCCATGGCTTATGGTGTCTTAGAAGACCGCTATAAACCGCACATGGTCGAAACCGAGGCAGTAGAACTTGCCGTTCGCGCGCTGCGTTCAGCCATGCTCCGTGACTCGGCGTCCGGAGAGGGATATAATGTGGTGATAATAACACCGGAGAAGTTCGAATATCTCCCGGAGGATAAAATAGCCGGGTTCCTCCCCCCGGCAACAACATAATCATACTTTTTTCAGGAAACGAATTTTATGCAGGTTGAAGACAGACTCAAAGAACTCAAAGAAACTATTAACAGGAAAGTTCCACGCGGAGTTACAGTAACGGATGTTGAATTTGAAGGACCGGAGATGGTCATTTACACCGACGATCCGAAACTGTTCGCCGAAGATCATGACTTAATCAAGAATCTCGCCCGCGATCTGCGGAAACGCATCGTCGTCCGCCCCAATATTCTGGGCGATACCGAAGAGGCATATGATATGATTAAGACGGTTGTGCCGGAAACTGCCGGTATTACCGATATTTTCTTTGATACTGATACGGGTGAGGTCTTAATCGAGGCGGAGAAACCCGGGATTGTTATCGGCAAGAACGGTTCAACCCTTCGTGATATCACGATGAAGACCGGATGGACCCCGAAAGCCGCAAGGACGCCGCCTATTCCGTCGGTGACAATTAAACAGGTCCGCCAGTATCTTCGTGAGTCCCGTGACGAGAGAAAGGAGTTCCTCCGGAGGTGCGGCAAACGGATTCACCGTGATTCCATTTATACCGGGCGCGATCACGACCAGTGGCTCCGTATGACCACTCTCGGCTGCTGCCGGCAGGTAGGCCGTGCTGCATTCCTTCTTTCGACACCCGAAAGCAAGGTCCTGATCGATTGCGGCGACTCCCCGGGAGCGACCGGTTCTGCCTCATCTCCGTATCTGAACGTGCCGGAGATTTATCCGTTCACGAATCTGGATGCGGTCGTTCTGACCCACGCCCACCTTGATCACTCGGCATATATCCCGCTTCTATTCAGATACGGGTATGACGGTCCGGTTTATGCGACGCCGGCAACCCGTGATCTTGCGACGATGCTTCAGCTGGATTATCTGGATGTGAACAACAAGGAAGACCGTGCTCCGCCTTACTCCTCGAACGAGATTCGTGAGTTTGTCAAGCACACGATTGCTCTGGGTTACGGGGATGTTACGGATATCGCTCCGGACATGAAACTGACTCTGCATAACGCAGGTCATATCCTGGGTTCGGCAATCGCCCACTTCAATGTGGGAAACGGTGTTTACAACATTGCCTTTACGGGCGATCTGTTCTATGGAAAGAGCCGGCTCTTTAATCCTGCGGTTTCCCAGTTCCCGCGTCTTGAAGCTCTTGTTATGGAGAGTACGTATGGCGGCTCCGAGGACTTCTCCCCGTCAAGGGTCGAGGCTGAAGAGCGGCTGTATGAAGTCATCAATGCCACGCTTGCACGCGGAGGCAAAGTTCTGATTCCGGCGTTCGCGGTCGGCCGTTCGCAGGAACTGATGCTTGCCCTCGAGGAAGGTATCAGAACCAACCGTGTTCCGAAGTGCAAGGTCTATCTTGACGGTATGATTAAGGAAGCCACTGCCATGCACACGGCTTACCCGGAGTATCTGAATAATGATCTTCGTAATCTTATCTTCCGTGATAACTACAACCCGTTCCTTGCGGAGTGTTTCGAGCAGGTGGATTCCTATGATAAACGTCAGGCGGTCATCTTTTCGGAAGATCCCTGTGTGATTATTTCGACGAGCGGTATGCTGAACGGCGGTCCGGTTATTGAATATCTGAGCAACCTTGCTGATTCCCCGAAAAACGTGCTTATCTTTGTCGGATATCAGGCAGAGGGTACATACGGTCGCCGTATTCAGAAGGGATGGCGTGAAGTGCCTATTGGAAAACGCGGAACGATCGTCATTAATATGGAGATTCAGACGGTGGAAGGTTTCTCCGGTCACGCTGACCGGAAACAGCTGATGAATTATGTTCAGTATGTTCAGCCAAAGCCGGAACGTGTGTTTACCATCCATGGTGAGGAGTCCAAGACGATTGACCTTGCAAGCTCGATTTATAAGAAATTCCATATTCAGACCGTGTCTCCGCAGAATCTCGAGACATACCGGCTGGTCTGATTCCGGATTTTCGATCCGGCTATTTTTCCTACCTTTTTTTATTGGATCCGATTCGTGCGGGCAAATCTACACACGCATATCAGATTAAAAGAATCGGGATTTCCGGTTTCCACTGTGTGAGAAATCAGAAGGGACCGATACACAAGTCTCTTATAGATTGGGCACTGAAAAACCTATAATTAATTTATAGGACAGTTGTGAAAAATGGATACCCGCATGAAATTCTTGGAACATGAACTTGCCGAGCAGGAACGCGGACTTGCCGGAAAGCAGGAAACTGCACCGGTTGTACCGGAAAAATCTGAAGATATCGAAGTACTTGAACGAAAAGTGCGTGAACTTGAGGCAATGGTCAGAGGACTTACCGATGAGCTGCTCGACCTCAAGTCGGTTACCCGGAAAATTAATGCGCAGATAGAAAAACTCGGGGGAACTTCCGTCAAAAGTCACCCGGAGACCTCACGTTTCGGTGTGAAAAGAGGGGAAGTCGTTGCGGAACCCATTGCTGAGCCCGCACGGAGCCCGGTTTCCGAAGTCGCATCACGTATCATGCCGGGAGTCAGACGTCCTAGTGTTGAAACCCCCGCACCCCGTGTGAGCCGCCCGATCCCCGCACAGGTCCCCGAACCCAAACCCGCGGCAGCTCCGGCTGCAGAAGTGCCGGTTGAAAAACTGAAACCAGGGGAGTTTGAATATATCATGCAGCCCGACGGGACCATTCTGAAACAGAAGAAGACCCCAAACAGGAATGTCATTATTGCCGGGACCGGGTATAATCCGGCGCATGCCTCTCATTCTTCCTCCATTCGTGCAGATTCATCTGCCGTCATTGAAGCAAGTGAAGATGACACGGTCACGATAGAAAACAAACGATAACGGAGTTCATGCGTGCACATTGTCCAGGTTGATATAGACAACTTCAAGTCTTTTTCCAGAAAGACAAAAATTCCTTTTTATGAGGGGTTTACCGTTATCTCCGGGCCGAATGGCTCGGGAAAAAGTAATATCATCGACTCCATCCTTTTTGTCCTGTCACTGTCCACCTCACGAAATCTTCGTGCGGAAAAACTCACTGATTTTATCAATAATATGTCCGGCAAAAATACCGCGGAGGTCACCCTCACCTTTTCGGATGAAACCAAGATTCGCCGGAGAATCAAACGTACCCAAAACGGGTATTACAGTTATCACTATCTGAATGAAAAGGCCTGCTCCCAGACGGAAATTCTGGACTATCTTGCAAAATGCGGTATCAAACCCCATGGGTACAATGTCGTCATGCAGGGGGATATCTCCCGGATTATGGATATGAGCGACCTGGAACGCAGGCGTATTATCGATGAAATCGCCGGTGTCGCCGAGTTCGATGAGAAAAAAGACCAGGCCCTGGTCGAGCTCGAACAGGTTCGGGCGAGCATTGACCGGGAGGAGATTCTTCTCGCCTCGTATGCGAAGCAGCTCGAAGAGCTTGCGGCATCCCGGGAGGATGCGGTAAAATATAAGAAGCTGCAGGTGGAACTGGATTATCTTAATGCCGCGAAACAGATCGCCCGGCTTCACGCCCTCGAACGTGAACTCGGTCTGATTGCCCATTCTAAATCCGAGCAGGTAGAGAAGAAGATTCGTATCGGGAATGACATCGCCCTCGAAGAAAACGAGAAGAATGCACGTCTCGAGGAAGTCCGCGAGATAGACCGGAAGATCAGCGATAAACAGGGTCCCGCTTATATGCGGATCATCGGCGGAATCGAGACCGAGAAGGGCAACATCCGGGTCGCAGAGGAGACGATGTCCCGCCGCAAGAAGGAGAAAGAGAGCAACCTCTCCGAGATGAACACTCTCTATCTCGATCTCCAGAAAAATCAGAACACCCTCAACGATAAGATTCGGGAAGCCAGGACTCTGCAGATTGACAAGGCCAATCTCGCGATGGAGCTTGAAGAGCAGAAGAAAACTCTTGAGCAGGCGAAGGAACTTGTCAGTCGACGGAGTTCTGATTCAAAGGGTGCCCAGGCGGAACTGGTCGGCCTGATGAGACAGGTCGAGGCGAAGAAGGAGGAGCGGGGTGCGATTGTCGTTCAGAGGGACGGGATTATCGAGCGGAGCCGGGTTCGTGCGCAGGAACTCGGAAAGATGCAGCGTGAGCAGGGTTCGCTGACTGAGGAGCGTGCCGAGAAACAGGAGGAGATTGACCGGCTCGAAAAGGATCTCGAGGATGCCCGGAAGAATAAAACCCTCCTCGATAAGCAGATAGGAGAGACCGAACGGGCTATGCTGAGTGCAAGAAAGGCACTCGAATCGCTCAGAGAAGAAATCTCGCGGCTCACGAAAAAGCAGATGCAGATTGAGGCCCAGCAGCAGGCATCCGGTGCGTCGGACAGGACGATTTCTGCGATTCTTGGTATGGACGGGGTGTTCGGCACTGTTTCCAGTCTTGGAAAAGTGATTGATTCGGCCTATACCACTGCTCTGAATATTGCTGCTGGGGGCAGACTCAATAACGTTGTTGTCGATACGGATCAGACCGCGGCGGATGTTATCGGATATCTGAAAGATGAACGTCTGGGGCGGCTGACTCTTCTGCCGCTGAACAAGATGAAACTCCAGCCCCCTCTTCCGCCGGTTGCCGGAAACGGCGTGGTGGATTATGCCATCAATCTGATTGATTTCGATGCCGAATATCGGGATGCCTTTAATCTGGTTTTCGGTCAGACCGTGGTCGTGGAGACGCTTGATGCCGCCCGCCGTCTGATGGGGAAATACCGGATGGTGACTCTGGAGGGCGAGCTGCTTGAAAGAGGCGGGGCGATGACCGGGGGTTTTATCCGGAAGGATATCCGCGGGTTCGGCGTGGCTGTGGGTCGGGAGTCTGCGGATATTTCCGCGAAACTCGCAGATCTGCGAAATGACGAGTCCGACCTTGCTGCGGCCGAAGCCCGTCACCGGTCGGTTTCCGAGGGTCTTCGTGCGGAACGTAACGAGCTGGATTCATCTATTACCCAGATTGGGTTGAAGATTAAGGACTGTAACCGTATTCTCGATAAAATCGCCCAGGATGAGGTCGAGGCAGCCCGTCTTCTGGAAGAGACGGAACGCGATAAGAAGGAGAATGCGAATCAGGTTGCCGGACTGGAGACCCGGGTGGATGCTCTTTCGGATGAAATAGATGTTCTCAACAAGCGGGTGAATGAACTCAGGTCCGTGCTGAACGAGGATGAGTTTAATCTTCTTACCGATAAGCTGCAGAAGGCCCAGTCGGGTTATAATGATGCATATCGCCGGTATGAGAATAAGGTGAGCGACCTTTCTGGTCTGAATCTCGAGCGTCAGCATTTCAAGCAGAATGTGGAGCAGAAAACCCGGGAACGTGAGGCTCTTGAGGCAAAGAATGCCTCAATCGATGTGGAGATTGCTGAGTGCTATAAAGCGATCGATGCTGCCAATGCGGCGATTTCCGGATTCAGGGATGAGATGAAGGCGTTTACGGGGGAGATCGAAGAGCTGACGGGTGAGCGGGTTAAGGTTCAGCGTATGGCTGATGAAGCCCGTACGAGAATTGTGACTCTTCAGGGCGATGAGGAGCGGTGTAATGTGCAGATTGCGGCGTTCGATGAAAAATCCGCGTCACTCGCTCTGGAAATGTCCGGCATCAAGGGGTCGGTCCGGGAGGATGTTGCCTGCGAGCTTTCGATGGATGAGATTCTTGACAGACTCGCCACGACCGAGCGGTCAGTCAGAAGGCTTGGGAATGTGAATATGCTTGCAATCGAGCAGTATGATGATGTTCAGAAGAGGTCCATTGAGCGGACAGAAAAGAAGAATACTCTTTCACGTGAACGTCAGGCCCTTCTTGATAAGATCGAGAGTTTCAAGCAGATGAAGCTTGATGCATTTATGGGGGCTTACACATCGATCGATAAGCATTTTCAGGAGATTTACCGGCGGCTGAATGACGGGATGGGTCATCTTGTTCTGGATAATCCGGATGATCCGTTCCAGGGGGGTGTAACGTTCGAGGTTTCTCCGCGCGGGAAGGAGGTCACCCGGCTGAATCTGATGTCGGGCGGCGAGAAGTCGTTTACGACGCTTTCGTTTATTTTTGCACTTCAGCAGTTTATGCCGGCGCCGTTTTACGCGCTTGATGAAGTTGATTCCAATCTGGACGGGGTGAATGTGGAGCGGCTTTCCCAGATGGTTCGGGAAATCTGCGCGGACAGTCAGTTCGTGATTGTGTCGCACAGGAAGCCGATGATCGAGGCGGCGGACCGGATGGTCGGGGTGACCCTGCGTCTGAGTGATAAGAGTACACTTGTGACTGGTGTGAAGATGAATGATTGAGGATTTACCGGAAGAGAAACTCGAAGAACCGATTGAGATTCTTTGTCAGTTGGCGAAGAATGGGGAGATTGATCCCTGGAATATTGATATTGTCGAGGTTACGGAACGGTTTTTGAACGAGCTGGAACGCAGGAGCCAGCTTGATCTGAGGATTTCGGGGCGGACGATTTTTTATGCGTCGGTTTTGCTTCGTATGAAGTCGGAGTCGATGAATGAGCCGGAGCCCGAAGATGAGTTGGATGATGGTGATTTCGGCGCGGGGGATTCTTTTGGTGAGGATGATGTTGTTTCTGAGAGGGCTCTAGGTCCGATCGAACTTCTTGAGCGGGAGATTGACCGCAGGCTTAAGCGGAAGGATGCGCGAAAGCGTCCGGTCACGCTCTATGAGCTGATTAAGGAGCTGAAACTTGCCGAAAAAGCGGAACGCAGACGGCAGAGGCGGCGGAAATTTATCGATAACGAGGATGAGCTGTTTGCGGACCCGGATGCAGAAGAGGTAGTGGGGATTGCGCATGAGGAGGATTACGAGCGCATGGCCGGGAAGATTTATGCGGTTGTGTGTGCGCATCCCGATGCGCGTGATCCCGGGGTTTCCCTGTATGAACTGGTAAAAATACTCCACTGGCCATTGTATTTTGTGTATCTTCCCTGTCTGTTTCTGGTGCAGGATGGACGGGTCGATCTTGAGCAGGATGAGTTTTTCGGCGATTTGTGGGTGGTGATGTATGATGGTTGTGCAGAGAAGGTCGAAAAAGCCGCATAATTTCTGGTGGATTGTTCTCGCAGTTTTGCTTGCGGTCTGTGTAGTCGGGATTGTGGTTATTTCCATGTCCGGTCTGTTGTCAGTTTTGAATTTCTGATTCGTTACCGGCGGGTTTATATGTGATTTGCTCCAATCTAGTTACCTCGCAAGGCGCGTGAATACCCGCCCGATTCCGCAAGGAACCGGGGGCTATCCGCGTGTGCCTTATCCCGAGCAAAACCCCGGAAGACGTGCAGAAATGTCGTTCTTCCGGGGTCCTGTAACGATGATTCGGAGGGTTTATAACAAAGCCCGCCTAACATTATTACCTCGAAAGTCAGCCAAACTGACCCCGGGAAACTCCCAGTAAAAAGGGTGTTTTCCCCAAGGGATTCAGTT
>DAWV01000001.1:0-140 GCA_002506085.1 Methanocorpusculaceae archaeon UBA425
CCCTGCAAACCGAGTTCCACCTCTAAAGCGTCATGATACACGCCCTCCAAAAAGCCGATTCCAAGCGTATTGTAAACGGTCATCGCACACCCGATAATTATTCGAACTTCTTCCGGGTAGAGAAGATCCGGATTATCCAC
>DAWV01000001.1:431-5763 GCA_002506085.1 Methanocorpusculaceae archaeon UBA425
CTGGAAAAATGCGATTCGCGTTTATTCGCGATTATTCGCGGTGGGATTTCTCATAGTTCCGCACTCTGCCGATTCTCAATTCTCAACTTTGGCAGTTTTTTAGGAATTGTTAATCACAAGGAGGGACTATTCTATCATATTATGGTGGAGAGACCGGAACGGTGGAATGAGGAGCTGTATGATAAGCTGAGTTTTGATTTTTTGATTGAGTGTGCGAAAAAAGATAAGATAGAAGAATGGAATCAGGCGTATAGGGCATATCTCCAATCTGAATGGGAAAGGATATTTCCAGGTGTGAGCTATGATCCTAGAAATTTTGGGAAATTCCATGATTCTGATTTTGTACGACCTAATTTCTCAGATAAAGATTTCAAAAATGCGATGCTGGATGATGCCACTTTCTTTATGTCAGATCTTGAGGGAGCAAATTTCAAAGATGCCCACCTTGAGGGAACTTATTTCGTATGTGCGCATCTTAACAAAGCCAATTTCTCACGTGCATATCTTCAGGGAGCTAATTTCACCTATGCCCACCTTGAAGGAGCTTGTTTCGTATATGCGCATCTTGAAGATGCTAGTTTCTTTATGGCACATCTTGAATACACTAATTTCAACGCTGCCCGCCTTGAGGACGCCAATTTCATAGATGCCTATCTCAAGGGAGCAAAATTCATTCAAGTCGTCGTTAATGGTGGGACCCATTTTAACAACAGCCCCATAGACGATAAAACCAATTTCACCGGTACCTCTCTCTCGTCAGCCCGAATTTTTCCAGAACTCAGGACACAGCTCGAGCGAAACATCCGGCAGATACGCTGGGAAAAATGGTATAAAGATAACAAAATGCTCGAGATACCTGCGAGAATATTCTGGAAAATTTCTGATTACGGCAGCAGTACTCGTAATATTGTGTTTACCTTTTTGTTTTCGAATTTTGTCTTCATGATGTTCTATCTCGCACTTCGCGATGCAGATCTCCTGCAGGGATCGATCCTTTCCTCGGGAAATGATCTCCTCTTAGCGTACATGCAGACGACCCTGGTCCCCTTTGGCATATTAGGCATCGATCTCACGACTCTTTCGCTTTATCCCGTATTCATTATCTTTGTTCAGGTAATTTTCGGCTACACCATTCTCGCAGCTTTGGTCACCAGAATGGCGATCATGTTCCAGAATCTGAGTCCATAGAATCTTCTTTTTTCACGGGAATCCATACGGAAAAAGGATGTTTGTCGGGTGCGGAACTATGAGAGATCTCACCGCGAATAAGCCCAAGCGGGCAAGCCCGCTTGAGGCGGCACGCAATCGCGAATCTACGCGTTCGCAAATCAAAGATTTGCTCGCCGAATCGCTTCGCTCGCTTGAATCGCATTTTTCTAGATTCCGCCCTTATGTCATACACGAAACCAAAGTACATCCAAAAATCCATAACGGTAATCCCGGGTTCACTCGAAGACTTCGCCCCCGGGCTCGCTTAAGAGAGGAAAGGAAAACGGCACCCCGCCCACGCGCAAACTTTCAGTTTGGTCGCAAGGCAAAGCCTTGCTTGGCTGAGGTTGTCCGCGTTCCGCGTCCAATCCGCCTTGGCTAAGGGCGAGCCTTCGGAGCAGCCCGCCCCTGTCCCCCTTTTTGTGAATTTCGCTGATTTTTGTGAGTTTGGTGTGGGGGACGGGGGAGGGACGACGGAGATTCGCCTATAACCTAACCTTATTGGTTTTCGTGTTTTCGTGGAATTTTTCGTGAATTTCGTGTGATGATGTTTACATCTGAAGAATCCCGTACACAAAACCGAAGTACATCCACAAATCCATACGGTAATCCCGGGTTCACTCGAAGACTTCGCCCCGCCCACGCGCAAACCTTCGGTTTCGTCGCAAGGCAAAGCCTTGGTCGCAAATCAGAGATTTGCTCTGCTAAGACCGCTCTTACGGAGCGGTCCGCCTCCGCTGAGGCCGCCCCTTCGGGGCAGCCCGCCTCAGCTAAGGTTGTCCGCTTTCAGCGTCCAACCCGCCCGCTCGCAAGTCTATTGACTTGTTCGGCTAAGAACGGTCCTATGGATCGCCTCACCACTCGACCTTCAGTCCGACCCCCACTTCATGCACCGGAATGACCTGATGAACCGCAGCTTTCACCGCAAACGACGTACAATGGCAGGGATACATCTCCGTAATACCCTCATTTTTCAGAAACTGAATCGTCTTTTCCGTGCGGGAATCGACTTTTTTCATATGCCAGCCGCCGATAATCCCGAGAACCGGTTTCTTAAACAACTGTTTCGCGTATGCACAGATATTACAAATCCCCGCATGCGAACACCCGGTAATAACATAGATACCTGACTCCTTCTCAAAGACAAGAGCCGAATCCTCCAGAATGAAATCAGGAACATAGCCTTTCGGCGTTTTCCTTTTATCCATCTCCGTTCTCGGCTCAAACTCCTGCGTAATCGGAATCTCGCCCAGGAATGTTATATGTTCGCTCACCTTCACCGGTGTTTTCGAAAGATGCAGATGGGATTTCTCCCGCAGCTTCTCCTCGGGGACCGGGGACCCGGTCAGCAGATCGCCCCGGCGTTTTTCGGCAAAAGTATCCGGATGGGCTAGTATTTCAAACCCGGATACATTGTATTTCTTCATCAGATGCGGCAGACCGCCTGTGTGGTCATCATGCCCGTGAGAGAGCACGACTTTCGTTACTGCCGCAAGATCTATGCCGATTTTTTTTGCATTTTTAATAAAGAGATCCGAGTATCCGCAGTCGAAAAGAATCTTATCCGTCCCGTCTTCAATAAAAAACGAAAGACCGGGTTCACCGCAATAATATTTGTCGATGAATGTGTTGTTGTCAATGAGTACTGTGAGTTTCATGTTCTTTTCCATGGCTTTTTTCCGGCAAGCCAGCCGTTTTCCTTCCAGTAGGCAACATCCGTCTTACTAAAGCCCATTCTTTTCTGCATCGATCTCATCCAGTAGAAAAGCAGTTTCACTTTGAGACGGGGGCCGGCCCCTTTGCATCTCCGGATTTTTCCCGCAGTCTTCAGAACTTTTCCTGCAATCTCCGTTTTTCTTTTTTCTGTGACCGTTTCCCAGTCAGATGACTGAACCGCCTTTTTCACCGTCCAGGTCTTTGCGATTCCCCAGAAATCCAGACTGTCTTTTACATCCTTAACAGCAGATTTCATTCCGGCTCCCGCAGCGGTTGAGATGATAAGGGCCTGTTTTTTGAACATGGCAGGCTCAGGACGATGCGGCATCCAGAGATAGGCACAGTGATCTAAGAACGCTTTTACCTGTCCGGGAGCATGATACACATAAACGGGTACGGTAAATATCACCAGATCCGCGGCTTTTACCGCGTCCAGAATCGGTTTGAGATAGTCGTAATCAGGGCATTTTGTTTCGTCGGTAAAACAGATGCTGCATGATTTACAGAACTTCGGCATGTCCTTTGGGAGATGGAACTCAGTAACAGGGTCGCCGTCTGCGAGTTCAGCCAGGAACTGCTGGGCGATGTTATACGTGCTGGATTTTTCCGTACGGTTCGTTCCATAGATTACGGTGATTTTCATTTGGTGATGATGTATTGGAGTTAGGAAACATTCTACTTTCCTCTACTCCCCTGTCTTTTTCGCGTCCCTATACCACGAAGGAACGGAACTTTTCATATCATCATACCAGAGAAGAACCTCTTTTGCCATTTCTACAGCCGTGTCGACCTCTTTTTGCCCGAAAGGTATCGACCAGGGGATCGAGGAAAGCGTATTGCTGCTGATGTATAAGAGAAGCAGCTCCCAGAATTCATCCGGAACGAATCCGTCGAAATAGCCGTCAATCCGTCCTGCCGCAAAATGGATACTTTTCTTTGCACACCACACGATTCGGTTGAACTCTTCCCAGGGATCTCCGTAGTCGATTCGGTTGAAATCGATTATACATGGGTTCCCCTCCCCGTCGATGATGATGTTTCCGCAGTGAAAATCCCCGTGCTGAAACGACTGCGGCCGGTTTTTTATCAGATGCCGGTGTTCTTCGATGTAGGAAAGCATCAGGTCGTCATGATTGAAACGAAAACCGCAGCCAAGATACCGTTCGTTTCTCCAGTCTAGTTTTTTCCCGAACCGCACATCCCAGGGTTTCAGGTCATGCGGCGCCGGAATCGCGTTCAGCCGTTTCTGCAAAATCCCGGCTTTCACGCCCAATCTGTACTGCTCCTCTTTTGAAAGAAGAGGCAGAATTTCATCTGCATCTTTTCCCTCTGTCCAGCTGAGAAGCATGTACACCGAGGAATTGCCCCGGCATTTCCCGAATGCGACCGGTTTTGGCGCCGGAATCCCTTTCGACTCTATCGTTTTGAGAGCCTCGAACTCCTCTTTTTTGCGGTCGTAGTTGTCTATGGCAGACAAGCGAAGCAGAAGGTTTCGGCCGTCGTCTGTTCGGACAAGATATTTCCTGTCATCCGACCAGCCTTTGAGAATGGGCGTTATTTCTGTGAACGTATAATCGGGTATTTCATCCGGCATAAAAAAGGAGAATTAGTTTTTATAGCTCTGCACGTATGCGTAGGCATCCGCGAGAAGTTCCGCAAGGGAGTCGCTGCATGCAGCTTTGAGGTCCATCGGGTGAATCTTTCCGCCGGCATACGCTGTCTCGAGTTCTGCATAGCTGTGGAACTCCAGGTCTCCGCCGAACTTTTCCGGGCGGCGGATGGCGATGGAGTCCATTCTCGGGAAGACATTGTACCGGAAGATCTGCAGAATCGGGTTGCCTTCGGTTTCCGGCGGGCAGAATGCCTTTTTCAGCTTCTTTTTGATATCTTCAGGGGAGTCGGCGACCGAAATCACGTTTCCTTTCGAGGAGGACATCTTTTCGCCGTCAAGACCGTTGACGATCGGTGTGTGGATACATACCGGGGGTTTGTATCCGAGGGTCGGGAGGTGTTCGCGTGCGAGCATGTGGATTTTTCTCTGGTCGATTCCTCCGACTGCCGCGTCAACGTTGAGGGTCGGGATGTCGACGACCTGCATGACCGGGTAGATCATCTGGGAGACCATCGGGTTGTCCATCGCACGGCCGACTTCGTCCATACTCCGGGTGGCACGGTTGAGGGTGATCTGCTGGCAGAGGGTCAAAACTTCGGTCTGATATTTCGGGGTGAGCTGGACGTCCGTTCCGAGAACGAACTCCGCGCCTTTGAGACCGACTGCCTCGATGCAGGCTTTGTTGTAGTCGGCGAGTTCTTTGATCTGTTCGAAGGTTCCTTTTCTGTTCAGATAGGCGTGCAGGTTTGCGATTAAGACCACGACGTCAAATCCTGCTGCTTTCATATCCATCAG
>DAWV01000022.1:0-285 GCA_002506085.1 Methanocorpusculaceae archaeon UBA425
CTAATAAAAATCTCCCCGTTCAATTTAATCAATTGAGCGACCCCAAAAATTTTTCTCCGCCCCTGTCCCCCTTTTCGTGCATTTCGTTGATTTTCGAAAATTTCGCGTGGGGGACGGGGGAGGGAACTATATGTATCCGCCTATAACCTAATCTTATTGGTTTTCGTGTTTTCGTCATTTTTTCGTGAATTTCGTGTGATGACATCTACACTAACAAAATCCCATAAACGAAATCGAAGTACATCCGGAAATCCATACAAAACCCCATTAACGAAATCGAAGTAC
>DAWV01000022.1:604-5645 GCA_002506085.1 Methanocorpusculaceae archaeon UBA425
TACATCCGGAAATCCATACAGAACCCCATCCACGAAATCGAAGTACATCCGGAAATCCATACAAAACCCCATTAACGAAACCGAAGTACATCCGGAAATCCATACAAAATCCCATAAACGAAATCGAAGTACATCCGGAAATCCATCCTGAATCCCATACACGAAACCGAAGTACATCCGGAAATCCATACAGAATCCCATACACAAAATCGAAGTACATCCGGAAATCCATACAGAATCCCATCCACGAAACCGAAGTACATCCGGAAATCCATACAGAACCCCATAAACGAAATCGGAATTTTTTCATCCGTATGATGCCATCGTACACCCGCCATTATTTTTAATTGCCAATCCAATATGGTATCACACAATGACAGCATTTCGAAATGGTCTACTGGATGAGCAGCCAATCTCCCTCACGGTAAACGGCCGCGGTCTCGTAACCGTAATGATGCTCAAAGAAATGACCGGAGAGTTTGCCGCCGGGTATCTCACAACCGAAGGAATCGTCCCGTATGCCGAAATAGAATCAGTAATGCAGAATGATGCCGGTGTGAGCGTTCTAACAAAAAACCCGTTTAAGGTTCTCCTCCCGAAGAAAAGTGTAATATCCGGATGCGGCGGCACCGCGTCCTATCTGGACCCGGAAAAGCTGCCCGTTCTTGAAAAGAGCATCCCGGTACCACCGGAAATCTGCTCGCTCGATTTTCGCGGGGATATAATCAGAGCCGGCGGATTCGGGGCAAAGGTATTGAAAAACGGAAAAATCGCCGCATCTGCAGAAGACATAGGACAGTATACCGCCTTGGACAAGGTCGTCGGCAGACTGCTCATGGACAATATTCCCCCGGAAGAGACCGCAATTCTCATTTCCGGGAAAATCACGGCAGACCTGGTGCGAAAATGCCTGCATGCAAAAATATCTGTTCTCGCATCGAAATATCCCCCGACCTCACTCGCATATGACGCCGCGAAAAACGGGAAACTCACGCTGGTCTATTAAATTTATCGATATCCCCGGGAAAATGCTGAAAATTCCCCGGAATCATGCCGCAATCTAAATATTTATCCCGCACAGAAACAATGCTTAACAGATAACCATGAAACTCAGTGCAAGAAACCAGATTAAAGGGAAAGTCGTCAAAGTAACACCCGGAGTTGTAAACAGCGAAGTCATCATCGAGATTGCCGGGGGTCAGCAGATTGTCTCCATCATCACGAAAACATCTGCCGAATCCCTGAATCTCGCCGTAGGGAAACCGGTCTACGCAGTCATCAAATCAAGCGAAGTGATGATTGCAATCGATTAATACCCGAATCCTGCCGTTTCGGCAAACCTCCTCTCTTTTTCGGTTCACTTGCCCTGTTCCTACACGAACAAAACCGCCATAACGAGAATCAGAATCGTTGCACCAACCAGATCAATCGAACTCGTCATAACCGGCACCCCGAAATTATCCGGATCATACCCCATACGATAGGTAAGAACCGCGGTATAATACCCCAGCAGATTCAGCACTGTAACAACAAGCAGACCCGCAATCACCGACAGAAGAATCATCGGAACAAGCCCTGACGTTGTGATTCCGCAGAGAACCGCCGCATAATGCGAAAGAAAACCCATCAGCGGAAGAATCAGAACTGCATACAGATAATTCTCCCCGAAATGTTTCCACACAAGACTCTGGGGAATGATTTTTGAATCAACGAGACCCATATGCATCTCGGTCCCTATCCGGGATGTAAGAATCCCCCCGATAGACCCGCAGCCGTTCATAAACGGCGATATCAGAATCAAAACCGCGGCTGAGGCAATGAGACCGTCCAGATTATTCGTGTACAAAACTCCTGCAACGATTCCGAGAAGACACAGCGGAACGAGGAGCGGAATACCCTCACGTAAAATATCCTTCATCTTCTTAGTCGCCCCCCTCATCGAAAGAAGCGCCCAGAGAATCATCACGAGAACAATCAGACCGAGCACTATTTTTCCGGGTAATGGAAGCTGCATTACGAGAATCGCGATTACAACGAGGAATGGAAGCGTAACGATATCGCCGAAGGTCGTCACGACCGGAGCCCCGACCATGTCAAGATTCCATCTCTTCCGGTAACAGACAATCGAAATGAAAATGCCGACCGCTGTAACCACGAGTCCGGCGAGAGTTCCCGAGATAACCGAGATTATTATCATCTCCAGGATGCCGATGACCTCGGTCCCGGTAATCAGGCAGATAATTTTCCCGAAAATCGCCAGGATCACCGATATGATGACCGTCAGGATAATGGACGAACGGAGATTATCACCAAGCTCGGTCTCACGCCCGAACTTCGTCTCGAATGCTCCAAGGTGCATGGAAGAGGATAATCGCGATGTCAGAATTCCGGCAATAGCTCCCCGCATGTTTATCGACGGGGTAACAAGTACCATAAGTCCGGGGATAAGAATCAGAACAGCGCTTACAGACCCAAGATAAATTCCCGCGATAAAAGACAGGCTGACACTAATTAATAGTGTCAAAAGACCGGTGAAGAATTCCCCGTGCCCGCGAAGGGGGCAACCCGACGTCTCTCCTATCACCAATTTCATCAGGGGTCACCTCTTCCAAGCACATAATACTATATTCATTAGTTCTTGCTACGTATGAAGGCTTTGCACCCGGTTTATCCGGTCGGGAATACGTATCGTTCATGGTATGACTGCGGAGAATCCCGGGCAATTCCCGGGAACGGGGAGACTCAGTCAAAGTATTAACATATCCTAGAGCTAACATGTAGACAATGGCAAAAAAGCTGAGGATGAACAGTTTTCTTTTCTGTTGTGCCCTTCTTGGAGCACTGCCTGTTGGTCTGATTCTGCTTGCTTTACTGAACATCACTCTCGGTCAGTTGTCGGACCCGGAATTCTTATGGCTGGTCGCGACAGAATCCGAGGTGGTGGGCACGATCCTTCTGACATTTTTCGCGGGACTCTGCGCCGTTATCATTCTCCTGATTGTCGGAACACCTCTTGCCTATCTTCTGGCACGGTCCGCGACAAAGACCGCGAAGGTTATCGGAACGATTATCGATCTGCCTGTCATGCTCCCGCACACGATTGCCGGAATCCTTGTGTATCTCCTGTTTATGCCGAACGGCTGGCTGGGCGCTCCTTTTTCTGCAATCGGCATTACCTTTCAGGATGCGTTTTTCGGGATTGTTGCCGCGATGCTTTTTGTCGCCACTCCGTTTTATGTGACCACGGTTCAGGAAGGTTTTGGAAAAGTGCCGGTCCATCTGGAAAATGCGGCACGGACACTTGGGGCGTCCCCTTTTACGGTTTTTCGAACAGTCACCCTGCCGATGACGCTCCGCCATATTTCGAGCGGCTCGGTTCTTGCATGGGGTCGGAGCATCAGCGAATTTTCCGCGGTCATTATGATTGCCTACTATCCAATGGTAATCTCGACGCTTATCTATAACCGGTTCATGACAGGGGGTCTTAAGGAAAGCAGTGCGGTTGCTTTTACGATGATTCTCGCATGTCTGCTGATTTTCGGCATTCTCCGGTTCATCGCCGGAAGAATCGGAGGCGCCTATGATAGAGTTTGAGGATGTTTCCCTTTCGCTCGGGAATTTCTCTCTGAAGAACTGTTCGTTGTCGATTGGGACGGGCGAGTATTTTGTGATTATGGGGCCGTCGGGCGCGGGAAAAACGATTCTTCTTGAGCTTATCGCAGGTCTGCATGATCCGGACACAGGTGTAATACGGATTAACGGTTCGGATGCTGCAGAAATTCCGGTCGAGAAACGCGGGATTGCGATAGTCTATCAGGATTATGCTCTTTTCCCTCATATGACGGTTGAGGCGAATATCTGTTACGGGATGCAGAGGAGACATATTCCCCGGGATGAACAGATGAGGCGATGCAGAGAGCTTGGCGGTTCGTTTGGCATCGCCCATCTGCTGAAGAGAAAACCGCTCACGCTTTCCGGAGGAGAAGCCCAGAGAGCGGCGCTTTGCCGGGCTCTCGCGGTGAAACCGTCGATTCTCCTTCTTGACGAGCCATACTCGGCTCTCGATAATGAATCACGAAAATCCTGTATTGCCGATCTGAAAAAACTGCATAAAGAAGGACTTACGGTTGTTCATGTGACCCATTCTCTTGAAGAGGCAAAATCCCTGGCAATGCGGGTTGCGATTGTCCGTGACGGGAGGATTGTTGTGACAGGGGCCGCGGAGGAGGTTTTCACGCAGCCGAAGGATGAGGCGACTGCCCGGTTCCTTGGTTTTGAGAACATTTTCCGCGGGGATGTCATCGGACGGAGGGGGAGGGTCTGTATACGAAGTGAGGATATTCTTCTTCATCAGGAGGAGAGTGAAAACAGTTTTCCGGGGAACGTTCTTTCTGCAGATATACAGGGAGCCCTGAGAATCTGCAAGGTTGATATAGGGGAGGTTCTGACGGTTACCCTTGGAAAAAGAGAGGGGGATTATCTGGCAGGTTCACGGGTTTTTGTGGAGATTCCGGATTCTGCTGTGCATATGATTTAAGATTTTACGATACTTTTTCCGGGGACCGCCCGGCTCCTGTCCCCCCCATCGAACCGCAAACCTTTGGTTTGCTCTCCGACTCGCTTCGCTCACTTGAATTGGCGCAAATATCTACAAATTTTAAAAATAAAGGAGTTTGCTGTGTGTGGAACTATGAGAAATCCTGCCGTGAACCGCAAATCAAAGATTTGCTCTCCGACTCGGGCTTTTAGCCCTCGCTTGTATTTCAGGAGGAGGAAAGTTGGGTGTGGAAGCATGAGAATTCCACCGCGAATAATCGCGAATCTACGCGAATCGCATTTTTCCTGTTCCGCCCTCTTGACCTCGTCGTTTCACTCCTCGGTCGCGTCACTACGCTACGCCTCATCGGCTTCGCGTGGCCGTGACGGCGGAACGAAAAATGCTGGAAAACCCGCGTCGCGGGTTTTCTTAAAGGATATTCGATATACCTGATTTTTCAAGAGCTGTGAATTGTTAAACCCGAGAAAACCCGCGACGCGGGTT
>DAWV01000022.1:5811-37984 GCA_002506085.1 Methanocorpusculaceae archaeon UBA425
CAGCGTAAGGAAAATGCGATTCGTGTTTATTCGCGATTATTCGCGGTGGATTTCTCATCTATCCACACACAGCCAACTCCTTTTTTCTAGAGATTCACGCTGATTCGCGGTGAGATTCTCATGCTTCCGCACCCGGCCAAAGGTATGCGAACGCATTGGGATTTCTCATAGTTCCGCATTTCACCTGTACACGAATACAGATTACATCCAGTAATATCTGACAATATCGTCATAATTGAATATAACCCGACTTTGACAGTTGATATTCGGGATTCCCCTATTACTTCATGCACCAAACTGTCAAAGTCAGGTTATCCTGGAATAATTCTGTTCATCAGAGCGGAGCCGGATATCCCTCTCCGCCCTCACTGAACCTAGCAAGCATGAATTCCATGAACTTCTCCGCCTCTTCTGGTTCCGGCGCATTATAGGGAATCGTTACCGCATACACAATCGGAAGACCGGTCCGTTTATTTCCGATCGTAGCAAACCTCTGGAATCCGAGATACACGGCTGCATTATCATAATTTTCCGCAAATGCCTCATCGCCCAGATTGATTTCCGCCGGGAGTTCAACATACCGCAGACCCTGACCGATTGCCACGCTCTTGTAATCAAATGCGTAATCGATTCCTCCCGACTCGAGAAGATTCAAAAGGAACAGGCTCGAATCCCGAATGGTCACTTTGCTTCCTGATTCAGGCTGCAAAAGGACCGGGAGTTCGAGGATGCTTCCGTTTTCGGTTTTGTTCACCATAAGAGCCGGCTTGAAACTGTCTCCAATGACCGTATTGAAGAGACCCGGACGGTTTAGCTGCTCTTCTGCGAGCATCATCATAATAAGTGCTCTGTAGCCGGAAGCATCCAGCGTCGGATTGGAAAACCCGACCTTCACATCATCCCGGGCAAGTATTTCATACCAGTTATCCCGGGTGATTTCATCAGCATAGGCACTTTCAGGGGTAAACGCGAGAACCATCTCATTCCTTGCGAAGGGGGTGTACCAATCGGTGTAATTCACCCCGACGGGTCCCTCCCGGTACATCATATCGGGAATCAGCGACGCGTCTGCCACGACAATCAGGTCTATCGACCGGTTAAGGTCGGTCACCTGACGAATTGCCTGAATACTTCCATGTCCTTCAATCTGAATATCGATTTCCGGGTGAAGAGCCTCATACTCCTGTTCGATTTCGTCCAGAGGGATGAGCAGACTTCCTGCCGGGACCACTTTGACCACTGTTTTGTCCCCGGCAATACAGCCGGAACAGAGGGTAATCAGGATGATTAACAGAACTGCCGGAATGAGCAGGGATTTTTTCATCCATGGACCTCGATTCTGTCAACCCATTTGACCCAGAGACTGCCTTCTGTTATGACATCAGGTTCAGCCGTCATAGTTGCCATTCGGAGAGGTCCGCCGTCATCATACGGATACGGTTTGCCGTCTGCCGCATACATTAGGATGGGGGTCATCTTCGCAGGAGTTTTCATCTCCTTCAGGTTTGCATCGAGACAAAGAAGATCCTCACCCAGGAGCTGTTCATACGAGAACACCCAGAGATAGCCGTCTGCCGCAGAAACATGGACGGTCTGTCCTTCGTGGACACCCCCCACCTGATTCAGCAGTTCAATCAGCGGAACGCCCGTTATTTCATAGGGCCCGTATTTTATTCCGACTGTTGAAACAGCATAGCCGTGTCCGCTTACAGAAGGCAGTGCCGCGATTTCGGATACGGAAAGGATTTTCTCCGTGCCGTCCGCCCCGACAAGCGTGAGCGGCCAGTCGATATCCGCATACGGATTACTGATGCATCCGGCACTGAACATACAGGCAATGATTACGAGAATAAGAAGTATCTTTTTCATGGCTGTCTCCGGAGAATACCTGCTGCGAGAATTCCGGCAAGAAGTATGCCGATTCCAAGAGGTGACGCTGCCGCCTCTGTTGGAACGGCGGTCTGATTCGTCATGGATTTTGCAAGAACCCCGGCTTCCCCGGTATATCCTCCTTCATAGACCCGGATTTCACTGACCCATTTAACGGTCAGACCGCTGGTCGAGGGATAGAGTCCTTCATAGAAGTAAACCGATTTTTCCGGCAGGGTCTCACGCATGTCATTATTTCCAAAGACATGGAGACCTTCGGCATTCGTGGAGGCGTCTGCAAGGAACACGAGCCGCATTCCGAGGAAATATCCTTCTTTTCCGGTATAGCCGATTCCCTGACGTTCGCCGACTCCCGATACATCCTCGCCCACATACCAGCAGACGGCAGCGGGTCCCTGACGTGCAGACGGGGTGTAGATTGTCGTGTATCCGTATTCCACATGGTATCCGTCTGCCGCGACAATCATGACATCATCTTCGGGGTTCATTCCGCCGATCAGACCGCAGAGATCTTTTACATCGGTTCCTTTTACTGCTCCGCGGTCTTTGAAGCTTCCGGTCTCATTTACATCCCAGCGGGCTTCGGGATCATCGGTGAACACCGGACCCTGGTGATAGTAATGGGTTACCCCATCGCCAAGTACCGGGAGATTTTCTTCCAGCCACTGATAACTGACGGTTTGCTGGTCGAGGGTCGTGCCGTTCTCCGCGATACGAATGAGCTGAAGTTCGGTCGTTGCGCCTGAGGGTCCTGCCGATACTGCGGATATCAGACAGAATACTGCAAGCAGTGTTAGTAAAATAATTCTTGTTTTCATCTTTTTCTCCGGATAAAAAATACGGCTCCTGAAAGAATGCCGAAAATGATCCCGGGTCCGAGGGGCGAGGAGACCGGGTCGGTCGTGCTGAATACGTCATAGGCGGTTCCCTTCGGGAAGACTGTCGTGAGAACACTGTTGTCCTCCGAGACCTCGGCCACGCTGAAGAAGGTTGAGGTAAATTCACTTCCGTTAACATCGACCCTGACATAGCCGAGAGTGTGGTAAATTGAGTTCACCATTTCATCTGCCGGTTCCGTGACCGGCGAATAGAGCGGAGCGCCGCCTGCCCCATTTGTCACATAGGCGATGCCGCCGGATTCATATCGTTCGTATGCATGCATGTGGGCTGAGTAGGCCGCGGCAACACCGCCGTTTTCGAAGATCTCCTGCCAGACGGGAATCTGGTCAGTGGTGAGCCCGGTCCGTTTCTGATCTGTCGTATAGAACGGGTGATGGAAGAGTGCAATCTTCGGTTTAGGGCTTTGTGTTTCTTCCCCGAGCCAGGCGGTCTGGTTTGCAAATCTGATTTGGGTCCATCCGTTCGTGTTAAGGACGAGGAATTTCAGAGAGCCGGCGGTAAATGCATACCAGTCGGGCATTCCGAATATTTCGGTGTAAAGCTTCGCGTAATCATGATTTCCCTGGACAGGGACGATTATCGTGTTTGCATACAGATTACGCCCTGCAGAGAAAAACCGGTCCCACTCTGCCGGGTCATCCGCATCGCCGGAAAAATCACCGAGGTGGACCACGAAGAGAGGATTTTCGTTAAGAATACTCTCTGCGACGACACCGTGACGCTCTGCCTGGGTAAACGGCGGTTCGCTTCTTGTATCGCCCGATACAACAAACATATAGTTTTCTGCACCAAGGGTGCGGAAGGAATAGGTCTCAGACCAGGAATCATTCACGAGAATCCGGTAGGAATATTCAGTGTCGGGCATCAGGTCTTCGATTCGGATATGGTGAAATCCTCCCGGTTCAGAGGAGAACACGGTAGTGTTTCCGCGAAAGGCAAGTTCCACCGCACCGGATGCGTTTTCATACAGATAATAATGAATCGTCACTGTGTCCTCATCCGCGGACGTGATGTACGGACCCCAGCGCGGCAGGTCTGCGGCAGAAACTGCCGGAACCAGCAGGAGAAGGAGCAGGATGATGACACAGATTCTTTTCATCTTACCATTTCCTGACAATCAGGAAAGCTCCGAGAATGCCGGCGATGCCTATGACAATACCGAATGACGGAGACCGGGTCGCGTCCGGTCCCGGTGCTGCCGAAGAATTTTCGGTGATTTTGATCGTATCGATGTTCTGGACCGACAGACCGGTGGTTGTCGGATATTTTCCCGAATAGAAGTACCAGTCTTCTTCATCCATGGCCGCCTTTTCATCAGCTATACCGAATACATGGTAGCCCCACGGGTTCCGGCTGGTATCTCCGGTGAACATGAGACGCATTCCGCTGTAATATGCAGGAACATAGCCCTCCTCTTTGTTGTACCATGCGATGAAGACTGTGCCCATCGCCGGTTCGGGACTATAGATGTACTTCTGCGGGAAGGTTTTTTGAAGTCCGTCGGCGGCAATAAACGTAATCTCCGCATTCTCACCGGCTCCGCCGACAAGTTCGCAGAGGTCTTTGACTGCGGTTCCCTTGAGGGCCCCCATGTCCTTTGACTCGACATTTACCGACTCGGTCGGGTCCCAGATATCGCCTTCAAAGACAGGGCCCTGAAGATAATAATGCGTGTATCCGTTTCCGACAACAGGGAGATTCTTTTCCATCCACTGGTAATCCACGGTCGTGGTATTTAGAAGATTGCCCGCGGCATCGTATTTTTCAATTGTAAGTTCAGTCGCGGCAGAGCCTGCGCCTGCAAAGAGGCAGAGACAGAGCGCCATTACAAGGCTCAGACAGATTATACTTTTTTTCATTGCAGGGTGTTCTCCCATGTTATTTTCTCCGGCATAAGATGCAGGCAGCCCCGATGAGTCCGGCAATCACTATGACGAGGGGTGCCGGCGAGGAGGCGGATGAACTGCCGGTTACGATTTCAATCGAGTCGATCTGATATGCGGATATCTGGGCGGTTGAAGGCAGAACTTCTGATGAATGGTAGAGTCCGTAATCCTCTTCCGTCATCGAGAGTTTCATATCATACAGACTGTAGACCCGGTATCCCAGAGGATCTTTTTTGTTTTCATTGGAGGTGAAGAAGAGCCGGAACATGCTGTCATATCCTGACGGTCCGTCCACGCCATTGCGGCTCCATGCGAGGAACATCGTGCCCATTTCGGGTTCCGGGTTGTAGAGATATGCATATCCGTTGACGAACTCGGTGACGACCCCGTCGGCGGAGGTGAATCTGAGCAGATCTCCCTTATTCATTCCTCCGACAAGGTCAACCAGATCTTTTACGGATGTTCCTTTTACGGTGTCCTCGACCTTGAAGCGGGCGTTCGTGTATGCCGCCGGGAACTCTTCGTTTACATCCCAGGATTCATCGGTTCCTGCATGTGAATTCATCACCGGACCCTGAACTGCGTAAATAAGTTTGCCGTCGCCAATGACATCGAACCCGGATCTGAGTTCTTCCCAGGATTTCGACGTTTCACTGATTATCGTGCCGTCTGCAGTGATTTTTTTCACGGTAATCGATGTTACGGCGGGCGGCGCACTGAAATCACTCAGCGTGATCTTTTCCACATCGCGAAGATAGTTATCGGATGAAATGCCGGTTCCGGTCAGGAAAGGTTTGATTTTTATCAGATTTCCTGTTCCGTTCTCCTGTTTATAGATGGCGAGAATGACATGCAGTCTGTCATCCTTGATATCTGCCGCGGCAAGGCTGACCTTTGAGGTCGTGTTTTCCAGAAGGATGGTGTAGCCTCCGCTCAGTGCTTCGGTGTTGAGACCGTGAAGATGGAAGTCATCCAGCCATCCGAGAACGGTCGAGAGAGCAATTCCATAATAGACATCCCCGTTTTTATCGGTCCAGGTCAGGTTGTGGGTGACCGTGGTCGCAGAGGTAACGCCGCCAAGCTCTTCCACGCCTCCTACCGCACGATAAAGAAGCGTGTCCGTAATATCCGTGGAAATCCGCCCTACTCCTGCAATCGACCAGCCTCCCGGAGACTGTTCGATTCCTGTCGGGACATTAAGCGAGATGGATGCAGTATCTTCAAGGAGAATCGCCGCATCACCGGTCTTCGTGACATCAATCAGGCTTACGGGGATTTTTCCTCCGTCCATTTTGTCGGCAAGGAAGTAGTGGTCGGCAGCAACATCGGATGATGAAATCATGACCGATGATCCGTGAGTGTCTGTTACCTGAATCCGGTAATTCGATGCCGCAAGACCGGTGTTGAAGGAGAAGTGCGTGGATGAGGTCATCGACTCGATATCATCGACGATTGCTGCAAGAAGCCGGAGTTTTACGCCGGTATACGTGTGCGTTCCGTCGGTAAACTCTGCTTTGTGCGTGGCATACTCCGATGCCTGAAGGAACGTGGAACGTGTGTCGGTCCATGAAGCATCCGCGGATTTGTCATAGTAGAGCGGGGCTGAGAATACGCCGGAGAGCATTATCGGCCATGTCTGGGAAACTTCCTGACCGATTGAGATGTAAAAGAGAGCGGTCGAGCTGTCAAAATCGGCGATGGTGTTTCCTGCGGCGAGTTTATCCCCGCCTATCTGGATGATGACGGCGTCCCCGGGAGAGAGGACGGTGTCGGGATTCAGCCTTTCCGTTACAACATTGTTTTCGATTTTGTAGACATTGATGAATTCCGTGTGAACCCTGCCTGTTTTGTCGGTAAGGGTCGCAAACATGATGTCTGCCGCCGGTTTGTTGTTGTATTTCAGAGAATAGTCGAGACCCAGGGCTTTTACCATGCCAACAGGCGAGTATGCTCGGAAAAGAACCTCTTCTGCTGCGTGCGTGTCGCTGGCTGAAACATTTACCCGGAAATCTGCGGTGTCCGTAATCTCCAGAGCACCGTTATAAAGATACACGGGGGCTGCCGAGACTGACGTAACAAGAAGACCGAGACACAGGAAAAAAATGATGAAATAGCCGGAAATTGTTTTTTTATTCATTCTGGTCTCCGGTTAGGTTATGGTGATGGAGAACTCCATCTCCACGTTTGTTCCGTCATTGCCGATGAGCTGACCGGTAATCACATCGCCGGATTTTACTTCATAGATGTTCACGGCGACGGATTTCGTATCACTGCCGTATCCATCGATTACCGTATCACTGTTCACGGTAATCCGCCATTCGGCATAATCGCTGTTCTCAAAGTTTACGAGTCCGTCGAAGAGAAGGACATCACTTATGCTGAACTTTTTGTCACCGACAACCGGCTTCAGCCCGGAGGCGAGTATTGCGCCGAGGACCGTGTTTCCGGCAACATCATAGGACGAGCCGCTTGAGGCGATTACCGGGATTTTATTCGCGGAAACCGCGACCCGTGATGTGTAATCGAGCGTTTTTGGCACTGCGGTTTTTTCGAGGTCAAGGCTGATTTCCGTGATGCCGGAAATCTCCATTTCACCGGTCACTGCCGAGCCTGCAAGTCTGAGCGGCCATCCCTCTTCTTCTGTGAGAAGGACTCCGTTCTTCGTATTTGCAATAAGGTAGCCGGCATTCATGTAAGCATCTTTGCTGCTGACGGTTGTGCTGCCGTTTGCGCCGGTTATGGTGATATTATATCCGGACTGAGCCCGTGTTCTGTTGTAGGACTCTCCGCTGTGGGAATTTTCGTCATCGACAAATCCGGTAAGAAGCCAGAGAGGCATGCCTCCCCAGACATTCCCCTCACTATCAGTGTACGTGATGCTGTGAATCGATTCATCGCCCATCAGACTTATGCATGCAAGACCGGACTCAAAGTATCCTTTCGTCATTTCGGCATTCACGGAACCGTTCAGCTGAAGTGTCCAGTCGACATTTTTCGGGCGGATTTCGATTTTCACGATGTTCTGTGCGGACAGTCCTCCCGGTGACGCAAAACCGCTGTTATAATGCCAGAGATCTTCCGTTATCGTGTAATACATGTCCGCGCTGCTGAAGACATTGTCGTTACTCGTGAAGAAGAGTCTAGGACCTTCCTTGTAGGCGGGAATAATCTTTCCGTCTGCATACCATGCAATGAACGCGGTTCCAAGACGTGGACTGGTTTCATAGATGTTGTTGTATTCAAAGGTGTTCTTCCAGTTGTCGTCCGCAATCAGAACAATCTGGTCGTTTGTATTCATGCCGCCGACAAGGTCGGTGAGGGTTGATACAGCGACACCTTTGACTTTATTGCTGACCTTCCAGTTTCCGGTGAGATACTCTTCCTTCAGGTCCCAGCCGACACCCTGACCAAGTTTCGGTTCGGTGATTTTCGCGGCAAGGCCCTGGAATCCGTAGTCAGTCTTTCCATCGCCGATGACCGGGTAGGTGACCGGATCTGAAATGATTTCAGCCCAGGACAGGTTGATCTGCTTGACAATGCCGCCGTTCTCATCATACCGGACGACGGTGATGATAAGTTCCTCCGGGATTTCCTGGAAATCCGTCAACCGGATTTTGGTCAGACCGGATATCGAGAGGTTCGTGAAGGTACTGTTCCGGGTATTATACACGGCTTCGCCGACAAGTCTCAGCGGGTAGTTATTCCCGGTGAGGGGCTGGTCATTGAGTTTGTTTGCAACAATATAACCATCGGAATCATCAGCGACCGGTTTACTTTCGGTCTCTTTCTGATATCCGTCGCCTGAGATGAGGGTGATGGTGTAGCCGGTTTCTGCAAGGTCAAGGCTGAATGCGGGAATCGAGTAATCATCGACGTAACCGAGCAGTGTTTCAAGCGGGATTCCTGACCAGACGTCCTTTGCTGCCGGATCGGTGAATGACGTTTTTGCTGAGGTTATCAGTGCTTCTACTTCCGATTTACCCAGATAGATGCCGAAGGTTTTGCCTTCGAGGAAAAGGTACCACTCTTCTCCCTGAAAGGCGTTACCGGTCAGTTCAATGGATTTTATGCTGCCGAATTCACCGGATACCGCGGTTCCGACCAGAGTCACCGGTCCGTTTTTCACCGGGGTTCCGTCTTTCATTTCTGCGGCAATCACGTATTTATCAGCATCAGCTTTTCCGCCGGCAATTTCGGATGAAGATATTTCATAGGTCCCGCCTGCATAATTCGTGATGATTATCATGTAGGGATTTTCTGAAATCAGGTCGGTGTTCAATGAGAAGTGACCCTGACTATACTCTCCGGGGATGCCTTTTTCGAGGTCATCGACCGTTGAAATGAGCGTGTAGAGCGGCATACCCGTGTACCCGTTCACGGTTACGAAATGGTGGGCTGAGCCGTCATACTCTTCCCGGGTCAGGCAGCGTTCCATCTTTCCTGACAGAAGAACGAGTCCGTCGTCAGAATTCCCTGACACGACGGGATTATTCGTGACGGACTCTCCCGCCCATCCGATTGAGACTGCGGGTTTGAATGATGTCAGCGTATCCGTATAGGAGTAAACAACTCCGGTCCGGTCTGTATTCTCAGCAGCATTCACAACACCAGTGAACAGGCTGATGAGGAGGAGAACCAGAATGATTCTTCCCGTCATTTTTACTGCAGAATACCTTAGTTCTTTTTTGCATTGCATTACAGAATCTCCAAAACACCCACTTCACACGTATATCGACCGGAAAATTCCGGTCATGATGATTAAAATGAGTTAATATACTTATTGTAAGTTAACTATTATGAGTGTTGGGTAAATTATAATTGGTTGATTATTATGTAATAATATAACATATCAACTGATTGTGTTTAATAGGTTAATTAAACTTATAACGGCTGAAGATACAAAAAAAGGGTAAGGTTACGGTTTATCTTCTGCTGATGAAGAGACCCGCTGCTGCGAGACCTGCAAGGATTCCTGCGATCGGCAGGGGAGAGGCCGCAGAGGTTGGCTGTGCCTTTTCGGTCGTTGCCTTCATGGAAACTGAGCAGTTATCATAGTCGTAGACGAGAGTAATGACCTGACCATTTTTCACGGTCGAGTTGGACCAGTCCGGAAGGGATTTCCCGCCGATTTTCTCGCCGTCTATGTAAAGGGACCAGCTTCCGTCTCCTTTGTGCACGCGGCCGAGCAGTTCATCAATGTTGAACCACATGGTGTCTGACCCCATCTGGTTGTAGAACGTGACATTTTTGCCAAATGCATTGAACAGCATGCCTGCGATTGAGTCGGAGGAAACACTGGTGTTGACGCCTGAACTGATCTGGTCTGCCGGGATTACGATGATTGTCTCATCAATAAATACCGTTTTTTCTACTGTCTCTGCAGCACTGACTGAACCTGCCAGCAGAAACAGTGTAAAGACTATGAGAAGAATTTTACCTGCATTGTTTATTACATTCATTTACTAATACTCCAAAACCCACACCACTTCCGGCAAAATGCCGGCAGTTCACATCTCCATTGACAAAAGGCGAATATGAAAAAATGGGTATGCTTATTTTTTATATATGTTTATTAGTTATAGTTTTCTATAGCTCATCGGGGATAGCGGGCAGAAATGGTTTGAAAAAAAAAGAAAAAAAAGATAAAGGATTGCAGGTCAGTTTTTGAAGCTGTGAATCGGTGCCGGAATTCTTCCGCCGCGGTTGATGAAGTCGGCACACGAGAATTTATTCACTGCCTGAATCGGGGCATATCCGAGAAGACCGCCGAACTCTACGGTGTCTCCGATATCTTTTCCAATAACCGGAATCAGTCTGACCCCGGTTGTCTTCTGATTTATCATGCCGATTGCGGCTTCATCGGCGATGATGCCGGAAATCGTTGCGGCCGTGGTATTTCCCGGAATCGCGATCATATCAAGACCAACTGAACATACCGAGGTCATTGCCTCGAGTTTTTCAATAGTTATGGCGCCTCTGTTCACGGCGTCAATCATACCCTGGTCTTCGCTGACCGGGATGAATGCTCCTGAAAACCCGCCGACATATGAACTTGCCATCACGCCGCCCTTTTTCACCTGATCGTTCAAAAGTGCGAGAGCCGCAGTTGTGCCCGGGGCACCCACGGATTCAAGCCCCATCTCTTCCAGAATCTCGGCAACACTGTCGCCGACTGCCGGGGTCGGGGCAAGAGAAAGATCCACGATACCAAAAGGAATCCCGAGTCTCTCCGATGCTTCGAGAGCGACCAATTGCCCCATACGAGTGACCTTGAACGCCGTTTTCTTCACGGTTTCAGAGAGCACTTCAAAGTTTTCGCCGCGGACCGATTCGAGAGCATGTTTTACGACACCCGGACCGCTGACACCGACATTGATAACCGCGTCCCCCTCGGTCACACCGTGGAATGCCCCTGCCATAAACGGGTTGTCATCGGGAGCATTGCATAACACGACGAGTTTTGCGCAGCCGAGCGAGCCGTTTTCCTTTGTCGCCTCTGCGGTTTCTTTTACAATCTCGCCCATCAGTTTGACGGCATCCATATTGATACCGGTTTTTGTCGAACCGATGTTTACCGAACTGCAGATACGCTCGGTCGATGCAAGTGCCTGCGGAATCGAGCGGATGAGATTTTCATCCGCCTGCGTCATCCCTTTGCATACGAGAGCCGAGTATCCTCCGAGGAAGTTTACGCCGACTTCTTTTGCGGCTCTGTCAAGCGTTTTTGCGATAGTGACGAAATCCTCAGGGGATTTGCATGCCGACCCGCCGATTAAGGCGATGGGAGTTACCGAGATACGCTTGTTTACAATCGGGATACCATACTCGCGCTCGATATCATTACCGACGGAGACCAGGTTTTTTGCCACACGCGTAATTTTATCATATATTTTCGTGTTGAGTGCATCAAGATTCGCATCACAGCAGTCAAGAAGACTGATACCGAGCGTGATTGTTCTGACATCGAGCTTTTCCTGCTCGATCATCTTATTGGTTTCACTTACTTCAAAAAAATTTATCATGATTTTTTAGATCCGGTGCATTTTTTCAAAGATTTCTTCGCGCTGGCATCTGATGTGGACTCCGGTCTCTACGCCGAGCTGCTCAAGTTCGCGTGCCATGTCGCCAAACGATACGGCAGAATTGCCGGTATCAACGATCATCATCATATTGAAGTATCCCTGCACAATGGTCTGGGATATATCTTCGACGTTAATCTGATTTTTTGCGAGATATGTACATACTTTTGCAATGATGCCGACTGCATCTTTTCCAACGACCGTGATAATGGTTTTGTTCATGTTCCTCTCCTTATGTGTTATTTAAAAAGTCACTAATTCATTTTCCCTGTGTGAACAAATAGCTTTGTTTCTTCCAAAGAAAAAAGGGGAGTTTCAGCTCCATGAGGCAAGTGTCGTCTGCTTATATTTCCCAAGCGATAAATACGGCATCGCCCGTTTCATGATTACACCGCATTCACGAAGCACGTCCGGGTTTTTGACATTCTTTTCCTCCCGCTTTTTGAGAATCTCACCGGCACTCACCGGACCGATTCCCGGCACACGCAAAAGCTCCGCGAACTCCGCGGTTACCGGATTCACCTCGGGAAGGGTTTTTGCGAGGAGAATTTTCGGGTCGGCGTTCAGAAGCATCCCGTCTTCATCGAAGACGGGGGATGTTTCCGCGCGTTCGTATCCATAAAGCCGGAGCAGGGCATCGACCTGATACCATCTGTTTGCGCGCCAGACAGGAGTGTTTTCATGCTGTTCGAGGGGTGTCCCTGAAATTGCATAAAATGCGGAGTAATAGACCCTTGCAGGATGATATTTCTCATAACTTGTCATGACGGTGTTGAAAATATCAACATCGGATTCTCCTGCCGCCCCGACAACGAACTGCGTCGAGTGCTTCCCGGGCATAATCTCGGCAAGCCATTTGTGCCGGGTCAGAAGATCGGTCGAGTAATTTTTCACGGATGCAACTTCCGAGAGATATGATGCGTTCGGGGCTTCCAGATTAATACTCAGCCGTGTGGCATACTTTGCCATTTCCGTAATGTCGGTCCGGTTTGCGCCCGGGAGAACCTTGAGATGAAGATATCCATTGTAACCGGAACTCCGGAGGATTTTTGCGGTTTCGGTGAGGCGTTCCATGCCGAGATCCACATCACCCCGGGGAATTCCAGTACTTAAGAGAAGACCGCCTGCTTTTCCCTGGTGATAGAGTTCGAGAAAGCCGTGCGCGAGTTCATCCGGGGTGAAACTGATGCCTTTCTTTCTCGTACATACCTCGCAGTATGCGCAGTCAAAGGAACAGGTTCCTTCAAGAAGAATTTTCATCGGGCTGCACTGGTGGGATTTTCCCTCGTTTCGTCCCGTCTGATCAAAGAACTGGGAACTTGTCGCCCGTTCTATTTTCCTCAGCAGTTCAGACATTACAAATAAGAATCAGCATGGAAGATTATAAACCCCGAACCGCGCGGTGCGATAATGCCCCGTGAACTGAATAAAACTGTGCTCCCTATGCGTGAGCAGGCATATTCCGCAGAGGTCGGGATGGTTTTCATCCGCAGATTCCGCTCACGGGATTTATTCCTGCGAAAAAAAGCCCGGCAGCTCAGTCATCCTGCATCCGTTAATACTGAAAAAAAGGAAAATTATTCCGGTATAATCGAGTTACCGTCTTTTGTAATGTAATACTTGGTCACTGTGCCGTCCTCTTCGGTTACTTTATAGTGGGTATTCCCATTACTGTCGATGTACCAGTCCATCGTTTCACCGTTTGAGCCGACATAGGATCCGCTGGTCTCGTCTCCAGTGTATGTTGAGCCGTCTTCGGTTGTAATCTTAATGGATCCGTCCGAGTTATAATACATAACATTACCGGCTTTATCGACATACTTGTAGCTTCCGTCCGCATTGACATAGACCGTGGCATCGCCGTCTGTGTATACGCCCGCTCCCACACCGGGAACGAACACCCCACCCGCGGTGGGGTTTTGATCTACCGGCTCTTCAGATACACAGCCTGCTGCGCAGACCATGAAGATGCACATAATTCCTAATGCAATAATCAGTTTTTTCATATCAATTTTAATCTATTGTCAGGAAATATCTTAAACTCTTCGGCGATTGCGAGTATCCTGATTTTCGGCTCCGGCGAGTCGGTATTCCCCCTCTTTTTCCCGCACGAAAAACCCCTCAGCCGCCATCTTCTCCATGACATCCTTCACCCGCATGACATCTTCACCCGTCTCTTTTGCCAGAGTCCCGGCATCTGCTGTTTCCAGTATCAGCATTTTCCGGAGAACACTGCCGCGGACCTGCCGGTCCGACCCCTCGAACGCTTTCTGTTTTGCGTAATGCCGGCTCCGCTGATTCGGATTTTTTACCGATGCTTTCAGAGCCGTTCCAAGATCCATCAACGCCCAGTACCATACCCGCGGATTATCCGGAAGCATGGCGGAAACGAGCGGCAAAATCTCCGAATCATCCACAATCGTGTCCTCCCCGAAGAAATAATGAATGAAGACCCGGCGGATATTCGTTTCAATGAAAACCACCGGCCGGTTGAATGCGAAGGCGGCGATTGAACAGGATGTCGCGGGTCCGATTCCCGGAAGCCTGACGAGAATTTCAGGCTCCTCCGGGATTTTCCCTTCATATTCATCCGCAATTATCTTCGCCAGTTTCTGCAGATTCAGGGCACGCCGGTTGTATCCCATTCCCTGCCAGGCGGCAAGAAGATCAGCCGGATCGGATTGTGCGAGAGCAAATACATCCGGGTATTTCTCGATGAATGCCGGATACATCACGGCGACCCGCGGGACCTGGGTCTGCTGAAGCATAACCTCTGACACAACAATCCGGTAAGGGTCGTCCGTGTGCCTCCACTCCATATCATGCCGGCCTTTTGCCAGATAGAATTCCATCACATGATTTTGGAAATCTGCAATTAACGATGGGGAAATCCCCTCCTCTCTGAACCGCGTCCGGAAGTCTGATATGAGCATTATTTTTCGGAAACCATCCTGTTAATCAGAATCTCCGCAATATCGGAGCTGTATTCGGAAATCCTGTGCAGACTCTGGGTAATCTGACTTACCGCGACTGCCTCCGGGACCCGCATTTTCTGAATCGTATCTGCAAGACTGTTATATTCCGGCTCCAGCTCTTCCGCCTCGGAGATTATTTTATTTGCACCGGCGATACTTCCCGAGTAAATCGCCTGAATGCTCTTATTGAAAATATCAAGGGACGCTTCGCCCATAATGGTCAGTTTTGAAACAAGCATCCGGTCAACCCCCTTCTCAATCAGAACAAGAGCCGCATCGGCGATGAGAACCGTGTGGTCTCCGACCCTCTCGATGATTCTGGAAATCTGATAATAGGTCGCGGCTACGGCGGGGGTTATCTCCATTTTTAGAGATAGGGACGGATTATCCACAATCAGTGAGAACTGGCGGTGAATCAGCCAGTGAAGCCGGTCGACATCCGTGTCGCGGGCAACGACGTCCTCTGCGAGTTCGCGTCTTCCCTGCTCAAGGGCATACAGACCATCCTCATGCATTGCCTTCACAATCACATACATTCGGCGGATGGTATTCTCAAACGGCATCTCGGTAGGATTCAGGATGTCCTTGAGAACAATACTATTATCCGCCTCTTCCGAGACCTCCTGGCCGATAGTCATCTGGGTAAACTTCCGGACGACCATTCTGACCTTCGGGGGAATTCTGCCGGCGGAAGAGATTCTGATCATGGTAAATCCCGAGATGTATGCTCCAATCAGCGAGCGGAGAAGATATGTGGGGTCCGGGTAATCCTTGAGAGCGAATTCCTTTGATCTCGCGGTGCTGTCGTAATGCAGATTCGGCGTGATGAGAAGCGTTCCGTCTGCCTGGGCAACAATGCCTAAAGGATCATTTTTCTGAATATTTCTTTCGAGAACCCATGCTTTCGGGAGGGACAAAACATAGGAAGAGCCACCTGTCATCTGAATTTTCCGGATTTCCATTCAATAAATATTCGCTGAACTGATATTTAATATATGTGAAAAACTATAGAGAGACTATAGGGGTATAGACTTCATAAGTGAAACTAGTGAGAATTGAGTTTACACAATCTATGTTGAATATCACTATATTGAATTATCAGCTATCTATCTATGGTTATGAAAAGTAAAACTCTCAAAACTGTCGGAGTTACAACAGCCATTTTAGTTGTTCTCCTTGTATTTGCATCCGGATGTATTAGTTCGGGTGAAGAACCGGAGACCATCACGATGTCGGGATCCACAACCGTTCTTCCGGTTGCCCAGACCGTTGCCGAAATCTATATGGATGAACACTCCAGTGCTGACATCCAGATTAGCGGCGGAGGTTCCGGCGTTGGGGTTACAGCAGCAAAAGAAGGAACAGCCGACATTGGGATGCTATCCCGCGCCCTCAAAGACTCTGAGAAAACCGGAAGCAACCTGTCAGAATATATCATCGGAAGAGACGGCATCGCTTTGATTGCCTACCCGGCGAACCCGGTCTCAGACCTGACCCTTGAACAGATAAAAGACATCTATCAGGGCAAAATCACCAACTGGAAAGAAGTCGGCGGCGCTGACATGGAGATCGTGTTAATCGGTCGTGACAGTGCGTCAGGAACACGGGAGTTCTTCACCGAGTACGTATTGAACAAAGAGGATGCTGCAAAAACAATGCAGGAGTACAGCTCGAACGGAGCCGTTCAGACAGCTGTTTCCCAGACTCCCGGCGCAATCGGCTATGTGTCCCTTGAATATGTTGATGAATCCGTAAAGGCATTCTCCATTGCAGGAGTCAAGGCCACCGTTGAAAACGTCATAAACGGCACCTATAAAATCAACCGTCCTCTTCTGCTGATTACGAATGGTGAGCCGACAGGTCTTGCAAAGGCCTTCATCGAGTACATCCTCTCTGATGCAGGTCAGCAGATTATCGCAGACAATGGATTTGTACCGGTAGCATGAATAGTATATCCGGATGGAAAGAGACCGGCATCAAATCAGTGTGGCTTATTACCGCACTGATTTCTGCCTTATCTGTCGTATTCATTCTCGGATACCTTATCATTACTTCCCTCCCTATTTTTTTTGAAACAGGAATCTTTGGATTTCTGTTTAACACCGACTGGAATCCGACGGGGAGCACACCCTCGTATGGCATTGCCGCTCTCCTTGTTGACACCTTACTTGTGACACTCGGGGCGATGATTTTTGCCGTGCCTCTGGGACTTATTTGTGCCGTTTTTCTCGCATATCTCGCCCCCCGGAAAATCCGCGACATGGTAAAACCCGCAATAGAACTTCTGGCTGGTATTCCGTCCGTTGTCTACGGTTTTTTCGGGATGATTGTTCTTTGCAGTCTCCTGCAGAATGTTCTGGATATTCCGAGCGGATTCTCCTGGCTTGCAGCGTCCCTTCTTCTAGGAATCATGGCACTCCCGACAATCGTCTCCATATCGGAAGACGCTCTGTTTGCAGTGCCGGCGGATTATAAAGAAGCCTCGCTCGGCCTTGGAGCCACAAAATGGCAGACCATCTCGCGGGTTCTTGTTCCGGCGGCGGCATCCGGGATTTCTGCCGCCGTAATTCTCGGAATGGGCAGGGCAATCGGCGAAACCATGGCAGTGATGATGGTCGCAGGAAATGCGGCGGTAATTCCGTCACCTCTCTGGGATGTTTTGTCCCCGGTCCGGACACTCACCGCGACGCTCGGCATTGAACTCGCAGAAGTTGCGTCGGGAACGATGCATTATTATGCCCTCTTCGGGGTTGCCGCAGTTTTACTTGCAATCACTCTTGTCATCAACCTCATTTCGACAAGGATTACTTCTAAAATCCAGAGCGGCAGACCGATCTTCAGCGTCCCCGCCCCGGTGAAAAAAATCCTCATACTCTCTATGGTTCTGCTCGCCGCAGGTGTTATCCTGTATGAACTCGGGCTTATCCCGCTGCTCATAATGACCGGAGTAACTGCGGCATTTTTCCTTCTAAAAGGAAAAATCTCGCATAAAACAACCGAACATGCCGCGTTTGGCATAATTTACGGGGGCACTGCCCTCGTTATCGGGATACTGGTGATTATTCTTGGGAACATCTTCATCAACGGCGTGCCTGCCATCTCCTGGGAATTTTTAACGACCGCCCCGCGTGATCTCGGGCGGGAAGGTGGAATTCTCCCGGCAATCATCGGGACCCTCCAGCTGGTCGGCGGAGCGATTCTGCTCGCCCTTCCGGTTGGAATCGGAGCCGCAATTTACCTGCGCGAATATTCCCGCGACAATCCGTTAACACGCCTCCTTCGGATAGGAAACGATCTGCTTTCCGGGACTCCTTCGATTGTATTCGGTGTGTTCGGGTTTGCCTTCCTCGTCATTTTCCTCGGATGGGGCGTTTGTCTTCTCGCGGGTATGATCTGTCTTGCGCTGATGATTCTCCCGACGATTATCAAAACAACCGAAGAAGCCCTCAAATCCGTGCCCAACTCGCTCCGTGAAGCCTCTCTCGGACTTGGCGCAACCAAATGGCAGACGATAAAAAACATCGTTCTTCCGGCGGCAGCTCCGGGAATTCTGACCGGAACAATTCTCTCAATCGGGAGAGCTGCCGGGGAAACCGCGCCTATTATGTTTACCGCGGTGGTGTTTTCCAAACGGTTCATCAGCATGGATTTATTTGAACCCGTGATGTCGCTTCCGTTCCATCTATATGTCCTTTCAACAAGTGTGCCGGACTCGGAAACCCAGCAATACGGAACCGCGGTGGTTCTCATCTGTATTGTAATGGCGATTTATCTTGTTGCGATTGTAATTCGAAAGCGTTTCCAGAGGAAATTAATATGACTACCATACTTTCTGCCAATAAACTCAACCTATCATACGGATCCAAACAGATTCTCTATGATATCAGTCTCTCTTTCGAGGAGAAATCGGTGACCGCGTTAATCGGTCCGTCGGGCTGCGGGAAGTCGACGCTTCTCCGGTGTCTGAACAGAATGAATGACCTGATTCCGGACTGCACAATGAATGGGGAGATTTTGTATAGGGGAGAGGAGATAATGAAAAGCGACCCGGTTCTTCTCAGGAGAAAAATCGGGATGGTTTTCCAGAGACCCAATCCTTTTCCGAAATCCATCTATGATAATATCGCGTACGGACCCCGTGCCCATGGAACGAAGGACAAAAAGATTCTCGACGAAATCGTTGAACGCAGTCTGAAACGTGCTTTCCTCTGGGATGAGGTGAAGGACCGTCTCCATGAATCCGCCCTTGGTCTTTCCGGAGGTCAGCAGCAAAGACTGTGTATTGCGAGAACTCTCGCGGTGAATCCTGATGTAATTCTGATGGATGAACCCTGTTCAGCTCTTGATCCGATTGCGACAGCGAAAATCGAGAATCTGATTATGGATCTGAAGAAGGATTATACGGTAATTATTGTGACACATAATATGCAGCAGGCAGCCCGGGTCAGCGATATTACCGGTTTTCTGTATCTTGGAAAACTGATTGAGGAGGGCGATACCCGGATGATTTTTTCGAGCCCGAAAGAAGAACTTACAGAACGTTATATTACAGGAAGATTCGGATGAATGCGTATTTCCACGTTGAACTTGATTCGTATAAATGCGAAGTTACATGGTATGGGCGGTTTGCCCTTACAATGCTGAAGAATGCCCTTCTGGGATTTGAGTCTGCGGATAGAAAAATCGCTGAGGATGTCATACGGCAGAAGAATTATGTGACAAATCAGTATGATATTCTTGGTGAACGCGGGATTCTGCTGATTGCGCTGAATCAGCCTATGGCAAAAGACCTCAGACTCATTTCCAGCTGTATGGATGTTGTTACCTCTTCTGAGAGGATCGGCAGATATGGAAAGGATATCGCTGAGCTTATTTCCGATTATGATGTCCAGCAGATTCCGCCCCAGCTTCATCAGATGGTGGAGGCCACGATTTCGATTCTTGAAATTATGTATAATGCGTTTGAGTCGGATGATGTTTCCAGACTTGCGGATTGTGTGAAGATCGAGGAGAGGATTGATGAGTTGTATGCCTCTCTTTATGCAGACCTTGTCTCTTCGATGGAGAACGGCACAATATCTATTCCTTTCGGGAGTGCGTGTCATCTGGTGAACCGGTATCTGGAACGTTGTGCGGATCATGCCTGCAGAATCGGTGAAAAAGTGTATTATATGGAGACAGGTAAACGCGTGCCTCTTGAAGAAAGCGGCAGCGATTGAATCTCCGGGAGATGGTTCGACGGAGGTCAGAATGAGACAGAATGCAGGCGGGTTTTCCCTATTTGCGGGGAAAAACCTGTCCCGGATTTTTTCAGATTCCGTTCCGTGTTATTCGGCTTGTTTTACCGGAATCCGGATAACCGTTTTCATTTTGGCGGCTTCAGTAATATACGGACTGGAGATATAAATCTCATGATGGTGACGCTCCTCACCGACATCATTCTTCAGACCATTATCGATAATAAACTGCTCAATCTTAGCCAGGGTTTTCTCTTCCTCATCAAAGGAATCCTTATGCATACACTGCACACATAACCCCTCATTAAATACCGCAAGCCGTGCCTTACCTGAATCAAGATACTTCTTCTTCTTCTTCTTCTCAACCTCACCGCATGCCCACTCAAAAACGTCCGGCGTCACAAAATCCGGCTGCCGGATCATCACCGTCCAGGTGAATGTATCTTTATCCGGTAAACCTGACTCCCGGGAAAACGTATTCGTCTTCCAGAGTCCCTCAAGAGGCGGGACGACATACTCATAATATCTCTCCGGAGCATTGTCCCCCTTATTGCTCCTCTTAATCATATAGCAAAGTGCGTAAAGCAGTCCGACAGCTTCCGAAAACTCCCCGCCTTCATCGTTCGGGTTTCCTTTTCCCTCCACCATGATGAACATCATCGGAGGGATAAGTATTTTGGACGGGGTGTTTTTTGGCTGATATAATTCCTTGTAAGCCTTTTTGAAGTCTAATTTATCCATGCAAGTCTTTCTGCATATAAGGATTTATACATTCGGGTGTTCCCGTTTGAGAACAGACTATAAATAGGAGTTACGCGGGGGTGCTCCCAATCCTGAAACCGAAGTACATTCAAAATCCATACTAAAAAGGAAGAGTATGAATCCGGTAATTCATCTCAGGTTTCTCACCATTAGTCATCACATGAAAAAGAGTAGTCCCATGTAAACCTGAAAAAGTAGACCCGCCCCTCCCGCAGCACACCCGCTCGCAAGTCTATCGACTTGGTCGCAAACATTCTGTTTGGTCGCAAATCTTTGATTTGCGTGTTTCCGTGGATTCGGTGTGGGGGCTGGGGAGGTGCAACAAACACTCAACAGAATCTCAATATTTTCCGTGTTTCTGTGTGATTTGCGGGTTGGACGCGGAACGTGGACGACCTTAGCTGAGCAAATCTTTGATTTGCGTGTTTCCGTGTTTTCCGTGTGATGGCGGGTTGGATGCGAAGCAGACGACCTCAGCTGAGGCGGGCTGACCCGAAGGGGCGGCCTCAGCCGAGCAAATCTCTGATTTGCGACCAAGTCGATAGACTTGCGAGCAAGGCTTTGCCTTGCGGGGATACGGCCATCAAAAAGAATCCATTACACGAAACCGACGTACATCCAAAGAATCCCGCTTGAATAAATCCGAGTATGCCCGCCGTCGTTATGCGCCCCCTCCCCCTCTCTCCTTATGCGAATCCCGGGGGAGAAGCCTTCGAGTACGCCCGCAGTCGTCTTGCGCCCCCCTTCCCGACGAAGAGAATCGAATTTGTTAAAGCGGGATTCTTTGGATGTACTTCGGTTTCGTGTACGGGATTCTTTTTGATGGCCGTGTCCCCGCAAGGCAAAGCCTTGCTCGCAAGTCTATCGACTTGCTCAGCTAAGCCTGCCCCTTCGTGGCAGTCCGCCTCAGCTGAGGTCGTCTGCTTCGCATCCAACCCGCCATCACACGAAATTCACGAAAACTTCCACGAAAACACGAAAACCAATAAGGTTGGGTTATAGGTGGATCTCTATCGTCCCCTCCCCCGTCCCCCTCGCAAACTTTCAGTTTGCTCAGCTAAGACCGGTCCTATGGACCGGTCCGCCCACACCAAATTTTCGAAAATCAACGAAATTCACAAAAAGGGGGACAGGGGCGGAGGAATGGAAGCTCTTCTTTTTTTTATCTCGGGGTGCGGGAGGGCGACTCCGGCGCGGAGCCCGACGCGGTGGAGATATCCTATTTGCTGAGACCCCTATCTGTTGCGTGCAAGCCTTCGGCTTGCGTGCCGCCTCAAATGGGCTTTGCCCATTTGGGCTTTCCAGGTATTCCGCAGTCGTCTTGCGCCCCCCCTATTTCTTCGGGTGTACTGCGAGAGGGGGCGTTTTCCTCCTCCTCCATAAAGCGAGCCCCAGGGGGCGAAGCCTTTGAGTACGTCCGCGGTCGATTAGCGCCCCCTTTTTTTCTTCGGGTGTACAGGGACCACTCTTTTTCATGTGATGAAACGAATCAGGATTACCGTTATGGATTTCGTGATGAGGGTGGTTCTATTGAAACTCCTTTTTCGCGAGTGGAAATATTATTCAAAAAACCATCGGTTTCCATCCGAAAATTGGTGTTTCGATTCCAGTTTGGGTCTTCGGCGATGAATTTTGATGGATTTTTTGAGATGAATTCATGTGGTCAAAATTGGAAATCGACAGGATTCGGCGTATTTTTCTTTCGAGGGTGGTTTTTGCCTGTCGGGAGAGGGGTGTTTTTTGAGTGGAAATCCTGTTTTTCGTGAGGAAGATGGGTGATTTTGTGAGGGGACAGGTCTCCCAAAAATCCCTCCGAATTGAGCTTCGAGAGGTCATTTTGGAATCGAAAAACCAATTTGCGAGTGTAACTCCCTTGATTTTTGCACACACTTTCCCCGGGGAGAAGGCAGAAAAAAGGGTCCGCAGCAGGTGTATTTTCCATCGATCTCCGCTATTTTCGTCCAACGGACCGATATTTCGGCTTGAAAAAATTCCCTATGCAGATATGTATATGTGTTGAAAAAAAAATGATAGGGGGGGAGAGTGGGTCCGTAAGTAAGTAACTACGGGAAGAAAAATTGCTCAACAATGACTTTATTTTTCTCTATATATATTATATTCTTTTTTTAGTACAGAAGAGGGAGAGAGAAAACGCCTTTATGTAAATATATACCTAAATACCTATCTCTTTACGTCCGGACGTAGTTTTACCCGGGATAGAGTTTTTTTTTGATTCATATACATGCATATATGGATACATGAAGAGCAGGAGGGATAACGCCTTTATCCATATATATACCTAAATACCTATCTCTTTACGTCCGGACGTAGTTTTACCCGGTATAGAGTTTTTTTTAAATCCATATAGATAGATACATAATTGTATAGATAAAAACCGGATAAATGAACCGCCGGTTTGCGGGTGGTTTTAGTAACACATCATCCCCGGGTCCAATTGAACACTTTGCTCAATATATTTATGGCATCTCCCTGCCCACATACCACTAATAATAAAAGAGGTGAACATTTGACCGAAACCGACACAAAAAACCCCTACATCATCCTCATATCCCTCATCTGCCTCCTTCCCGCACTCTACATACCATTTGGATGGTCCCCCCTCCAGGTGGCACGCCCCGAATACACCCCGACAATCTCCGTCATACTCGTTGAGCTGCTCGCCCTCCTCGTCCTCCTCATACTCCTCCTCTCCCTAATCGGATCCATACGATACCAGATACAGGAAAAACCGGAAAATGCAGCCGTCTTCATCTTCTTTGACATAACCCTGTTCATCCTCCCCCTCGTAAGCATCCTTTACCCCTACTATGAGCCGGCGTGGTTCTACCTGGCAAAAAACATCCTGTCCCTTTTGCCCCCCATCCTCCTCCTCCTCACCCCCTGCATCGCATTACTCGTATTCAGCATTCGGGAAGCCGGCATCCGGGAACGCCGGATCTCCCTCGGATTCCTCATCTCCGGAGTTGTTCTCGTCATTTACTCCATTCTGGCCTCCATCGGCGGCAGTGACGTCGCCCCGTTCTCCAGCCCGCCCCTCTATTCACCCGTACTCCTGAACAGCCTCTACATGATATGGGCCGCGCTCGGAATCGCCGTCATGGTGTTCTTAATCAAATCGGTGATGAATCCCGCCCGGAAAAAACAAATGAAACGCGTCCTTTTGGCACTCGTGATCATCGGGATACTCTTCACCGCATGTTGTATGCTTTTCTCGGCTTACGAAACTGAAAAAGAGGCAAACCTCGAGACCCTGATTCTGCCGGCCGCGTTCCTGAACGAGGAAGAAAAGGTGAACCAGATGGCCGGTTCATTTCCGGCGTCCTCTGTTCTTGTACCCTATATGATTCTCGAAGGGAACTCCGGGAAATACGACATATCGGTCGCAAGAACGCTCGGTCCCGACGATCCCGTCATGATTCTGAGAATCGACTCCGCCGAATATCTCGAACTCATCACCCACGCCCCTCCGGACTGGGTCATCGTCCCGTTCAAAAATATCTATGTCAATAACGAGAACCTCTCACAAACGCTTGAGCGGCTCGTCCCGGCATATACACCGTACACGGGAGACGAGGAACTCGCAATCAACATCCTCTTCCCGACTGAGGGCGGCGAAGCGTACTACGGGGATGTCGTGCCGCCGTCCGGGGTTGTCCGGGCGGTGATTTCGTCGAAGAATGAAATTGCCGGGGTTTTTGTCCGGTCCATGAGTTATGGTGATGAAAAAGTCACGCCCCTGGACCCATATCCCTGTGTCGTCGGGCAGTTTCCGGTAACGCCGGGAAATACCAGTATCACTGTTGTGGTCACCGATGTTTTGGGAAACACCGCGGAGAAAATGGTGAACTTTACGATGGTGCGGGTGGTCCCGGAACCGTGAAGCAGAGTGTCCGGAGTTTTGGCATACTGGTGTGCGATAGCATATACACGAAACAAAACCAACCGGACGTGATCTGAAAAGTCATATTTTTTCGATTCGGAAACCCGTTCTCTCTGAATGAGAGCGGCTTTTTTGCCCGGCTTTGGGGTATTCCCGGCTATTGATGGGGGCGGAGACGAAGGCGGAGACGAAGGCATGAGGGTATACCCCTTGTCTTGTTATTTTCGCATCCTTTATTAGAATACACGTACAAGTATTGTCATTCTCTCTCCATCTTATGGGGAAACTATATTTTTTTGGAGTGAAGCAATGAGTTTAGGGTCAAATATATCTGAGAAAGCCAATCTTATCTGGGCGATTGCCGATAAACTGACCGGGTCGTATAAGCCGCATGAATACGGTGAGGTTATCCTTCCTCTGACGGTTATCCGGCGGTTTGACTGTATTCTTGTGGATACGAAGGCTGCGGTGCTTGCAGAGTATGAAAAGCAGAAAGATCTTTCCAATCCGGATCCGATTCTTCGTAAAGTTGCCGGGTATGATTTTTACAATACGAGTAAATATACGATGAAGACCCTGCTGGATGATCCGGATAATCTCGAGGCGAATTTCCGGAATTATCTAAATGGTTTTTCGAAGAATGTGCAGGAGATTATTGAGAAGTTCCGGTTCGACGGGCATATTACGATGATGGCGGCGAAGGGGATCCTTTACAATGTGCTGAAGGAGTTTACGACGGATAAGGCGAATCTTCATCCGAATCATATTTCGAATCTGGAGATGGGGTATATTTTCGAGGAGCTGATCCGGAAGTTTTCAGAGGCGCATAATGAGGATGCAGGGCAGCATTATACGCCGCGTGAGGTGATCGAGCTGATGGTGAATATTTTGTTTGCGGATGATAGTGAGGCTTTGACTGATTCGGCGGTGACGAAGACGTTGTATGATCCGGCGTGCGGGACGGGAGGTATGCTTTCGGTGGCGTCTGAGTATCTGCAGAAGCTGAATCCGGATCTTCAGCTTTTGTGTTTTGGTCAGGAGCTGAATGATCAGACGTTTGCGATTTGTAAGGCGGATCTGCTGATTAAGGGGGGAGATGCGGGTCTGATTATGTGCGGGAATACGCTTTCGGGGGATGGGTTTCCCGGAAAGCAGTTTGATTATATTTTGTCGAATCCGCCATTTGGGCGTGAGTGGAAGAATGAGAAGACGGAGGTGGAGCGGGAGGCGAAGAAGGGGTTTGCGGGCCGGTTCGGTCCGGGTCTTCCGGCGATCGGGGATTCGCAGCTGCTGTTTTTGCTGACGGCAGTTTCGAAGATGAAGCCTGAGGGGTCGCGGGTTGCGATTATTCATAACGGGTCTCCGCTGTTTACGGGGGATGCGGGGAGCGGTCCGTCGGAGATTCGCCGGTATGTTCTGGAGCATGATCTTTTGGATGCGATTGTTGCTTTGCCGAATGATATTTTCTATAATACGGGGATTGCGACGTATGTCTGGGTTTTGTCGAATAAGAAGGCTGAGCACCGGAGGGGAAAGGTGCAGCTGATTAATGCGAATCAGATGTTTGAGAAGAGGAGGAAGTCGCTTGGGAGTAAGAGGAATGATATCCCAAGAAGTGCGATTGATGAGATCACGCGCCTGTACGGGGATTTCCGCGAGTCTGAGGTCTCGAAGATTTTCAGGAATGAGGAGTTCGGGTACAATAAGATTACGGTGGAGCGGCCGATTCTGGATGAGGCGGGCAAGCCGGTTTTGAAGAAGGGGATGAAGCAGGCTGATGCTTCGCTGCGGGATACGGAGAGCGTTCCCCTGGGAGAGGATGTTGATGCATATATGAGGCGGGAAGTCCTGCCGTTTGCGCCGGATGCGTGGGTGGATGGGTCGAAGACGAAGGTTGGGTATGAGATTCCGTTTACGCGGTTTTTCTATACGTATGAGGCTCCGAGATCGAGTGAGGAGATCAAAGCGGAGATTTTAGCGCTGGAGAGGGAGCTTGACGGGAGCCTCGCGGAGATCTTTCGATGAGTGTTCATTCCACTAATTCTATATTATGTCTCCTAAGAAGCGAGGAGCCATCTGTATGAACGAAGATAACATACATTCAAAAACACATGTTGTCGCGTATCTAAAATTTCCTGAATTAGAGGCTGATCCAGATAATTCTGAGATATTACAGAAATTGAATGGGATATATTCAGTTGTTGTTAATACTTTGAATCATCGTCGAGGATATGGAAACACATCTTTTGGTGGTCAACCATATGGAGAAGATACCTTATCAATTCTCGTATTTTCAAACAATTTTATCATAGCTGAAGAACTGTATGGCGATGAAAGTACACAGGTTGAAATCATCAGTAGAGTTTTTGAGATTGTCTCTATTATTCAAGCAGCAGCCAAAGAAAAATATCAATGGTCATTATGGGGATATATTGGATTTAGTCAATTTTATATTTCTGAGAAAAATAAACGGGATGAATTTGGTTTTGTTTGGGGTAATATTCTTCCAATCGTTGCTCTGAGGGAAAAAGCTCCTGAAAAATACCCTGGTGTAAGTATTGATCCTGATATTCATTCTTTCTTAGATAAAGTGGATGTGGAACTGGGTGTCATAGCACGCTATGTGGATTTCGTTACTGAGGATAGTATATTCCTAAAATCAGATGTAGATATATCCATCAATGAGATTGAGGGGGAGTTGCCAAAACTTGAGATGGGAAAATATATTGTTGCATATCTGGATATGCTTGGGACCGTTGAGAGAATGACAAATGATTCTGGGGATGAGTCATTAAATGCGATTTATCATCTATATCTTGAAACATTCTCTCATCAGAAAGCCTTTGAAGATACCCGAAATAAAATACCTGCCGCCTATCGAAACCCTGTGATGAAGGCGAACATGAAAGATTTAGTTGGAGATCCAGAAATAGATGCCCCAAAAATCAAAATATTGTCTGATAATATTCTTTTTGCTGTTAAAGCCTCAACGGATCAAGAAGATAACATGCAGTGTTTACTAAGATTAATTGCATTTGTTTCACATTTTCAAACATTTGCACTTCTTTATTATGGATGGTTGCTGCGAGGAGGGGTGACCATTGGTGATTTATATATTGATGATGTCTTTGCCTGGGGACCTGCAATTGTCCGCTCTATATCTCTTGAGGAGAAAACCGCTAAAAATCCTCGTGTTATTGTGGATACCCCTGTTTCAGAGTTCTACTCTGAATTCATAAGAGATTCATGTACTAATTTGTTCCCGATTCTAATACTTATTCGTCAGGATGTTGACGATGCTTACTTTGTTAGCTATCAGGATATAATCACAGATGGTGCACAATATTCTTCAGGAGAAATACAGACTATTACTCTCAAATATCAACAGGCTCTCATAACATTACTACGAGAATATAGAGATAATGAGTCCGTGAGAAAAAAAGTAGAATGGGCAATAAAATATCATAATCAGATTTCAAAGGAGAGGGGCTGCAAGATTAGTATATCTGCAGAGTTAATTGAGAATATTATGGGGGAAATTAGATGAGCGAAGTGAACAATAATACAGTTGCTGAAGATATCTGGAAAACCCCGCACGTCCAGACTGACACCTACATTATTGCTTATCTGGATATGCTTGGTTCAAAAGAACGAATTGAAAATGACCCGAATGGTGAGCACCTGAACGCAATTAACAGTCTCTATTCTGTCACATTAGAATTTATTAATTCTTGGTGTAAGGGGACAAATCTTCCAGGAGTGAAGGTAAAAATCTTCTCAGATAATATTGTTATTGCAAAAAAAATTTCAAAGGATTCTGCGAGTATTCCTGATAGTTATTGTCATGTTGCATTATTCGTCGCTCTTATTCAGATAACTGCATTTATTCATGCAAAATGGCTCATAAGAGGCTGTATTTCAATTGGAGATTTGTACATTGATGATACATTGATTTGGGGCAAAGCTCTGGTTCGTGCTCACAACCTTGAAGAAAGTATTGCGATTTATCCAAGAGTGATAATCGATCAAAAACTCCTACGTATGATGCTGATTACATCAGAAGAAGAACGTAAGAATTATTTTATAAACATAGATGTTGACGGTATGTTTTATCTAGGTTATCTTGAGATAATACGTGCCACATCTAAGGAGATTATTACTGATTCTGGAGAACAGTTAATATCGGAATATGAGAAGAAACTCCAAACTCTCAAGCCAAGCAATGAAAAAATATGGCAAAAATATTACTGGACTGCTAATTATTTCTCAAAAGTGACGAATAATCCAGATTTCCTCGAAAAGTGTCCCAATTTGAAGATACCGGAGACATAATATGAGATTTTCTATGCTTAGAGGATGTACAAAACGCATGATAAACAAGTTTGCCCCTGGAAAGAAGGTGTTTTTGTGATGACAGACAATCCGGAACCTGAATTTATGGAGGAGAAGGCGGGGATTCATACCGAACCATATCTCGTAGCCTATCTGGATATGCTTGGATCTACTGATAAAATTCTAAAGGATACTGAGAGGGAACAATATCTCAACACTCTCAAGAGAATCTATGAATATGCCCTTCAAATCCCCGGTGAAATAAATCCAGGGTCGTCACTTTATCATATGAATATGAGAATATTTTCCGACAATATTATTATTGTCAATAAGTTGATTGATGAAGACGGGGCAAAGAGAGATATGAGAACGGAGCTGGAGAATATGTGCACTGTGGTAACCCGTTTTCAGGAGCATGCTTTAGAAAACGGTTGGCTTTTACGCGGAGCTATGACCAAAGGTCAGCTTTATTTTGACGATATGCTGGTGTGGGGGAAAGCTCTGGTCAAAGCTCACTGGATGGAAGAAAACATTGCTATTTATCCCAGAATTATTATTGATGATGAGCTTGTTAAGAGTATTCAGAGTGTCTATTCTTCCCAAAAGGAGGCCAAGATTATAGCAATCAAGCAGGACGCGGACGGATGTTATTTCCTGGATTATCTCGATTCCATGATATGCTTCAAGTTTCAATGCGATGATGAAAAATATGCTGAACGTTTCAGAAAAATGTTCAGTGAACCTGTCAAAGATGAGTCTGTCCGACAAAAACGTCTTTGGCATGTTCGTTATCATAATTCAGTCTGTATTGAACAGTCAAAACAGGAGTATTGTATTGATGAAACTATTGTTCCGCGGGTCGTGAGTGAATGAAAGATTCAGGAGTAGAATGGGTCGGAGAGATACCGGAGGGATGGGATGTTGTAAAAATAAAATATGTTAGTTCTCTATATGGCCGTATAGGGTGGCAGGGTTTAACATCAAATGAGTATCAAGAATCGGGTCCATATTTAATAACTGGCACGGATTTTACTAATGGTCATATCAATTGGGATACTTGCGTTCATATAACTCTCAAAAGGTATGAAGAAGCAACACAGATTCAAATAAAAAATGATGATCTTTTAATTACAAAAGACGGAACAATTGGAAAAGTTGCAATTGTTGACGAACTTGATGAGAAAGCCTCATTAAACAGCGGTGTTCTATTGATAAGGCCAATTAATTCCAGACTATATGCAGTAAAATTCTGTTATTATATTTTATTGTCTGATATTTTTTGGAAATGGTATGAAAGTAATCAGACCGGAAACAGTACTATCAAGCATCTCTATCAGGAAAAATTCAAAGAGTTTAGCTATCCTCTCCCCCCCTTCCCAGTTCAATACGCCATATCATCCCATCTCGACACAAAATGCTCCCTGATCGAATCCACCATCGAAAAAGAACGCGAGGTCATCGGGAAGCTGAAGGAATACCGGCAGGCGGTCATCACCGAAGCGGTAACCAAAGGGATCCGTGCGGGCGTTCCCATGAAGGACAGCGGGGTCGAGTGGATCGGGGAGGTCCCAATAACATGTTCGATACTAAAATTTAGTAGAGTTGCCTCTGTGTGTGCAAATCTAGTCGCTCCAAATGAATATTTGCAGTATAAACATGTCGCTCCAAATAACATTGAGAAAAATACCGGTTTATTGTTAAATTGTCAGACAGTTGAGGAAGATGGGGTTGAGAGTGACAACCATCTATTTTATTCTGGGCAGATTCTCTATTCAAAAGTTCGACCAAAACTCAATAAAGTAATAATTGCTCCTTTTGATGGATTATGTAGTGCAGATATGTATCCTATAACTACGCAAATTCTGACGAAGTATTTATGGTATTATATGATCTCAAATGTGTTCACTGAACAAATTCAAGTTAGTGAAAACAGGGTAAAAATGCCTAAAATAAATAAGGAAGAATTAGCTGAAATATTAATTATCGTTCCATCAGATACGGAACAGCAGGAAATCGCTGATTACCTAGACGCAAAATGCTCTGCTATCGACGCGACGATCAAAAAACGGGAGCTGGCAATCGAAAAGCTGACCGCGTATAAACAGAGCCTCATCTACGAGTGCGTCACCGGAAAGAGGGAGGTTTTAGCGTGAGTGAAGAGGAAGAAAAGCAGTTTGCTCATCAAAATAAGGAGGATGAGCAAAACAGGTTGATGGATTTACATAATCAAATAAGTGAGTGTAATTGGACAAAAATTCAATACGAACTTCGCAATCTGAAAAACACCCAGTATATTTTTGAAGAAAATTACAAAGAACTGGCAACTCATTTTAACTCTTTCCAATACCAAGGCAAAATAGATCTCAGGCCTAATTTAACTCCAGCTGAATATGAAAATATCCAGCTCAAATCCGCACGATACCTTTACAACTATTTGTCTGCTGCAAGAACTTTGTATCATCATACTGTCGTATTCATGAATAAATATAAGAACACCTCATTTGAGAAAGATGCCATGGATAAAGTCTCATCACATTTCCCGGATGAATTAAACAAATTTCTTCCAGAGTTAAGAAATTACATGGTTCACCAAGGTCTCTTTCATCATTGTATCCTGACAGACATCACCACGCAGCCCAGAGAAATAAGGGTGGTTTTTAAAATAAATGAATTATTGAATTCCCACAAATGGTCTGAGAATAGTAAAAAATATATCCTTTCTTGGGACGGAGATTTTGAGCTGGAACAATTTTGTGAGGACTATCATGAGAAAGCAACCGAATATTATACTTGGTTCTTCTCCGCTCTCAGGAAATATCATTATAAGGATTTGAAAGAATATGAAAAATTAAAAAATGAATATGTATTATTAAAAGCATCTGAGTACAAACGCCGACAAAATCAATGCCTTCAGCAAAAAAAGTAGATTTAAATTTATTTTTTGTGGGATTTATTACAAGTGTTTAGGTCCGGATATAAATCTCAGAACGACACGAAATCGCTTTTTCTTTTACTGATTGCTCACTCTCGTTGGGATTTATTTAGAAGAAGTCGGTAGATTGTTTCTTTCTCTTTTTTAGAGCACTCGCTTTCGTGCGTGGGATTCCTCGGCACTCTGAAAAATTCCACCGCGAATAATCACGGATAAACGCGAAACACCTTTTCCTTACGCTGTCCTCTTTTCCTCGTCGTTTTACTCCTCCGACCCGGC
>DAWV01000024.1:0-2695 GCA_002506085.1 Methanocorpusculaceae archaeon UBA425
CCGTTCAAGTTAATCAATTGAGCAACCCCAAAAATTTTTCTCCGCCCATCCTAATAAAAATCTCCCCGTTCAAGTTAATCAATTGAGCAAACCCAAAAATTTTTCTCCGCCCCTGTCCCCCTTTTCGTGCATTTCGTTGATTTGCGGGTTGGACGCTGAAAGCGGACGACCTTAGCAGAGCAAATCTTTGATTTGCGTTTTCGAAAATTTCGCGTGGGGGACGGGGGAGGGGACGACAGAGATTCGCCTATAACCCAACCTTATTGGTTTTCGTGTTTTCGTGGAATTTTTCGTGAATTTCGTGTGATGATGTTTACATCTGAAGAATCCCATACATGAAACCTAAGTACCTCCAAAGAATCCCGCTTAAACAAATTCGATTCTGTTCGCCGGGGAATGGGGACGCAAAACGACAGCGGATGTACGCGAAGGCTTCGCCCCCCGGGAGTCGCGCAAGGGAGGATACGGCCATCAAAAAGAATCCCATACACGAAACTGAAGTACATCTCACACGTACGTCAGTTTTATGATTGGGAACACCCTCTCACCCCTTTTTTTTCAGACGGATGTTTCCGGAAGATTTCTAACTTTTTGAAAGAAAACCGGAAAAATCATTCAGATGGCAATCAAATGCGGCGTATTTATCTATTCTTGTAACTAAAGTAGACTTCTTTATCTTTGAAGGTAAAATGATTAGTTACAGAAAATCATTACAAGTCGGCAGGCAGACCAGCCGGATCATGCCCGCTGTATTCATGTCTCGGATGTTGATTATGTTTTTAGTTTTGCTTGTGATTTCAGGAGTATTTTGCGGCTCGGCTGCTGCTGATAATCCGGATGTACAAAATGCACAGAATCTGTCTGATGCCCTCAATCTTACAACCGACTCCGGGGAAGGAGCGGCATATGTAAATGGTGAGGGGAAAGTTATTCTTCTGCAGGATGTTTTGCTCAATTATACCATCAACATCACCGCCCAGGATTCCATCACTCTTACTGCAAATGAGAGTAATGATTTCACGATCTATCGTAATTTTGGCGATGAATTTTTGTTCAATGTGAGTTACGGCACATTTATTCTGGAAGGTAACAATGGGCATAATCTTACCATTGATGGAAACAGAACGACATATGATGGTTCAAATGGGAACTCGCTCGTTTATGTATGTGGAGGAGATTTCACTATGAGTGCCGGGTCTGTGCTGCAGAACAGTAATAATGCACGCACCTTAGGAGGCGGCGCAGTGTGTATGGATGGCGGCACGTTCAACCTGACTGGCGGAACGATATCCAACAACAATGCATATTCTGGCGGCGGGGTGTATGGGGATGGCGGAACGATCACGATGACCCGCGGAACGATATCCGGCAACACCGCGAATGACGGCGGCGGGGTGTATATGAATAGCAGCACATTCAACATGAACGGCGGAACAATATCCTACAACACAGTAACCAACTATGGCGGCGGGGTGTATATGGAGGACGGCACGTTCACGATGAACGACGGAACGATATCCGGCAACACAGCAGCCAACTATGGCGGCGGGGTATGTGTGTATCGCGGCACGTTCAATATGAACGACGGAGAGATATCCAACAACACAGCATATTCTGGCGGCAGCGGGGTATTTGCGTATTGGGGCACGTTCAATATGACTGGTGGTACGATATCCGGCAACAATGCAACCGAGAGGGGAGGCGGGGTATTTGTGTATGGCGGGACGTTCACGATGAACAGTTCTGGAACTGTTGATTCAGACAATGATGTGTATCTATACTACAACCGCTTTGTCACTGTAACGGGTAATCTTGCCTCAGATGCCGGGTCACTGAACATTACGCCGGCATTTACAAGTGGTACCGTTATCAGGTATATTGACGGGGTTTCACCCGGAACATGGGCCGATAATTTTGCGTTGAACCAAACGTGGGCAATCGGTAATCCCACACTCGCTCTTGGACAATCCGGCAATGATATTATTCTTGGAGCGAATTGTACGGTTAATTTCTGTATAGATGAAACAACCGTATACCTCAGTCAGTACAATGTCTCCAGGTCTTTACTCGCACAACCGGCAGATCCAACGAGATCCGGTTATACGTTCAATGGCTGGAACACGACCAATGCTTCAGGCACGTCCTGGAACTTCTCCACGACTAGAATAGATGGAAACACGAGCCTATATGCAAACTGGACGGTAAATCCGACCCCGACGCCAACGCCAACCAGCAGCGAAAACGGAGGGGACAGCGGAAACGATGATAACAACGCGGACTATGGCCCCGTTTCAGCCGACGGCATTTTCACGACGAACGACGGGGGTCTTACTCTCCATTATCCAGCCGGTTCATCCATTATTGTAACGGTGTTCAGGGATTATTTCAATGGGGCCGCGGCACCGTCCGGGATCTCATACCTCGACGTTTATGATGTTCACAGCACGGCAGGTTCAGGAACTTCCGTAACACTCGTGTTCAGGGTAAATGCCTCGTTACTCGAAAATAAGGGACTGAACCCTGAAGATATTTCCATTCTCCGCCATAATAATAACGAGTGGGAGAGAATGACGATAACGTCGATCGAACGTGTCGATGGAGAACACCTGTTCACCATCACCTCAGACAGAACATCCACATTCATGATTGCCTGCAATGTTGATGGATCCTGGTTCCCGTTAGAGGAGGTGGAAGA
>DAWV01000024.1:3012-15877 GCA_002506085.1 Methanocorpusculaceae archaeon UBA425
CATCCTGCTCCCGGCAAACCCGTTGAAGAATATGTGACCAAAAGAAAGGCAAAGTCAGGGTGGGAAAGCGAGCGAAGCGAGTCGGAGAGCAAATCTTTGATTTGTGAACAATCATCCTGATTCTTTTTTACAACTGAAAGTAAATGGACCACGAGTAATGTTGATTTGCGGGTGTACTGGAACCACATACACCCGCACGAAAAAAAGATAATACGATAAAAAATAAAAAGAGGAATTTTCCCGATTACTTCAGAATCGCGAGTGCCTCATCGACACTCTTCCCCTCGACCGTAATTGCATAAATCGCATTACAGAACTTCACCGCTTCACGGAGAGGCTTCTGGTGAATATTTCTGCCGGTCGCATTCCCCGACGCTCCGCCGATATGAATCTGATCATACAGCTCTCTCAGGAACTTCTCCTCCGACGTCGTCGACCCGCCCGCACAGACGACCTTCGTCCGGCCTGCCGCACGAACAGCCTCCTTCAGCATCTCCGGCGAAGACTGCCCATCCTTTTTCGGGGCATTCACCTTCACGAAATCACTGCCGAGACATGCCGCAACACCTGCCGCTCCGGCGATTAAATGCGGATCCTTCTCATTTGACACAGCTTTCCCGCGGGGATAAATCCACATCACGGTAACAAGCCCGTGGAAATGTGCCTCATTGATAATCTGGGCGGCTTCGGCAAACATATCTGCCTCATTCTCGCTCCCGAGATAAATCGTATAACCAACAGCAGCGATTTTGAGATTATACTCTCCGGCGACCTCGGTAATCTGGTCAACCGTCCATAGCTGCGGGGAAACAGGGTCCTTCTGGGAAACATTGACCAGATGGGACTTCGAGTTCAGCTTCACGAGATAGGGGACCTCCGGATAATCTTCGGCATACCGGACAATCAGACCCAGCTGGGCTGCGAGAACCCCGACCTTACCCATAGACGCAATGCGGAACAGATGTTCGGGGTCCCCGTCATCTTCCGAAATCTCTGCTCCGTAAAAATCATCATTCAGGTGCTCTATTTTCTGATCTCCGGCAAAAAGCATCAGCCGGCCTGAACCGCCGGTAATCAGATTATAATTGGCAATATAGGTATCCCGCATTTCCTTCGGGACGTCAAGAGGGACTTTGACATCATACATAAGTGATTTAGTATTGTTCTTCGGCAATGATTAACTTTATCTTAGCGTCAAATCATAAAGCAGGGATTATCGCAAGGTTTTTTTCGGCAATAATGGAAGAAAGCTCGTTTATTGACGAAAAAACCGAATCGCTCAATGTTTCCCCGAAGGCAAGGCTCTCCGGCTGGATACCGATTATGATGATTTTTTGCGAAACTCCGGCTAAAAAATCCACGAGATGATAGAGCGGAAGCATATGGGTGCCGACTGCGGTGTCATGGATTTTTTCGGGCGGGATTATCCGGACAGAGCCGGGAGAAAGTCCCATTTCCGCGGCGTCTGCGATGATTAGGAGGTCCGGTGCGAGACGGCGCACGTTTCCGGTGAAGTTTTCCGGGGCTGTGCCGCAGTTGAATGCGGCGATTTCCGGGTTTCCGGATAAGAGGTCGGCGAGGTAGGGTCCGGCTCCGTCGTCGGAGTGAAGGGAGTTTCCGATACCGAGAAGAACGATAGTCATGAATTCTCCGAAAAAACAGGATTGAAACCGGATTTAGGCGATAAACAAAACATTATACAACACTCCGAAAAAACAGGATGCATCGACCGGGACTCACATGGGAGCCGAAAAGAGGCTCACATGTTGAGCAAGCGGGCTTTGCCCGCTTGCGATTGAACCCGGGTTTAGGCAGCAGAAATAATACCATGAATTCTCCAAAAACAAGATGCATCGACCGGGACTCGAACCCGAGTTTAGGCGTTGGCAACGCCTAGTGATAACCACTACACTATCGATGCTTGCACTAATAACAAGGGCGTAGAAACATTAAAAACATTGCGATTCATCCCCCGAAAAAGAGGAGAGAGAGGATATATCATCGACCCGATCGCAAGTCCGATGACTTGCTCAACGACTGAGTCGCAAGTCTGATAACTTGCTCAGCGACTTAGTCACTTCGTTCCCGCGTCGGGTCACTTCGTTTCCGCGTCGTTATCGTTGTCGTCGTTATCGGTCTCTATTTCATCCGACTCATACGACTTCCCCGGATTATTCAGTTTCCACTCAGTTCTCCGGAGAATCCCGTGGAACGTACTAGCCTCGCGAATCGTAAGCTTCGTTCTCCCGAGCACCCTCTTCGCAAGAAGAACCGTCGTCTCCCGCTTCTCGATAGGATGCTCAATCTCCCCGAGAAACCTCGCGAGATGTGCATACAGCGCATCCATCTCCGTCTTACTTGCAAGAAGATATTCCCCGCGCTGAAGATGGGCAAGCTCATAGCAGACCACCCCCACCGCGTGGGAAATATTCAGAATCGGATAATCGGGATTCGTCGGAATCGTACAGACAATATCGCACTTCGCAATCTCCTCATTATTCAGCCCCCAGTTTTCCCTCCCGAACAGAATGGAAATCCGTCCATTCACATCCTTAATCATATCACGAAGCTCGGCAACCGAATAATACGGCATCCGGGTCGGATTCGAAACCGTAAACGACAAACCCCCCGTCGTCGCAATCGTAAGATCGCTTCGCGCAAACACCTCATCAAGCGAAATCCGCTCGGCATTCTCCAGAACATCCTTCGCATGGGAAGCACGCGCCTGACACTCCATCGTCATCTTCGGCGGATTCACGAGAACCATATGATAAAAACCGAAGTTCTTCATCACCCTGGCGGCAAACCCGATATTCCCCTCGTACAGAGGTTCCACCAGCACAATATCAATCTGCGGCATTATTGAACAGCCTTCACAGTTTCCTTAAGAACCGCCGGTCCCGCCTCATACACCGCGTTCCCCACGATAATCGTATCAGCATACTGGCCCATCTCCGCCGCTTTCGCACCCGAATTAATCCCTCCGCCGTAGAAAACCCTGGTCTTCGACACCGACTCGGACACAACCCTCGTAACCTCGGGATTACCATACATTCCGCTGTATTCGATATAGAAAACCGGCATAGAATAATATTTCTCCGCGATTACCGCGTAAGCTGCGACCTCCGCCGGAGAAAGCCCGCACGCAGCATGCGTAAGTTTCCCGACTGACGAATCCGGATTCAGAACAACATATGCCTCGGGAACCACTTTATCCCACTCAATCGTCTCCGTCAGAGCCCATTCCTTATGAAGCCCGGTAATAAACACCGGATGACCCGCATTGAACACGCTAGGGACAAACACATAATCTATCCCCTCGAAACGGGCACAGGACGGCGTTGCCGGCTCAACCGTCACCGGCAGTCCCGCATCGCGGACATTATCATAAAGGAGAGCAAGATTCTCCGGCGTTACATCCAGCGTCCCGGAAAGCATCAAAGCATCCGTTTCACTTGCGGCAATCTCGATAATAGCCTCTTTGGAAATAGCCTTATCCGGGTCAAGTTTCGTTATATGACGCCAGGTCTGCCATGCTTTCATTCACTTACCTTCTTTGCATACTTCTGCAATTCTGAAATCTGTTTAACATCAATACCGGTGACTTTCGCAAGCATCTTCGCATCTGCCTTCGCCAGCTGAGCCGGACGGTAGACACCCGCCAGTGCCAGAGGAATGAGAACATCCTCCCCGGCCTTTTCCCGGAGAGGAGCGATTCCCTCCTCGAACGCTGCCTTGCTGATCTTCTCGGGACAGGGGCGGCAGAGTTTTTCCGCGACGAGTTTCTGGTGATTACAGATTGTCGTCACCGAAACTCCGGTCGCAAGGGAAACTCCTGCCGGATGAACCGCGATAAACTTTTCAGGGTCGCCGAGTCCGGCATTCACATACTTCTTAAGAGTAATCGCCGGAACACCGTACTCCTTCATTTTCGCGGCATCAATCATATTCTTTGCGTCAGTGACAAGAGACGCGGCTTCTGCTTCGCTGAGCTTCGCCTCCAGTAAATCTCCCGGATTCGCTTTGGCAAGAGCCTCGATATCTGTCACGCCCATCGAAATCAGCGCTGTGCTTACCTTAGAGTGACCCCGTCCCCGTCTCGGAACGACATGGGCGGAGATGAACTTTTTCATCTCGGTCCGCTTTTTCAGGAGTCCCAGAACTCCCTGGGCATCAAAGATGTATTTCTCTGCGGCAGAACGGCTCAGTCCGAATATTTGTGATAATGGTACCGGACCCTGGGAGATAAGTTCAGAGATTGTATAGATGTGGGCGGCGTTCAGTTTCTTAATCCCTTCCGCCGTCATGCCCGGAATGAGCATGAAGGCGTCGGAATTGGTTTTAATGTGGGAACAGAGAGGACAGCCGATTTTCCAGGCAGGAGCTCCTTTCCGGAGCAGCTGGACATGGTTCAGTTTGTGCTCTTCGCACACCTCGTCCATCTTGACGGCATTTCCCCAGGTCGCCGGGGGAAGACCGGCATTGAATGTACAGTCAGGATACCCCGAGCAGCCGATAAACTGGGAACTGCCGACCCGCTTTATCTGGAGAGGCTTCCCGCATACCGGGCACGGACCGATAATCTGTTCCTCGCGGGTACGTTCCATCAGACCATGTCCGATGGCGTCCTGGTTCTTCTCGAGATCATCGAAGATGCCGGCGAGCATTTTCCGGGACTCGGAAAGAACAGCCTCCATGGGTTTTTTCCCGGCGGCAATATCGCCCATATGCTCTTCAAGGGTCTTCGTCATTGTGGGCTCGGTAATTGTGCCGGCGAAGTGTTCGAGAGATTCCGTGACCGCACGACCGACGATAGTCGGTTTCATCGGGTTGCCTTCAATGTATTTTCTGCCGGCAAGTTTGCTGATGACCTCATGCCGGGTACTTTTCGTGCCAAGACCAAGCTCTTCCATCCGCTGGATGAGCCGGCTCTGGGTATAACGTGCCGGAGGCTGGGTCTCTTTCTCCTCTGAGTTTTTCGAGAGAAGCGGCAGGGTTTCGCCGACAGTGAAGACCGGGAGAATGTTCTCTTCCGCTTTGCTGTAGGGATAAACGCCCCGCCAGCCGGCTTCGAGAATCCGCCCGCCCGTTATCGTGTAGGGTTCAGCCGATGCGGACATATTGACCTTCATGGTTTCCCATTCGGCATCTATACAGATTGTTGCAAAAAATCTCCGGACAATGAACTCATAGAGTTTCCAGGAGACATCATCGCCGATGTCTTCTCTTGCTGCAAGCGAGGTCGGGTAGATTGGCGGGTGGTCGGTCGTCTCTTTCTTGCCGCGGGTCGGAACATCACGCATATGCTCTTTTACATAGCGGGCATCTCCTGCAAATGCTCCGTGAGAGAAGATCTTCAGATGTTCGGCAATCTTCAGGCTTTTCGGATAGGTGGTATTGTCCGTTCTCGGATATGAGATGAATCCCCGCATGTAGAGGTCTTCTGCCCGGTTCATCGCATAGGATGCCGAGATACCGAGACGGCCGGCACCGACGATTAACGCCGTCGTATCAAGCGGCGCCGGGGCACGGTCGATTTTGTGACCGGTGATGACCTCGGTTACGATAAGAGGGGATTTCGTCGCATCGTATGCGGCTTTTGCCTCCGCTGAATCCGTAAACCTTCCATGGACATGGCGGGCTTCGAGTTCGGCCCCGTCTTTTTTTGTGACGAGGGTGAGAACCCAGTACAGGGTCGGGACGAATGCCTCGATTTCCCGTTCCCGGTCCACAATCATTGCGAGGGTCGGGCTCTGCACACGACCGACGGAAAGAATGCTGTCTGCCCCGCGGTGGGCGGTAATCGAGAGGAAACGGGTAAGCGATGCTCCCCAGACAAGGTCGATGATCTGTCTGGATTCGCCGGCTGAAGCCAGATTGAAATCCAGAGGGGTCGCCTCGCTGATTGCTTTGATGATTTCTTCTCTGGTGATTGCGGAGAATCGTGCCCTGTCAATGACGACCTTCGTGTTCACGGCACGGATAAGCTCGAGAGCTTCCTTTCCGATAAGTTCTCCCTCGGTATCATAGTCGGTCGCAATGGTAACGCGGGTCGCCTTGCGGGAGAATTTCTGCAGAAGCCCGACGATTTTCTTCTCGGTCGGGATTTTGATGATGTCGGCGTCAATGAGAGAACGGGGAGGATGGTCGGCACTCCGCCAGTTTTTGTATCCATCTATGAAGTCGACTTCGACGACGTGACCGCGGAGACCCATGACAATCGTATCATCGAAGATGTAATGGGTCGCGGCTCCGTCCTTGACTGCCTGGACTTTTTCTTTGCCGGAAAGAAATGCAGCGATACGCTCGGCAACAATGTTCTTTTCGGCTATTATGAGGTGCATTATTTATTCTCCGAGAATTTCCGAAATCATGGCATGGATTTCACGCGGATCGGATTTGCCTTTGGTCTCTTTCATGACCTGACCCACGATGAAGTTTAAGGCACCTTTTTTGCCGGCTTTGTGATCGGCAATTGCCTGAGGGTTGTTCGTAAGAATCTTTTCAACGATTCCGCGGAAGCTTTCGCCGGATTCACGGGTGAGACCGAGGCGGGCGACTATCTGCCCGGGGGTTTCCGGAGAACCGGTTCCGGAGAGGGAGTCGAGCCAGACACGGAGAACATCGATTCCCGCTTTGTCCGTAATCTGCTGGTCGCGGACGAGGACGAGGAGGTCTTTGAACTGACCGGCATGAGAGATTATCTTTGATAACGGCATGTCGCGATAGTTGAGTTCGCCGATGAGAATGTCGGCAATCCAGGATGCCGCAATCTGGGAACCGACAGGGGCGATGAGTTCGTAGAATTCAGCGAGATGAAGGTCGCCCGTGAGAGTCCGTGCATGATTGACGGCGATTCCGTACTGGTTCATGAACCGGTCGCGGCGTGCATCGGGCAGCTCGGGGAGGACGATGTTATCCATCCAGTCCGAGACCCGGATGACCGGGAGATCGGGTTCGGGGAAGTAGCGGTAATCCGTGGCGGTTTCTTTTGACCGGGCGGAGGTGGTCGTTCCTTTTCCTTCCTGGAAGTGACGGGTTTCGCGGGCGATAGAGCCGCCTCTCCGGATGAGGTTTTTCTGCCGGGTGATTTCAAAGGTCAGAGCCTTTTCCACACCTTTATAGGAGGAGATGTTCTTGATTTCGACACGTTCATGTCCTTTGATGGAAATGTTGGCGTCGACACGGATGCTGCCTTCTTTGTCGGGGTCGAAGACGTCCAGATATTCCAGGGTCGCCCGCAGTTTGTTCAAGAGACGGCGTGCCTCTTTCGGGGAGCAGAGTTCCGGTTCGGTGACCATTTCGATTAAGGGGATGCCCGACCGGTTATAATCAACGAGAGTGTAATGACCGCGTTCCTTGTTGCCCATGTGAATAAGTCTGCCGGGATCTTCTTCGACATGGATTCTCGTGAGGTTGACGACTTTCGGGTTGCCGGCATCGTCTTCGATTTCGATATAGCCGCCAAGGGCGAGGGGGTTGTCTCCCATTGTTATCTGGTAGGCTTTGACGAGGTCAGGGTAGAAGTAGTTCTTTCTGCAGAATTCGGCTTCTTGTGGGATTTTGCAGTTGAGGGCCTTCGCGACTTTGAGGGCGTATTCGATTGCCTTTTTGTTTAAGACAGGGAGGGCGCCCGGAAGACCGAGACAGACCGGACATACGTGGGTGTTCGGGGCGTCGGCACGGAAATCAGCCGAGCAGCCGCAGAAGAGTTTTGAAGAGGTGTCGAGCTGACAGTGAACCTCAAGACCGATGACGACGATGTATTCTTCATCCGCCATTTAAACCGCCTCCTCGAATGCAAGAGCAGCATTCAAAAGGGATTCTTCGCCGAACATTCTACCCATCAGCTGTAAGCCGACCGGCATGCCGTGGGCTGTTCCGCAGGGGACCGAGATTGCCGGGATTCCGGCGATGTTGACCGGGACGGTCAGAATATCAGCCTGATACATGAGAAGCGGGTCGGAGGTGAGTTCCCCGATTTTCGGGGCCACGTTCGGCATTGTCGGACCGGCGAGGAAATCGCAGGTTTTGAGAGCGGATGCAAAATCCTTTGCAATCAGCTGCCTTGCGTGCTGGGCTTTGACATAGTATTTTCCATAGTAGCCGGCGGAGAGGGCGAAGGTGCCGAGCAGGATTCTGCGTTTGACTTCCTGACCGAAGCCGGCTTCGCGGACTTTCGTGTAGGCGTCGTGCCAGGGGAGGTTCATTTCGGGTTCGGGTCCGTACCGGACGCCGTCAAACCGGTCCAGGTTGGAACTTGCTTCGCAGGTGCAGGTCACATAGTAGGCAGGAAGAGCATATTTCATGGACGGGAGCGAGACTTCAACAGCGGCGGCTCCGAGTTCTTCGAGTTTTGTGATGGCTTCGCGAACTTTTGCCGCAACGTCACGGTCAACGCCTTCGCCGAAGTATTCCCGCGGGATGCCGATGGTTTTTCCGCGGATATCGGGGATGACTTTCCCGTCATACGGTTTGCTGACGCTTGTCGAGTCTTTTTTATCGTGACCGGCGATGACGGAGAAGAGTTTCGCGACATCCCGGACATTCGCGGCAAGGGGACCGATCTGCTCGAAGGAGTTGGCATAGGCGATCAGACCGAACCGGCTGACTCTGCCGTAGGAGGGTTTCAGACCGACGATGCCGCACCATGCGGCGGGACAGCGGATTGACCCGCCGGTGTCGCTTCCAAGAGCCATGGAGACGAGTCCGCCGGCAACGGCGGCGGCGGATCCGCCGGAACTTCCGCCGGTAACACGGGTCGTGTCATGCGGGTTTAATGCCGGACCGAAGGCACTGTTTTCGGTGGTCGAACCCATGCCGAACTCATCCATATTGGTTTTGCCGGCGATTGAGGCCCCGGCATTTTTCAGCAGAGTGACCGCATGGGCATCGTAGGGAGGGATATATCCTTTAAGTATTTTCGAGGCGCAGGTCGTCTCGATGTCTTTGGTGGAGATATTGTCTTTTATTGATACACGGATGCCCGCAAGAATGCCGGAACCGGTTCCGGGTATTTCGGTTGTATTCAGATAGGCATTGTATTTATCGTTCATCTCAGACCACCTTCGGGGCACGGATATAGCCGTCTTCCGGGTTGTGAGAGTTCCGGAGAGCGTCTTCCTGGGAGATGCACGGGGTGACCTCGTCCTCACGGAAGATATTGACGAGAGGACGCTCGAGAGGTCCGGTTACCTCCAGGGTGTCGAGGATGTCGAAATATTCAAGAATTGCGTTAAACTGCTCGGTAAATTTACCGAGTTCTGATGATGAAATGCCGATATCTGCGAGTTCGGCTATATGAAGTACGTCACTTTCCTTGACCATGGTTCACTGTCCTTTTTGCATTAGTACAATTGTGGTGAGTGTTTACGGAGTTATAAGGGTTGTTACTCAGGCATGAAAAATACGCGGGATTACCTGCGGAATATCATAAACGGGTGGTCCCGACCGGAAGAAAAGCGCATGGATATAGTATAGTGCGGTTTTGGCGATGCCAAAAAAAACAGGTGTCCAGATCGGAATTATATCGATCTGAAGTAGACGTTGGTATTCATATTCTGTGCACCGAAGAATTTCTTGCAGAATTCTGCGGCTACAGAGGGAGCATATTCTTTGCAGCTGAAGATATCGATATAAGCTGCGTTGGTATCATTTGCGAAGTGGGCAGACAGGAGAGAGGTCTCGATCAACTGAGTCATGGAGTATCCGGCGACTCTGTCGTTTGGACCGAAGTGGATAATCTGCGGTTCGCCGAAGCGTTTCATATCGATAAGATCAGCCAGTTCGAGAACGAACTGATGAATTTTTTCTGCGTCACGAATCGTTGCAGGGTTGCACTCTTTCAGGTCTATTGCGGTGCATAAACCCCAGCAATCGTCTCTCTTAAACTGTACTTCGACCTCTGCATCGGTCATTTTGTTTGCTGTTGCCATTTGTTTCATAGATAAAGTCCTCCCACCGTGGCGTTTTTTCGCGAACGAAAATATGTCCGCTGTTTCGCCTCAGACAAAAAAATGTCTGGGGCTTCATCTATGAGGTTTATCACCGGGCTCCCGATTTGGAAATCCGGCTTATTTACTCTTTACAGCACACGTTGGATGATTATATGTCAGCACATCAGGACTTAAATCTATGCATGAAAAAAGTCGATGCAAAAGAGCCCGATTTGAGTTCTAATGGCTTATTCCGGTCCATTTCACGTTCTAAGACCCCTGTAACTGTGAAATCTGGTTTCAGGTGATTAAACCCCTTGAAATCAAAAACGGCACAATTTAACGCGAATAAAAAATTCACGGCATTTCAGCCGGTGCGCTTTGTCTGACAAAGTGTGTCATACCCCCCTTATTTTTGTAGTTCCGGTGAGGGACGGGGGCAGATTTTCTGCCGGGAATCTGCTCTGCAGCGGCATAGGGATAGGGAGGAAAATAGGGAAAAAGGAGTTTTCCGGGCGGCCGTCATCCGCAAAATGTCACGGACGAATAATTTCCATCATCTTTGTTATATCATCGACGATCATCGCGAACTTGGATTTTTCAATCAGGAGATTCCCGCCGGTCATGATATAGGACGGGATTACCCGGGTGGTCCCGAAATAGAACTCGCTGTTTCACAGCCTGTAGGTCGCACCTGATGGAATGCAGTTTTTGCCGGTCGCTTTTTTTGCAATCATGTTGAACGACTTTTTTGCAACATCGCCCATCAGCATGATTACCCGGAGATTGGGAAACAATGCAAGTTCCTCTTCCAAAAGGGGCAGACTCTGCTCAATGCGTGCGGTGTCCACCGTGTATCCGGTTTTTGGAAATTTGACCGCATTCGTGAGATAGATTCCAAGAGAGAGGAGTTCTGTACTCGTCTTCACCGAGACCCCCGCCTGCTGAAAAAGCGTGACCGCAGACCGCTGATATGCGGAATCATCGCTCCCGTAAAAATCCTGCAGAGAATCGCTTGGGACCACTTCGTTGATCATAACTGCCCGGATTATGCCGGGGTCAAGGGAGGGAACCTTCACTTTTAGTTCTCTTTCGGGAGCCATTTAATAAGTATTTGCACGAGGAAATGGCATAAACATTTGCCTACGGACGCGGCGGGAACGAAGATTTGCGACCAGGTTTTCGAAGGAAACTTGCGGGCCAGGAGGCGAAGCCTTCGAGTACGCCCGCGGTCGTATTGCGCCCCCGTTTTCCCCTCTCCTTGCGCAAGCCCGGGGGCGAAGCCTTCGCGTACGCCCGCTGTCGTTTTGCGCCCCCCTTCCCGGTGAACAAAATTGAATTTGCTCAAGCAGGATTCTTTGGTTGTAATTCGGTATCATGTACGGGATTCTTTTTGATGGCCGCATCATCACACGGAAAACACGGAAATCACACAGAAACACGGAAAATAGAAAGAATCGGTTGGATGAAACCCATGTAGTACCCTCCCCAGCCCCCACACCGAATTCACGGAAATCAACGGAATTCACGAAAAGGGGGCAGGGGCGGGCTGACCCAAAGGGGCAGCCTCAGCCGAGCAAATCGAAGGTTTGCGAGCAAGCGAGCGAAGCGAGTCGGAGAGATAGTCGATAGACTTGCGAGCGGGTGTGATGCGGAAAGGGGAGGGGCGATGTGTTCGAGTGAACCAGGATTCCCGTTATGGATTTCTGGATGTACTTCGATTTTGTGTATGACATAAGTGTGGAACTACGCCGCGTAACTCCTATCCCAAATAATTTTCCTTAAGGTCGGAATCATCCTATGCATAATTCACATCCAGCCTAACCTTCGAGATATTATCAGGTTCTCTGTAGTGTCGATTTAAAAAAATGAACTATTTTGGGAATTATTCCCTCTGAATCGTGCTTTTGCATATTAGTATAATCCTGACGTCTTAAATATGAATTTGGATCATAATTTCCTTTAAAGAATTCACCGAGAAGATGAAACGTTCGTGATAATTCACGATTATCGAGTGCTTGATTTCGATTAAGAAGACGACGTTGGAGAAAATCATATTCATAAAATATTTTCCCATTTCTCAATAGGGTAGCACGAAGCATATAATGCGTAAATTGTGGTTCCGGCTGATAATCGACATATCGTTTTACTCTGATGAAATCATTCTCCTCTAAATGCAGAGCTAATGTTGCATGGAACGCAAAATCTTCCCGATAATCAAATTCATTTAAGGAACAATATTTAGCCAGACACCGTGATAAATTCCAGCGATATTGTTTCAGTGTATCATCCGGCTTGATATCGATAAAAATCACACGTGTAGAATCGAAGTAACTAAAACCCTTGACAGTAAATCTGCAAAATGGTGCGGCTTCGCAGTATGAAGTAAAATCTTTTACAAGTTGTATTTCATCAGTGGTTGAAAAACCCCCAACAAGTGAGATATGAGGCACTGGTTTTTTGGGCTGGGCATAATGCAGATGAAACTTGTTCGTTAGATGCAAAATCATCTCACGAATTTCTTGTTTGGAAGAGCCCTGAAACCGATATTCAATGAGATAGTTTGCGTCGTTTTTCATGCTGGTTCATCGTTTTTTCTTATAAGATGCACTATTCAAGTAAAATTGATCGGTGTATAATTAATGTGTTCGACACTTACATTAATACTTTTACGCTGAAAATACCGACAGACATCCGGGAAAGGCAAATTCCTTGTGAACGGAAAAATATCCGCTCTCGTTAATCTGTCAAGACAGTTCACACATCCCGGGAATGGGAAGATCTCCGCCGCGTCTGGCTTCGCCCCTGGATTCGCGCAAGGGGGGGAAGTGACCACTTCCCGCCCCTGTCCCCCTTTTCGTGAATTCCGTTGATTTCTGTGGGTTCCGTGTGGGGGACGGGGGAGGGGACTACATGGGTTCCATCCAACC
>DAWV01000024.1:16039-21559 GCA_002506085.1 Methanocorpusculaceae archaeon UBA425
CGTGTTTTCCGTGTGATGATACAATCATCAAAAAGAATCCCATACAAGAAATCGAAGTATAATCAAATAAAAAGCATGAATCCTGCTTTATTTCATCTCCTATTTTTCACCCCCCACAGTACACCCGCTCGCAAACTTTCAGTTTGGTTGGCTAAGGGCGAGCCTATCGGCTCACCCCGCCTCAGCTGAGGCCGCCCCTTCGGGTCAGCCCTTCGGAGCACCCCCTCATAACTCCTCATGAAAAAAGATGATAGTCAGACTCTGACTACCCGCAGATCTCATTTCAGCCCGTGCCGGCAGTAAACAATAATACAATCGATTCGCATTCCCCAACTATCATAAGGAATGAGGTCACATATAGTAAGGAATTCGTATGGCTATCGAAAATGGTACATATATTAAACTCAGCTACACCGGATCTGTGAACGGCGTTGCCTTCGATACAACCGACAGTGACGTTGCAAAGACCGCAAAAATCTTCCGTGAAAATGCAGTCTATGGTCCGTCCGTCGTCAAAGTAGGTGCAGGACACCTTCTTCCGGGACTCGATGAGGAACTTGCAGGCAAGGAAATCGGCAAGGAATATACCGTTGTTCTTCCAGCAGAGAAGGCATTCGGCGAGCACAAGACCGAGGATATGAAAGCAGTCGATAAGAAGGCTTTCGAGAAGAAACCCGAACTATTCGAGCGTGTAAAAATCGAGGGACGTGATGGTGTTGTTGTAAATAAAATCGGCAGCAGATTCCTCGTTGATTTCAACCACCCGCTTGCAGGTCAGGAAGTTACCTATGTTTATACGATCGAGAGTATTGTCGAGGATGGAACCGAGAAGCTCACCGGTATCATCAAACTCATTACCGGCCGTGATATGAAAGTCGATGCATCTGATAAGACCTTTGTTTCAATCGAGATTCCGGCAATGATGGCGATGTATAATCAGAACTGGTTTATGACCCAGTACATGATTTCCCAGGAAGCATTCGCAGATTTCCCTGAAATCGAGAATGTGAAATTCGTCGAGTCTTTCCCGCGCCCAAAGGCGAAGACCGAGGAAGAACCTGCTGACGTGAAAGCAGCAGAATAATCCTATCATTTTTATGACGGACTTGCCATGAACAAGCATCCCGCCAGACTCTGGAAAATTTCCGGAGATAAGATTTCCTGCGGGGTTTGCGCCAGGAGATGTAAAATTGCCGAGGGCAAGAGAGGATTCTGTGGCGTTCGGGAAAATATCGGAGGGACTCTTTTTGCACTTTCTTACGGGCTCTTGACGGCAGTAAATGTCGACCCGATTGAAAAAAAGCCATTGTATCATTTTTTACCCGGAACGACGACGTTTTCCGTGAGCAGTTTCAGTTGTAATTTTACCTGTAAGCATTGTCAGAATTATGATTTGTCCCAGAGACTGGATGTTGCGTCGACGTATGTTTCTCCGGAAACGGTTGTCTCGGAGGCAAAGGCGTCCGGGGCGGAGAGTATTTCGTTTACGTATAATGAGCCGACGATTTCGTTTGAATATGTATATGATACGGCGAAACTCGCGAAGGAGCACGGGCTTACGTCGACGTTTATTACGAACGGGTATCTGACGGAGGAGGCGCTGCGTGAGCTGGCTCCGTTTCTCGGGGCGATTCGGATTGATCTGAAGGCGTTTACGGATGATTTTTATAAGAAGGTCTGCGGGGCGAGGCTTCAGCCGGTTCTTGATACGATTCTTCTTTCAAAGGAGCTGGGACTCCACCTCGAGCTGGTGACTCTCGTGATTCCGGGGTATAATGATAGTCCAAAGGAGATTGATGAGATGCTTAACTGGGTGGTGAAGAATCTGGGAACGGCTGTTCCGCATCATTTTACGGCGTTTATGCCGATGTACCAGATGCAGGATGTTCCAAGGACGCCGTTTTCGACGCTTGACCGGATTTTCCGTCAGGCGAAGGAGCATGGACTTTTGTTTCCATATGTGGGGAATATGATGCACGAGGAGGGGGCGAGGACGATTTGCCCGGAGTGCGGGGAGCTTCTGATTGAACGGAGCGGGTTTGCAGCAAAGGTCCCGGGGATGAAGGAGGGATGCTGCAAAAAGTGCGGGCGGAAGATCGAAGGGGTTTTCAACTAAGGTCGCCCCTCTTCCACACAAAAAACGTAATTTCTACTCAAAAAACACCCCCTCCTGACAGGCAAAAAACCACCCTCGAAAGGGAAATACGCCCAATCCTTCCGTATTTTCCCGGGAACACACATCTACTATATAAATCAAGTAGATATACATGTAGAAAAAAAGATACCCCCCTCCTGACTACGTCCGTAAGTAAGTAAATACGGACTGAAAAATTGCTCAACAATGACTTTTTTTTTATCTATATTGTCTCTTATTATTATTATTATTATTTTATGTACAGTACAGAAGAGAGAGAGAGAGAGGAGAAACTCAGCTATCCATCTATCTATTCATCTATCTGTTTACGTCCGGACGTAGTTTTACCCGGGGTATCTTTTTTTTAACATGTATATCTACTTGATTTATATACAATGAGCCCAGTCCATCAAAAATACGTCGAATCCAGCCGTATTTTATTTTTACCCACAAAAAATAACCAAAAATAACCACAAAAAATCCATCAAAATTCATCGCCGAAGGCCCAAACTGAAATCGAAACACCAATTTATGAATGGAAACCTATGGTTTTTCGAACAATATTTCCACTCGCAAAAAAGGAGTCTCAACTAGAACCACCTGCTCCCCGATTCATCCGATAACCAAACCCGGGAAACACCGGAACACAGCCCTCACCCGAAGAAAATAGGGGGCGCAATACGACGGCGGACGTACTCGAAGGCTTCGAGTATCCCCGCGGTCCTTTTGGCTCTCCGGCGAATCCATAGCTTCACTAATCCGGAACCGTATATCCTCTTATCTTCTCTCATACCTCATCTCCTCCTCCCGCATGACCCACTCAGCCATGAGTTTTACAAGTTCTTCCTCCTTTGGCAGACACAACATATACTTCGCCGCAAAAATCTGCGGCTTCCCCTCAGGAAGGGTATATCTGACAAGCGTCTCCGATTTATCCGCACACAGAACGATTCCTATCGGGGGATTATCTCCCTCGTTCATCATTTCCCGCGTATAATAATTCACATACATCTGCATCTGGCCCAGATCCTGATGCGTCAGCTTTCCTGTCTTCAGATCAATCAGAACAAAACACTTCAGAATATAATTGTAAAACACCAGATCGATGTAAAAATCATCAGTATCAAATCTGAGACGCTTCTGCCGTGCCACAAACGAAAACCCTCTGCCGAGCTCCAAAAGAAACTTCTGCAGATTCGAAATAAGAGCCGACTCAAAACAAAACCCGTGCCCACGCAAGCCTCCTTAGTCGGCTTGCTTTGCTAAGGGAGCTAAAGCTCCCCGCCCCAGAAACTCCAGAACATACGGATCTTTGAGAATCTTCTCATACTCTGACTTTGGCTCCGTTCGTTCGATCTCCTCTTTGACTCCTTTTTTATCCCTGCTCACCAAAAGCCGTTCATAAAAAAATGTCGTAATCTGCCGTTCCAGCTGACGGGTGCTCCAGTTCGCCTTCACGCACTCATCCAGATAAAACGCCCGTGCCTTTTCATTTTCCACCCGCATCAAGAGCCGGTAATGCGTCCAGCTCAATTCGAGACGCAGTGCGTCTCGTTTTGGAAACATCACATAAAACTGCCGCATGTGACGCATATTTGACACATCAAAGCCTTTTCCAAACTCCGCTGTGAGCCTTTTTGAAAGATACTTCAGCAACCCTTCGCCATACCCGGCACGTCCCTCTCCTCCCGACGCCCCGACCACCTGCCGGCCGATATCCCAGTACGCAAAGACCATCGCAGAATTCACTGCACGGCTGACCGATGACTGAGCTGCAAGGATGGTGCTTCTAACAGAACCATACGTATCTGTGAGCACATCATAATCGGGCAGATCAGTCATTTCTTCCCTGCATCATACGCCGCAAACCCCCGGACCAATAGCGCGTGATAATAATCATTCTTGTCCATATCAGGATCATAATACACCATATCGGTGCGTCCGTTCTCATCTTTTTCACACAAAAGCCCCAGATCGAATATTATCCGGACAGCTTCGCCGATAGGTTTTCCGAGCTCACGGCTGAGTGCATACAACCGGTTTTTATGTTCCATGGTCAGACGGAAATCCAGGATATATGGATTCTTTGTGAAAGGATTCAGACTTCGCCGGATACCGAATTTTTTCTTCAAATAAAATGGATCATCCATATTCCTATATTTTCAGCCGGGAATATTTATACCCCCGACCGCGCGGTGCGATAATGCCTCAGGAATGAGGGAAAATGCCGTTCTCACTCAGAGAAATAGGTTACGAAAAATGGAAAAATCATGACTGAGGGTGACCCGTGGGACCAAGGCTTTGCCTTGCAGGGATGCGGCCATCAAAAAGAATCCCGTACATGAAACTGAAGTACACCCAAAGAATCCCGCTTGAACAAATCCAATTCTGTTCGCCGGGAAGGGGAGCGAATAACGACCGCATATGTACTCGAAAGTCCCCGCTCGTTCAAATTTCAGATTCCGAATGGTCCTCATACACAAAATAACAAATTAATATACGAGAATATCCTAATAGTTTGATTAGGGCAGGGGCGTCTTGTAGGTCACTTCTGTCCGGTCGGCCCGTCGGGAATCACCATCTGATTTTCGCGGGCTGAAATCTGCTTTCTTCATTTCGAGGGGGAATCCGCCCTGCCCCGGTCTGGTTACGTTTGAGAGGGCACAGCTGTTTTGGATAGCATTACGCGACCGGTGTTTTTCTCAGCGTCGTATGGACGATTCATGGTGTATGCGGGGTCGCTGTCTTTCAAGTACATCCGCATACCTGCCGGTATGAATCGATTCTGCATACAAAAAGTAACCATAACCGATAATTAATATACAATAGTATCCTATAGATAACCAGGGCAGAGTCTCCTAATAGGTTACTTCTGTCCCATCAGCCCATCGGGAATCTTAATAGGATTTTCATGGGCTGATTTCTTTTCCGGGAGAATCATCCCGCTCTTGTGTATAGTTCGGGTTTCTGAGGGCGCAGCTGTTTTGGACAGCAGGATGCAGCGGATGTTTTTTTAGCTTCGCAGGTACCCCGCCCCATGGGACACGCCTTTTTTCCCGTCATTGGGCATTATCGGTTCGCAAACCTTCGGGTTTGCTCTCCGACTCGCTTCGCTCGCTTGTTCGCAAGTCTATCGGTTTGCTCTCCGACTCGGGTCTTCGACCCTCGCTTGAATCGGCATAAATCTCTACAAATAAAGGAGTTGGTCGGGTGTGGACGCATGAGAAATCCCACCGCGAATAATCGCGAATAAACGCGAATCGCATTTTCCCTGTTCCGCCCTCTTGACCTTCGGTCGCGTCACTACGCTACGCCTCATCGGCTCCGCGTGGTCGTGACGGCGGAACGAAAAATGCTGGAAAACCCGCGTCGCGGGTTTTCTTAAA
>DAWV01000024.1:21839-62091 GCA_002506085.1 Methanocorpusculaceae archaeon UBA425
TTCGCGATTATTCGCGGTGGAATATCTCATGTGTCCGCACTTATGTCATACATGAAATCGAAGTACATCCAAAAATCCATACGGTAATCCTAGTTCGTTTCATCTCACGTTTTCATCATCCCCTGTACACCCGAAGAAAAAAAGGAAACGCAAAACGACGGCAGGTGTACTCGAAGGCTTCGCCCCCGGGGTTCGCAAGTCTTTCGACTTGCTCTCCGACTCGGGTCTTTGCCTCTCGCTTGAATCGCATTATTCTTCATATTTTGTAACCACTCTCTCTGAGTGAGAACGGCATTTTTTCCCAGTCCGTGAGCATTATCGCGGTGCGCGGTTCGGGGTATATATTGCCTTAAATCATAGGTTGATTACGCGTTCGGGGATACCCGGACAGGAGAATCAGATATAATGAATGATATTCCCCCGACACTACAGGAACAACTAAAGCCGCTCTTTTTCAAAAATGACGTATATTCAGACAAGTTATGTGCAAATGGAAAAGAAATCCGCAGAATCCGGATTGAACTGATGAAGGATAGTGAGATATCCGATGATGTGCTGCGGCGTTCGCGGCGTCTTATCAAGGAGACGAACTATCTTTCGGCGAAGCTCAGGGCTCTTGGGCGGGAGATCGACGGGGTGCTGACCCAGGAAATGCTGGTGACGGAGCAGAAGGAGGGAGGGGAGGGGTAGAGGGGATGCTTTTCCGGATTGAGATTGGGGTATATAGCGATTTTCAACACGGAGAGTATCCAGACACTTACGCTCCTGCCAAAATCACTTAATACATCCCTGAATGAAAGGTTGAGATGGTGCTTCCTTGTCAAAACTGATAGTAATGATTAAGCTGCCTGAAGAACTACATAATACTCAATTTGGTGTTTTCTATATGGCATACAAACGATATTTAAATAGAATTACCTGTGGGGATTGTGGAGAGGTCTTACAAAAGCTTGATGCTGAATCTATCGATTTAATTTTGACATCTCCACCATATGCAGATCAAAGAAGGTATAAAATAGAAAGTCATGAGGCAATGGCCGAACTCCACCCCGATAAATATGTTGATTGGTTCATCCCCAAAGCAGAGGAATTTTATCGTGTTCTTAAACCTAATGGTAGTTTTATTCTTAATATTAATGATAAAACCGTTGATAATTTTCAGCATCTTTATGTTTTTGAACTTGTAGTCCGGCTATGTAAAGAGGTTGGATTCCATCTAGTACGGGACTATGTATGGTTTAATCCAGCTACACCCCCAAATTCTTTCTCTACTGGGAAATATGGTCGAACAAAAAAATCTCACGAATATTGTTTCTGGTTTAGCAAGGGCGATACGTGGACGTTCAACATGGATGATATCAGGAGACCCTATTCTGATGCTATGAAGATATATCTCAATGGCCAAGGAAAGGGAAATAGGCAACATAACACTCGTCCAAGTACCTATTCTTTTGATTGCGAAAAAGTATGGGTGGATAAAGGAGGGGCAGATCCGGGGAGTGTATTACACATTGAAGATCCTTATTCTGACATTAATGAACTCTCGGATAAATATATCCAAGAGCCGGGAGACGTTCTGGCGATAAGTAATACTGGGAGCAAAAATTCTTTCAAAAAAATGTATTCACAAAATATAAAACATCCTGCACGTTTCCCAGAAAGACTTGCTGACTTCTTTATAAAAGCAGGTTCAAATGAAGGTGATTGTGTATTAGACCCTTTCATGGGTTCTGGAACAACTGCAGTTGTTGCTGAAAAACTTGGTCGGAATTGGATGGGTATTGAATTAAGTAAAGACTACATTAAGCTTGCAAACATACGGTTAAAAATCGAGAGGGGTAACCTCTCAACAAACAAAACCTAACTATGGGAGAGTTCTACATTCCATTATTGTCAAACTTAGGTTATTTTTACACGTCTTGCATATTCCCACATCTCTTCAACTAAAGATATAACGGGCAGAATAGATTTTCCCTCAATAATAACCCCCAACTCAAAATTATTTCTCATACTGTGTTCTGTTAAGTTTGCACTTCCAACGTAAGCGGATTGGTCTGATATGAGCATTTTTGTGTGAAGTGCGTATTTTTGTTTACCATCTTCACCTCTCGAAAAGAAATCTCGATATTCAAGATAGTCAATTAATTCTCTTTTCATAAATTCTGATGCAATAAAGTGAAGTGATTCTTTTAGAGGAAGATTTCCCTCAAAATCCCTTCCGATCATCTTAATTTGAACTCCATGTTTTGCTGCTCCAATTAACGCATCAAGAATCATATTTGCACCAAATTTATCGAAAAATGGATTAATGATCCAAATGGAATTCTTTGCTTTTGAAATAAGGCGAATTAGAGCTGGTTCTATCTGGTGTGTTTTCTTTGTTATTGCATGCATCTCATTTGGAATTGTTGATACAAAGCTAACCCTATCTTTTTCAGATTTACAGGTTCGATCGATATATCTTTCGATTACCTCAGCTGCGAGTTCTTCATCAGTAAAAAAATTATCAATATCATCTAAGTTTAACTGGAATTGATAATCATGGATAGATGGAGCTGATTTTATGTTGATCAATACTCCGTTTTCCTTAAGGGTATATAGTATAGATTCACTTTCACTTGCTGTAGAAAATTCACGTAATGGATTTATGATCTCCCATCCTTTCAGTATATGATTTTCAGAAAATACGAGTAATAATAGTGTCTTTATCTCTGATACTTGTGTTTTTGATTTTAATAAGATGGCAAGATCATATTTCATTGATCCACCGATTCAAGGAAATCTCGTTCCCAGAATCCAATCGTTCGCTCTCCCGTAGCTTCAGTTCGTCCAATAAGGTAATGGCGTCCAAGATCTCGATTAAAATGTTCACAGGCACCTTCACTTAGATGTAAACATGCGTGACACGATGCCTCTGATGATATACAAACAGGATCATACAAACATGACATGGCACTCTCTTTAGCCATCTCAGTCCACGGAATAATCCCTGTATCAAAAAGTGTATGCATACCTCCAATCTGAAAATCATGGACATTATTAGTGTAAATTAATATCGCTGGAACTGCTGGGAAAATGATCTCTCCAAGTGAGTCTTTATCGATTCCGACTAGACCGGCTGCTTTTCTGATTAAAACATGTGACATGGTGTGGAGAAGTGAATACACATACTTAGTAATTTGAAGATTCGCAGGTATTTCATCAAAAACTGGGACGGATTCCACATCAATATTGTTTAAGAACCAACTCTTTAATCCTATATCATCGTCTGGAGAAGGGATTGAAGATATAATATTGTTCATTTTTAACCATTTGAGAATCTTGTATCGATCAATTTCAAGAATAATTCCCTCTGTTTCATTCGAATTGACATATATTGGGGTTTTTTCAGGGTAGTTTTCATCTCTTGGGAATGCCCTTAAAGTACACTCTTTTGGATCGACAGAAACGCGGGTATATCCAAAAACAACTGAAACAAGTGGTAAATCACTAACTACATAGGCGTTTGATACACCAATATCATTCAATGCTTTTGGAAATTGGCAGATGGTTGTAAAATTACTCTCTGCCCGCTTCTTCGCTTCTTCGATTACATCAAGTATTGTCTGTGATCCTTTGAGATTTAATGTCTCATTAAATCCTTGTAATGAGGATACTATTGTATTCAATTTTTCTTGGGGGAGAACAAGAATCTGATCTACATTTTTGATGGCATCGTCACGCTTTTTTTGAGTTTCAGTTCCATCTAATGATCCTAATATATCATCAATAACATTTTTCGAAAAACCTCTATCTATCATTTTTTGACGAGCTGCTAAATACTGATCATTCTTTCCCAGTTCTGGGTCAGAATTTCGTATTTCATCATAGTCCTTATCTGAGATAAGACCAAGATAGTGGGAAAGATATAATTTTATGAGATTAAGATCCTCAAATGTTTTCAAATTATGATTGCCGATCGTATTGATAAGCGAGAATGAGTGAGGATAAAACACTTGACTTTGCCTGAATGGAGCAGTTTTCATCCAATCGTCGCATTCATAGCATTTACTCCTAAGAGAACCCGTTTTTTCACCACAAATCCCACATTCCCATCTCCAGTCGGCAAGTCTTCTACTACCACCTTTGTAAAGTAATATCTTTTGAAATCCATGTTTCGAACACTTGCTAACTTTTGGACTTTCTATTTTTCCACAATTATGATAGTGAACGAGATCCAGTTGTTTTAATGATCCCCCACATACGCAATGATAACCATTTCGTGCAAAAACTTTCTTAAATGACTCTAGATTATTGAAAGTATAGGCTTTACCACATTTATTACAAATAAATGTCAGGGGGAATATCTCCACATTAACCTTTTTCGGCTCTAAAAAGATGAATGAATCAGATTTTGGTTTATCTGGGTATCCCTTTTTTGATGGAAAGCGTTTTAGTCTTCTCTCCACAATTTCATAATAGATCCGCCCCACATTCAGATTTTCGAGATTTAATGGTATCGTATTCCATGAGACGACTTTCCCGATAGTGTGGGTATCTGAGAAATCTATTACAGATTCCGGAAGGTAACGAAACATGACCTGACTTTTACCACGCTGCATTATTGCACCCCCCCAGATTCTTGAACTCGAATTTGATCCATGGGGTCAAAACTTTCTCCCGTAGGCTTTACTATCAGTTGGGAATCCGTATCCCGTAAACTTCTCATAGGCATATCTGAAAGCATACCTGGAATGAATTCATTCTTTTCTGAGATGCGAATTTGATCAATATAGTTTTTTACTTTGTCAGATATTATCTGCTTAAAATATGCACCCATCTCGTTCTCTTCAACTTTGTAGCACTTCAAAATGAAATCTAATATTTCTTCCTCTGTGAAGGCGCGACTATCATACCCTTCTTTGAAACTTTTTGTCATATATGGACTTATTCCATCTTTTCCTTCCAGGTAATTGAGAACACAAGCTGAGAAGATTCCTGGAAGAGTACGTGTTATAGAAAATTTAGCCCATCGACTAATTGGGACTGGTTCGACAAGAATATCTTTGTATTCATGGTATTTAGGAAAGTATTTGTAGTAACTCTGATCTCTTTCTCTTGTTGGGTTGAAAATAACGAACACAATGCCAGGGTACTTTCTTCCAATTCGACTCAGAGCTTGAATATACTCAGCAGTATTTCTTGGCATCCCCATGAAAACCATAAAATTCAAACTGTCGATATCAACACCGTGAGATATCATACTTGTGGCTATAATCAAATCTATGTGATTCTCCATATTACCATTTTCAATAGTAGAGAGGATTTCTTTTACATCTCGGAACGTTACATCTCCAGTCATCATTTTAAGGTTCATTTTATGGTATTTTTTCATCTCCAATGAATCATTGATTACTGTAAGAATGGAATTGGCTATTGCATCACCTTCACGTTTTGCAAGGTTGTAACACAACTCAATTTCATAATCTTTTAATGTTTCCAGAACTTCCTTTTCTGAGGTAAAACCCACATTCATCTTTAATGCAAGACTTGGATTCACTTTTAAGTTTTCAATTTCCTCATAATAAATCTGCATTGTGTCAAGAACTGCAAAAATAACTGTTTTGTTATGGGGCATGATTCCCGCTACAAATCGAGAATGTTCTGTTTGATCCTCATAAGCATAGAAGGGACTATATGAAGGGAATTTGTGGGCTTTTTTCAGATATAATTCCCGAATCTGGGCTTCATAGTCTGTTACCGTGGCTGATGAGCCAATTATTTTGATTTTTTTACCATCTGTGATCGTCTGGATGTAGTTATCTAAAAACGATTCATAATGAGAATCATATGTACCTAAAGATTCACGAATCAGATGGATTTCATCTTGAATCATCAAGGTAGGGGAAGGATCATACAATGATACAGAATCATAGGACTCTTGTGTACATGCATTTGGATCCTTTACATAGGTATCATGATACATACAGGCTTTTTCTGAGATGTAACCATGTTTAGGGCACCGTCCATTGATTTTACCAAAGAGCATTTTAAACTCTTTGCTCCAACTGGCGGAAACCATCTTATCTAATGTTGAGACTATAAATGTTGGTAGATAACGAACTACTTCTTGATCCGAAATATATACCGGGATTTCTTCCCCACATTCTGGATTAGTACATTTGTGGATGATACGTAAACTATTTAAATCCCCAATTAATTTGACAGTATTCTTTCCGCAAAAAGGACACTTTGAGATGATCTTAAATTTTTCCTGTAGGTCTGGATCAGTATTTACTCTACTGATATTATCGATAGGTATCCCAGTGCCGAACTCCCAAGAATATACTTTGTTTGGGGTGTTTTCATCTCCAACATAGTAACCTGTACTGAATTGTGCATATCCTACCTTTCCAATGATTGGATGCTGCCTTCTAAGAAGTTCTGCTTGACCAAATATATCTGCTATCCTTTGAAGTTGTTGAAGAGATAACAGTCGTAGCGGGAATCGAGTAATTGCGGTTACTCCCTCTTTCTTCCCCCTTAACCGATCATAGAATGCAGTAAAGACTGCCAGTCCTAAATATGCCTCTGTTTTTCCACCGCCAGTGGGGAAGTATATCAAATCTACATCATCAAGTGTTGCACATTTTGTTTTTGTCGAAGAAGCAATCACATCTGTGATTTCCATCACAATGAATACTATTTGGAATAATCTCCATGACTGGTAGCCTTTTCCAGAATTAGCAAATGCTGCATTCATTAATTTGAATGCATCCATTGCATGTTTATTCGTTCTTAGGACATCACAACTCGTATCAAATCTTTGTTTTTCTTGAAGGAAATCATCAATTTCTGTCTTAAGTTTGTTTTTTCCAATTTCCGATACATGCTGTAAAGAGGAAAGACTGTCTATAAGCCGCTTTATCTCTTTACCCATTGCCTCGGAAATTTTCTCAAGAATATCACTTGGGTTTTCAGAAAGGGCAGTAAATCTCGGTGTGATGTCTGTCTTTGATTTGTATTTGCGTTGGGAGAAAATTGGCATATGTTCAATTTTCAGAGCGTTACCTTTTTTCACTACAGTACAATTGAAACCATTGGCGTGGATATTTCCATCATAATTCAAATCATCTTTCAGATAACCCAAAATATAATCCTGAAATACAAAATTGATGGGTTCAACTTGAAGTTGAGTCTCAAACATTGAGTTATCAACCGCATTCAAAGGTGTATTTTCAGTATATTGATTATCAATCGTCAATTTCAGTTTTATTGATTTGTCATCAAATTCGGATATAGTATAATTGAGTCCAGATTGCCAATGAGGAGTTTGAATCGTTGTCCCCCATGAATGTATAAATGAATTGAATGTTTCCTCATTTATGAGATCATCTTCTGTGACGTCAAGTTCTTTATCTTTTTCACGACGGGTTTTTCCAATATGAGTTTTAGACCGGAACTTATTTTCGTCTTGAGAAAATATTTCTAAAGCTTCTGTTGCTAGGCGTTCACCTTCTGGAAAATTATTTTTGGTAGGTAAGTTCTCTTTGATCAGGTTGGAAATATTGACCTCAAAAACAACTGGTTTGGGTTTAGCTTTTTGATATACACTTCTAAGTTTAAACCCACTTAACGATGCATCACCAACTTCTCCATCGTATTTATCTCCTTGAGAGGCAGAATCTCTACGAAATCTCCCATCTCTTTCTAAGTTGTAGATTTCAAGTTGTTCTTCACGTGTAGGAAAAACCTTGTAATAAAATACTGCCCCTGCTGTTATTCGGATTCGAGCCATATCAATATCGTTCTTATTGATCAAAACTTCAAGTCCAGCACTTGAGGGAGATGTTTTAGAGTAAATAGTTGAGAGTGTATTAAGAGGGATACGAGGGGATAAATTTCCAATAAATAATTTGATAGAGGGTTTATCATCGTATACCTTTTCATATAGTGACCCTGTACAACGCCCTTTGATCTTATCCAACAGGGCATTCACAAATTTTTCACGAACGGAATTGTCAGCACTTTTAGTTGTCATTTTTACCTTGAGCATCAAAATTTAGTTTGTCTAATTGAGAGATAGGAAGCTCTCCTACTTTCTCGCAAGAAATAACCATCTCTAGAGAAATACTGTTTCTGAAGTCTTCCAAAGATAATTCTAATTCTTCATCGATCATTGTATTTTCTGATTCTTGGTTGCCATATTCAATTGCTGCTTCTGGAATGAGATGATATAATTTCCTAGCTAAACTTCGATGAATTCCACGTAATCTCTTAATAGCAGTAGCTACGAGTTTCCAATCTCTGATCAATAGTTCCTTGTTATATATTTCACCGATTCTACGTATGTTCTCAGGATCCTGTGGCCCTAGGACTGCTTCTTTTAACCACAAATAAACAGCTGTTGGTGTTTCGGGTGATTTCGCTCCCTTTTCCTGTAATTTTTCGAGGAGGGTATTTGGAGTATCATTATGTTCAAAGACACCATCACGTAAACATTTGATCCAATATTTTTGATAAAAAATAACTGTAGTCATTTTTGGATCCGATCTGACTTTAGAGATGATGGAGGAGACAATTGTTTTCTTAGTGGAATTTTCAACTAAAATTAGGATATGATTCTTTACTAAACTACTAGCAGTAATATCATTTACTTTCTTTCTTATACTATCAAATACCTGAACTTGTTTGTTAACTCTCAATAATATCGATTTACCACTAGAAAAAGAGACTTTTATTGCAGGAACTGTATTTCTGTAATCTTTTTCAGAAAGAACATCATCTATATCAAAATCTTCTGCACATTCGTTTTCAATGTCAAGTTCTTCCATGAAATAATCTGACATTATGGAGTCATACGTAAACTCCCCCATTTCAGCATCAGTTGGACTTATTGTGATTATTTTAGACTTTAAATCTTGTTTTGAGGAGTGAAGGGGGTAGTTTAGAATATAATTTGTTAATCTTTGAGAAGATAGAATCTCACTTATACTTTTTCCTTTTTTCTCTGATGAGAAGATATTCTTATTATCATCGATAACGTTAAGCATCGTCATTAAAAATGGAATTTCTGATTCATAGACAACTATACCAAGCCTTTCTGTTTTAGCTAGAGACAAAATGAAATGATTGTAATATCTGGGGCAACCATAAAGAATGCACGTAGTAACTGATCCTATATCGTTGAATGCTCTTGAAATATCATCAATTGAGGAAAAATTAATTCCTTTCTCGTTCAATTCTAGAATATTGAGGTTTTTTTCTTTGATTAGATAGTCTTCGAGAGCCAATCTATAAATCCCATTTTTCGCAATGATAACGATTTTCTTGTTGTTTTGTAAGGCTTCATTAATTATTTCCAGGATTACTAGATATTTCCCGCTCTTTTTTTCCAACATGTAATGATATATGTCGTTTATTTTATCAACAGCACCAACAGCATAAGAACTAAAAAATGGTGATTCTTTCTTAATTGATTCTGCTTGGGATGCCAATATTTTAAGTGATCTGATAGCCGAGGTATAACCCCATCTTCCTTCAAGATGTTTTTCGCTGTAACTTAATGGTGAAATAATCTCTTCTAATGCATTGATACATCCAATATAACGATAAGCAAATGAGATTCCTGCATTTAACCTGCTCTTTCTAGCACTCTCAAGTAGTTGAAAATAGATTCTTCTGCATTTTCTAAATTCTTTATTGAGGTAGTCCTCCTTAACTGGGACAATAACTTTAATAATTCCACTAAATTTGTTCTGTATTTCGCCGTAATTCTGGCAAAAAAGCTGATTTAGATTAAAATCTCCAGCTTTCAAACTGGATTCATCGAACTGGGAATCTGCTTTTAACTCCCCAGCATTCCATCCCCAATAAGGAAGCAACCTTGATTCTATTAAATTGTAAAAATGTGGTGGTGTGGGATCAGCTGCTATCCAAAACAAATGGGGGATATTGGATTCAGTAATCCAATTTCTCAACTCCTTATCTTTATCTGAATTCCAAAATGGGTCCGCTTCAACAATAACACTAAATATCTGCTCTGTTAAATTTTTTGCTGGAAGTGCATCCAGATTTGGAGATATGTATACTTTAGGTTCAACTTTTGTCTTATTTAAATCTGAAAATTTATTGATACCTCCATTTGATGTAACCCGAGCAACTGGGAAGAGTTCATAATAGATTGGCAATGAACCAGCTTTTAGCATCTTGAAACATTCGCGAATTTCATTTCGAAGAGATAAACGACTGCTAATGATGAGAATTTTATCTCTCCCATTGAATCCCTGCTTGTTATCATAATTATAATACATCCCCTCAAGAGCTAGCAAGGAAGTAATGGAGAGATCACGCGTTGGGTAAACAAGTACCCCCTCTTTTTGGTGTCTTAAACAACATTTATAAAAAGAAATTGACTGTCTATTTATTGCATTTAAATAGAGGGATTGACCAGTAACGTTCAAATAATTTTTACTTTGAATCCAAACAACACGACATCTATTTTCTGGATCTTCGGTGAATATCTCCTCCCATTCCGAGGTACACGAATATTTTGGAGGAGAGACTAGATTCATATAAGTCTGATAATTGGTGTAACTAAAGATAAATCTGCCGAAAAAAGATTATAACATTAATCATTTATCATTAATATCAGATATATGGCATTACTTTACTATACTCCTAATGATCTAAAAATTGCTTTCCTCTCCCCCTCTCCTCACTTTCTTTTTTCACGCCGATACTCCGCATCCATCTCCTTCAGCACCCGGACCTCATGCTCCACGAACCGTTCCAGTTCCTCAACGCTCGGCAAAACAACCTCATACTTCGACACAAACACCTCATTTGAAAGACCCCCGGTCGCATACTCCACAACCATCTCATCCTTTCTTGGACAAAGCAGCAGACCAACCGGCGGATTATCCCCCTCACACATCTCATTCCTCCTAAACCAGTTCAGATACATGTTAATTTGCCCCACATGCGCATGACTCAAGCCCTCCATTTTGAGATCCACCAGAACATGGCACTTCAAAATCCGGTGATAAAACACCAGATCCACAAAATAATACTCATCCCCGACCAGCATCTTCTTCTGCCGCGCCTCAAAACAAAACCCGTGCCCGAGCTCCAGCAAAAACTCCGTCAGCTTATCGAGAAGAGCCGACTCAAACGCTGACTCATCCATCACCTCTGCCGGCTTCAAACCAAGGAACTCAAAAACATACGGATCGCGAATCACCTGAGCCGGCGTCAGCTTCTCTGCAGAAATCCCCACAAGCTCTGCAAGCTTCTTCTTATCCTTCGACAGACCCGACCGCTCAAAATACATCGAATCAATCTGCCGCTTCAGCTCCCGAACCGACCAGACACCCCGCATACATTCAACTTCATAAAATGCACGCTTAAGAGGAGATTCTATCTGCATAATTTCAGAAATATGCGTATATGATAATGATGAAACCAGTTTTTCAGGGGTCATACTGAATTTGGGAGTCAGTGACTCCCAAATTCCACCTATTAAAATGTTTTGTTGTTTTGTCTCAGGTGAACAAATCATTAGATACTGGGATTTAACCCCCTCCGGCAAAACCTCCACAACACCGGGATATCGTTCATAAAACAAAACATACCGCATAAGTTCCCGCCGGTCACACCTCTTCAGACCCCCCTCCTTCAACTCTTTGGAAATACGCTCAAACAACTTATCCCCATACCCTGCCCGATCAGCGCCATGCAGTTCAAACTCCTTAATATATGCTCCCACACACCAGTTTCGAAGCGTCAGCGAAACATTCACCGCCTTCACCGCAGACAAAACAAACCGCGAATCGACATCACGAATCGACCCGACCAGCGCATCAAACGAAAACTCCGGCATACTACACCTCAAACCCCCGCACCCCCGGTTTTCAGAGCAGTATAATTCTGCCCGAATACGGAAATCTAATAATTCCTTATGGTGATTTCCGGGGGATAAAATCATCGTCCTCCCCGCAGGTATCATCCGACGGTCAAAAACAGCTCAAAAAAAGAATAAATTTCCCATTGGGAACCTTACAACACCGGATACGTCAGACCCGACGTATCGAAACCCGTTCCAAACCTCGTATTAAACTCAGCCAGAACACCCTCCACACTCATATCCGCAAAAACAACCGGATGAATCATTTTTGCGAGCGCAACTGCCGCCGCACACGACCTCGGCCCGTACGTCAGATCATTTCTCAGAAGCCAGACCTGATCATTCTCCACCGCACTGATAGTGGAAAACCCGGTTCTCGAAACAAGCTCATCATAATCCGCCTCCGGCGTATTCATATTATTCACGAGTTTCACGATAATCTCCGGACTCGATGAAACAACCCACTCATCCGAAATCTTCCTCGCCGCAGTATCGGTCATGATATTCCGACCCCCCGCAATCGAAATAAGCTGCCCCATCCCGGTATCCGTCCCCTGCGCCCAGTAAGCCGTATAACTTTCCGCATACACCGAATGCGTAACAGACAAAGGCAGAGTCCGTTCCCTGACCTCGTCAATAACCTCATCATAATAATCCGCAATCTCCTGAGCCCGCACAACATTCCCGGAGATTTTCCCCACCTCGACAATATCCCGCGCCATGGTTTCCGGCTTCGTACAATCAATATACACAATCGGAATACCTGCAGACGCCAGAACCTCAGCATTCTTCGGCTTCGAAGAAGCGTAACCGATAACAAGATCCGCATCAAGCGAAATCAGATACTCCACATCAGGCTCATTCCAGGTACCGACCACCGACGCATTCGGATACATCTTCAGCTGTTCAACATTATTTGCAATCGACTGCGAAATCCCGACCACTTTACCGGCATCTCCCAGAAGATACAGAATCTCTCCCGCATTCGAGTTCAGAAGAACGATACGTTCTGCCGTTTCGTTCAGCGTCACCGTTGTCCCGTCCGAATTCGTAATCACAAGCTTTTCAGACGATTCCCCTGCAATACAGCCGGCGGAAAACACAATACAAATCAGAGTCAGCACGACTCCCAGAGTAACACATATTTTTTTCATAATACCATCTATGATGGAGCATAGGAAAGAAGAAATCTCCCCTGTTCATTTTCAACAATCGCGGAGTTTACCCCGTAAACATCCCTCACGGAATCCACCGTCAGAACATCATCCGGGGCGCCGTAGGCATACATCTCCCCGTCTTTGAGCAGAAGCACCTTGTCCGTATAGCGGAGTGCCAGATTCAGATCATGCAGAGCGATAATCATACCCGAATCATCCTTATGGACGATATCCCGCATAGTGGAAACAGTTTCCAGCTGATGACGGAGATCGAGGGAACTGGTCGGCTCATCGAAGAGGAAGAAGGACGGAGCCTGGGCAAGTGCCCGGGCGATGAACACCCTCTGTCTCTGACCTCCGGAAAGTTCATTGACGAACCGGTCCGAAAGGTCGGTGATGTTCATTATTGAGAGGGCATTGTCGACGACATTCAGGTCATCATCGGAGACGGACCAGTTCATATAAGGACGGCGCCCAAGAAGAACGGTATCGAGCACTGTCGTAAACGGGGTATAATGGAAATATTGCGGAACATAACCGATCATCTTCGCCCGGTCGATCGGGTCGATTCCCCGCAGGTCGGTTCCGTCGATTTTTATCATGCCGGCGGCAGGCGTGAGAATATCGGCGATTGTTTTTATCAGCGTGGATTTTCCCGAACCGTTCGGTCCGAGAAGTGCAAGGACCTCGCCGGATTCTGCTTTGAAATCTATGTCATGAAGGACAACGTGACTGCCGTATTTCTGCGAGACATGCTCTATCGAAATATTCATGCGAGATACCTCCCGTGTCCTCTGGTGATGAGGAAGAGGAAGAAGAGTCCGCCGAGGATATACATTATTATGCCGACCGGAATCTCGATCGGCGCAAATATGACCCGGGCGACGGTGTCGGATATGAGGAGGATAAGGGCTCCGAGAAGCGCCGATGCCGGAAGAAGATACCGGTAATCATTGCCGATGAGCATGCGGCAGATATGCGGCGCCATGAGTCCGACAAATCCGATGATTCCGGTAAAGGCAAGGCATGCCGAGGCAGCGAAACTGACTATCAGTAGACCGGAGATTCTGAAACGCTGGACATTGATGCCGAGATTTTTGGCAACATCGTCTCCGCCGGAGAGGGTGTTCAGGTCCCATGCCCTGCATTCGATGAGGATGAAACATACGAGGACTATCGGGAGTAGAATGACAATCGTCGGCCAGGTTGCACCCCACATGCCGCCCATGAGCCAGGTGACGATTTCTCTGAGGGCGTCGTCGTTGGAGATATATTTGAGAGCGAGGAGTCCTGCCTGGAAAAGGTATCCGATGACCACTCCGGCGAGAATCATTATTGCCTGGGAGGTGTTTTTCGTTCTTGAGATGAAGTAGACGAGAATTACGCTCAGCCAGCCGCAGATAAAGGCGGAGAAGATGAGGAGAACGGATTTGACGGAGAAGGTGACCCCGGCAAGAAGAATCGTGCCGGCGAATAATGTTCCGAAGATAGCAGGTCCGAGCACAATCATAAGAGCAGCCCCGAAGGAGGCAGCGGATGAGAGACCGAGGGTGAACGGGCTGACGAGCGGGTTCCGGAGAAGCCCCTGCATTACGGCTCCGGCGGTTGCCAGGGCGACGCCGGCGAGGATGGTGAGGAGAATTCTCGGAAGCCGGAAACTGAGGACGATGAGGTCTGCCATGCCGTTATCCGGCGATGAGATGAGGTCGGGGAAAAGGGCGTGCCCGAATACCGCGAGAACATCCAGCGGAGGGATGTAGACCGAGCCGATTCCGGTGGCAAGTATGGAGGAGAGGATGAGAATCGCGGCGAGAGTGAGGAGGACCAGACGTTTACGTTTCTGAAGAGTGTGGTAGAGACGTGTCGTTTTGGTGCTACTCTTCCCGACTTTTTTCATAACTTAATAGTATAATGTTTTTCAATGTAAAATATCTGGCGGAATTCGTCCGGCGAAAAGGTCGTATGGTTTTTAATATGAAAAAATAAAACGAACCGGATTATAGAGAAAAGGAAAGGAGATTCCTTACACTTTTCTTCGAATAAAGAGGATGCCGCCGCCAATTACCACAAGAATTGCCAATACAATTCCTCCCATAATACCGATTGAGGGGAAGGAAGCATTTGATTCCGAAGCAACAGGTGTTGGAATAAAGGTGGCTTTCACCGCAGGAGTGGAAGCCGGAGTGGAGCTGAGATTCGTGGTTGGGGTCACAGTAGGAGTAGAACTGGTGTTCACTATATAAGTAGATGAGGATGTTTGCGTTGGGTATGCATAATCCTCATCATCATCGTCATCTGAGGGTGGGACATATATTGGAGAGATGACGAACGTGCCAAGCACAAGGTCGGCGGAAGTGTAATTCGCACCCTCCACGATCTGGACGGAGATGATATAATCACCGGCAGAAACCGGAGCGGCAGTAATGGAATTATACAAGACCGTTATGGAGCCAAGTCCGAGGACGGTATCATTCGTGGTAACAGAGACGGGATGAGCAGAACCGTCATACGTGACAGAGGCTAATGAAAAATCAAGATCGTTCACAGTAGGAGCAGCTTTGCTGAGAGAGAAGGTGCCAAGACCAAACTCGGCGGAAGTATAATTCGCACCCTCTTCGATTTCAACGGAGATGGGATAATCACCGGCAGAAACAGGAGCGGCAGAACTGTTATTATAATAGACCGTCAGGGAGCCAAGTCCTAGGACGGTATCATTCGGGGTAACAGAGACGGGATGGGCAGAACCGTCATACCTGACAGAGTCTAATGAGAAATTAAGATCGTTCTCGGTAGGAGCGGCTCGATCAATACTCCATGCCGGTGCCGAGGTTCCAAAATAATTGCCGATTCCCTGAATCGTGCAATAATAATCCCCGATCAATGTTCCTGTGTTTCCACTGATGATATAATCATGACCAGCCGTAAGAAGATAACCTGCATCACGTAAAGATACACGTAGCACCTGTTCATTCCCGGTATAAGGGAGAATGGATCTATAGTTGATGTAAAGAGCGGAGATGTTTTTCAGAAGATAAAGATTGGCATCTGACTGGTTAATAGACCACCCCGATTCCTGTGTGGAGTTCAGCTGTATGGCAGTAAGATCAAAAATATCTGATGGACTTGAATAATAATCTAAGTGAGCGAAAATATGACCAGCCCGCCCGGACACTATGAAAAGATGATTAATACCCCCGGTCTCTGTAAACGGTTGTGAGATGTTGATTATCCCTGAACGAAGATACAGATCATTAACTTGAGCCTCACCGGAGAGATACAGAAATTTCTGATTATTCCCGGGATAATAGACATCATTACCCACATAATCTGCTCTATTCTGATCAATAGTACCTCCAGATATGTTAACAGTGCACGGATACGAACTGGTAATATCGATATAAACGCCGCCTCCAATCATCCCTGCAGAATTTTCCGAGATAGTCCCTGAGGAAAGAGAGAAATTTCCCGTTTGCAGATAAACACCACCGCCATTATTCGTCGCGGTATTTCGAGAGATAGTCCCTGAGGAGAGAGAGAGAGTTCCCATTTGCAGATAAACACCACCGCCGTTATTTGTCGCGGTATTTCCTGAAATCGAACCTGAAGATACATTTAATTCACCCGCCTGCAAATACACCCCTCCCCCATCGTTCGCAGTATTTCCTGAGATAGATCCGGAGGAAAATTGAATATGATTACCAGCAGTCGAGCTGTAAACTCCGCCGCCATTGAGAGATGCAGCATTATCCTGAATAATCCCCCCTGATATCGTGAGATTAGATTCAGCTAATAATACTCCACCACCATGCTGAGCATGATTGTTTCGCAGCAAAGAGCCGTTACGCAACTCAAGTGTACATTCTACTAAATAAATAAGAGGACTGACACAATCAGGATAAAATGAGCTATTGCCATCAAGAATTATGAAATATTCCCCGGAACCTTCCAGAATAAATCTACTATTCCGTGATATATCAAAAAGTTGCTCTGATTCACCGCGGTAAATAGTATGGGAGGCATCGGGTGTTGTTGTTAAAATGAGTTCCTCCCCATTTGTACTGATGATGATGGTTTGAGGTAGGGTAATATTCTTATACAAAACAACTTTACCATCTGCATCTACATACGAAGCGTCACCAATACCCGTTGCATTGAGTGCATCAGATAATTCCTGCGCATTCGAGACCAGAATATAATGAGCAGTAACCGGGCCGCAGAAAAGTGAGACAGATAAAAAGAATAGTAAAAACGTAATCAGGCATCTATACTGTGAAGAGGATAGCAGAGGATCCTTTTCTGTCAGATTATTCCGCACATTATTAACACGCATGCAAGGGTATACTTTAACCAACTATCCATACTAAACCCTTTCGGTTTGTACTTTTGACAATAAGCATATAATATCAGATTTAACCTGGAAACAGAGTGTTACACACACAAATATACGATAATTATACTAAAAAATAGAAATGGATTATTCTCTCACGATGCCGCGGAGATAAAGTCCTGCCGTAATCCCGCCGGACGCAATATCTTTTATCTGCTCTTTCAGCTCTTTCGGATCGCCTGTCCCGTCAACAACAGCCGTATAAATCGCCACCATCCGTCTGATATATTCGGGACTCCGACCCCGTGCATCAATCGAAATAACCGACACGCCGGCGGACGCAAGCTTGCCGACATACTCAATGAGACAGGTCTCGGACGCATTCAGAATATGAGTCCTGCACTGCGGATCAGTCCAAATTCTGAAAATCCGGTTCGTCTTATCCTTCAGAGCCCAGGACTGACTGCAGCTCCGGCATCCCTGCGCCGTTGCCGGAATACAGTTCTCGGTAATCATCACCTCAAGACTGCCCTGCACGATGACCTCGGTCTTCGGCGGGTGAGCATAGGCGGAAAGCTGCTCCATCAGGGTTCTGATCTGCTTGCCGGAAAGCTCCGGCGATAGGCAGACCTGGCGGCAGGTCTTTCCATACGTCATTGCAGAACGGGCATTCGTGATATTCAGACCGGAACCGCCGTACTTCGGAAAGCCTTTGATGAGCCCCGCCGCACCCGTGCCGTCAACCATCACACCGGCGGCACTTAAGGGGATTTTCATAACGGATTCTGCGAACTCGTGCTCCTGAACGATTCTTGGAAGTTTATAGATTATCGGAATATCATAAATCTCTTCGGTCCCTTCATAGACAATCTGTCCCGCACCGGCAGAATATGCTGTTTTTGCTCCGATGACCGAGTCGGTATAAATCTGGACGACCGGCGTTGTCCTCTCAGGCACGGCGGATTCCTTTGCGACATAATCACGCTTTGTCCGGGGCACCGGTTCCAGACGTGACCGGGCGACCTCTTCCAGGAATCTCCGGCGTAAATCGCTTATGACACCCATCGGCAGAAACTTCGTCCCGTCATACTCCATCGAAAGAGTTCTGATGACAAACGGCGTTCCGCCGGTTTTTCTCATCTGTGCCTCGACGGACTCCTGCGTAACAGGCTTTTTCAAAGCATACAACATCGGGATTTCGGATTTGGTCTCGACATTTCCCGAGGAAACGGTCAGCTTTCCCTCTTCATCCACGGACACGGTGATGTCGAGGAGGATTCTTCCGGCAGCCGGTTTGGAAATAATCGCCGAGGCTTTCCGTTCGGTTTTCATCCGGCGGGTTATCCAGAGTTCGCTTCCGACAACGACATCGTCCGGCGCCGGAATCTTATAGGCGTCCCCTTCAGGGAAGATATACGGCTCTTTGTTCAGGGCGAACCCAGATTCACGGTCGCCGAACCGGAACACCAGACCATCTCCGGTGTCCGGCACCGGTCCTTCGATTTTGACAATGGCCTTGCCCCGGGATTCGTCAGTTCCGGACACATACCCGGCATAGACTCCGCGGTTATCGGGCTTTTTGGGATTGATGAACGTACCCCATTTATCACCCAGGATATATCCTTTGGTAAATCCGCGGTTGAAGGCAAATGCAAGGTCATCCATTGTGTCGGGGTCGGGAACGAATTCTTTTCCTTCAGCGATGATATCGAGCGCCCGGCGGTAGGCATCGGTGACGATTGCCACATATTCCGGGGACTTCATCCGTCCTTCGATTTTGATTGCAGAAATGCCGGCGCCGCAGATTTCCGCAAGATACGGATAGAGACAGAGATCACGCGGGGATAATACATAATTGCCCTGGTTTGGAATGACTTCGTTATCCGCAAGAAGCGTGTAGGGTTTTCTGCACGGCTGGGCACAGGCACCCTGGTTTCCGCTCCGTCCCCCGATGACCGAGGAGAAGAGGCACTGGCCTGAGTATGCATAGCATAAAGCTCCGTGGGCGAAGATTTCGAGTTCGACGCCGACCTCTCTCGCAGTTTCGGCGATGGTTTTCACATCGGCTAGCGGGAGTTCCCGTGCGAGAACCACGCGGGAAATGCCGTGTTCTGCGGCGAAACGGATTCCTGCACTGTTATGGATAGTCATCTGGGTACTTGCATGAAGGGGAAGGTCGGGGACGATTTCCCGTGCAAGCGAGAGAATACCGACATCCTGCACTAATATTGCATCGACACCGGAGTCTGAAAGGAACTGGAGATATTCAGCGATTATAGGGAGGTCGTCGTCGTAGGCGAGCGTGTTTACGGTAACGTAAACCTTCACCCCGTACTGATGAGCAAACCGGACGGCGGTTACCAGTTCCTCTTTTGAGAAATTCGCGGCATACTGACGTGCCCCGAATATTTTTCCGCCGAGATACACGGCGTCACAGCCGGCATATACTGCGGCTTTTAAAGCATCAGGCGAACCTGCGGGAGAAAGAAGTTCAGGGACTTGCATAGTAAAAAAAAAGATTACTGGGGTGCCACACGGCGAACCGTCAGTTTTACATCGCCGGTACCGAGGTTGATCGGCTGACCGACAATGACGTTTTCAGTAACACCGCAGAGTTCATCGAATTCGTGTGCTACGGCGGCATCCAGCAGGTGGTTGACGGTAACTTCGAAACTTGCACGGGAAAGAACCGATTCTTTCTCACCTGCAATACCGTGACGACCAATCTGCTTGACTTCCCCGTCCATGCACATGATATCCGAGACAAGCATGATATGACGGAGATCGACGGAGATACCCTGCTCTTTGAGCGTGGAGAATGCTTCGTAGATGACTGCCGAGCGGGCGGCTTCAACACCAAGCGTGTTGGCAATTTCGGAGATGTTGTTTGTACGTGTTCTGGTACAGTCAACACCCTCGATCTCGAAGACATCTTTCAGGTCGGAACCTTCGGTATGGAGAATGTATTCATCGTTTTCCTTACGGACAACGACCCGGATGATGTCGTCGATACCCTGAACAATGACCTGACGGACATGTTCGGCGAGCTGGAAGAGGTTCTGGTATGAGTCCTCGTTTTTCGGCAGGAACTTTAAGATACCATTCTCCTCATCGATTTCGGTTTCGAAATCACGGTAGTGACGCTTGTCTTTGATTTTCTGCGGGGCACGGGAGAGGATCTCGGATACGGAGATCTTCCGTTTCTTACAGACTTCTTTGTTGATCTGGACGAGAACGCACATGTCGGCGATGTCGGTTTCGATATCACCGAATTCGTGGAGAGGGGCGGCTTCGATTTTCCATGAGACTTCACGTGCCTTATCACGGCTCTCACGGTAATCCTTGTCGAGATAGATAGTCATCGTCGGCGTGGAAGGCTCTTTTCGGGCGTCCATGATTTCGATGAGACGAGGAAGACCCAGGGTAACGTTGATTTCCGCCACACCTGCGTAGTGGAAAGTACGCATGGTCATCTGGGTACCTGGTTCACCGATTGAGTGGGCTGCGTTGATGCCGACAGCTTCACAGGGCTGAACCCGGGTGAGTTCATATTCGGCATTGATTTTATCGATGATTTTCTCGAAGTTCTCGTCGGAGACTTCCTTGCCTTCATCGTGCTTTGCCGTAAGAATCTTGGTGAGTTCAGTGGTCGTGGAGACCGGCATGTTCTCATCAACAAGTCTTCTTACCCGCGACTTCAGGCTGACGAGATCGATTTCCGCAAGCTGTTCTTCGGATTTGCTTTCGAGCCAGTTTCTCACCTGTTCGAAGAGGGTCTTCGGAAGATTCCAGGTATGGAGTTCCATGGCAATCGGACTTTCGGGAACAACGATGATCTCTTCAATCTTTTTTGCTTTCTTTGCCCGGGGCTTCTTTTCATCGGAATCCTCGTCATCGGTTTCCTCAAGAGCGTCATCTACCTTGGCTTTCAGGGATTTCTTCCGGGAGGTTTTCCGGGGTTTTTCTTCGACGATGACATCGTCTTCAGATGAATCGGATACGTCCTCGGATACCTCGACTGATTTTTCACGGGTGATAATCAGCTCTTCATCCGGCATGTTGAAGACATTGGCGGATGCGCTGAATAAATCGTCTTCGGGCATTTCGTTCATGTCGTCATCTATTCCTTTTATTGGTGCCATATCAGATCTCCTCCCTGAGGACGGTTTCGGCAATGCCTCTTACATCGACCGGCAGACCGGATGCGGACTTTGCCGGGTCGGTTCCATCTTCGCCATAGACGAACTGGATGATTTTTCCACCGGTACTGCGGACGGTTCCGTCGTAGGCGACTTTCAGATCCTGAAGTGCGTTGACCATACGGCGCTGGAGATAACCGGACTGGGACGTACGAACTGCGGTATCGACCAGACCTTCACGACCACCGATTGCGTGGAAGAAGAATTCGGTCGGGGTAAGTCCGGATTTGTAGGAGTTACGGACGAATCCGTGGGCTCCGGCTCCTTTGTCACCGCGTTTGAAGTGAGGAAGGGTTCGGTCTTCGTAACCACGGGTGATACGCTCACCACGAACTGCCTGCTGACCGATACAACCTGCCATCTGTGCCATGTTAAGCATGGAACCACGGGCACCGGAAACGGCCATGACCACGGCGGAATTTTCGAAACCTAAGTGGCGGGATGCGATATCACCGGTCCGGTCACGGGCTTTTCCTAATTCTTTCATGACCTGCATTTCAAGGGTCTCTTCCGGCGTTCTGCCGGGCATTGGCTCTAAGTGCCCCTGTTCGAAGATATTGATACGGTTGGCAACGTCTCCTTCGGCAGTGTTCAGGACATCACGGATCTGTTTGTATTCCTCTTTACCGAGGTCGGTATCATTAATACCATAGGAGAATCCGTAAAGCATGATTGCACGGATGGCAAGTTTCGTCAGGTCATCAATGTACTCTTTTGCACGCTGGGTGCCGTGGAGACGGAGAACTCTATTCAGAATTGCTCCATCCATTGCACCGACGGATTTCTTATCGATAGTTCCCGTGAGAAGTTCGCCGTCGACGATTCTGACGAAGGCATCGTTCGGACAGTGGGTGTCTTTTGTACATGGATCGCAGTTTCTGCAGCAGGTTGCCTTGTAGAACATGTTGATGTCCTTTGGCAGAATTTCTGAGAAGGCCTGTTTGTTGCTCCAGTACGGGATACCGTTTTCTATTTTGCCCGGGGTCGGGAGGTGTTCCATTTCCGTGTATTTCAGGAGATAGAGGAACTCGCTCTTCGTGTACCATTTCACCTGATTGGTCAGGAGGAACATACCGGAGATGTGGTCGTGGAGACCGCCGATGATCGGACCGCCGAAACGGGGTGAGAGAATGTTTTCCTGAACGGCGACCAGCATTTCGGCTTCTGCACGGGCTTCCTCGGTCTGAGGAACGTGCAGGTTCATTTCATCCCCATCAAAGTCTGCGTTGTACGGCGGACATACTGCCGGGTTAAGCCGGAACGTTCTGCCGTTCATGACTTTGACATGGTGGGACATGATGGACATTCGGTGAAGAGACGGCTGACGGTTGAACAGAACGATATCTCCGTCACGGAGCTGTCTGTCAATCTTCCAGCCGGGCTCAATCATTTCAGCCACGGTGTCGCAGTTTCCGCCTTCACCGGCGATGAGCCGGATACGGCGACCGTCTGGTCTGTTGATGTAGTTTGCACCGCATGGGTCCCTGAGGGTTGGTCTGTTCGGACCGATACGGATCAGAACACGCATATCTTCGATGTTCTGTCTGGTTACCCGGACAGGGATGGACATCTCGTTTGCAATTGCAAGAGGGATACCGACTTCACCGATGGAGAGGTTCGGGTCAGGTGAGATGACGGTACGTGCCGAGAAGTTGACACGTTTACCGGATAAGGATCCGCGGAATCTGCCGTCTTTGCCTTTCAGGCGCTGGGACAGGGTCTTGAGCGGTCTGCCGGACCGGTGTCTTGCCGGCGGGCATCCTGCGACCTCGTTGTCGAGGTAGGTGGTAACATGGTACTGGAGCAGCTCCCACAGGTCTTCAATAATGAGCTGGGGGGCGCCGGCATCCTGGTTTTCCTTGAACCGCTGGTTGATTCTGATGATATCAACGAGCTTGTGGGTCAGGTCATCCTCTGAACGCTGACCGTTTTCCAGAATAATCGACGGACGGACCGTAACCGGCGGGACCGGAAGAACGGTGAGTACTGTCCATTCGGGTCTTGCAACTTCAGGGTCGATACCGAGAAGACGGAGGTCGTCATCCGGTATTTTTTCAAGGCGTTCACGGATGTCTGCAGAGGTCAGTTTGTGTTCTGACTTGTGAACCTTACCGTCTTCACCCATTTCGGTAACGATTTCGACGAAGGAGGTAGGTTTCTCGAAGTTGATCTTGAACTGCTGATCACCGCAGTACGGGCAGATGCGTTCCTTTTTGATATCCTTTTCTCCGATGGTTTCAGCGGAGTAAGGATCGTCTTCAAGGGCGGAGAAGGCGGCGATTTCTTCTTTGTCGAGAAGAAGTCTGCCGCACTGCCGGCAGGTGACACGGAGCAGTTTCCGGATTAAACGGGTGTATCCTACATGGATGACCGGTTTCGCGAGGTCGATGTGACCAAAGTGACCGGTACAGTCACCCTGTTTCTGACCACATGTTTTGCAGCGCAGACCAGGGTCAATGACACCGAGACTCGGGTCCATGAGCCCTTTCGGGTAGGGGAATCCGTCGTCGTCGTAGGTATCAGGCCAGATGACCTTGCATACACTCATGTCACGGATTGCTTTCGGAGAGAGAATACCGAACTCGATTCTTCCGATTTTCTTTGGAGAGGTCATACCATATCCTCCAGTCTCAGTCTCGGGGCTATACCCATACTTTTCATTTCATCAAGGAGAAGTTTGAATGCGTAACTCATTTCTACTTCGTAAATATCGGTTTCGGCACCGCAGGCGAGGCATCTCGTCGTCTTCTGCTTTGCGTCATACATGGCGACCATACCGCAGCGGGCACATACCCACTCTTTCACTGCATCGGATTCGTCAAGGAGACGTTCTTTGAGTGCCATGGCGGCTCCATGACCAATCATTACATCACGTTCCATTTCACCGAAACGGAGACCTCCTTCACGGGCACGTCCTTCGGTCGGCTGACGGGTAAGAACCTGGACAGGACCTCTGGATCTTGCGTGCATCTTGGTGGAGACCATGTGGTACAGTTTCTGGTAGTAAATGACACCGATATAGATATCTGCCTGGAATCTGCGGCCGGTGATGCCATCGTACATGACTTCACGGCCATTGTGGGCGAAACCTGCTTCGGAGAGCTGGTGTCGCAAGACCTGTTCACGGGTCAGTTTGTCGGCTTTGACGTCTTTTCCGATTTCCTTGTCGTCAAGGAGACGCTGCTGGGCAAAGGGCGAGTCGAAGATCTTCTGGACCTGGGTCTTTCTAAATGAGGTGGCGTTTACACGGGAACCTTCGAGAGATCCTACTTTACCGCCGATCATTTCAAGCATATGTCCGATGGTCATACGTGACGGGACTGCGTGCGGGTTGATAACAAGGTCGGGGGCTATTCCCATAGCGGTGAAAGGCATGTTTTCCTGCGGGGTAATAAGACCGCAGACACCTTTTTGACCGTGACGGGATGCGAACTTGTCACCGATTTCCGGGACACGGAGGTCACGGGTTCTGACTTTGACAAGACGGGAGGAGTTTTCCGATTCGGTAACGATGACCGTGTCGACGATACCTGTCTCGTTACTTCTCATAGTAACGGAGGTATCCCGGCGTTTTTCAACGGCGATAAGTTCTCCGGTCGGCTCTTCAAGGAAACGCGGCGGGGAGGTCTTACCAATGAGAACATCCTTTTCGCTGACGACGGTTTCCGGATTAATGATTCCGTCGATATCGAGGTTTGCGTAGGATCCGCTTCCATGGGAACCAAGGACATCCTCATCAGGTCTTTCAATTCTGTCGACCTGTCCTCCGGGATATCTGCGTTCCTCTCCTTCATAGGTTCTGAAGAAGTGGGAACGACCGACTCCGCGCTCGACCGAGGCTTTGTTGAAAATCAGTGCATCTTCAATGTTATATCCTTCGTAGGAGAGAATTGCGACAACGAAGTTCTGACCCTGGGGACGGTTATCGGATCCGATAAGCTCGGATGCCTGCGTGTGGACCATTGGTGCCTGGGCATAGTGAAGCATATGACCACGGGTGTCCGGGCGGAGCTTCATGTTTGCCTGGGCAAATCCCAGTGCCTGTTTTATCATACCTGCACCCATGGTGACACGCGGAGATGCATTGTGTTCCGGGAACGGAACGTGTGCGGCTCCTATTCCAAGAATAAGGGACGGATCGATTTCAAGGTGAGTGTGTTCCGCGGTTAACTCCTTTTCCTCAACTGCAATATAGAGGTCATCCTCCTCTTCTGCATCGATGAACTCGATTTTACCCTGGTGAACAAGCGCCATGAAATCTTCTGCGCCTGAACGTACCTGTTCAATATCTTCGGGGTTGACTGCGGGGACACCGTTTTCCACGACAATCAGCGGGCGCCGGGCACGCCCCCGGTCGGTATTGATGACGATTTCGTTACTGTAATCTTTATATGAAATATTGGCTTCTGTTGAAATCTGTCCGGCTCTTCGCATCTGCCGGAAGTTTTTCGTAAATCCAACCGCGTCGTCGACTTTACCAATCAAAGCGCCGTCCACGAATACACGTGCTGCCATTTTCTTTTCCATTTTATTCGCTCCTGATTGGCTGGATTTTCATTCCCTGAATCACGTGAAGAATTTCGACCTCGTCGGTTCCTTTGCTGATTTCAACCAGCTGGGCAAAGTTTTTCACTAAACCGCAGTTCGGTCCTTCCGGAGTTTCGGACGGACAGATACGACCCCACTGGGTCGGGTGAAGATCACGGGCCTCGAAGTGGGGCTGGGACCTGGACAGCGGAGAGATGACTCTGCGCAGATGGGAGATGACTGACATGTGGTCGACACGATCCATAAGCTGGGAGACACCGGTCCGTCCGCCAACCCAGTTTCCTGTTGCAAGCGGGTGGATAAGACGTTCGGTCAGGACATCAGCACGTACGACGGTACCAATGGCAAGTTCCCGGTGTCTCATGCTCGCGCGTTCAAGCTGGTATTTGACATCACGGGTAAGTCTGTTCAGGGAAATACGGAACAAATCCTCCATCAGGTCACCTGCAAGTTTCAGCCGTTTGTTGGAGTAATGATCTTTGTCATCGATTCTCCTTTTATTGAGGGCTAGGTCGAAACAGGCTTCCGCCATCCGTCCGAGGAACTCGGCTTTTGCAAGACGGACATCCTTGGCATATACTTCGTAGCCTTCGTCCCCGGGTTTTAACGGGCTCGGGATAAGGTAGTTCAGGTGCGGGAGAAGATAGCTGTCGAGAACGAACTCGGCGCGTTTTCTCTGGTAATCCTTTGTCTGGTTCGGTGCAAGTTTCTTACCGACATACATGACACCGTCTTCGGAGGTGGCGCATTCGCTCTCTTCGAGGTTCTGCATCATGTAGGTTAACACATCTTCGGAAAGTGAGACGGCAGATACAATCTGTTCATCGGATTCCATTCCAAGAGCACGCATTAAATCGACAAAACGAAGGTGACCGGCAACGCTCGGGAAGGAGACGTCAAGGAGGTTCTTTTTATTTTTCTCGACGACCACAAGGGCGCGGTAACCTCTATATTGGGAGAACACTTTGGAGACGTGAATCTGTTCATTGTATCTCTCGGTGAACTCGGTCATGATTTTATTGCTTGCGAGATCCTCGAGTGTCATGAGGACACGCTCGGTTCCGTTTACAATGAAATATCCCCCGGGGTCACACGGGTCTTCGCCCTGTTCGGTTCTTTCTGCGAGGGTGAGACCACACAGGTTACAGACCTGGCTGCCGATCATTACCGGAAGCTGGCCGATGGTGGTTTCCTGGACAGGATACGTCTTATCGCCCTGGTGGAGGGTCATTTCAAGAATCATCGGCGCGGCGTAGGAAAGATTTCTGAGACGCGCTTCGGTCGGGTAGAGTTTGCTCTGGGAACCGTCGGCTTCTCTGACGATCGGCTTTTCAACACGTATTTTTCCCAGTTCAACCCAAACGGCTTCCTGATTCTTACCTCTGTTAACGATTTCGGTCTCGACGATTCGCTGTTCGTCTACGACTTTCTGGAGGTTATACTGGACAAAGTTGTTATAAGAATCCAGCTGGTGGCGGGCAACATGTTCCTGTGAAAAGTACGCGCCTGATAATACACTTCTGTCAATCATGATTTTTACCTCCGGTTATTTCTTCGGCCGTCTCACTACGAGGCGATAGGATGTCGCTTCACCTGCAGTCTGGCTTTTTCTGATGATCCTGATAACATTGCCGGGTCTCGCGCCGCAGGCTTTTACAGCCGGGTCATCATGATAGATTTTTGGAAGGTGATCTTCCGTGATATCGAAGGTTGCAAGGAGAGTTGTTACGTCTTCCTCTGTCATGATCTGATGGTCAGGGACCATCTCATGCAGTAATACATTTAGTCTTGTCATGTAGCTCCTAATCAGATTCGTTGTGAATACGGTGTCTTGCTGCTGATTATGTCAGGTAGCTGTCTCATTTTTTAAAAGTCTGGTTCTTTGGCTTGTGAATGGCCCAATGGGATTACATTCGCCGGTGGAGTGGTTAAGGGATGATACACGCTTTGGATAAAATGAGATAAGGAATGCTGTGAGCATTTTCCTTTGTCAAAAAACCCGAAGGCGTGAAGCGGGCCAAGAGGGATTTGAACCCCCGACCTGCGGATTAAAAGTCCGACGATCTGCCTGACTGATCTACTGGCCCTTGTTGTCTCACTGGGAAACAGCGGTAATAGAATGACTTATGAACATATAAAGATAACGTTTCTGTATGTCCATTGTTGTTCCCACTAAGGAATGTATGGTGATGATGGATTCGAATCAGTAATCGCCTGATTTACTGACCTTTGCTGTTTCTCTTATGAAACTGCGCTAATTAAATAATCCTTTTCCGGATATAGAGATACCGGTTTGATTCGACGGGGTCTGACAGGGATAGGGAATTGTTTTATTGACTAGGAAAGGGAACAGTATTCTACTTGATATGGCAGATATGGATATGTTTCCAAGAATCCAGCGGATTCTGGTGAAAGGCTGCAGTCTGGTTACGATTGCGATATACCTCCTTATTGCGGTTCTTTTAGTTATTACGGCCCTTCTTGGCGCAACTGAGACGCTGAAAATGATTAGTCTTGCGCTGGAAAATCCGACGCAGCTTGCCCTCACCAATGTTTTACAGGGGATTTTATTAATCATCGTTATCGCGACGCTGATTGACATGGTACAGTCATATGTACGTGCCGGGCGCGTACTTGTACGACCGATTCTTATCGCGGGCGTCACGACGATGGTTAGAAGACTTTTAGTTACGAATCTGACATTTATGGATATCATCGGCACGACGATTGTGATATTGGGACTTACGGTCGCAATGATTTATCTCGGGCGTGAAGACCGCGATGTGGTATCGTTTCTGAAAAAGAAGGATAAGGATTGTCCAACAGATAAGGAAGACCGCGAATCCCGCTGATTCTTTTTTTGCGCGGAATGCCGGGCATTCCCACATTTTAAATACACAGTTTTTATTACAATTACCCTCCCTTAATTATGATATTGTGACAATAAATAAATCCGGCAATTTCCTTACGGAAGGACCGGTCGGGAAAGCCCTGTTAATAGTGGCACTGCCGATTATTATCAGCAACCTTCTTCAGAGCGTGCTGGAGGTTGTCGATATGTATTTCATCGGCAAACTGGGTGATGTATCCATCGCCGGGGGGACGATGAGTATCATGGTACTCATGGTTCTGACAACGGTGATTTTTGGAATCGTAACGGCGACGGCTGCCTTCGTATCACGGGCATACGGATCGGAGAAGTATGAACGTATCCAGGTAATCCTGCTGCATTCTCTGTATCTGGCACTGGGATTTTCAGCGATTCTTGCGGCGATAGGATTTTTCTTTTCAGAGAATCTGCTTCTTCTGATGGGAGCGTTTCCGGATGTCGCGGCGGAAGGCTCCAGATTCCTTACCCCGATGCTGATGGGTCTGTTTGTGATGGTCATTCTGATGACACTCACAACGGTTTTCCAGAGCACAGGGGATTCAAAGACCCCCATGTATGTGATGCTCGCGGTCAATGTTGTGAACATCGCCCTTAATCCTACGCTGATCCAGGGTCTTGCCGGATCCATTCCGGCGTTCGGGATTGCGGGCTCTGCCTATGCGTCCCTCATTTCACGGGCAATCGGTGTGCTTCTCTTAATCGGCGTGATGTATCTTCTGCCGTCGAGAAAAAACAGTCCGGTCAGGTTCCCGAAAAAGTGGACGTTCGAACCAAAGCTTATCAGGGATATTATAGTAATCGCTGTACCTTCAGCAATCCAGAGCGGTATCAGGAGCGTGGCCTTCCTTTCCATGACCGCGATTATCGCCGTTTATGGAACTGCCGCGGTCGCGGCATACGGCATATGTCTGCGTCTGGATATGATGGGACTCATTTTCGTGATGGGTCTTTGTACAGGGGTCGCAGTGATGGTTGGTCAGAATCTCGGGGCCGGTACTATTGAAAGGGCAGAGAAAACCGTCAAATATGCAGTGATAATCAATGCAGTATTCATGATGATTGTTGCGGCGGTCTATCTGATCTTTGCGACGGAGTTCCTGAAGTTCTTCGGAGCCACAGGCACGTCACTTGCCGACGGAACGCTGTTTATGCAGATCGTCCCGCTTTCCTACTTTATCGTCGCGATAGCGATGACATTGGGATTTGCGATGAATGGTGCAGGAATGACACGCCCCGGAATGTACTCGGCCATTGCAGGTCAGCTCATCGTACAGGCAGGTCTTTCAGCATTCTTTGCATTCAGCGGCTACCCGATTCAGTATATCTGGTATGCGGTGGTCTGCGGAACAGTCGTTATGTTCTGCTTCGATCTGTTCTTCTACACACGCGGAGGCTGGAAGACGAAGAAGCTGAGAATCGAGGGTGAGGAAAAACCGGCATCAAAAATAGATTAACCTTTTTTTTTAGTAATTTTTTAGTAATTACGTTCTCAGAAACATTCCTGCAAGTCTTGACTTTGACAGAACAATCGTCGTCGGCCTCCCGTGAGGATATGAATCGACCCGCCGATTTTCTAATGTGCAGTCGAAATACGACTGCACAGAAAATCACCGGCGCGAGGAACTCGCTCAGCTAAGGGACCTAAAGGTCCCCGCCTATATCACAAGTCGCTGACTTGTTCCGCTGAGGGACCTAAAGGTCCCCGCCTTCGCTCGCAATTTTCATTCAGATTACGTTCTCAGAAACATTCCTGCAAGTCTCGACTTTGAAAGAACGATTGTCGTCGGCCTCCCGTGAGGGCAGGTATACGGCGATTTCGTCGCCATAAGCTGGCGCAGGAGACGCTGCATCTCTTCTGGATTAAGCGGGGTATTTCCCTTTACGACAGCACGACAGGCAGCCGTCTTCAGGACCCGGTCCAAAACCTCATCGGTATTTCCCACACCATCAAGTGCCTCCGAAATAATTGCGTGAATAACCTCCGGGTCGCCGAGCGTCGAGGAGACCACAGGCACTGACCGGACCATCCAGACATCCTTGCCGAACGGTTCCAGAACATACCCTGCGCGGGCGAGAACATCGAGAAGGTCAGGCAGCACCGCAATCTCCTTTTTTGAAAGAGTAATCGGGATTGGAACTATGAGCTCCTGCCCGGAATCCGCCGACGCCGAACGGGCGACCAGCTGATCATACATGATACGCTCATGGGCTGCATGCTGGTCGACGACAATCAGATCGCCCGTCTCGTTCTTCGCAATGATATATGTATCTCCGATCTGCCCGAGTACTTCCGGCACGAATGAAGTTGTTTCCGCAGGGGCGTCCGATTCCGTTCTCCGAAGCTGCTTCTCGGTCTGTTTGAACGGCGCCGCCGGAAGATTCCTGACCCTGACCGGGGAATACACAGGAACGGACTCACCGACAATCTCTGCCGGGAGAGTCATGATCTTTTCTTCCGCGGAACCAGAGAACACCCGTTCTTCGTGCAGGGCATGGTAAACTGCATCCTGCAGAGAACGCATTACGTCCCTCTCCCGGGAAAACCGAACCTCCTTTTTTGTCGGATGGACATTCACATCCACCTCGCGGGGATCAAGCGTAATGTCGAGAAATGCCGCAGGATACATGCCCTTTGGAAGGAGAGTCCCGTATCCCTCGCGAATCGCCCACTGAAGCTGGCGTGAAGTCACCTGCCGGGAATTTATCGAGAGATAAAACCGCGTCTGGGTCGTCTTCATCTCAGAGCCTGGTTTCGTAATCCAGCCGTCAACTGAAACTAATCCATAGGTACCCGAAACCGGCGTGAGTTCACGCGTAAACCCTGTTCCGAAAACACCGGCGATGACGTCCGGATAAGAACCGGTCCCGAACGTCCTGAACCGTTCCTTTCCCTGATACATGAGAACAAACGACACGTTCCTGTTCGAGAGGGCGAGTCTCTCGACCATGTCATAAACATGGGCGAGTTCGGTCGCAACCGATTTCTGGAACTTGCGCCGGGCAGGAGTATTATAAAAAAGCCCGTCGATGATGACGCTGGTTCCTTCAGGAGCGCCAACCGCGGAGCGGGTAATGACTTCCCCTCCGTGGATGACGAGCCGTGCCGCCTCAGGCGAGGAAGAGCCCCGCTCTTTGGTCGTGAACGTGACTTTCGACACTGCCGCGATGCTCGCGAGGGCTTCGCCGCGAAACCCGAGTGTCGTGATTCCGTCAAGGTCTTCCGGGCGGGAGATTTTGCTTGTCGCATGCTGACGGAAGGCAAGCAAAGCATCATCACTGTTCATTCCAAAACCGTCATCCGTGACGGCGATCCGGGTTATCCCGGTCGTGTCCGCGGATACCTCAATCCGGATCGACCGGGCATCCGCGTCAACGGCATTTTCCACGAGCTCCTTGACGACTGACGCCGCCCGTTCGACCACTTCGCCTGCCGCGATGTGGCTGATTGTCTCCTCATCGAGAACATGAATCCTGTTCATTTCTTCTCCAGAATCGATTTGAGTTCAGTGATGAACATTAATGCCTGCATAGGTGTCATCTGGTTCGGATCGGCTTCCCGGATTCGTCCTTCGACCGGGGACGGGGCAGGCTCCTCCGCGTCCACGAGAAGCATCTGGGTATAGTATTTCTTCCCGCCAACGGATGCGTCCTCGGTCAGCGCCTGGCGGAGAAGTTCGCCGGCTCTCGTCAGAACTTTCTGGGGGACGCCCGCGATTCTCGCAACATGTATGCCGTAACTCCGGTCGGTCGCTCCCGGAATCAGTTTTCTGAGGAACGTGATGTCGTGCTGGTCTTCCTTCACGGCGAAGTGGTAGTTTTTCACACGTTTGAGCTCGGACTCCATGCTGATGAGCTGATGGAAATGCGTGGCAAAAAGCGTGCGGGGACCCGATGCCCCTTTTCCATGCAGATATTCGAGAACCGAACGGGCAATTGCATAACCGTCTACGGTGCTCGTGCCCCGTCCGATTTCATCCAGAAGGATGAGGCTTTTGTCGGTCGCGTTGTTCAGAATGTTGGCGAGTTCCAGCATCTCGACCATGAACGTACTCTGACCGCCGGCGAGGTCGTCGGATGCGCCGACACGGGTAAAGACCCGGTCCACGATGCCGATTCTGGCGAACCGTGCCGGAACGAAACAGCCCGTCTGCGCCATAATGCAGATCAGGGCGACGCTTCGCATGTAGGTGGATTTGCCTGCCATGTTTGCTCCGGTGAGAATCAGAATCTGATCGCCGATTGAGCTCATTTCCGTGTCGTTCGGGACGTAGCCTCCGGGCACGGTGTTTTCCACAATCGGGTGACGTCCGTCCCGGATGAGAATCTCGGTTCCAACCATCAGTTCGGGCCGGACATAGTTTGCCGAGAGGGACAGGTCGGCGAATGCGGCGAGCACGTCGACTGCCCCGATTCCGGCGGAGGCTTTCTGGAGATCGGAGACCGAGTCTCCGAGAATTTTCAGCAGAGATTCATAAAGGGAGACTTCGAGCGCGAGGACACGGTCATCTGCCTGGGCCATCATCGCTTCACGTTCGCGGAGTTTTGGAATGGTGAACCGCTCGCCGTTTGCGGTGGTCTGTTTTCGTTCGTAGTCCCCGGGCACGAGCGCCAGGTTTGCCTTCGTGATTTCTATATAGTATCCGAAGACATTGTTGTAGGCGATTTTGAGCGAACGGATGCCGGTTCGTTCCCGTTCGGCCTGCTGGAGTTCGGCTATCCAGTCGCGGCCGTTTGTGACGATGTTCCGGATTTCATCGAGGTCCCGGTTGTATCCTGCCCGTATGACTCCGCCGTTTTTGTATACGAGGGGAGGCTCGTCGACGATGGCGGAGGAGATCAGTTCCGCGATTCCGGTAAAGACCGGGATTTTTTCGATTTCTTCCTTCAAAAGACCGTCTGCCTCTCCAAGTTCCGAGATTATCCCGGGCATTGTCCAAAGACTTGCTGTGAGTGCGAGTAAGTCGCGGGGCGAGGCGTTTCCATAGGCGATTCTGCCGGCAATCCGTTCGATGTCGGTGAGCCGGGACAGGAGTGTTCGGATAGTGGAAAGGAGTACGGGTTTCCGGGTGAAATACTGGACCGAGTCGAGACGGCGGTTGATTTTTTCCGGCGAGGTCAGGGGCCGGGTGACGACGTTTCTGAGAGCGCGGCTCCCCATCGGGGTTTTGGTCCGGTTGAGAAAACCAAAGAGGGTGGTGTCATTCCGGTCACCGCGAAGCGGGGTCAGGATTTCCAGATTTCTGAGCGTAATGGCGTCCAGAATCATCGCGTCGTTGTTGTATTTTCTGGAGAATCCATGAATGTGGGGGAGATCGGTTTTCTGGGTCTCCTTTGCGTAGCGAAGGGCTGCAGCCGCGGCATTGGTGCACTCGGGGGAGCTTATGTCAAATCCGTCGAGGGAGGAGACGCCGAATGCGGTTTTGAGTTCAGTCACGCCGTCGGCGAAGATGCCGGAGCGTGCGGGGCTCAGGACTTTGCCGGTTGAGGCAAGGAAGGTAATCAGTTCCGAGGGAATACCCTGGGGCACGAGGATTTCAAGAGGGTTGTACTGCTCGATTTCGGTGGAGAGTGCCGAGAATCCGGACTCGAAGGGAATTTCCCTGACGAAGAATTCTCCGGTGGTGATATCGAGAAATGCAAGACCGATTACGGTTTTCTTTGCGTCGGGGCAGAGTGCCATAAGATAGTGGGCGGTCGCTCCGGGAATGATGTCGGCATCAATAGCCGTGCCGGGGGTGACGACTTTTATGACATCCCGCTTTACGACGCCTTTGGCGAGCTTTGGGTCTTCAATCTGTTCGCAGATGGCGATTTTGTAGCCTTTCCTAACCATCCGGGGAAGGTAGAGGTCGAGTGCGTGATAGGGGATGCCGGCAAGCGGGATGGGGACTCCTTCGGGGTCTTTGGAGCGGGAGGTCTGGACGATGTCGAGTTCACGGGCACATATCACGGCGTCTTCGAAGAATGTCTCATAAAAATCACCCATCCGCATGAAAAGGATACAGTCAGGATATTTTTCCTTGAATGCTTTGACCTGTTCCATTGCGGGAGTGTATTTTTTCGGAGATACCATATTGGGAATATGTTGTCTGTGAAAGGGTATGATGGTTTGGAAAGCGGGTCGACCAAAGGTCGACCTTAGCTGAGCAAAACACCAAAGTGTTTTGCGATTGCGGGTTGACCCGAAGGGGCGACCTCAGCGGAGCAAGATTGAGTGAAATGAAAACTTGCGACTGACGCGGGAAGCCCAAAGGGCTGACCAAGTCTGTGGAGACAGTAGGGCTCTTAACTGAGCAAGGCTCTGAAAGAGACTTGCGATGGCGGGTCGACCCGAAGGGGCGACCTCAGCGGAGCAAGTTCGAGTGAAGCGAAAACTTGTGACTGCGGGTCGACCAAAGGTCGACCTTAGCTGAGCAAAACACCAAAGTGTTTTGCGACCGCGGGTCGACCTCTGTCACTCTCCCAAAAAAAACAGATAATAAAGTGTAAATACCTTAAAAGAAAATACTGCAAAATATCCACAGGAAGTGTAACCATTCCCAGAAAATACACAACAACCCTCATCATCACAGGACTATTTGCGGTAATCCTCGTTTCCGGATGCATTGCGCCCTTATTCAGCCAGGCAAATGAATCGGAAAACCCCTCCCTGCAATTCATATCCTCCTTCGAAAACGGAGACCGCTATCTTGCAGGGAATTACAGCGTCATCGTCCTCAACGGAACCTACCGGGAGATGGGGCGGCAGTATGGCGGCCTCATGAAAGACGAACTGCTCGCCGAATATGCGATGATAACCGATGAACTCCAGACCAGAGGCTACACCATCGAAGAAATTCGCTCCATGGTCGTAGATAACGAAAAGTTCCTGCCGGAAAGGGTCCGGGAAATCTCCCGCGGCATAGCCGAGGTCACCGGTCTGACTGAAGACGACGGATACATACTCTACTATGGTCCTATCCTCTACCTGACCACTCCTTACGGCTGCTCCTACCTCGCAGCATGGGACGATTACACAGTCAACGGATCCGTCGTTATCTCACGAAACTGGGACACGTCCGATGAAATCGAACCGTTCAACCAATATTATGTACTTGCCGTCTACAACCCGACCGACGGAAGCAACGGCGTTGCAACTTTCTCGCCGGCAGGAGCGGCCCCCGAGACCCTTATGAATAGTAAAGGTCTCTACATCTCCGACGACGCATCGGGTCTGGCTCTTACCAACCCGGAAAATCATCAGGAACTTCTCGCAGCCTTCTTTGGTCTCATGCTCGACTACTCGGACCTTGACGGACTCGACGCAGGCATCCGGGCACTTCGTCCGAGCGGCACCGTAATCATCGATGCCGCGGGACCGGCCGGCGCATACGTCTACGAAGTAGGGCTCGTCGAAACTAAACAGCGAACCGGTGACGGGGTCATTGCCGCGGCAAACCATTTCATAGACCCCTCGTGGACCGGAATAATCCCTGAGGGAAACTCGGTCATACGGTACAACAATCTTCTCAGACAGGCAGAAGAGGCAAAGGGCAGCATCAATGCAGAGAACATGGCGGACATCCGGGATGTCCAGTATGAAAACGGAGGAGCGACATTCACGCACACGGTTTTCGACGGAATCCCCTGCTCCTCAGACCACCAGATCGTCTTCGTCCCGGAGAATAAAACGCTCTGGTTCAAAGTAGTGGATATGACCTGGCAGAAAATCGGACTCGCCCCGCTCTTCGCAGAATAACCATCCCTTTTTTTATAGAACCGCAGAAGATTTTCTGCAAACAAAATCCCGGCTAAAAAAGTATTATGAGATTATATTATAACAAAGACACCAGATCACGAAGCACTGCCTCCGGATCCTTCGCCTTCACAACGCTGGACGCGACCAGAACCCCGCTGGCACCCAGATCGATCGCCGTCTTTACACACTCTCCTGACTGAATACCCGCTCCGCAAAGAACCATGACATCCGGATTCACCCGTTTAACTGCCTCGACCGAATTTCTTATAATATCCGGATTCGCTTTTGCCACGGAAATCCCGGAACCGATGAGCTCAGGCGGCTCGACTGCCACATATGTCGGAGCAAAAGCAGCCGAAGCAGCCGAAACAGCCGCATTATTTGTGCAGACGACCGACTCCAGATGATTGAACTTCGCCGCCCCGACACATGCCTCAATGTCCGCAATCGTAAGCCTGCGTTCGGAGTGATTAATCAAAGAACCCGTACATCCCGCGGCTCTCACGGTAAATGCCGGGATTCTCCCGGTGAACGCCCCTTCCACCGCATCAATATGCTGGGCATACACCGGAATCTCATAATGCTTGCAAAACGGGTGCAGCTCTACAAACTGAGGAGCAACCCCGATAGTCACGCCCGACTCCTGCATAATAATTTCTGCTGCTTCCGCGATTTGACCGGCATTATTGCCGGCCCCTTCACGGTATGATTTAAAATTAACAAGAATCAGAGGCGATGACATTACTTCCTCTTAACCTGGAGAACATCGCCGAGAGTCGTTGCTGCAACGCCGCCCGCCTGGACTTTCTGATCTCCGTCGGCCTTATCGACAAGTACGATTTCAAGCTCCTTCTCAAGTTTCTTGCACTCAGCCTCTGTCGGGATACGGTCTCCACGCTCGAACTTCTTGATATCGCCCTCCTGCATCTTCAAAACGAAAGCAAGATCCTTCTGGGTGAATCCCTTTGCCAGACGTGCCGCCGCAATCCGCTGGGGATAATCCTCGACGATATCGCCTTCTAAATAATCGAACATATCCCGTTTCCGCATAGGCTGCTGACCGCCCTTCGAAGGCTGCTTGGAGGTGATGACCGCTCTGCCGAACGTCTGAACAGGTGCACGCGGACCCTGGACTTCGGTTCCGAGTTTGGCACACTTATCGCAAACTCTCATCGGCTTTGCACCCTCAATTTGCACCAACTTACCTGGTTTCGACAGGGATGCCCCGCATAACTCACAATATTCTGTCTGCATGGTATATCGCTAATCATATTTTCCCTCGGATACATTAACCCTTTTCCTATAGGCACTGATACGGGCTCAGAAAGCAGCCATTCAGAAGAACCCTTTTGTAAAACAAAATCGTTAACCTTGTAAAATAGTATTCCGAAAGATACATTAATCACTTCATCTGATATACCCATCATAGGGTTAAAAAATGGCAGAATCAGGGCAGGATGAAAATCCGGATGTGGTCACCCAGACAATCTCCGTAGATTCGGTAATTTCATCAGAGGAACTTGCGCAGCTGAGAAAAACGAATATTGCCCTGGAAGGCCGCAACTATGAACTGCGTGAAACAATCCGCCAACTCAGACTCCAGTCTGCCGCAATAGAGTCAGAACGTGATCAATATAAACGTGAGACTAAAAAAATCAAAGGGGAGCTTGAACAGTATCGCACCCCTCCTCTCGTAATCGGCACAATTGAAGCGATTGCCTCCGATGGGAGAGTAATTGTCCGAAGTACGACCGGTCCCCAGTTCCTGTCAAAAGTGAGCGAGAACGTTTTGAAAACTGATCTGGTTCCGGGTTCCCAGTGTGCCCTGCATCCCCAGTCATTTGTAATCGTCGAGGTTCTGCCGAATAAATATGATGCGCTTGTGACCGGCATGGAAGTCGAAACAGCTCCCGAGGTCAGTTATGCAGATGTGGGCGGTCTGGATAAACAGATGACACTCCTGAAAGAGGCAGTTGAACTGCCGCTCCTCCAGCCTGACCTGTTCGAGAAAGTGGGCATCGAACCGCCGAAAGGAGTCCTGCTCTGCGGTCCGCCGGGGACAGGTAAAACGCTCCTCGCAAAGGCGGTGGCTCATGAAACCAACGCCACCTTCATTCGTGTGGTCGGCTCCGAACTTGTTCAGAAATATATCGGAGAAGGCGCCCGGCTTGTCAGGGAACTCTTCTCTCTTGCAAGAGAGAAGGCACCGGCAATTATCTTCATTGACGAGATTGATGCAATCGGATCATCACGAAGTACTGATGCCTACTCCGCAGGAGACCATGAGGTTAACCGGACACTCATGCAGCTTCTTTCCGAACTGGATGGATTCAATACCCGCGGCAATGTGAAGATCATTGCAGCAACGAACAGAATAGATATTCTGGACCGTGCCCTGCTCCGTCCGGGACGATTCGACAGAATCATCGAGTTCCCGCTGCCTGATGAAGAAGGAAGAAAGACCATTCTTTCCATCCACACAAGAAAGATGCATCTGGAAGAGAGTGTTTCCCTTGAATCAATCGCCCGTGAAACCCCGGATACGAACGGGTCGGAACTTATGGCAATCTGTGTAGAGGCGGGAATGAATGCAATCAGAAACAACCGGACAAGTGTTCTGGATGAGGATTTCTCAAAGGCAATTGCCTCCGTGAAGGAGGGTCGGAATCAGAAGATCCGTCCCCTTCCCGATGAAATGTATTCCTGAAACCGGAATTCTTTTTTTTCATTAGGAGTTACACAGGGGCGCTCTCAATCAAAAAGGAGGGGTATGCCTCCTGTGGTCGCGGGCTGCCCAAAGGGCAGCCATAGCTGAGGCGGGGTGGCGACGAAGTCGACGACCTCAGCTGAGGCGGGCTGCCACGTAGTGGCGGCCTCAGCCGAGCAAACAGAATGTTTGCGACCAAGTCAATAGACTTGCGACCAAATCTTTCATTTGCGACCAAGTTTTCGAAGGAAACTTGCGACTGCGGACCTATCCATAGGACTGGTCTTAGTTGAGGCGGGGTGAATCGATAGTTTACCGGAGTCATACTCTTCCTTTTTAGTATGAATTTCCGGATGTACTTCGATTTCGTGTACGGGATTCTTTTTGATGGCCGTATCATCACACGGAAAACACGGAAACACGCAAATCAAAGATTTGCTCCGCTAAGGTCGTCCGCGTTCCGCGTCCAACCCGCAAATCACACAGAAACACGGAAAATATTGAGATTCGGTTGAGTGTTTGTTGTACCTCCCCAGCCCCCACACCGAACCCACGGAAATCAACGGAATGCACGAAAAGGGGGCAGGGGCGGGTTTCTCCGAAGGAGCGGCCTCAGCCAAGCAAACTGAAAGTTTGCTCTCCGACTCGCTTCGCTCGCTTGCTCGCAAGTATCCTCTGAAAACTTGGTCGCAAATCAGAGATTTGGTCGCAAGTCTATTGACTTGCTCGGCTGAGGTCGTCGACTTTGTCGCCACCCCGCCTCCGCTGAGGGCGAGCCAATCGGCTCACCCCGCCCCTGTCC
>DAWV01000024.1:62424-68083 GCA_002506085.1 Methanocorpusculaceae archaeon UBA425
GGCCATCAAAAAGAATCCCATACAAGAAATCGAAGTACATCAGGAAATCTATACAAAAAAAGAATAGAATGAATACGGTAATTCATCTTATGTTATCCGTGTGATGGCGGGTTGGACACTGAAAGCGGTCAACCTCAGCCTCCGCTAAGGTCGCCCTTCATGCAGCCCGTATTTGCCGCATGAATACGTATCCCGCAATCAATAAGACAGCCTTATTACATCGCCCAATAAACACAAATTAATGATTCATATAATTCCAAAACCAACCGACACCCAAAGCGATAATTCAACCTCAATGGTAATGGCTGAACTCCAGAAGAGGGGTGTACCCTATGCGAAACTCGACCTTGCCTCAATCGACCCGTTCAATCTTCCGGTATCAGGCGAAACCATCTGGGCATGCGGAATCAAACAGGACGGCATTCAGTTTGAACTCCTGAAAGCCCTTGAACTGGAAAACCATGTGATAAACTCGACCGACTCGATCGCCACCTGCGCAAGCAAAGTCACCACAACGGCCAAAATAATCTGTTCCGGAGCACCGAGTCCGGCAACCTGTTTCACGAACAGCAAAGAGATTGTGCAGAAATTTATCGATGCTCATGGAGGAAAAGCAGTCTACAAACCGGTCTACGGCTTTGACGGAAACGGCATCTATATGTTTCACTCGGCCGACGAAATCAAAGAGGAGCCGCCGTACTATGTGCAGGAATACGTGAAAAACGATCGTGACTACCGTATTTTCGTCATCGACAACAAGGCAGTCGGAGCAATCAAACGTCAGTCGGCACACCTGACGCACAACATCCATCAGGGCGGAACCGGTTGTGCCGTAGAAATCCCGAAAGACATGGCGGATGCGGCAGAATCAGCGGCCCGCGCTGTCGGAATCGATTACTGCGGCGTAGACCTTCTCCCTCTCGAAGGAGGAGGATACACCGTTCTCGAAGTAAACGGCACACCCAACTGGCACTGCATGACGGCCCCCATTCCGAAACTGCTCGCCGATTACCTGATAAGACAGGACAAAGAGAGCCGGAGATAAACAAGATATAAATAATACCCGGCGCTATTCTCTTTCATGAATAAACGCCACCTTCTTTTATTCCTCGCAGCCGGGCTTCTGGTCATCTGTCTCAGCACCGCAGGCTGTATTACGAGCTCAAATATAACCGGACCCGTAACCCAGACACAAAAACCGCTGACCGAAGACCCGATTATCGGGACCTGGATCGGATACAAACCAATCCCGAACTATGATGATGACAAATATACGCTGGTCTTCAAAAGTGACGGGACCGGAACTGTCTCAATAGAAAGTATGGGATTACCACTGCCGTCTAACTTTACGTGGACACTCCTGGAAAACGGAGACTACAAAATGACCTTCGACATCGCCGCATCAGGATTCATGCAGACAAACACCCTCAAAATCGGCAGTGATGGAAAAACCTGCACCGTAATCGACATCGAATTTATAAAAAGCTAAAATAGAGGGACTCACCCTTTTTTTATTGTTCTTTTTCAGCTTCCATTTCCTTGAGCGTACGTTCGGCAAGCTCCTTCATACGGAATGGCGTCCCGCGTGAGGAAATAGTCTCGATTTCCTTCATAGCCGAGGCAATCTCGGAACCAAGAATGAAAATAGCATATTTGTGTTCAAGTTTGCTCCGGTTTACCATATCCGGGGTGATTTTCAGTGCATTGTATTGGGGGAACTTCAGATCAGGATTTATTGACTCATAGTAGACCTTTATGTCAAAAAATATCTGATGAAGCTCAAGTAGTTCTTCCTTGTGCATGATGCCAATTAGATACGGGGTATGATGTCTTAATAATTTGTGTGACCTTGTCATGCAGGCGGAAAAAGACTATTAAATAGACCGCCAAACTATACTCATATATTGTCAGGAGCTGCAGAATTGAAATCCATATATGTAATAGGCCACCGCCACCCCGATACAGATAGTGTTTGCAGTGCAATCGGATATGCTGCATTTCTGAATAGGGACGGAAATGATACCTATGTCGCCGCACGATGCGGGGATCTGAATGCCGAGACGAAGTTCGCCCTTGCAAAGTTCGGCGTCGAAGGACCGGCTCTTGTTCTGGATGTCGAACCTTCAGTTTCGGATATTCCCTTTACCCACCCGGAAAGTGCAAACGCCGCGACACCGACGATAGACGTAATCGCATTGATGGATGCAAATGATCTGCGGAATCTGCCGATAACCAATTCAGAGGGAAAACTCATCGGCCTCGTGAGTGAATATGGTCTTGCAAGAGCGTATGTCTCCAACACGAAGATGGAGACCCTCTCGGTTTCTCCGGTGAGTGTAGACACACTAGCCCGCATTCTGCACGGGAATGTGCTCGTGAAAAAACACGAGATGCTCGAGGGGGCAGTGTATATCTCAATCGATGCCCTTCACGTGATTCTCTCCCGCATTACGAAGAAAGATATCGCAGTTGTCGGAGATGACGAACCAATTCAGCTGGCTCTGGTTTCTGCAGGGATTGCGGCTCTGATTATTGCCGATTCCGCTCCCGTCGGGGACCGACTGCTGAATCTTGCCGTGAATAAGGGAGTCACCGTCATCTCAACGGATGCCGACGCATTCGGCGTTGCAAAAATGATTCAGCTGACTCTGCCTGCCGAGACAATCATGACGACGGATGTCCCGACCGTGCGGATGACCGATACGATTCTCTATGTAAAACAGATCGTTTCCAACTCAAAATACCGGGCTGCCTGCGTGGTCGATGAAGAGGGCCGGCTGCTTGGAACAATTTCCCGGAATTCACTGATGGATGATGTGGCGAAGTCCGTAATTCTTGTTGACCACAATGAATACAGCCAGGCAGTCGAAGGTATCGAAACCGCAAATATCATTGAAATCATCGACCATCACAGGCTTGGGGCAATGGCAACCCTCAGACCGATCCGTTTCGATATGGAACCTGTCGGGTCAACTTCGACAATAATTACCAGACGGTTTATGGAAACCGGTCTTACCCCGGAAAAGGATATTGCCGGGATTCTTCTTTCGGGTATTCTCTCGGATACGCTCGGTCTGAAGATGTCGACAACGATGAAGCAGGATGAAGAGGCGGTCAGATTCCTATCAGAAATCACAGGTGTCGATGCGGCTACCTATGCAAACGAGTTAATCACGGAAGGTATGGCACTTTCGGGTGTCCCGCAGGATGAACTGATTATTCGTGACACAAAAGAGTATGTTCTTTCCGGAAAACGAATAATCATTTCCCAGGTCCTGACACCGTCTTATGAGTATGCAAAGAAGCATGCGGATAAAATTTATGCAGCCCTTGAAAGAAAACTGCACGAACCGGGAGCCCCGGATATTTATATCGCACTTTATACGAGTATATCTGAGATGGGATCTGATATGTTTGCGGTTTCGGATGAAGTTACGATGGCCGCAATGCGGTGGGCGAAAACACCCATGCGTCTTCCGGGGGTCGTTTCCCGGAAGAAAGACTTCGTGCCGCACTTCGGACGGATGCTGGATACTCTTTTCTAATCCTTTTTATTAGATATATATTTATACTGCTCAAACATATCGATTAAAATTATGTCACGTATTTTGGCAGTATTACTCGTACTATTCGCCGTGCTGCTGGTATTTTCCAGCGGCTGTGTGAATCAGACGGAATCATTCAATACAACAGAACTAACCGTGGTCCCGGTGGACCCGGGAACGAATCAGACCATCACCCCGGAAAATCTCAGCATTTACCATTTCAACGGGTATGGTCAATGGACACAGGGGGATGGGGTTCCCATCACCGTAAGAGATGACATCGCCGGGGGAGAGATTCCTTCGGGTAATGGCACAAAGCTTCTCTCGTTTGCAGCGCTGACGGATATCCACATTACCGATGAGGAGTCTCCGCTTCAGGTTATTGCTCTCGGATATCTCAGACCCTTCCCTTCGGCATATTCACCGGTCTCGATGTATTCGACCCAGGTGCTGAATGCCGCAGTTCACACAATCAACGAAATAAACAAAGAGTATAATCTGGATATGGTTCTCTCTCTTGGAGATGCGGCGAACAATGGTCAGTATAATGAACTGCGCTGGTTCATTGATGTTCTTGACGGAGAAACGATTACTCCAACCTCAGGCGGAGTCGCGGGTAAGGAGAATATCGATTATCAGCAGACGTTTACGGCAGAGGGGCTGGATATTCCCTGGTATCAGACGATCGGCAATCATGATCAGTTCTTTACCGGAGTGTTCACGGTGGATGAAAACGCAAGCAGGATTCTCCGCGGGGATACTGTCGTGAATATGCGGCTTGACGTGACGATAACAGGGGACCCCTGGCTTACCGGATATTATATGGGTGTCTATAATGGTTCAGATCCGAACGGGACCATCATAGGTATTGGCAATGCTTCCGGATTCACTTCAGCTCCGAAGGTTGTCGCGGATGAAAACCGTCATGCACTTGCTGAGAATGGAAGCCGGATCGGGTTCATGCAGGAGTTTTTGAACTCGAGTTCCCTTCCCTATGGTCACGGATATACGGAAGAGATGATCGCGGACGACTTTGCAAGCTATTCGTTCGACCCGGTCGAGGGGGTCCGGATCATCATGCTGGATGATACGACAGTGAACGGTTCAACGATCGGCGACATCTGGGCACACGGACGCGGTTCGCTTGACGAGGAGCGGTTCGCCTGGCTGAAGACGGAGCTGCAGAAAGGACAGGAGGAGGGTGTTCTGATGATTATCGCGGCACATATTCCGATTGCGACGATGGAGGAGGGTGCACCCTCAGGCTGGAGTCTGAAGTCAGAGGTTTCCGAGACGGAGCTTATCACGGAGCTGCAGAAGTATCCGAATCTGCTGATGTGGGTCGCAGGGCACAATCACCGGAATACGATTATGCCGATCGAGTCGCCGGATCCGGCGCATCCGGAGTACGGATTCTGGGTTGTGGAGACGGCATCGCTGAGGGATTTCCCGCAGCAGCTGAGAACGTTCGAGATTACACGTTACTCTGATGAGCTTGTCGGTATCAAGACGGTCTGCGTGGATGTGGATGTCGAAGGCGACACGCTTGCGGAAAAATCACGGTCATATTCTATCGCGGCGGCACAGATGATTAATAGAACCGATGTCGCTATCGAGAATGCAGAGCTGCTTGTCCGGGTGAAGTGAGCGGGCGGATTGACGGCGCAGCCGGCGATCTTAGCGGAGCAAATCTTTGATTTGCGACCCGGCTGAACCAACTCATACTTTTTTTCGATTTTGAGCTTTTTTGTGTGCTTTGGTTTTTTTGTCCAGGATTCTGTGTATTCCAGGTGATGACGGCGGGTGTACGGTATGAGTTGAGAAGAGGGGGGATTCAGGCTGTACTTTTTTGATTAGATTCGGTTTTGCGGCCGGACCGGCAGACTTTTTTGCGGGTGAGGGGTGTGCGGGGTTTGGTTATCGGAGGGACCGGGGGCGAAGCCTTCGAGTACACTCGCTGTCGTTTTGCGCCCCCCCTTCCCGGCGAACAGAATTGGATTTGCCCAAGCGGGATTCTTTGGATGTACGTTGATTTCGTGTATGGCATAAGTGTGGATAGATGAGAATTCCACCGCGAATAATCGCGAATAATCGCGAATCGCATTTTTCCTGTT
>DAWV01000021.1:0-111614 GCA_002506085.1 Methanocorpusculaceae archaeon UBA425
AAGTCTTTCGCCTTGCTCTCCGACTCGGGTCTTCGCCCCTCGCTTGTTCGAAAACATTCGGTTTGCTCTCCGACTCGCTTCGCTCGCTTTCTCACCCTGATTTTGCCTTTCTTTTGGTCACATATTCTTCTGCGGGTTTCCCGTCATGCTCTCCGGAAAACCTGGTTACACACATCATACCTGTAATCATGTCTATTGTAATGCCCATAATATACGGAAATTACCCGGAATCTATAATCGATATAAGCAGAATTTTGCTTGAAAAATGCAAAGCCTTATCGAAGAGATCTATACGTATGTGATAAGAGAATTGCGGGAAGAGAAGATGGAACAAATACCTTCGCCGCAATCCAGAAGTGGAAACCCTTATACCGTACTTTTCCCAATATTCCATCAATGGTATCCCCATAACCATGAATCAAAGACGACTCAAACAAAACGATCTGCGCTTCATCAAGGCTGAACATGTCATACGATCCTCATTCATCAGCCTGATTGCCGAGGTGGGATTCGAAGAACTCTCGGTAACCGATATCGTAACAAAAGCACACATAGGCCGCGGAACATTTTATCTGCATTACAAAGACAAACACAATCTCCTGCAGACATTTGAGAAGGAAATCACCGCCGATATGCAGGAAATTATTCGAAGCATACAAACCACAGGCCTTGCAGCCGTCAGGCAGATTACAATCAAACTCTTCACCTACTTTGAAGACAATATCACAACCATGCGGGCACTTTTCGGACAGAAAAGCGATTTCGGGTTCCAGAACCGGATAAAAGAAATGGTCTGGTACGCTGAATTTTCAAAAATCTTCGCCCAGGGCATACGGGAATTCGGATCCGCGGTACCTTTAGAGTATCTGGCATCCTATATCGAATCAGCCATCCACAGCCTCTTTCTTACCTGGCTCAGAAAAGAGAGCCGGGAAAGCCCGGAGGAGATAACAGGCATCATAATGGAACTTATGCTGACTGCCATGCGACCCTCCAAAGTGACCGGTCTTACTCAGGAATCATGATTGTGATAATCGATCATATCAGCAGCTCCGTACTTACGCGATTTCTGCTCATCCTTTGATACTATTATACTGATTTTGACGAACGGTAAAAATCCCCTGTGCCGTAATTCACGATAAAATGTGTATGTATTCTGGGACCGATTTAATGAACAGTTTGTCAAAAATAGTATATTATTATGTCGTGATATCCCCTATTGACAGATTGTTATGAAAAATTATTTCGATTTAACCGGAAGAGTGGCCGTAATTACCGGAGCTTCCTCCGGACTCGGCGTACAGATGGCAAAAGCTTTGGCTAATCAAGGCGCAGACATCGCAATTCTTGCCAGAAGAAAGGAAAAACTCGAGGAGGCTGCAAAAGAGATTTCGGCACTCGGGGTCCGGTGTATTCCGGTCAGGTGCGACATCACCGACACAGCCCAGATTGATGAAGCAAAAAAGGAGATTCTCGCCAAATTAGGCAGAGTCGATATTCTGATAAACAGTGCCGGGACAGGCGGAATTGCACCGACAATCGATGTTTCTGACGCGATGCTCATGAATGAGATTAATATCGATCTCGTTGGCACATTTAAGATGGCACGCGCCTTTGCTCCGGAAATGATCAGACAGGGATTCGGCAGAATCATAAACATTGCCTCAATGTACGGACTTGTCGGTAACATGATTGCGCCTTCCGCAGCATATCACGCAGCAAAGGGCGGTGTCGTAAATCTGACCCGCGCCCTCGCAGCCGAATGGGGAAAGAACGGGATTACCGTCAACTCGATCTGCCCGGGGTACTTTGTTACCGAATTGACGGAGGCAACACTGAAAACAGATGCATTTGCCGCATATGCAAAAGGAGCGATTCCAGTTGGACGTTACGGAAATGAGGGAGAACTCGACTCTACGGTCATCTATCTCGCATCTCCCGCTTCGACCTTTGTTACCGGCATGAACATCGCGGTTGACGGAGGATACACCTGTATCTGAGATGAGACGAACGGAATGCATCGTCTGATGAAAGTCGGAATTATCGGCGGAACCAGATGCATTGAAGAAGGATTCGCACGAGGATATGTCTTTGAGAAAAATACGGCGTAGTAATTAGCTCGGGACGCTGCCGGACCTCTTGAAATGACGAGAGTCGTTGACGGAATCACACCGCTCGTAATCACGATCGCGATGAGAAACCGGTTAATAGACGTTGGTGTACATTTCAGCTGATTATCCAAAGAGAACAATCTATTTTTTCAATTGCCGCCTGACTTTTACTGTTTTTAGTTATCTCTAAAAAAAGGTATTTACCTCGCTTTTCGCCGTAAAAACTGCGGTCTTTGTCCGGCAATCCCCTCTGAAACCAGCCCGTGACGGCGGGCAGCCACGTAGTGGCGGCCTCAGCTGAGCAAGTTTTCGAAGGAAACTTGCGATTGAGCGGGGTGAGCCGATAGGCTCGCCCTCAGCGGCGGGCTGCCACGTAGGAGTGGGGTAAAGCTTTCGAGTACACCCGCTGTCGTTTTGCGCCCCCCTTCCCCCCCCTTTGCGCGAGCACGGGGCGAAGCCTTCGAGTACACTCACAGTCGTTTTGCGTTTCCTTTTTTTTTGGCGGGTTGGACGCTGAAAGCGGACGACCTTAGCTGAGCAAACTGATAGTTTGCGAGCGGGTGTACATGGACCACTCTTTTTCAGGTGATGAAACGAACCAGTATTACCGTTATGGATTTTTGGATGTACGTCAGTTTCGTGTAATGGATTCTTTTTGATGGCCGTGTCATCACACGAAATTCACGAAAACTTCCACGAAAACACGAAAACCAATAAGATTAGGTTATAGGTGAATCTCTGTCGTCCCTCCCCCGTCCCCCACGCGAAATCTTCGAAAACGCAAATCAGAGATTTGCTCAGCTGAGGTCGTCGACTTCGTCGCCAACCCGCAAATCAACGAAATGCACGAAAAGGGGGACAGGGGCGGGGTGAGCCGATAGGCTCGCCCTTAGCCAAGCAAGTTTTCGAAGGAAACTTGTGACTGCGGGAAGTGGTCACCTCCCCCCCTTGCGCAAGCCCCACCCCGGGGCGAAGCCTTCGAGTACACCCGCTGTCGTTTTGCGCCCCCCTTCCCGGTGAACAGAATTGGATTTGCTCAAGCGGGATTCTTTGGATGTACTTCGGTTTCGTGTACGAGATTCTTTTTGATGGCCGTATCCCCGCAAGGCAAAGCCTTGCTCGCAAGTCTATCGACTTGCTCAGCTAAGCCTGCCCCTTCGTGGCAGTCCGCCTCAGTTGAGGTCGTCTGCTTCGCATCCAACCCGCCATCACACGAAATTCACGAAAAGGAGGACAGGGGTGGGGGTGCTGTTCTCCTATTGTAAAAAAGAATCAGGATGATTGTTCACAAATCAAAGATTTGCTCTCCGACTCGCTTCGCTCGCTTTCTCACCCTGATTTTGCCTTTCTTTGGTCACATATTCTTCGACGGGTTTCCCAAAGAGCATGATGAAAATTCCTAAGAATGCGAGTGATTCCGTGACGAAAAATATGAGCCGGCTAAAAAATAGGTTTTATTCTCTTCTGATAAGAAGAGCCATTCCCACAAGTCCCGCGATGATACCAAGTACCGGCACGGGTGAAGACGCGGCTTTTGTCGGGTTTATCGTTGAGCCAAGCACCGTTGGTTCGACCAGAGTTGGACCGGTTGTCGGCGTTGATGTCTCTTCTGCTTCCTCTAACGGGAACCAGGATCCATCAACATTGCAGGCAATCATGAACACAGACGTTCTGTATGATGTAACGGTGAACAGATATTCTCCGTCGACCCGTTCGATCGACGTTATCGTCATTCTCTCCCACTCGTTATTATTATGGCGGAGAATGGAAATATCCTCAGGGGTCAGTCCCTTATTTTCGAGTACCGATGCATTAACCCTGAACACGAGTGTTACGGAAGTTCCTGAATCTGCCGTGCTGTGAACATCATACACGTTGAGGTAGGAGACCCCGGAAGGTGCCGCTGCCCCATTGAAATAATCCCTGAACACCGTTACAATAATGGATGAACCGGCAGGATAGCGGAGAGTAAGACCACCGTCGTTCGTCGTGAATGTGCCGTTGGCTGAAACGGGACCAAAGTCCGCGTTGTTATCACCGTTTCCGCCGTTTTCACTGCTGGTTGGCGTCGGTGTCGGATTTACCGTCCAGTTTGCATAGAGTTGTGTGTATCCGAGTACGTTATCCGTGGAAAAGTTCCAGGACGTGCCTGAAGCATTGGTAATGTTCCAGCCATTGAACGTATAACCTGGTTTTGCCGGAGCTGACGGCTCAGAAATAGTATCATTCAAACTGAGATTTGTTATGGTAGAATATTCGACATTACTCACTTCGTCAAGGTAGAAGTTAACGGTGATATTTTCTATAAGTGACAGATTACTGCCGGTATTTGTCAGAGCACGGGAATTTACTAATGACCAGGTTGTATTCAACGCAAAATTTGATGCCCAATTATTTCTATCCACACTGCCGTATTCCACGACCCTGTAACCAATGTCGGTAAATCCCGGCGTAATGTTTTTCGCACCGGTGTCTGTCGCAAGAATTCCGGTTACGTTGATGAATGTGTCGGTCATCATGTACACATCATTGTCTACATTGACTACAGCAGAGCCGTTCATATTGAACGGTCCTCCAACAAACACATACACTCCGCCGCCGTTAATCGCGGTGTTGCTGGATATCGTTCCGCCCTCCATCGTGAACGTGTCGCTAAACACATACACCCCGCCGCCATAGCAGGTTGCATTGTTGCCGGATATCGTTCCGTTGTTCATCGTGAAAGTGCCCCAATTTACATACACCCCGCCTCCAAATTCAGCTGAGTTGTTGGATATGCTCCCGCCATCCATCGTGAACGTGCCGCTAAACACATACACCCCGCCGCCAACAGAATTTGCGGTGTTGTTGGATATCGTTCCGCGGGTCATATTGAACGTGCCGCCAGACACATACACCCCGCTGCCAGAATCCATTGCATTGTTGTTGTCTATGGTTCCGCCGGTCATATTGAACATCCCGGAAGACACACCCACCCCACCGCCATGACCAGCTGCATTGTTGTTGTCTATGGTTCCGCCGATCATATTGAACATGCCGTCATACACAACATACACCCCGCCGCCATATCCTGCATTGTTGTAGGATATCGTTCCGTCGTTCATCGTGAACGTCCCGCCATCCACATACACCCCGCCGCCGTCGTTATTAGCTGTGTTGGTGTCTATGGATCCACCAGTCATATTGAACGTCCCGCCAGACACAACACCCACCCCTCCGCCATTAACAGCTGCATTATTGTTGTCTATCGTTCCCCCGTTCATCGTGAACGTGCCGCTATTCGTAACATAAACCCCGCCGCCGTAGTAGGTGGTTGCATTGTTGTTGGATATCGTTCCGTCGTTCATCGTGAACGTCCCGTCATCCACATACACCCCGCCGCCAAAAGAATTTGCAGTGTTGTTGGATATCGTTCCCCCGTTCATCGTGAATGTCCCGCCATCCATAACATACACCCCGCCGCCATAGGTGAATGCATTGTTGTCGGATATCGTTCCGCCGTTCATCGTAAACATGCCGTCATTCTTAACTGACACCACGCCGCCGTAGTAGGGTGTATTACTGTTCTGCAGCACAGACCCGGCATTCATAGTGAATTCTCCTCCATCAACATAAACGAGCGAGGACCCATTTGAACTATATGTCGTTCTGTTTCCATCAATGGTAAGATTATGCCCATTGCTGCCTTCCAGAATAAATGTGCCGGAACTCACCATGAACAAAAATCCATCGTCAAAATGACGATAGATTGTGAAATCATTGCTCTCATTTGCAGTAAGAGTGATGGAATCCCGGGCGGTGATTGTAATTGTATGATTGAGCCAAACATCCTGCAGAAGAACAACTTTCCCCTCACCATTTACATATGCCGCTCCAACACCAGAGTCAGTTGTAAGATTCAGGGCATTAGATAGATTCTGTGCAGTATCTATACCGCGAACAACCGCAGCAGCCGAGCCGCAAAATACACCTGAAACCACAAGCAAAACTAAAAAAATAATCAACATCCGAGACATGAATACAGCAGGCATGATCCGGCTGGTCTGCCTGCAGGTTTTTATATATTCCGTATTTTTCATAATTCTCTCACTCGATATCGGGACATCCCTTGAAATAATTGAGAATTCTCTGTTCCGGTGTATGATAAATAACGTAATATGTATTATCTATTGTGATTGACTCACGTGTTTGGAGGCGTCTGTCCACCCAGGATCCTCATCCGCGGACGTGAGATTAATCTGATTTCTGAGAATAATTCCCCGATAAAACCGCTTCTCTGTTACCGAAAATGCAGAGATATGGCATTTTCCGGAAACCGTGCGGGTCAATTCATAATGAAGAATGCATTCGAAAAACCCGAAAAACGAAGTCCCGCTTTCCTTTCACGGATACCCGTCTATGACGTCAAAAAATCAGGGAGAGCAGTCTCTCCCGCGACACGTCCTCACCCCATTTTCTCAATCAGCGTACATGCCGCACACAGCCGGTGACTTGTCGGCTCCCCGCAAACCTCGCATCGCCCCATCTTTGTCACCTCTCCCTTCAGGGGTCCGAGCTTCGCCAGAAGCTTCTCCTGCCCGGTCACGATATTATGCATCGTCCCGGGATTCCTGTACTCAAGTATCCCGAGCCCGCTCCGGACCCCGGCACGCAGAGCATACTTCGTGTACGGGCACTCCGGCAAATCCGTAAGCAGATGGTTCACCAGCCCGTATGCGACCGTCGCCCGCTCAGTCTGACGACACAATGGTTTTATCCTCGGAAGGAACACCTTATCAGAATCGGTCTGATACGACTCCATAACTCTCGTCACATCCCCACGCAGATAATTCATCAGCACCGACTGTGCCTCATCATCCATACAGTGACCCGTCGCAATCTTATTCGCCCCTGCCTCGCGGGCCGCGAGATTCAGGGCACGGCGCCGCAGCGTCCCGCACACCGAACATGCCTGCTCCGGGGATTTTTCGAGCAGTTCATCCAGCGTCTTCCCGCAGATATCCGTAAAAGAGATGAGTTTATCTTCAAGACCGAGCCGTTCGCAGAGCCGGACCGCCGCAAGAATCGTATCGTCCCGGTAATTTGCGATCCCCTCATCCACCGTAATCGGAATAAGCTCGGCATCCGGATTCAGTTTCGCGAGAACCGTCAAAAGCACCGTCGAGTCCTTCCCGCCCGAAAGACCCACGGCTATTTTGTCCCCGGGACAAATCATATGATATTTTTCGATAGTCGCCGCCACGCCCTTCTCAAACCATGCGGAAAAATGCGGACCGCAGAACTTCACCTTCGTGACCGAATCGAAGTAGACCGCTCTCTTCTCACATTCATCACACTGAACCATGATTTACCCGCCGTGAACAATAGACGTTGCATGAATCTCATCGGTTTCGTTCACGAAATCGTCCGCGAGAAGCAGTTCATTGTCACGCGTAATAAGAATCTCATAGGGATTCAGATTCAGACGGAGAAGAATCTCCTCAATTGTCCCGGCCTCGGTGGTCGTCTGCGTACCGTCTGGGAGATGAACTTTGACCATTATTTCTTCGTATATTCCTTACCCATATACTGGTGTTTTTCGGACTCGCCGCCTTTTGCGACAACATAGAACCACTGGAAGGCAGAGCGGAAAAGACCGAAGTTGATATATCTCCGCATGGAAAATCCGATAATCATCTTCATATCGAGAACGACACGCCCGTAATTCTTCATACGTCTCGGCAGTTCCCAATCGTCTCCCGCATCAACGACCCGGTACATCCCTGCCTCGATAAACAGGTTCTTCCGAAATGCGGTATTCGATCCGAGCGTCGCATAGAAAACGCCGGTCCATGCCCCGAATCTGACAACGAGATTGTAAAGGAATACCTCGAACTTATGCCTGAATCCCGGCTCAAGCGGATAAATCGGTCCGTATATAACCGATGCTTCGGGATATTTTCCAAAGTCCTTCACGATTGTCTCGAGCCACCCGCGGGGAAGGAAACAATCCGCATCGGTCGTCACAATCAGGTCGTATTTGCTTGCAAGAACGCCGTCGTTTCGGGCACCGCCGACCTTTTTGCTTGTCTGGATGAAGACTTTATCAGCATATTTCTCCGCAATCTCGCGGGTTTTGTCTTTTGAGTTACCATCGACCACGATGATCTCATACTGATCTCTTGGGAGCGTCTGGTCACAGAGACTTTTCAGGCAGGCCTCGATACCTGACTCTTCATTAAATGATGGAACTACAACTGAAATCATGATAATAACTCCGCATATAAATCTGCGTGCATCTTTGCAACTTTGTACATATTGTACTGTTCAATCGACGCACGGGCATGGGACGCGGCATTCCTGAGCATCGCATCGTCTGCGAGCAGAGGAGCAATCTCTTCGCTTTTGGTGAAGAACCCGGCGATTCCCGGGAACAATTCCCGATATTCTGACAGGTCACGGGAGATGACCGGAAGGCCGCTTGCGAGCGCTTCCATAATCGAGATCGACATCAGATCACCGTAGGACGGGAACAGGAATACATCGGCTCCTGCATAGACGCCGGTAATATCCGGCACGAATCCGGGGAAGATGACATTTTTGCCGGCTTTCGCTTTCCGTTCCTCGACAGCCTTCTTATTGGCAGAGATAGGTCCGTACGGGAACCCTCCGACCCACATGAACTTGTATTCCGGATGGGCGTCCGCGAGGTCGAGGAAATCATAGATGCCTTTCCTCGGGGTCTGCTGGGCGACCTGAAGAATGACCTTATCGTCATCCGTGAACCCGAAGGTCTCACGGAATATCCGGCGTTTTTCCGCGTCAGGTTTGAATTTGTCCATGTTCACGCTGCTCGGAATCCGTGTCGTCGGCATGTCCGGGAGCATTTCCTTTATCTCCCTCTCATTGTCCCGCGTTATCGTGATGATATGGTCGTATCTGCTGTACATCGGGCGGTAAATCTTATTAATAAGGGAAGCGCCCGCGAGATTGTTGATGTTGAGGCTCGGGGTCGAGTGGGCGGTAATGATTTTGACATGCTTTGCCCGCAGCATAGACCAAACGGCTCCGGGGCCAAGGGTATGACAGTGGGTAATGTCCTGGTCATGTTTTTTGCTGTTCAGCTCGACGTCGACGCCCGGGGTTTTCTGCAGACCTTCATAAAGAGTCATGGCGACGGTCGCACAGCCGACGTATTTGAAGACTGAATAATTTTCCACGCGGATATTTACTCTCATGCGTTTTTCTCCACAAAATTCATGGCACTTCTGATGCATCCGTCCATATTGATGTATTCAAACTCGGAGAACCTGCCGACAAGGTCGACACCGAGAGTTCCTTCAAGATATTCCCGGACGATTTTGATATTCTTCTGGTACTCCAGATCATAGACCACGTACGCGAATTTGAAGCGGTCGACTGCCGTATGGACGACGACGTCTTTTGACGGGAGGATTCCCATTTTGACGAGACCGTCAACCGTGTGGGAGATGAGTTTCGCATCATTCATCTTAGAGATGTCGTCGCCTTCGTTGAAGGTTATTTCCGCGAGGACCGCCGAGCAGCCCTCAGGCGCGACCCGGCTCGAGAAGTTGGACGGGAAGGAGAGACGGTTGAAGGCTCCCCATTTGTCCTCGGGCACATACATCCATGAGATGTCCGGCACGGTTCCTTTGAATCCGACGGATACACAAGCAATAGAGTTGTATCTGAGTGCATCGCATGCCTCCCGAATCGGGGCAGGAACATGGAGCATCGGGAGAAGCGTCTGCAGCGGCAGGGTCGAGATGACCCGGTCGGCGGAGATGATTTCCCTGCCGTTCGAAACCGTCCAGCCGTCACCCGTGTTCATGACCGAGGTCACGGTAAAGTTGGTTTTTATCGAATCGGCTGCCGGCTCGGCTATGGCGTGGATGAGGGATTCGATGCCGCCGTCAACCGGATAGGAGAAGACCGCCTGATGGGTGTAGCCTTCGGTTTCGATGCCGATTGCCGATTTGATGATGTCTTCGACAGGCGGTCGGGGGACACGGCCGTCCATCCAGTGTTTTGACATTTTATCCGCAGGATAGTTCCAGATTTTTTCATTGTAGGGAACAAGGTAGCATTCGGCGATTCCTTTGCCGAAGGTGCAGTAAATCCAGTCTTTGAAATTTTTCGGTTCCGGCACAATGCCTTTTTCAACCGCGATCAGGTTTTTGATGTATTCATTGATGCAGAAAAACAGGTCTTCCTTTGGAAGAGCCGAAAGTCCGTTCTCGAACGGGTATTTGATATACTGACCTTTATAGAATATTTTGGTATTTCTGTTGCGGAATTCCCGGTTTTTCTCCAGGACATTCTGCATGAACGAGAGAACTTCCCCGTCACGGGAGAATATGATATGCGATCCGCCGCAGTCAAACGTAAATCCGTTTCTGGTCTCGGATTTGCACAGACCGCCGATTTTCGGTTCTTTTTCCAGAACCATAACATCATGTCCTTTTTCTTTGAGGAGACGGGCGAGAGTGACCCCTGTCAGACCTCCTCCTAAAATTGCCCACTTCACGGGTATATAATTGGGCGCATGAGATTAATAAGATGATTACGTCTGCTTCATTCACTGGAGAGGAGCGGGTTATGTATTGATAATCCGGTGAACGACCTTTCCGGTCAGAGACCGTTTCATCTGAATTGCATGATACTGGCACATCTCATGACAACAGTAACATCTGATGCAGTTTGTCAGATCGAACACTGCTTTTCCCTGGATGATTTCTACCGCTTTTACCGGACAGATGCGTGCACACTGCCCGCAGCCGATACACATTTTGGTGTTTATCACCGGCGAGGGTTCGTACATCTTCCCGACACGCTGGAGATTGCGATAGACTTTTTTCTTCAGCCAGGGCTCCCTTGCCCGCGGGAGGTAGGTGGACGGGTGGACATAGTCCAGGATTGGAACAATTTCGTCTCCTTCCACTTCCACCTCGCCTATCAGACCACGCCGGAGGGCAGCCATCGTCGTGCCGATTGATTCGGGACGCATGTTTATCAGCGTCTGTGCCGAGATGTCTAATCCGTAGACGGAATGCGAAGCAAGAACATAGCCGGCTTCACGCGGCTCTCCGCCCATCGGACCGTTCCCTTCCATGCCTACTATTGCGTCCATTACGACGAAGTCCGGTTCAATCAGTTCGTTCAGGTCGACGAGCATCTCGGAAAAGTCAATCGCATCAGGAAATCTGGAATGAAAGACCGGTTTGTCAAGACCGGGGACAACGCCGAAGGTGTTTTTGACGGCGCCCGAAAAATGGGTGAACATGTGGGTCTTTAACTTGCAGACCGAGATGATGACGTCGGCATTACATGCCTGATTGATGATAGTGAAACGTTTCATCACATTCCCTTCAGGGAAGGAACGTTCCTGATATCCGGTGTCGTAGGAGAGCTGAATGCCGAGTTCCTCTGCTACTTTTTCAATCCCGCATTTGTGATAGACTTTTTTCAGAACCCTCGGACTATAAACGATTCCGGCACCGGGACTGTCGGCGATGGATAAAATGCCGCCGGCATCAAGAATCATTTTTCCGACGGCATAGATTACTTCGGGGTGAGTGGTGACAGCACGATCGACTCCGGCATCGGAGAGGATATTGGGTTTTAAAAGAACTTTTCTGCCGTCAACCCGGGGAAGACCGCCGGCGGCTTTTACTGCTTTCAAGACTGCTTCGACTACTTTGGCTCTTTCATATGTATTACATTTTGCCGAACCGGTTATGCTTTTTATCATATGTGCCGTGTATCTAAAATCCGGTCAAATCTGCCGGATTGGTGTATGTATGAATGTGATTCATTATTATAAGAGATATACTTTCCGAATCAAACTATCTCCTTAGTAGGTAGATACAGGATTTTTCCTTTTTTCCGCTGCAGACGAAGCCCGCCTTTTCCAGGACCCTCTGCGATGCCGCGTTCCATGCATACGGCTCCGCGAAGATCTCATCCACGGCAAACCTGCGAAATGCCAGACCGCAGACCTCTTTCACCATCTGCGTCATGATCCCTTTGCCCCGGTAGGGTTTGCCAAGCCAGTAGCCAAGTTCGGCGGTGCCGGAATCCCGGCAGAATACGCCGATACTGCCGACTGCCGTATCATCTGCGGTGATTGCGAGGCTGAGATTTTCTGCCGGGTCCTGCTCATGACAAAACGCGATGAAAGCTTTCGCATCCTCAAGGCCGTATGGCGAGGGAAACCCTGCCCGCAGATTTTCTGCGATTGAGGGGTCGTTCGCAAAAAAAGCAAGGGACGGGGCATCTCGCTCCTCCCAGGGTCGTAATCCGATTTGCAAAAGGCTCACTCTATAATCTGGCTTTCAGCGAATCTGTCTTCCGCTGCAAGCAGGAACTCTGACGTCTGGGAAATTGCTTCCTTCGGGCAGATATCTATGCACTGACCGCAGAAAATACAGTTCCCGACATAAATCCGGATCCGCTTTTGTGCCCGCGGTTGTTCCTCTCCCTCTTTTGCAGGAGGAACAGGATAGACGACCTGCTCGATGGCGTGCGACGGGCAGACTTTCATGCAAAGTCCGCAGCCATTACAGATATTTCTCTTGTAGGAGAGTTTGCCCCGCATATGTTCAGGGGTCTCCACCGGCGGGATGAGATTCGCTTTTCCGCGGCCGACATCTTCCAGAAATCCGGTAATGGATTTCGGCAGACGTGCTGCCGGGAAGAGATTTGTCACCGGCTTTTTCACCGACTGGGTGAGTATTTCTTTCAGCATAGGGAGCATCTCAGACACCTCCCATCAGAAAAGCATCCAGCATCAGAAGAATAATAGCCGCAATGCCGATTCCGCCGAAGACGAACCAGTAGACTTTCACAACCTGGGTAATTCTGAGACGTGCCATCATCGTTCTGACAACGGTCACCGAGAGAATCGAAACGACTATGACCTTCACAAAGAAGAAGACGAGATCGATTACTGCGGCTCCGGCTCCGGTCATGCCGAAGACCGGCGAAAGGTTCCAGGGCAGCAGGATGATAACGCCGAAGGCTATGATGCCCACCATTTTCACTGCCTGAGCGAGAGAGAAGAGACCGAGATTCCGCCCGGAATATTCTGCAAGAATACCGCCGGCGAGTTCGGTTTCGGCTTCGGGTGAATCGAACGGAACCTTGGAGAGTTCTCCGGGCGTAATCCACATAAAGAGGAAGAGCAGAAGGAGGAGACCGACGATCCCGAGAGGTCCCGCGACATCCCATACGGAGGTTTCCATCAGCGTCATAAAGGAGAACGGGTCGGCGACATTGGCCGCCATGAGTCTCCAGGCGATGATGACAACGGAAATGGCGAGCGGCAGTTCATATGCGATCATCGAGACCATTTCACGCTGGGCACCGACCGTAGCATAGGGAGATCCGGACGCAAATCCGCCAATCACCAGAGCGAGCGAGGGAACGATAAGGAGATAGAGAACCAGAATCATATCGCCCGCTTCTCCAAGAATCGGGGCAAGGCTCCCAAACGGCAGGTACATGAGCACCGCAATCGAGGAGGCGAGAGCGGCAATTGGCATCAGATTAAACAGCCAGGGAATTGCGTTCGCCGGCACGATACTCTGTTTGGTGAGCAGCTTTTTCACATCGGTAAACGGCTGTCTGAGCGGCGGGCCGATTCGTGCCTGCATCCGTGCAACAATACGCCGGTCGATTCCGGAAAGGAAAAGACCGACCGCGATGCCGATTATCGCGAGAACGATTGTGCCGCCGATTGCGGAAAGAATGATGTTCATTGAAGCATCCTCCGGGTCTTCTCGTAGGACATCTTTGAGAGTTGTTCCTTCGTGAAGATTTTCGTAGACCCATTATCCGTAATTGCGACCCGGTCCGTGCAGGACATGCACGGGTCAATCGATGCCACGATAATCGGGATGTCGGCGAGCTGGGCTCCTTTCAGGATAATCGGCCAGACATGCGCATTACTGTATGTCGATGCCTTGACCTTCCAGGCGATTGGAGCGTCAGCATTGTCCATAGCAACATAATGGACCGCCTCGCCTCTCGGAGCTTCGTGACGGCCGACTGCTTCGCCGGATGCTTTTTTGCAGGCGGCGAGAATCTTCACGACTTTTTCTTCCCAGAGAACAGGACCTGCGGGCATGTTGTCGAGACAGGTTTCAATGATTTCTATCGACTGGGCGATTTCAAAGATACGGACAACGATTCGGTCGTAGGTATCACCGTTTACGTCTTTTCCGTATGCGGTCGGCAGGACGGGTTTTATGTCCAGGTCACCGTATGCACAGTAGGGATAATCCACCCGCAGATCGGCGGTCACGCCGGAGGCCCGGGACGTCGGTCCGACGGCGGAATATGCCATCGCAGTCTCGAAGGAGAGAAGTCCGGTCCCGATACACCGGGATTTTATCACGGCGTCTTCGAGGAACAGTTTCTTCAGTTTCGAAAACAGGTCCTTGTAGGTTTTGAGACATGTGCGAATCTTCGCATACTGGTCTATCGTGATATCCCTGCGGGTTCCGCCTATTTGGATGATATCATAGTTTACACGGTTTCCGGTGATGAACTCGATTGCGTCCATCGCATCTTCGCGGACTCTCCATGCAAGATAGAAGAGCGAATCGAATCCAAGCTCGTGAGCCGCGACCCCCGCCCAGAGAAGGTGGGACTGGATACGCTCGAACTCGGCGATGATTGTCCTGACATAATCCCCGCGTTCAGGAACAGTGATGCCGGCAATCTGTTCAACTGCCCGGGCAAACGAAAGAGAGTGCGTAACTCCGCAGATTCCGCAGATACGGTCGGTCAGATGCACGATCTGTACAGGGTTTCGGGAAAGTCCCATCCATTCGATACCGCGATGGGTCTGACCCGGAGTGAAATCCGCTCCGATGACCTCTTCTCCCATGACGGTCAGTTCGATATGCACCGGCTCTTTTAACGCCGGGTGGATCGGGCCGATCGGAATTTTGTAGGGTACGTTACCTGCCATTTACTCATCCCCCAGCGGTGCGGGCGGGCGGTTTTCGGGTCTTCCCGAGGCCCAGAGATTTTTCACCATCGAGTCTGGAATCTTCTTATCGTCCTTCCTCAGAGGATAGACATTCTCCGGGAAATCCTGCGGCAGGAAGAACCGGTGTTTTGCCGGTTCCAGACCATCGACAATGATACCGAGATATTCGGTTTTTTCATGTTCGGTAAATGCAGCTCCTTCCATAAGGTCGGTGATTGTCGGGATGTGCGGGTTCGCTTTCGGGATGTCGGTTGAAAAAATGACCAAACACTCTTTGTTTTCTATCCCGCCGTAAATCGAGAAAATATACTGGACCCGGAGGTTTTCGTCCTTTGCTCCCTTGTCGTATCCTGAAATGCAGGATAAGTGGGGGTAGCGGATTTTCATCAGCGCCTCTGCCGCCTCATGAATCGCTTCGCGGCGGATGGTTATCCAGATATTGGTATTCTCCCGTTTCTTTGCGCCTTCAGCTCTGACTCTGATGGAGGAGTCCAGCATAGAATCGCCGAGTGAGGCTTTGAGTTTATCCGCCACTTCTGCGGGGGTATATATTTCGTCCATTATTTTCCTCCTTCGAGTCTTTCTAATTTCGCAATCGCCGTCACAACGCCATTGATAATTGCCTCCGGTCTCGGGGCACATCCGGGGACATAGACATCCACCGGGATAATCTGGTCGATGGGACCTGCCAGATTGTAGGACGTGTGAAACACACCGCCTGACTGACCGCAGGTTCCAACAACCATCACGACTTTCGGCGAAGGCATCTGGGCGTAGACACGCCGGAGCCTGTCTGCCATCTGATTGGTGACTGGGCCAGTTACGAGCAGAACATCGGCATGCCGGGGGGACCCCACGAGTTTTACGCCGAACCGTTCCGGATCGTATCTTGGTGTCAGGGTCGCCACGATTTCAATATCGCAGCCGTTACACGAACCTGCGTTGAAATGGAAGACCCAGAGGGATCTGTTTAACGAGTTTGTGAGTTTCATATCACCATCACCACCACGAAAATCACAATCACGCCGATGACGAACCATGTGAGATAATCGTTGACCACTCCTGAGTGGAGCGGGATGAGTTTATCATAATATCCTTTGAGGGCATGGGTAAATCCCCAATACATATTCCCGCCCCTGATATGGACATCGCTTTTCGGCGGTTCATCGTTTCCGGAGAGGTAGGGTTTTGTCTGTTCCGTTCCTTTGTCATAGCCGGATTCACCGCAGCGCCAGATGAGCCAGGCAAACAGGAGTCCGGTTGCCATGACAATAATCCAGATGAGCGGGTTCCAGAATCCGTATCCGGTGATAAGATCGCCGATCATAATCCGCCTCCGAGAACGGCAGTAATATAGCTGCCCTGATTCAGCAGAGCGGCGGCCGCCGGCGAGACAATACTGTCGACAACGAGGTCAGGCACAAGACCGAATCCGATGACGAAAATCGTCAGAATAATCATTCCCGCAATCATGAGTTTCGGCACTTCCTTTACGTTTTCATATTCGGGAAGTCTTGGTCCCATAAAGACCGAGTGGAAGACTTTCATGAATGATGCCAGTGTCAGAATCGAAACGACCATGGCGATAATCGAGAGCGCCGGGTTGAAGGCGAATACTGATTCATAAATCATCAGCTTCGAGGCAAATCCATTGAACGGCGGAATGCCGGCGATTGCCAAGGCTCCGATAAGGAAGAAGACCATCGTCCATTTCATATTGTGACCTAGGCCGCCCAATTTGTTCAGGCTCCAGACCCCGGTCCGGTAAATTACCGCACCAACAGCGAGGAATAAGAGACCCTTATACAGTGCATGGTTGATGATATGGAATAACCCTCCTTCCATTGCCGTCTGACCAAAGGCGGCGGTGGCAGCCGGGTCTCCCAAGACGGCGAAGGCAACGCCGACACCGAGAAGCATGTATCCGGTCTGGGAAACCGCATGGTATGCCAGCAGACGTTTGATATCTTTCTGGGGAAGTGCCATCGTGACGCCAATGACCATGGATAAAATACCAAGAATAATGATTACCCATCCGATGGTTACGGTGTTAATTGATCCTCCATACAGGGTGAAGAGAACTCTGAACAGACCATAGAGACCTGCCTGGCTTGCGACAACCATCACTGCCGTGATGCCTGACGGAGCGACCGAGTAGGCATCCGGCGTTGCGAAGTGGAATGGCACGGCGCCGGCTTTCATTCCGAGGGCTGTGATGAAGAGAACAAGCGCGACAATGTTTAGGGTCGTCCATGTCATCTGTGAGGCAAGGAATGCCATATTCAGCGAGTTGTATTGTGCATACAGCAGACCGATGGAGAACAGGACCATGAGTCCGCCAACCGTGTTGACGATTAAATATTTGATGGCTCCTTCAACGGCAATTCCGCCTTTCCTGTGATAGGATACAAGAGCCGCTCCCGCGAGCGTGTTGATTTCCAGGAAGACGAAGAAGTTGAACAGGTCTCCGGTTGAAACCATGCCGAAAATACCTGCTGTCAGCAGAAGATAGAGGGCATAGAACTCGGATTTCCCGCTCCGTTCTTTTTGCGATGCGACAAGATAAAGGACGACCGCAAAGGAGACGATAGCTGCCGAAAGCAGCATGAATGCACCGAATCCGTCAATCGTGAAGATGATTCGGAAGGGAATCCCGCCCGAGTCGGCTGCGGAAGAAACCGCCGCCGCTCCAAACACGTAAACGAGCGTTCCTTTCAGGAAAACGGCGGCGGCTGTAATAACGGCCGCAAGGCTCGCGAGAAATGAGACAAGGATAATCCAGGCATCACGGATTTTCGGGAGGAATCTCCCGATAACCGGGACAAGGAATGCTCCTAACAGCGGCACTGCAATCAGGAGAGCCGGCAGATTATCTAAGAGAAGATTCATTCTTTGAGCCTCCGCATCTTATCCGAGTTTATTGTCCCGTATTTTTTATAGATAATCATTATCATACTAATCATGAGAGCCGTCGCTGCAACACCGATTACGATGTTCGTGAGGGTCAGTGCCTGAACCGTCGGTAAAACCATAACGGACCCTTCAGGAGCGCTCGTGAAAATCGGAGCGATGCCTTCTTCCCTGTAACCGATGGTGATGAGGAAAAGATTGACAGCACTCTCCATAATCCCGATACCCATAACCATTTTTATCATGTTCTTCTTCAGAAGAATAATCGCAAAAGCAATACCGATAAGTAAAGCTATTGCAATAAATGGAAGATTTGCAATCATTTCTTCTCTCCTTTCTTTCCTTTCCTGAGTAATGCCGGGTCAGGAGCTTCATCTTCCTCCCGGGTGGTCTCGCCAAGACCCGCAAACATGTATAAAATTACAACTGAGAGGGCACCGAATACTTCAATGCCGATGGCAAAATTCAGTACCGGGATTATGCCGGCGGTGAAAAGATCGCCTGCATTTATGCCGTAGGCGACTGCGTGTCCGAAGAGACCTCCGGACGCATTCAGCCAGTTGAAGAGGAAACTTGACCCCACAACAAGTCCCGCAAGGGCTGTGCAGATGTAGAGAAGAAGACCGGCAGCTTCGATAAGTTTGAAATTTTTGGCAGGACTGAACTTCTCCATACCGTCTTTATAATAGTAACAGATGAGTATGAGTGCCACGCCGGTCGCAATTACCGCTCCGCCCTGGAATCCTCCGCCGGGGGTCAGGTGACCGTGAGCTACAAGATAGAAACCGAAGATAAAGATTAACGGGACAATCAGACGTCCTGCGGTTCTTATGATAAGACCTGACGTCATTTCCGGACCCTCCTGAAGAGCATGGCAACACCGAGTACGGCGACAAAAAGGACACATGCCTCGCCGAGGGTATCGAAACCACGGAAGTCGAAGACGATGGCGGAAACCACGTTGTTTGCGCCGGTCGCGACCTGTGAATTTTGGATATAATACTGGTCGGTTACGGCCGTTGAGGGGTCGCCGAATGTCAGTCCGGCTGCCGGCAGAAGGAGGATGAGCGTTACGAGAAGAACCAGCAGCACCACGATTTTTTTCGGGAAGATGGATGTGCTGTCCGTCATGGTTCATCGCTCTCCTGACGTTTTGTGCCTCTGATACCGATAATAAGAATTGCCGTCGAGAGTCCGGCACCAATTCCTGCTTCCGCGATTGCCACGTCGGGTGCCTGCAGAATGAAGAATTCGAGTGCCATGAGGAAACTGAATGCGGCAAATGAGATTGCCGCCGCAATCAGATCTTTCAGGAAAAAGACCGCCAGAGCACAGAGAACAAGCGCTGAGAGGAAGAGGATATGCAATATGGTGTAGTATACCGGGAATAATTCTATCATTTCCTTTTTTCCTCCTGCTCTTCCATTTTCGGAAGATCATTGTTGAGGGCGTCCGTCAGGGCATTTTTCGGTTTAATTCCGGATCTGTAGGCACTCCGGGCGATTGCGTGGGTTGATGTCGTTGCTGAAATCAATACAACGATTAAGGCGAGGATGACATGCGTTCCGAAGTTGAGCCATGCCCCGTCGCCTGCAAGCCAGAGACCGGCAGCGTAGATGAGGACGGCCAGTCCCGCGAAGAGAAGACCAAGACTTCCGACCATGCCTGCCGCATGGAGGCGGGTGTAGACATCAGGGAGACGAAAGAGTCCGATAACTCCGACAATGCTGAAGAAGAGGGAGAGTATCACGAAGATAATTATAATCGTGTCAATCATTTCAGGTTCCCCGTGATGAGTTTTGCGACATAGAGTGTTCCAACGAATGATAGGATTGCATAAACGATTGCGACATCGATAAACACCGGCTGGTCGAACCAGAGTGAGAGCATAATCATCGTGATGACAACAAGGATGTTGATTACATCGAGTGCAAGCATTCGGTCGGCATTTGTCGGGCCAAGCCACATCCGGATTCCGCATGCGAAGATGAGGATTACGAAGATAATTGCGGCAATGATGAATATGTCAATCATTCGGTAATCCTCCTGATCCATTTGGCAAGGTTGATTTTCGCAAAAATCCTGTCTGGTGTTCTGACTTCGTTTTGGTCGCGGCCGATATCGATACAGTGAATATAGAGCTCGCGGGTCTCGTCATTTACATCCACGGTGGCCGTGCCCGGCTGGAAGGTGATGGACGCAGAGAGAAGGAGGGCTCCTCCGTCGGTTTTCATTCCCGGGGAGAGTTTGATGATTCCCGGTCTGATGTTTTTACCGGTGATGATTTTTACGGCGACGTTCAGGTTTGCAATAATAAGTTCGATTAAAAATGGAATTAAGTAGACGAAGAAGAGAAGCCAGCGAAGGGGATTTGCCATTCGGTAACTTTTGCCGACCCATAGTCTTCGGCACAGAATCCCAGTTATAATCGAAAGAATTAGTCCAATGATGAGTTCGGCGGATGACCAGATGAGAATCTGATCGGTTTCGGTTCCCGAGCCTGCTGAAAGTACCAGATAGATGATGAATGCCGCAATTCCTGCGAGTACGGCAGAGATGGTGTTACTCACGTGACACCTCTGTTTTTGCTCTTATTTCTCATGATTTCTACCACTAATCTCCATACATGATGTTGTACAGACTCACACGTCTCAACGGAAGATGTATTAGTAGTTATAAGAAGGCTTCGAATTTATAACCTGCGAACAAATATGAATAACCGGGTTTTTGAAAAAATCCCTGGAATTGTGGATGATTCATACTCTTCCTATGTTGTATGGATTTTTTTAGTATGGATTTGCGGATGTACTTCGGCTTTGTGCACGGGATTCTTTTTGATGACCGTATCCCCGCAAGGCATTTGCCTTGCTTGGCTGAGGTCGTCCGCGTTCCGCGTCCAACCCGCCTCGCCAAAGGGGGGGAAAAAACAGCACCCCCGCGTAACTCCTCTTTTTAAAAAACCCGCTGACGAAGCACATAATGTAACAAAAGACGGATAACGACAATTCAACTGACATAAACATTCATGCCTTCAAAAGGAATTTCTGACGGGTTTTTTGGAAAAAAAAAATAGTGTTTTGAAGCATGTTATCTTCGTTATATTTATATATGAATGAAAATAATATACGAATGTCTGAAAATCACCAGAGCTGATTGGATGGCAGGAATTCTAAAATATGTCAACTGAAAACGGATTACCGGTAACCTCACATGGAAATACAGTTACCGGCGAAAAAAGTATGGTTCTCGGGATGATTCTTGCATTCTTCCTCGGAGGAATCGGATTAGCCTATGCAGGTCGGGTCGGACTTGGCGTTGTACTCTTTATTGTTGAGATTATCTGTGCATGTATCGCTTTCCTGGTGATTCCGGCATTCATCGCCTTCATCATCTGGATTGTTGCACTCGTCCTGACATACAAGACCATTAAAGAAAATAATGCCCTCTGGGTCCAGCATCTGACCAAATAAGGGAATTCCCCATTTTATTATAAGCAGGGCTGATGATTCTGCCGGCCCGTGCTTAATCTTTTTTAGAATTCCGGATTTTTGTACTCTTTTACCGATTAAAAACGAAATAAATAAATAAATTAAATGGTCATGCTCTATATCCACACAGAGGTGGCAATTATGTCAATTGGAATTGGAGAAAATTTAACCGGGTCTTTTGGTTATGCAAAAGACAATCTCTGGGGTAAATTCGGGAACTGGATTCTTCTGATCATCCTGACCATTATCCCCATCGTGAACTTTATCGCAGTTGGAACATACCTGAAGATATACCGCGGCGAAGACCCGAAAGTAGAAAACATCGGCAAATCCTTTGTTGACGGCCTTCTTGCACTGATCATCGCATTCATCTACATGATCATCCCGACAATCATCTTTGTCGTTGTCTGCGGAGCAGCCTTCGCAGGACTTGCATCCGGGTCCGTTGCAGCATTAGCAGGAGCTGGAATCGGCGGAATTATCTGTCTCATCATCTTCATTCTGTTCGGTCTTATCATGACCCCTGCTCTGATCAACTTTGCCCGCAAAGGATTCGGTGCAGCATTCAGCTTCGGCACAATCTTCGGCATGATCGGCAAAGCCGGCTGGCTGAAATACATTGTATCCATCATCGTCATCGGGATTATCTTTGCAATTATCGGTCTCCTTGGAGCCATTCCCTTTGTCGGCTGGCTTATCATGCTCATCATCTACCCATTCCTCATCATCTGGGCCTGCAAATTCTGGGCAAACCTGTTCGAGTAAGAACACCAACCTCAGAATTTCTTTTTTAATGCATTTGTATTCGCGTCAATCAGGAAAATTTACTATCGGATTGTATCATTTCAGCAATATATTTATATGTTAAAAACCTTGATGATTACTTACCACAAAGAGGTGGGATTTATGTCAATTGGAATTGGAGACAATGTAACCGGGTCTTTTGGTTATGCGAAAGACAACCTCTGGGGTAAATTCGGGAACTGGCTCATTCTTGCCATCCTCACGATTATCCCTATTGTAAACTGGATTGCCATTGGAACATATATTAAGGTTCTTCGTGGAGAGGAGCCGAAACTCGAAAACATCGGGAAATCCTTTGTTGACGGATTGCTTGCAATTATCATCTGTATTATCTACATGCTTATCCCGGCAATCATTGCCATCATTCTTGGCGTCGGCGGAGGTCTCGCTGCAGGTTTATCCGGCTCCCAGGCAGTGGCAGGAGGAGTAGGCATTGGAATATTTATTCTCTGTCTTATTCTCTTCCTTCTGTTCTCCCTTCTTATGATTCCGGCAATCGTAAACTTTGCCCGCGGAGGATTCGGTGCAGCATTCAGCTTCGGCACGATCTTCGGCATGATTTCAAAGGTCGGCTGGCTGAAGTACATCCTGGCGATTATCGTAATCTGGATTATCTTCGCGATTATCAGTCTTCTTGGAGCTATTCCCTTCATCGGCTGGCTTATCATGATAATTCTTGCCCCGTTCCTCGCAATCTGGAGCTTCAAGTACTTCGCAAATCTGTTCGAGTAAGAACACCATCCTCACTATTTTTTTCCGTTTCGTATTCGTCTGATTTTTTTATCATTTTGTATCACATCCGCAATATATTTATATCACAAAAACCCTGATGCTTGATTACACAGAGGCGTTTTTCATATGTCAATCGGAATTATAGATAATCTGAGCCGGTCTTTCGGTTATGCAAAAGACAAGCTCGGGGGAAACCCCGGCACCTGGCTGATTCTGGTCATTCTGAATCTCATCCCCATTGTCAACTGGATTGTATACGGAACATATGTCAGGGTTCTCCGCGGCGGGGACCCGAAACTCGAAAACATCGGGAAATTGTTTGTTGACGGTCTTCTCGCATATATCATCTGTATTCTCTATCTGCTTATTCCGGCAGTACTTTCCCTCGCCCTTGTTTTTTTCCTTGGGTATGATACTTCCGCCGGACCATGGGCAATCTTTACAGGACTCACACCCGCAGGTATTGTGCTCATGATTGCCTGCATCATTTTATTTGTTCTGTTCATCCTGCTGCTGGTTCCGGCACTGGTGAACTTTGCCCGCAATGGATTTGGTGCGGCATTCAGATTCGGCGAAATCTTCGGCATGATTGCAAAGGCCGGCTGGCTGAAATACATTCTGGCGGTTGTCGTTATCGTAATCATCTTTTGCATTATCTGCCTGCTCGGACTCATTCCATATTACATCGGCATTATCATTCTCCTTATCCTTATTCCGTATCTCAAAGTCTGGGGAGCGAATTATTTCAGAAACCTGTTCATGTAACAGGAATGAGAGCATTTTCATTTTTTATTCTTTTTTCTCAAATACCCGGGATTTTCGGAAGATATATCTGGTGAAAAATACGAATGATAGGTTATTGGCAATTTCTGATAAATAGCTGATAAGGAGGAAAAAACGTCATTTTGTCCAGGATGCGGAACGGAAGTACTCGGGTCTGCTGAAATATGTCCTAAGTGCGGAACACGGGTCAATGCCGGAAAACAAAAGGAGCTGCCGCACCGTGCCGACGGTGAGCTGGTAATGGGTGAAAAAAGTGGAGGTCTTGCGGTCGTTCTGGGATTGATAATTATTGGAGCAGGACTTATGTATGCAGGACGGGTCGGGCTCGGTATCGCCCACCTGATTCTGTCTGTCGTCTTCTGCTGGACGATTATTATTCCGCTTGCCCTGTGGATTTACGGAATGCTGAAGGCATATGATCTTTGTAAAGAGAATAACCGGCTTTGGATGGAATATCTGAACAGCCGGTAAATTTTTTTATCACGATTCAAAATACGTCTGTTTTAGTTAAATTGTGAGGTAGTTTCCCTGATTACGGGCATAGGTACATAAAATAACATTGATACACTATCACCCCATATATAGTAGTACCATGTCAATAGGAATTGGTGAAAATCTAACTGAGTCTTTTGGATATGCAAAAGACAAAATCGCAGGTGATATCGGTACCTGGATTATTCTGGCAATACTGGGTATTATCCCGATCGTGAACTTAATCGTCGTCGGTACCTTCCTGAAGATTTACCGCGGCGAGGCTCCGAAACTGGAAAACATCGGAAAATCCTTTGTTGACGGTCTTCTTGCAATTATCATCTCTATTATCTATATGATTATCCCGACGATTCTTGCAATATTCATTGGCGCCTTCCTTGTGTTTAATCCGGTTGCCGGTCCGTTATCGATCTTTGAGGGACTTACGCCCGTAGGTGTTGTGCTCATCGTCGTATGTATTGCTTTATTCATTCTGTTTAGCCTTCTGCTGACTCCGGCACTGATTAACTTTGCCCGGAACGGGTTTGGCGCAGCATTCAGCTTTGGTAAAATATTCGGCATGGTTTCAAAGGCAGGCTGGCTCAAATACATTCTTTCGGTTATCATCCTCGGAATCATCATGAGTATCATCTGTCTGCTCGAATTGATACCGTTCATTGGATTTATCATTATGATTATTCTCTTACCGTTCCTCACCTGCTGGTCTTCCAGATTCTGTGCAAACATCTTTGAGTAAAAATATCCCATAATCTTTTTTTTTATTAGGTGTTATGCGGGTGTGCCCGCAGTGAAAAAAACAGACGTACGTATGAGATGTACTTCGATTTCGAGTACGGGGAGGGAAACGGGAGCGGGTATCAGTTCTCCAAAATATATCCGTCCGTTATCCCTCCTGCTCTTCATGTATCCATATATGCATGTATATGAATCAGAAAAAAACCCTACCCCGGGTAAAACTACGTCCGGACGTAAAGAGATAGGTATTTAGGTATATATTTACATAAAGGCGTTTTCTCTCTCTCTCTCTCTCTCTCTTCTGTACTAAAAAAAGAATATAATATATATATAGAAAAATAAAGTCATTGTTGAGCAATTTTTCTTCCCGTAGTTACTTACTTACGGACCCACTCTCCCCCCCCTATCCTTTTTTTTCAACACATATACATATCTGCATAGGGAATATTTTCCAGCCGAAATATCGGCCCGTTGGACGGAAAGAGCGGATATCGATGATAAATACACCCGCTGCGAACCTTTTTTTCTGCCTTCGCCCGGTGAAAGTGTGTGCAAAAATCAAGGGAGTTCCACTCGCAAATTGGTTTTTCGATTTCAAAATGACCTCTCGAGAGGCTGGTTTGATAGGATTTTAATAAGGGATTTTAAAAAAACAGGGTAAAGTAAAATGGAAAGGAAATACAGTGATTACAGGACTATGGTGTTTAATGGTATGTTTTGTGTAGATCGAGGTTAGGTGTTATATTATTAAGAAGAGATATAGCTATCAATTGAATTTACAGGAGGAAAAAATAATGAATTTCGATCAGAATCTTTTAATGACATATAAGAAATTATTACAGACTACGGAATTGGAAAAAAGTTATCAGGAGTTTCTAAGACTCTTCCGGTTTTTACGAGTGGAACTCGAAAAAGAACTGAGAGAATATCGGTTTCAGGGAAATATTGTGGAGAACGGTATGGATTATTCATATTTTCAGTTTACAAATGATACCTTGAAACAGAAAGGATTGAAAATAGCGGTTACTTTTATCCATAGGGATTTCCAATTTGAAGTTTGGCTTTCCGGATTCAACCGAAAAGTTCAATGTAACTATTATGAACTGCTGAAAAATGCTCAACAGCCTTTTTTGTTGACCAGTGATCCTAATAGAAGTGATTATATTTTGCGAATTCCATTGGATCAAACTCTGGATTTATCTGATGGAAAGCGTGTGCTTTCTGAAATTAAGCATGCTTCATTAAGACTTTTGGGATATATTGAGAACTTTGAAGCGGCGTAAACTCCGGTTTGCAGGGTAAGGAATTAGGATAGGAGTTACGCGGGGGTGCTCCCAATCCTGAAACCGAAGTACATCCAAAAATCCATAACGGTAATCCCGGGTTCACTCAAAAGTATCGCCCCGCCTCCTCCCGCACCATACCCGAAGAAGAAAGGGGGGCGCAAAACGACAGCGGGTGTACTCGAAGGCTTCGCCCCGTGCTCGCGCAAAGGGGGGGGGAAGGGGGGCACAATACGACGGCGGGTGTACTCGAAGGCTTCGCCCCTACGTGGCAGCCCGCCCCATCCGAATCGGGCCCTCACCAACCCCGCGTACGTTCTATTTAAAAAACATGATTACCGAATCCTCCCAATACTATACCATGGATCCAATTCCGCAGGCATCATATAATCACCGCCTCACCATGAAAGAAGAAGATTACCTCGAGGCAATTTTCAATGTATCCCTTGTGAAAGGATATGCAAAGAGCCGTGACGTGGCAGAGGAACTCAATGTCGGCCCTTCGTCTGTCGGAGAAATGTTTGCGAAGCTGGATAAAAAAGGACTCGTTGTCTACCGGAAATATGAAGGGGTAACCCTGACCGAACCGGGAAAAATCATCGCCGGGCAGGTTAAATTCCGGCATGACATCCTGGTCGATTTTCTGGAAATCGTTGGGGTCCCCGAACCGTTTGCCAGCAAGGATGCCTGTTTTATGGAACATGAACTAAGCACAGTCACCATCCAGAAAATCAGGGAATTCGTCGCTGCAAAAAAACAGAAATAAGATCATTCATTTTTGGTTATTCTTACACACGCTGCAGCTTTTACAGGATTTTCCCCCGCAGCTGCAGGCTTCCCCCCTCAGATTCTTTTTTATCGCCCACAGGAAAAGAAGAACGATTCCTGCGGCAATAAGAAAAAAGAGAAGTGTCCAGAACTCCTCAGGCAAAACCAAGAAGAACACCTCCCTGATAGATGATGAAGGAAACAATCCCGGCGATTACGCACATCCCGACCGCAGCAAGCCCGGTGAGTTTCCAGGAACCTGTCTCCTGTTTTATCGTGAACATTGCGGCAAGGCAAGGCATGTAAAGCAGGATGAAGACCATAAACGAGTATGCCGAAAGCGGCGTGAACACATTCATGAGCACATCTCCCAGCGCCTCATCGCCAACTCCATACAGCGTCCCGAATGCTCCGACCACGACCTCCTTTGCGAGAAGACCCATCAGGATTGCAACTCCCGCCTCGGCAAATCCGAACCCGAGAGGTGCGAATACCGGGGCAATCGCGGAACCGGCCATACCTATCAGCGATTCTGACGAGGCATACTCCACACCGAACGGAAGGGAGGCAAGGAGCCACATCAGAAGGACTGCCGGGAAGATGATGACACCGGCTTTCCGAAGAAATTCCCAGGAACGTTCCCCTGCATGGATAAGCACACCCTTAATGGTCGGGAGCCTGTAGGGCGGCATCTCAAGGACGAATGCCGAAGACTCGCCTTTGAAAAGTGTTTTACGAAGCAGGAGACCTGTTGTCAGTGCAACCAGTATGCCGAGCAGATAGAGCGAAAACATGACCAGTCCCTGCGACCAGCCGGCAAAGAAAATGCCGACCAGAAGCAGATAAACCGGCAGTCTGGCTCCGCATGACATGAACGGGGTGATGAGAATCGTCAGGTATCTTTCACGTTTTGTTTCGAGCGTTCGTGCCGCCATAATTGCCGGAACACTGCAGCCGAATCCGAGAATCATCGGGATGAACGATTTCCCGTGAAGACCGAGCTTGTGCATGATTCTATCCATAATGACGGCTACACGGGCAAGGTATCCCGAGTCTTCAAGAATCGCCAGGAGCAAAAACAGCAGGAAGATGTTCGGCAGGAAAACAATGACTGAACCGAAACCTCCGATGATTCCATTACAGACTAATGAGGTGACCCATTCGGGAGCCAGGCTCGCTGCAAGTCCGGCTGCCGCCAATTCTGACAGGATTCCGAATCCCTGATCAATCAGGTCCATGATTGGTGCGCCGAGGGTAAAGACGATCTGGAATGTCAGATACATAATCCCGAGAAAAATCGGGAATCCGAACCATTTGCTCGTTATGATTCTATCGATTCTTTCCGACTGGTTCTTTTTGCCGGCTTCCATGCGGCTGACTGCTTCATGAAGAACGCCTGCGATGTATCCATATCTCTGGTCGGCAAAGACTTCCTGGGGATTCGTGCCGAAGACGTCGGTAATGTGTTTTCTGACAGTTTCAATCTGACTGTCATCGGAGCCGTGTATCAGGGTCTGAACCGCGGTCCAGCGTGATCCGGTTTTTTTCTCCGTTTCTGCGATGTGTTCCTCGAGTTCGCGATTATAGCGGATACTTTTTTTTGAAGGAGCTGGTCGTGCGAGAATCTCTTTGATGAGTTTATCTTTACCTGTATCATCGATTGCCTCGATTTTCACGACCGGGATGCCGAGCATTTCCGATAGAAGCTTTGTGTTGATGACAATCCCTTCGGAATCGGCATACCTGTTCATGTTGAGTGCAAGGACGAGCGGGAGTCCGAGTTCGATCAGCTGAATTGTCACATAGAGATTTCTCTCCAGGTGACCTGCGTCAACGATGTTGACGACCACATCGGGTTTTTCATTCTGAAGATAGGTTACGGCGATTTCCTCTTCAAGGGACCTGCCGCTTAAACTATATGTTCCCGGGAGGTCGACGATTTCCAGTGTCGTGTCGTCATAGACGGTTCGTCCTTCTTTTCGTTCAACAGTGACGGTTTTTCCCGGCCAGTTTCCGACATGATGACGCATACCGGTTAAATTATTGAACAGGGTCGTTTTCCCGCAGTTCGGGTTCCCTGCCAAAGCCACGGTTATTTTTTTCATGCTGCGACCACTTTGATGTCTGCTGCGTCTTCTTTTCTAATGGCAAGCTGGCAGCCCCTAACTGATATAATCATGGGGTCTCCGAGAGGAGCGAATCCGGTCACATTCACGCAGGAGCCGCGGGTTAGTCCGAGTTCCAGGAGTCTGCTTTGAAATCCATTGTTCGTTCCATTGGTAAATCCAATAACTGATGCCGAACTTCCTGACGGAATGTCACAGAGTCTGACTGATTCATTTTGCATAGTAGTTGATTTACTATTCGGAACATAAATCCCGGAGCCGGAGAATGTGGGGTTGTTATAAGCAGTACGAAATAGTTTTGGGAGATTTCTGAAAAACCGGAATTCTGCGCAAACCGCGACCGGAATGATTCGATACAGACATCGCTTTTATGCCGCACGTCCTATAGTATTTAGTATCATGACAAGCGGGAACATTCGAAGCAATATTCACCCCGGGGATGCTGTGGCAATAATTCTGAAAAAAGATCAGCCAACCGGAGAGCTGACTTTCGGGCGGGTCGCAGATATTCTGACAAACTCCCAAAATCACCCGCACGGGATTAAAGTCCGGCTCACCGACGGTCAGGTCGGACGGGTTCAGCAGGTTTACTGACGCCGGAGAATCGCTATCAGATCTCCCTTTTTTGCACCGACATTACGACCGACCGGTTCGCATTTTACCATCATCAGATAGGCAATCGGTGTTTTTATGGTATATTCGGTCAGGCTTTCGTAATTTGCAAGACCTTTGGCGATGATAAGCGTAGCTTTCGAAACGGCATCGGAAACGTCCTGCGGGAAATAGGTTGGATGAGCGCCGAGCTGCGCCCCGCCGCCCGAATGATATAACGCATCGGCGGCTTCTTCAAGATGGATATCGGCCGCCTCTTTTAGGGTTACGTCATTCAGCATGGGCTTTTCCTTGACGACGATGGTCACCTCCGACCCATTTTTCCTCAGCGCTTCGCAGAATAATTTGTCGAAGATGACCTCCCCGCAGTTATCGGTGAAGTAAACGACGCGGTCTGCAAGCTGAAAGAACTCGTCCGAGTCATCCAGAGCCAGACCCTTCGCAAACATTTTTTCAAAGAATGCCGCAAAATCCGTAGCAACTTCATGCCCGGTCACGCCGTAATCCATGGAATTCCCAAGGATGGAAGCAACCATATAATCATGGAGCGTGAGGAGCCGGGGTGAGACCGTATCAACTATCCGCCCTGCAATCTCATTATCCCGGATTTTTATCTCAGAATACGGATCGGATGTGCCGATTTCCGCATAGCAGCACCGGTGAACCCGACCTGCGACAACAGCAGCCCCGAGATTTCTTCCAGCAAAGGAATCATAAATCATCGTGCATTTTTCGGTAACGGCATCAAGTAATGCTTCGTCTTTTGTCACGAGGCGGGACTGACCCCGGATTTTCGTCAGGAGGCAGCTTCTGCATTCCGGTGCTAATTGCATAAAATACTCTCTAAAACAGTATGGGGCCGCCGCGATTTGAACGCGGGTCAGAAGACCCCCAGTCTCCTAGGATGCCAGGCTACCCTACGGCCCCCCATTGCTCTCAGTATATTAGACGTCCGCTCTTTATTAAGTTACGGTTTTGCCGTTGATTATCCGAGAGTCTGTCAAATCGATATGTCGATTCGCCGGACAGATTCCCATAATCAGATGCTATTTATCTACTCCCGGGAAATAATTACTCTCATGACACTTACACCGAAAGATGCTCTTCTGCGCTATCATCTTGCCGAGCGGCTGAAACTCGACATTATGATGATAGCCCACCAGTATGTAACGATTACCTCGCTGAAAAAAGAGGAAAAAGCAGGTGCAAAAACCGTGTTAATCGCATTGACTGATATTCTCGCAGCCGACTGCGATGCCGCGGCTAAGCAGACCGGTGCCGAAGAATTCAATCAGGCATCCGCGGTTTTACTCGACGTGATGGATCTTGCCGGATCGAACCAGTTCGGTCTTGCGTCCGAGAAAGCCGGTGAAGCTATGACTCCAATTACCACCGTTGCCGCCGGAGCATTTGCGGTGCTGAGCGAAAATGCCCTCGTCTGAATTCAGGAATTTTCTCTCGACAAGGTTCTCGGTCCGCGAATACGAGTCAGGCTGCCTCACGAAAGAGGAGAAGGATTATATGCTCGCGGCTGCGGCATTTGCGCCGACCGCGGGCAACCGCGAAGCCTGGGATGTCGTTATCGTTTCAGATGAAGGTCAGCTGGAAGCACTGGGTGACGCTGCCGGAAACCAGCATCAGATCCCGGATTCCGGCTGTGCGTTTGTCGTCTGCGCAAACTATGTCCGGTCAATGTCCAGATATGGAGAACGCGGAATTCTCTACGGAGTTCAGGATGCCACGATTATTACAACATATTTGATGCTCGCGGCCCATGCTCTTCAGCTGCATACCTGCTGGGTAGGACAGTTCGATGAGGAAGAGGTCAAAGAGACTCTCGACCTGCCGAAACATATCCGTCCGGTTGCGATTCTCGTTGTTGGCAGAGGTATGCCGCCGGAGTCCCGCCCTGAGCGTATGGACCCGGACGAGCATGTCCATTATGATGTCTGGTAGACATTCAGACTATTTTTTTCCGGATGTAACGGACAGCAGAAAGATTGTGTTTTTATGCGAGATGAAACAGATCCGGAGATGATTCGAAGAGAGAAATATACATATATCTTTGATAAAGTAACGAATTCGAATCAGATTCGCGAGGGCGTCTTACTGGCGGAGAATACGTCCGGAGATTTTTCGTTCTGCAGGGAATATGGCGGTAAGACTGCGGATTCGCCTTTGCTTATGGCGAGTATCACAAAATTGTTTACGACTGCCTGTATTCTGGCTTTACACGGGCAGGGCCGGTAGTCGCTTGATGATAAGGTCGCCGGTTATTTTGACAAGGATATGGTAACCGGTCTGCATGTCTATTTTGGCCGGGAATATTCTTTTGACCTGACGATAGCCGATTTATTGTTTCAGGTAAGCGGGCTGCCGGATATTTTCACAGAAGGAAAGGACAACTATAAGAATCGCGCCATACATGAGGATTTTTCCCTTACATTCGATGAACTGGTTCTGTCAGTGAAGAAATTACAGCCTCATTTTGCACCGCGCACTTCGGGAAAAGCTTTCTATGCTGATATAAACTTTGATCTGCTTGGAGAGATTATAGAAAAAGTTACCTGTTCCTCCCTGGCAGAAGCATATACCCGGTTCATATTCGAACCATTGGGACTGAAAAACACGTATCTCCCGGAATCTGATGCGGATTTTATACCGAATATCTATTATAAAAATACATCCCTGTATCGCCCGGAAATAATCCGGAGCAGCCGTGCAAGCGGGGGCTGTATTTCCACTGCCCGGGAACTGATGATTTTTATGAAGGCGTTTTTCGGAGGAAAACTGTTTGATAAAGATATTCCGGATTCGCTGCCGGGATGTAACAGACTTCAGTTTTCCATGGGTCCCGTATGCTACGGCTGCGGGTATATGAGAATTCCCTTAAGGGGATGGATAACTTTTTTCAGGGACAGGGGGGAGGCTGCGGGGCATAGTGGGTCGACAGGTTCCTTTGCTTTTTACTATCCGGAAAAAGATATGTTTTTTGCGGGCGATCTGAACCAGATGGGTAATTCTGCACTTCCAATCCGGCTCGTGATAAAACTCGCTCTGGTGACTGAATAATTCCGGGGTTCGGCACTCGGCGCTCCGCGTGAATTCCTATGGAACCGGGATTAAAAATAGGAAGATAGTGAGATGCCGCTGTCATTCAGAATCCGAAGACAAGCGAGGCTATGAGGTAAATCAGGAAGGAGACGACGCCGGCGCAGGGGATTGTGATAACCCAGGCTATGAGAATCTGTCTGACTGTTCTCAGATTCACGGCACCCACTCCGCGTGTGAGGCCGGTTCCCATGATTGTTCCGCTCGCGACATGGGTCGTTGAAACCGGGACACCGAATGATGTCATGAATGATAGAACGACACCGCCCGACAGAGCTGCGGAAAAACCCTGGTAAGGCAGAAGCCGGGTTATTCCGGTTCCCATTTTCTTGATGACCTTCCAGCCGCCTGATAACAGACCGAGCGAGATGGCAAGACTGGAGAGAAGGATTACCCAGGTCGGAATATCTCCCCCGGTACCAATCACTCCCACTGAGAGAAGAATCGCAAAAATAATACCCATTGCATTCTGCGCATCGTTTCCGCCAAGACTCGCTGCCTGGAATCCGGATGCGAGAATCTGGAGACGCTGGAACCATTTATTCATCATGCTCGGCTGGGTTACCCGCTTTGCCATGATACGTGTCAGTATCATCGTAAAAGTCCATGACACGATCAGACCAAGAGCCGGTGAAACACAGATGAAAAGAAGGATGGCGATAAGCCCGTTGAATTCAAAAACGCCGCAGATCATTGCAATCGGGACTGCGAGCATTGCGCCCGTTCCTGCGCCGAGAATGGTAAACAGTTTCACGGAATCTTTGAAAACGAGGGAAAGGGTGAGCATAATCAGACCGCCGATCAAGGCTCCCATAATCAGATAATATACCATGCCGAGAACCATCACGGACGTTGGCCAGTTTACCACGGCGAAACCGCCGGCGGCGATACCGGCGCCCATGAGACCGCCAACGAGAGCATGTGATGAGGAGACCGGAATACCTGACCGGGAACAGAAATTCACCCAGAAAACTGAACCGCACATGGCGATGAGAAGAAGAATCGGTGTAAAAATGTCAGGGTCGACGATGCCTTTTCCAATAGTTTTTGCGACCGCGGTCGAAAAGATGAACGGGCCTGCAAAACAACAGATTGATGCGATAATTATTGCTTTTCTCGGAGATAGTGCACGGGTTGCAATTACGGTCGCAACGACATTGGATGCATCATTCCGCCCGTTCGAAAAATTTGCAAAGAGTGCAAGTAAAATACCGAGAATAATAACAATAGTGGTAATGGTATCCATGCTTCACTCACGTATGACGAATCAGAATCGCGGAAAAGACATTGGAGATATCTTCGCATTTATCGGTCGCAATTTCCAAGTGCTCATAGATATCCTTGAGTTTGATGATTTCCACCGGGTCGGTGGATTTGAAAAGGTCGCTGAGGGCGCGCGACAGGATTTCATCGGCTACATTTTCGAGCCGGTTGAGTTCAATACTGCAGCCTTTGATGGTTTCCGTGTCTTTGAGGGTGCGAAGGCCTTCGATACCGGTTTTGATCTCCTCTCCCGACTGCTTCAGGCATTTGGCAAATTCAATCATGTACTCATCGGTCTTTTTTACTTCGTAGACGAGAAGCATGTGGGCAACATCGTCGATATTATCAATGACATCGTCAAGCGAGGTGACAAGACGGGAAATTTCTTCCGGTTCAAAAGGAGTGATAAAAGTCCGGTTCAGTTCGTCATAGGCACGGTGGGTTATTGCATCACCCTGGTGCTCTATTTCTTTCATATGCCGGTATTTTTCTTCAAGATCGGTATAGTCGGCAAATATTGTGGCTAGCAGGTCTGCAGCTTTGCAGATGGTGGTTGCCTGTTCTTCGAACAGTTCAAAAAAGATTTTGTCCTGCGGTGCAATTAAATTCTTTAGACCCATCAATTACCTCTAATTCCTGTACTATCGTGGGGCAACCAGCATCAAGTTAATCATATGTAAAATATAGTGACACTATATCTTCTATTGATATCCGAATGGAGCCTTTATCTCTTTTAAAGACTAACGCTACTGCAGAGATTAACCCTATGTTCTTAATTGGTGAAGCACTCGTTGGTGATGGAGCAGAACTAGCTCACATCGACCTCATGATTGGAGATAAAACCGGACCGGTCGGCAATGCATTTGCAAACGGTCTGACCCAGCTTTCTGCAGGTCACACCCCGCTTCTCGGCGTTATCCGCCCGAACCTTCTGCCAAAACCGGCAGTCCTGATTGTGCCGAAAGTAACGCTCAAGCACACTGAGCAGGTTACCCAGATTTTCGGTCCGGCTCAGGCAGCAGTTTCCAAAGCGGTCGCAGATGCTTTAGAGGATGGTATCTTCGAGGGTATGGATGTTGATGAGATTGTTATTGTTGCAAGTGTTTTCATTGACCCGTCAGCAAAGGATTTCAATAAATTATACCGTTTCAATTATGGAGCGACCAGACTCGCGCTCACCCGTGCACTGGATAAATTCCCGGATGTAGCCACCGTTCTGAAAGAGAAGGACAGAGCAGCCCACGGAGTTATGGGATTCAAGGTTCAGCGTCTGTGGAACCCGCCGTATCTCCAGGTCGCGATGGATCTTGTTGATATGAAGCAGGTCGAGCGCGTCTTAACCGGCGTACCCCAGAATGACCATGTTATCTTCGAGGCAGGAACCCCGCTTATTAAACAGTTCGGTCTGAGCGTTATCGGCGAAATCCGCAAGATCCGCCCGAACTGTTTCATTGTTGCTGACCTGAAGACCTTGGACACCGGTAACCTCGAGGCACGTATGGTTTCTAATGCCGGCGGAGATGCCGCAGTCGTTTCCGGTCTTGCACCTGTGGAAACTGTTGCTTCTTTCATTAAGGAAGCAAAGAAGTGCGGTATTTACGCAATTATCGATATGCTGAATGTTGCAGAACCGGCAAAACTCATCGAGTCCCTCGGCAAGATGGGCGGAGCGGCAGTTCTCCCGCAGTATGTTGAGATGCACCGTGCAATTGATAAGGAATCCACCGGCGAATACAGCTGGGGCGATATCATGAAGATTAAGGAAGTTGCAAAGAACTACAATGCGAAGATTCTTGTGGCAACTGCGGGCGGTATTCGTCAGCCGGTCGTTAAGAAGGCACTCGCAGCCGGAGCAGATATCGTTGTTGTCGGCAGAGCGATTACTGCAAGCAAGGATATCAAGAATGCGGCAGAAAGCTTCCTTGAGGAACTCAATTCTGAAGAGATTGATCAGTTCCGTATTATGACTGATTTCTAACTATCTCTGTCGTGGCTTTGCCACGCGCATATATTTTTTGGAGCTCTGCATTTTCCGGCTCTGTTTTTGTGATTGTGTTTTTCTGATTTTTGGCGAGTCGATTTTCGGGTGTACATAGACCACTCATCCTGGACAAAAATCAAAACTCCGATTCAAAAAAAGAGATTATTGGGAATACTCCGGGATTATTGTATCTTCAGAATTTCGGTTTGGTTTCAACCACTTTTGCAAGAAGATGGATTGCTGCTTCAAGGTCTTTCAAGTCGATGACCTCGACCGGGGAGTGGATATAACGTGCCGGGACCGACACGGGAATACTCGGAATTCCTCCGCGTTCATAATTAATGGCGGACGCGTCGGTATTTCCACCGTCTCCCACCTCAATCTGATAGGCAAGCTCGTTCTTCTTTGCTGTTTTGACAATCCAGTCTACAACCCTCGGGTCTGCCAGATGACCTCTGCCGCTCGCTGACGCCATGCCGATTACCGGTCCCTTGCCCATAAAGACCGGAGCCTTGCGCCGTTCAACCCCGGGAGAATCTCCCGGAATCGTAACATCCGTCGCAATTGCCACGTCAGGATTGAGAGAGAATGAACTCGTCTTCGCACCCTTCAGACCGACCTCTTCCTGAACGGTAAATACTGCATAAACCGTGTGGGTCGTCTTCATCTCCTTCAGGGCGCCAATCAGCATTGCACAGCCTGCACGGTTGTCCATCGCTTTTCCGGTAACCTTCGTGCCTGCAAGATGAACATACTGACGGTCCATCGTAACCTGCGTTCCGACAACGATACCGAGATTCTCGACTTCCTCGGGAGACGCAGCACCCACATCGATAAACAGATCCGCAAATTCGATCGGTTTTTTCTTGTCCTCCTCGGTCATCACATGCGGAGGTTTGTTGCCGAGAACACCGTAGACCGGGCCCTTCTCTCCATGGAGGATGACTCTCTGGGTCACAAGAACCGGATTGAACCAGCCTCCGACCGCGACAAATCTGATAAAACCATTTTCGTCCACAAACTGGACCATCAGACCGATCTCATCCATATGGGCGGCGAGCATGATTTTAAAATCATCACCTTTTTTGACGGTAACGAGATTCCCCATTTTATCCGTGGTAATCTCATCCACATAAGGAGCGACCTCATCACGGATGATTTTGGCAATAGCAAACTCGCGGCTCGAAATACCGTGAGCATTCGAAAGTTTTTCAAGTAATGCACTGATTTCTGTAAGATTCATTATTCCACTGCCTTTCTGATCCTGTCAAGAGCGATCAGGATGTTTTTCTGTGAGGTTGCATAGCTCATGCGTGCGTATCCGGCTCCATTCGAGCCGAATGCTGCACCTGGTGTGATAATTACACCGCCTGCAACGATTTTCATGACCGTGTCAAGGTCGAGCTTCGGGAAAGCATAGAATGCTCCCTCCGGCATACTGACAGAGATGCCCAGATCGCGGAGTCCATTGATAATGAGATTCCGCCGCGCTTCGTATTCTTTTTTCATCACGCCAATCGAAGACTGGTCGCCCGTATAAGCTTCGAGCGCCGCATACTGGGCAATCGAGGTCGGACATGCAAGCGAATACTGCTGGACTTTGACTGCCTGGTCGATTATCTCCTTTGAGGCGGCCATGAATCCGATACGCCAGCCGGTCATTGCATAGGTTTTACTTGCCGCGTTAATCGTGACAACATTGTCGCCAAATAAGGCGGCACTGACGAACTTTGCATCGCCATAACAGAACTTCTCATAGACCTCGTCAGAGAGAACCGTTACGCCGTAGTCTGCCGCAGATTCGACGACCGCTTTAATTGTATCCTTTGTCTCGACTGCGCCGGTCGGATTTGCCGGGCTGTTTAAGACCATGACTTTGGTCTTTTTATCGGAGAAATGTTCCTTGAGTGCCTCGACATCCAGATGCAAATCAGGACGGAGCGGAACCGGGTCCGGCACGCCGCCTGCGAGAGTTGCAAGCGAGCCGTAGGAGACGAAGCCCGGATTGTTGAACACGACTTTCTGACCATCTTCGATGAGAGACATAATCGAGGCATGAAGTGCCCCCGATCCCCCTGCGGTGATGAGGACATTCGACGGCTCGACAGAGACACCATTTTCCGTTTTCAGTTTTTCCGCAACGGCGGCTCTGAGTTCGTCGATTCCGGCATTGTTCGTGTATCCGGTCATGCCGTCGGAAAGGGCTTTGATGGCGGCGTTTTTGATATTTTCCGGGGTGTCGAAATCAGGCTGACCGAGACCCATGTTGATGGAACCGGGAGCGGCTGACTCGAACATCTTTCTGATGCCGGAGATATCGATGGAAGTTACGCGTTTGGCAAAGTCTGTCATATTATTCTATATTGGTGTGCCGGCGTTTAAGGTCAACCTCTTCAATCTTCTTCATATCCATGAGGGTCGAGATGACAGCATCGCCGAATACGAGGGAAGTGGTCTCAAAGATGGTCCCAAGAGGAGCAAACGACCGGTGTTCGCCAAGCATCTGACGGATTTCATATTCATGGGCATCGCAGGTCACGGGGTCACGCTGGGTTTCTATTCTGATAATATAATCAGCAAGTTTCCCCATCCGTGACTCAGGATTGGATGAGATAAGCGCAAATTCCGCTCCGAGCGTTTTTGCGGTTTCTGCAACATCACCAATGGTTTTGGTATTTCCCGATCCGGAAAAGCCGATGATGAGATCGCCCGGACCAACTGCCGGGGTGATTGTTTCGCCGACGACATAGGCGGTAAAGCCGGTGTGCATGAGGCGCATTGCAAAGGATTTGGCTACAAGACCGGATCTGCCGGCACCCATGACATAGATGCGTTTGGCGGTGAGGATGGCCTGGAGAAATGCATCGACTTCCTCTGAGGAAATCTGCTGGGCGATAGAGTCGATGCGCGACGCCATCAGGCTCATCATGTTCTGAACGGACACTCCGTAATTCATAATTGCCTAATTGTTTGCTTTGCAGATAGAAGAGGGTGTTGGAATGGGATATTCTGTTTTCCCTGAGTTCATCACTCAAAGAGCATGATGCCGGTCACAAGAAAAAAAGGTAATGGGAAATCCCGGAATCAGTAATTGGTTTTTCTAATCTCGAAGTATGCTTTCGGGTGCTTGCATACCGGACATTCATCAGGGGCTTTCTCTCCGATATGGAAATGTCCGCAGTTTGCACACTGCCATACCTGGACGTCCTTGCGGGCAAAGACTTTTCCGTCTTTGATGTTTGCGAGGAGTTTTCTGTAGCGTTCCTCATGGGTCTTTTCAATTGCGGCAACGCCGGCGAAGGTCTCTGCAAGTTTATCAAATCCCTCCTCCTTTGCGACAATGGCAAAGCCCGCATACATGGCGGTCCATTCTTCGTGTTCGCCGGCTGCCGCATCAAGCAGATTTGTAATAGTGTCCGGGACTTCTCCGCCGTGGAGAAGTTTGAACCAGAGTTTTGCGTGTTCTTTTTCGTTGCCTGCGGTCTCGTCGAAGATGTCGGCAATCTGGTTGTATCCCTCCTTTCTTGCCTGGGATGCATAATAGTTGTACTTATTTCTGGCTTTGGATTCACCGGCGAAAGCAAACTCCAGGTTTGCTTCGGTTTTGGTGCCTTTCACATTACACATACTGATAGTTTGTGCGGAAATAGTTAAAATAGTTCCCGTCAGGGTATTTTGCAGGAAGTGGTCTGTTTTGGCGGTATGCCGATTCGGGGGTGAGAGCGGTTTTAGACTGGCGAATCCGGAGCACACCAAAATAATCAGCATATGATAATAGAAGGGATGTTTTTATCAGAAAATCCGCAATCGGGCAGACAGAAAAACAGAGTAAGGGGGAAAATTACTTTCTCTGTTCAGCAAGAAGTCTCCGGATAGCCATGACTTCCGTAAGTATTGCCTGCATATCATTTGCCGGCGCGGGCTTCTGACCAAAACAGGTGCCGGTCGCCGCAGAACTCGGAGCCGTTCCCCGGACAAAATCCATAATCATTGCCCGGATCGGCTCAGGATCCTCAACACCCTCGATCTGGATTTCGGCAGAATTCTTTCCTGCGTTTCCGCCTGCCGTCTCAATCTTCAGATGGGAAATCCCGAAAATCCGCATGACCGGACCCTGGGCGATATCCACATTCGTAATTCTGTTATACGGGACAATGCCGGTTTTTCTGAACCAGACACCGCGCTTCCAGGTCATTTCCGTCTCATTCAGATGGTAAACCACTGATTTATAATAGAGACGCGCCCAGACCAGAACAAAAATCACGAACACGACTAAAATACCCAGAGAAATCTGACCGATAAGACCGAAAATCGAAGCAGCACCTATTGCTGCGAAAAATGACCAGCCTAGACAGCACGCCCAGATAAAGACAACCGTCACGACGGTAATAATCGACAGATAGATAGTATACTTTTCTGCCGGTTTAAAATCCTCGCCAATTTTTACCATAGCCGAATCATTGAGCGGCAAATAAAATAAGACTTCTGAGTGACATATATATATGCGTGACCGACAAACAGGAATCCGACCCGGATTTTACTGAAGAAGAACACGCGGAGTTTGAAAAACTGGAGCGCGAAAACCCCTACAAAGAGGCCCCTGAGGAAATAATACGCGTCCCGGTGAAGGAGAAAGAGGCTGCCGATACAAAGAACGATCTTCTCTATCTGCTCATTTTCATAATTCTGATGGCAATTTTTCTTGGAATTATTCTTATCAGCGGAACATGGTAACCTGACCTGAATACAGAAATCATTCGTAACGCTTAAATGAATACACGCTGATTTGTATAAAGAAAGCTGAGGGGGTCGTGGCCTAGTCCGGAATGGCGATGGGCTCCAGCGGTCTTAGCGTATGATGAACTATTGGGTCTACTGATTAAATGATGACCCGCTGGAGCACTGATCTATCACTGCTCCATGACATGTTCGCTTGTCGGAGAGACCCGTCGATCGTGAGTTCAAATCTCACCGACCCCACGTTTTCGAAACAATTTTCCCTGTTCTTAACGTAAACTAGCGTATGCGATTTTCTTGCCTGATTATCACGGGTGTTGTATTATTGTGTGTGGTTCTCTCTGCAGGATGCATAAGTGAAGATGCATCGCGGGATGCTGCCTTGTCCGATGCAATGAAAATGACAAAGCTCGGCCTTGACGACGGCGCGATGTACGTAATCTCTGCCGCAGATGAAATCGCGGGCGGCAAAACCGGTGCGGATTCATCACGACAGGTTCTCGCAAACCTCTATCAGAACTCAACACTTGCCCAGACAATAATGTATGTGAATGAGAGTATGATTGTAGTCTCGGTATACCCCGACATCATTTCCTCTTCGGTTGGAACCGACCAGAGTTCATATGGGACGAATGAGGCATATTATGCAGGAAAAACTATTGCTTTAACCGAATACCTGCATCTGGATGATGGTACGAATGCATCGGTGCTTTCAGCCCCGGTGTACATTGATGGAGTATGGAGAGGATATGTTTCGATGTCATTCGACAGTTCGCGGCTGTTTGGAGATATAGAGAAGTATCTCGCGGAAAACTATGGTTATCATCTCTTCGTGATTCAGACAGACGGTGTTCAGGTTTATGATTATGATCTGAGTGAAAGAGGGATGAATATAGATTCCCTTCCGGAATATGAAGAAGAAACGATTCGTGTAACAATCGATTTATTTAAGCGTGAGAAATCCGGCACCTCTGCATATTTCTTCAATAAGACCGGCGCGGATGATATCGTTTTGAAGACTGTCGTCTGGGATACTCTTGAGTTCGGGGGGCAGACCTGGCGGATTATTGTGATTTCAGAATCGGAATAATATTTTTTCCTTTTTTATGCCGGACTCCGGCAGATACAATCTGATTTCAGCCCTGTCTCTTACGACGTTACTTTCTTCATTGATTTACTTCCGGGCAAGGTTCACTTTCGGTTAAAATCCGCTCAGGATGTGTATAGACTGTGAACCGGGGCGGCCGCGTAAAGCAAATAAGGGTCAGCCCTGCTTTTTCCGCAAGAGAAATACCGGCAGAAGTTGCCGCGGCACGCGAAACGATAATCGGGATTCCGGCGTTAACTGCCTTGCTGACCATGTCCGCGGGCATTCTCCCCGTGCACCCCATTACACATTCCGCGGGCGGCAGGTTGTTTAACACCATATGTCCGATGACCTTGTCAACCGCATTGTGTCGTCCGATATCGCTTGCAGAATAGACGACGCGTCCCCCGTGATACAGGACCGCACAGTGAAGGGCTCCTGTATTGTCCCACTCTTCCGTGTTAATCTGTTCACGGATGGCAAAAATTTCCGCCGGGGAAATGCGCAGGTCCGAGGTCACAGATCCCGGTGTTTTCCGCGGGGTGAATCCTCCGGACGTGCCAAGGCTGCAGTCAATGCATTCCGCATCATCTGCTTCGACAAAAATATCTCTGCCGGAAACCCGCACGGATTTCGGATGTTTCGAGATGCCGGCGGCAACAAAAAATCCAATGCCGAGCTCTTTGAGTGAATCATGCGTTGCCACATTTTTCAGATACTCCTTTCCATTCAGATAGAGAATGATATCCTCTTCAACGACAACCGTGTCCGTGACCGGCACAAAGCCGCCGTCCGCATATTTCCAGCCGGTAATCTGAACACTGTTTCCGCTTATTTCGGGAATGGCGGATGTGCTTCCGGAAAATCCGGCAATCCGTTCAGGATGGGTATAGACGGTAAACCGTTTATCTCTTGCAAATCCCACTAAGGTTATTCCTTGCTTTTCTGCACAAGTAATCCCGCGGTACGTAACGGCCGTTCGTCCAACGACAATAGGAATGCCTGCCTTTGCCGCTTTTCTGACCATGCCTTCTGGCTGTCTGCCGGTACATGCGAGTGCACATTCACCCGGGTTAAGTCCGTGCAGAATCATGAACCCGATGACTTTGTCTACGGCATTGTGTCTCGCGATATCGCTGGAAACCGATACGATTTTGCCGTTATGCCATAATGCGGCACAGTGAAGTCCTCCTGTCTTTCTCCAGACTTCCACATTCATCGATTCACGAAGGGCAAAAACAGCTTCGGGTGATATCCTCAAAGAAGAACAGACGAAATCGTTTTCTGCAGAGGAGACCTCGGCTTCAACGAATACGTTTTTTCCGTCAGCGTGCACTGAGTGAATTTTTTTGGCAATACCGGATGCCGCAAAAAATCCTGCTCCGAGTTCAGATAACATATCATTGCTTGCTATGATGTGCCGGCATTCCTTTCCATTCAGATAGAGGACGATTTCATCTTCGCGTGAGACAATATCGGCTATTTCTCTGGAAACACCGTTTTCAAAGAGAAGAGCAGGATGATTTGATATCTGGGAATTATCCATGTATCTATCTCATTATTTTTCAGGGATTATCAGTGTTGCCCCTTTGCCTTCGCCTGTGACGGATATTTTTTTGGTCTGAGGGAATCGATGTGTAAATGAAAGAAAATCCCCTATCCCCTTCTTTAAATACCAGAATGATTACTATCTTTTTGTATGAACAGAATTCTATTGCTTATATTGCTTGCATTCTCTCTCGTTTTTGTAAAGGGAAAGTTCAGTCCTATCGATCCGGTTGTCGGTACATGGGCAGGGAATGACGGGGCCGGGGAATCCATTATCCTCAATCAGAATGGAACCGGATTTGCTGTGTTTCTCACGGAGACCGGAATGAAAACATTTTTTCCCGTCTGGAAATCTGTCGGAAATAATTCCTATTATCTGGACTATCCGAGACAGGCAGTTCTGTCTCCTGACAATCTGACACTGACGTTTGCAGATAATCAGTCGTTTACCGGGAATGGATTTGTCGGTCCATGGAAAGGGACCGGAGATCAAGCACAGGCTCAGGGTCTCGCGGCAGAGGAACTTCTGTACATATTCCCTAATAATACCGGATTTTATTATCTGAAAGCCGCGAAGAATCCCGCGAGTTCACAAGTGATGGCTTTTTCCTGGAAGCAGCTTGATGACGGTTCATATTCCTTCTATGACTACTCGATCGGTATGCTTTTTGCACTTTCCGATGATGCAAAAACACAGACTTACCTGAAAACGGGGAGTAAATACTCCGGAAATGGATTGGCCGGCATTTGGAACAGAGCGGAACCCTATACCGCGGGTGACGGGACCCGGGTAAATATTCAGCGCGTCTTTAACGAGGATGGAACCGCGAAGCAGTTTATGTATAAGATGGATGGAACAATCCATTCTGTACGTCATATGACCTGGTTCCGGCTTATTGACGGAACCTACTGTGTCGTAATCGATGATTTGCCGCTTGGAAAAGCTGTGCTGAATGATGACGGTACACTTACCTATAATGATTACTGTACTTTCACGCCGGATATGGTTTTCCACAAAATCTGAGGCAGGGTGAGCCGATAGACCATCCATTCTCTTTTTATTTTCTGTTCGTATCCGCCCGCAGTTTATCGGTACTATATTTCCGGGAAAAAAAGATGATTATCTGTTCAGTTCGCCGTGCAGCGAGATGTCCAGTCCGACGTATTCCTCTTCCTCCGTGACCCGGAATCCGATGGTCTTATCCACAATCCAGGCAAGGAGGTAGGTCATTCCGAAGGCAAATACAGCGGTGACGCAGGCATCCAGAATCTGGATTCCAAGCTGATACACGTTTCCTTCCAGAAGTCCCGAGACTCCGCCGACCGCGGCGACTGCGAATATACCGCAGGCAATGGTTCCCCAGAATCCGCCGACCCCGTGGATAGACCAGGCATCGAGACTTTCATCGAATCCTTTCTTCACCCTCCAGAGAAGGGCATAGTAACAGAGAATTCCGGCAACCGTCCCGATGAAGAGGGCGCCCCACATATTGACATATCCCGCGGCAGGAGTGATAGCCCCGAGACCGGCGATGGTTCCCGAGATGAATCCAAGCGAACTTGGTTTGCCGTGCCGCCAGTTTGCGAGCATCCAGGATATTGTTCCGGCGGCGGCAGACAGCAGAGTTACAATGATTGCGTGAATGGCAACTTCGTTCGCGGCAAGGGCGCTTCCCCCATTGAATCCCATCCAGCCGAAGAGGAGCACTCCTCCGGCGAAGAAGGTGAGCGGAATGTTCTGGGCGCTCAGGTTATATGAGCCGAATCCGGAACGTTTGCCGATATATATTGCCAGAGCGAGTGCGCTGAATCCCGCACTGATATGGACGACTGTTCCCCCGGCGAAATCCAGGGCGCCGAGCTGCTGGAGCCAGCCTCCGCCCCAAAGCCAGTGGGCGATCGGGTCATAGACTAGCGTTGTCCAGAGCAGTCCGAAGAACAGGAACGCCCCGAATTTTACCCGTTCGGCCACTCCCGATACAATAATTGCGAGTGTGAGGCCGGCAAAGGTCATCTGGAATGCGGCAAAGAGCATGTCGGGAATTTGCAGCCCGAGTTCAGTCCCGAATCCTATTCCGGCAAATCCAACATGTTCAAGACCGCCTATTATGATATAATCCGTTCCAAAGACCAGCGAATAGCCGATCAGGAACCACTGGAGGATTACTATCATTAGTGATGCGAATACGAGCATAAGAACCGAGATGAAGTTCTTTTTGCGAACCATCCCGCCGTAGAACAATCCAAGGGCGGGAGTCATTAATAGTACGAGCGCTGTTGACGCAAGTACCCAGGCAACTGATCCGGTATCAATCATATATGAGGAATCCTTCAGGAAACCGGCATCAGGAGTGTGATACTTGATCACACCACGCTGCTTCCGGTATCGCAGATATTTAGACAGAATTATTGACCCTGAAAATATTTAAATTAGGACAATGATTAGCATGTCACACGTTATCATGTATAAAATAAGGGAGACTATCGGAGCGGAATCCCTCGTCATTAAGGAAGACATGACCGGATTACACATCGCAGCATACATAAATCGGGCAGAGTTCCCGCAAAAAAAATTAGAATGATGTTATAAGCGCCCATGAAGGCATATCGACGGTGATGCCGAATGCCCACAAGCCCACCGTGAAGATGAAGATTGTGAAGAGCACAACACCAATCAGGTTCAGGAACCATCCTGTTGTAATCATGCCCTTCATATCCACATATTCCGTACCAAAAGCGATTGCATTTGGCGGGGTGGCGACAGGCAGCATGAATGCGAGCGAGGAACACACCGCCGCCGTCACCATGAGAATAATCGGGTTAACCGACAGGGAGATTGAGGTGATTGCGAGAACCGGAATCATAAGGGATGAGATAGCTGTATTCGAGGTAATCTCGGTCAGCAGCGATATTATAAATGCTACTATCAAGACCAGGAGGACAATCGGAATACCCTGTAAGACCTCCAGGAATCCGACAATTGACTGCGCAAGTCCGCTGCTGGTGAATGCTGCCGTAAGACAGAGACCGCCGCCAAAGAGCAGGAGAATTCCCCACGGAATACGGACAGCCCACTGCCAGTTCATGGTAAACTCCTGTTTCTTCCAGCTGATTGGCAGAATGAACAGGAGAATTGCTCCGGCTACTGCAATTATTCCCTCATTGATTCCCGGGAATATCATATCGAGACCAGGGATGACAAAGGAACCTAAGTCTTTGGTTGAAGCAAAAATCCAGCAGAGTGCTGTCAGAATGAAGACGAAGAGAGTGTTCTTCTCGCCGCGTGACATCGGACCGAGTTCTTCCACTTCTTTATCGAGCACTGCTTTGATGCCTTCGAGTGATTTCGGCATAGTTCTGAACGCAACCTTCGTAAGCCAGAGCCACATGAGCGGAATCATCACGGCAACGAACGGCACACCAAACAGCATCCAGGTGAAGAAGTCGATTGCCGGAGCATTCGGGAAGAGAACTGCCAGTTGTGCGGCAAAGATACTGTTTGCCGGTGTTCCGATCAGGGTTCCGATACCTCCGACGCTCGCAGCATAAGCAACTGCGAGAACCAGACACCCGGCAAATGCCTTCTGGGGTGATGTCATATCCTGATATACTCTGGTCGGAAGAACCGTCGCGATAATTGCAATCGCGATCGGAATCATCATCATCGCCGTGGCAGTATTCGACATCCACATCGAAAGAAATGCCGTAGCAATCATAAATCCGAGGATGAGCCTATTCGGACTTGTTCCGGTAATAGATATAATCTTTAGTGCGATCCTTTTATGGAGTCCCCACCTCTGTATTGACATTGCAATAATAAAACCGCCAAGAAAGAGGAATATAACATAATTCGCATAGTTTACTGCCGCACCAGAGAATGACAGAATTCCAAGAAGAGGGAATGCCACTAATGGAATAAGGGATGTTACTTCTATCGGAATAGGCTGGGTAATCCAGAAAATAGCCATCATGAGGGTTACTGCCGCGGTGAGCCGCGCCGGTAACGGCATGACTGCAGGATCAATGGGGGCAAACGCCAGTATAAGAAAGACGGCGATGCCGAGTATTAGCCCATATCCTTTTTTCATAAATAAATTTATTGAACGGAATCTGATATGAGCATTGCTATTCTCAATATCAAGCGCTTCGGGGATAGCTGACTCCCGGATTTAGCTTTCACCCCGCATGTTCCGATACATACCGGACCCGCCGGAGATAGCAGTTGATGGGGATGCTCCGTCAGTGAAACAGCGGGGCATGATTCTGTGCATATTCACTTTTCCAGGAATAGATATAAATATGAATACTGCATATGTGTTATTCACACTGTGAACATCACACTGTGAATCATATACACTGCCAGGTTGGCGGAGTGGTTACGCGGCTGCCTGCAGAGCAGTCCACACCTGTTCAATTCAGGTACCTGGCTTTTCCTTTTTTGGAAAACCGCATAGTATCTGTGCGGAAAAATGCAGATACTCCATTACTTATGTCACAAAAAGCAATCGATGCAGTATTTACCGGTCTGTTCAGCATGACCGACATCCGTGTTATTCTGCGGAAAACCGCACCCCTGCATCATCTCAGCGATGAGCAGAAGGAACAGACGAAAAAAGCAGTAGAGATGGTTCGGAAACAACTCGGGATAATCGAAGGTGACCTCTTATGAAATGTGCAGACTCAATTGAAGCACGGTCAGTCGAAGAATCATTTATCAACCTTGATCCGATCCAGGCAGCTGGACGCCTCACACCGGAGGCGATGAAAGCAGTCATTTCCTGGGGTGATGGCTATTCAGTCTGTGATAACTGTCATAAACCGTTCCGTCTGGATTATGTGAACAACCCGCCCATTGCGGATTTCCACGAAGAGGTTGCCAAGTGGCTCAACATGGACCAGGTCCAGCTTGTCCCCGGGGCACGCCGTGCATTCCAGGAAGTCACTGGGGCCCTTGTCGGCAAAGGCGAGCCGGTCATCATGACCGGTATGGGACACTATACTGCCTATCTCTCCGTAGAAGTCGTCAACGGAATCGTCCGCGAAATAAAACCTACTCCCGATCACCACATCACGGCAGATGCCGCCGCAGTATCGATTGAAAACGCGACACGCGAGTTCGGCTATGCTCCGAAACTCGTCTTTGTGGATGCGGTCGATTTCATGTACGGGAACTTCCATGAAGTTAAGGAGATTGCAAAAGTCGCCCGCCAGTATGACATACCTGTCATTTACAACGGCGCTTACACAGTTGGTGTTCTCCCGGTAGACGGCAAAAAACTCGGAGTCGATTTCGTTGTCGGATCGGGTCACAAAAGTATGTCGGCCCCAGCCCCCTCGGGTATTCTTGCGACCACGACAGAATATGCAGATATCGTCCTTCGGACCACTAGGATTCAGGGCGATGTAACTGGTAGAAAATTCGGTATCAAACAGGTCGGCATTCTCGGGTGCTCCCTGATGGGTGCCCCAGTCGTTGGACTCATTGCCTCGTTCCCGGCAGTAAAGGAACGCGTCAATCACTTCGACGAGCAGCTCAAAAACCACAAAATCGTCACCGACGCGTTACTTTCCATCGAAGGAACCAAAGTTGCTTCGGAATATCCGCGTAAGCACACGATGACCAGAATGGACACAACGGAATCATTCGACAGGATTGCCCAGATACACAGGAAACGCGGTTTTTTCCTTTCGAGTGCCCTTGGAAAACGCGGAATCACCGGCATCATGCCCGGTGTAACCAAACAGTGGAAGTTCAACACCTACGGACTGACTACCTCCCAGGCAGAATATCTGGCGGATTCGTTCATCGAAATTGCCGAAGAAAATTCTATGGTCATCGGATAATCCCCCCATATTTTTGTCAATCAGGGTTCCTTCCTGCACAAAATCGAACACACAAAAAAGGAATTATTATTTCGTGAACACCATCACGGTGTAACCCTCTTCTGCAGCTGCCCGGCTTTTTTCCGTAAACCCTATCAGCTTCATTTTTGCCGAGAACGAATCAGGCGTATTTCTCCCATCCGTATACACCGCGGAAATCACTGTATTCACATGTGCACTCAGATAGTCAGCCTCATACTGCACGACTGAATGCTCGTAACCCACGATATCCATCACAAGGGTGATATTCGACGAAAAACCGGCAGCATCGGCGAGTTTCTGCACGTTTGTCGTCTCCGCATCCACAGACTTCACGATACCTCCCGACTCCACAATACGATTATTCGTGATATCCGATGTCACGGAAATCTCCACAGTATCCACACCATAGCCGATAGCCTTCTGCACAAACGTCGTTCCGAGAGCGTTATTCTTCTTCGTTATCAGGAGACCCGGAATCAGATATGGATTCGGCTCCACCGAAACCTGATTCACCGGCATCGTAATTTTATCATTTATATACGCAGAAAGTACCCCGATACCGGCACCGAGCTCGATAACCGGATTTCCCGGGACCAGATATTCGTCCACGGCGTCAAACATCTCCATCTCATATGCATTCGGATTCAGCAGAAGCTGCCAGATGAACGTCCCATCCACATAGGCAGGATCAACGGAAATCAGGTTGCCGCGAATCATCACCTCACTAGGAGTAGGATTAATCACACCCACACAGCCGGAGGTCAGCGTGAAACCAATAACCAAAAGAGCCAGTATACCTATGGAAACCGTTTTTCTCCCCGGAGTATTCATATTCATGATAAACCTTCTGAGGTCAACATATATTTAGATATTGCTTTGCCCGGGGGAAAAATTTCGTTCTCCATATCCATGCACCTTCTTTAAGGCAGTACTCACTTCAACGCAAATAACGTAAGTATAAACATATCAATTGCCAAATAATATACTGCCGTGAGAGGAGGGTTGGATGAAAACTGAGGTTCTGAAAAGCATTAAAGAAACCGAAGCAAAAAGTAAATCCACAATCACCGCAGCCGAGAGTGCCGCCGAGCAGACACTTGCAAACGCAAAACTCGAAGCTGATAACCTGATTGCCAAGGCAACAACAATTGCCGAGGATTACAAAAAGCAGAGACTATTAGATGCACGGAATGTAGCAACAGCAAAGCATGCCGCAATTGTTACCCAGGGTAAGGCAGACGCCGATAAACTGATTAACGCCGGAAGCAAAAAGCTCCCGCAGGCAGCTTCGCTATTCGTAGAGCGGTTTAAGGAGAAACTGCATGTTTCAGCCTAGACCGATGACCCATTTGCTAATTGCTGCGAGCAAAGCGCAAATGGCGTCAGTAGTGACCGAATTATATCGTCACCAGATTTTCCACATCACCGATTTTGTAGATCAGGGGAAAGAAGGATATGAAGGAGTAAAAATCGGCGTTCCACAGGAACATGCCGGTGACCTCTCGAATGACCTGCTGAAAATACGCTCCCTTGAGAGCGTGTTTCAGACAAACCCGTCAACGCAAAGCAATGTCCAGATACGGCCTGCAGAAACGATTCGAGCTGCTATAGATAGCGAGCTTCCAAAAATTGATGAGGAAGTAAGCAGTCTCACGGTAAAGCGTTCGAATGCAGAGACCCGTATCAGGGAATGCCAGCAGCGTATCAACGAACTCAAACCTTTTGCCCTCGTGCCCTTAGAGCTTGATCTCTATCGCGGCTACGGGAATTTAACAGTATATGCCGGATACATCGAACATGATATCGAGATATCCTTCCCGCATGAAAAACATTATCAGGCGGGAAAAGACGGCAACTTCATAGTCGTCTTTGTAGAATCCAAAAATTCCGCAGAAGTTGAGAAACAACTTGCCGACGCAGGTTTCCAGACCGTTACCCTGCCGGGTGAATCCGGTACCGTTCAGGCAGCAGTGGACAAATACACTGTTGAAAAGAACGAGGCAACAAAGGTCTACGAAGACTGCAACGTGAAAATCGTTGAACTCAAAGCAAAATACGCAGACTTGCTCGCCGCTTGCGACGAAGTCCTGTCCTGCGATGTGGAACGTGCCGAAGCACCGCTTCGCTTTGCAACCACCGACGAAGCATTCGTCATCGACGGCTGGATTCCGGCCGACGAAGTGGAGAAAGTCGTTGCGGCACTAAGCCAGGCAACTGGCGAACGCGTTTATGTAGTCGTTGATTCCTCAGAAGTTGAGGATACAGCGATCCCGGTGGAATATAACAATCCATCGTATGCAAAGCCCGCAGAATTATTTATGGACCTGTACTCCCGTCCAAAATACAAAGAGCTTGACCCGACCATCATCCTTGCGATCATGTTCCCGCTGCTCTTTGGATTCATTGTCGGAGATCTGGGATACGGTCTTTTATACCTGCTTCTTGCCCTCGTCCTTCGTAAGACTTTACTTAAGATGGGCGAAATGGGTGTGAAAGCCTTTTTCGTCATTATTGGAGCAGCAATTTCAACGAGTATCTTTGGACTTCTCTATAGTGAGTTCTTTGGTGTGAGTCTCCCCTGGCACTCGATCATTTTCTCCCGCCACCTCCCAATAGGTGCCGGTATGGAACACGCGATGCCACAGGTAATCGAACTGCTGATAATATCAATTATGCTTGGTGTAATCTACATCAGCGTTGGCCGTTTCTTCGGAATGATCAACCACTACAGAATGGATCACCCGGGAAGCCACAGGACAAAAGCAATCCTTTCCCAGTTTGGATGGAACTTGATCCTGTGGGGAATCCTGGTACTTGTCCTTAGTGTGGTTGACTTAAACGAATACTGCCAGTTCCCCTTTGCACTTCCCACGTTTGTCGGAATTCCGACCATTGCTGGAATAATAGGTGCAGTCATGATCATCGTTGGTTGTGTGTTTGTCGCAATAGAAAACCCACTTGACCTGATGGAACTCCCAACAAATACGCTATCCCACATGCTGTCCTTCTGCCGTCTTGCTGCAGTCGGTCTTTCATCCGTGGCGATCGCAATGGTTGTAAACTTCCTGGCCTTTGATTTATTCATCACTCCGGCCATGATCAACCTTGATGTTGTTGGTGTACTATTGATTATCGTGGGTGTCATAATTCTCATATTAGGTCACGCACTGAACGTCGCTCTTGGTATTCTTGGTGGGGCTATACACCCGATTCGTTTACACTATGTCGAATTCTTTACCAAATTCTACCAGGGCGGAGGAATCATATACAAGCCCTTTGGACTTAAACGAAAATTCTCTGAGGAATAAAAAATGGCAATTGAATCATTAACTGTAGAAGCAGCACAGGCATTAGCATCCGGATACACCGCAATCGGCGCAGGTCTCGCAGTAGGTCTCACTGGTATCGGTACCGGTCTTGGTGAAATGAGCATCGGAGCAGCCGCAGTCGGCGCAACCGCAGAAGACCGTGGAATGTTCGGTCTCGCATTAGTGTTCACCGTTCTTCCGGAAACGATCGTTATCTTCGGTCTCGTTGTCGCACTGCTCTTACTCTTCGTCTAAGCGGAGCAGTCTGACATGGGACTTGAGGTAGTAGTAGACGAAATCAAAGCAAAGGGTGACCGCGAAGCTGCCGGCATAAAAGCCGCAGCTGAGGCACAGGCAAAAGAGATCGTCAACGAAGCAAACCTCCGTGCAAACGAGATTCGTCTCGCAGCCGAAAAAGACGCTGATATCCAGACCGAGCGGATCATGATCCGTGAAGTCGCCAGCGCCAATTTGGTCGTGAAACGTGATTTCCTGAATGCACAAAAGGAACTTCTTGATAAAGTCTATGCCGATGCCGCCGTGGAAATCGCTAGTCTTCCGGCAGACGTACATGCACGAGCCGTACGTGAACTCTTAAAAGAGTCTGCCAAGCAGATCAAAGCCGGTGTCGTTTTCACAAACACACGCGACGAAAAATCTGCGAAAGAAGCATTAAGCAGTTTAAAAACCCTGAGCGGATTTACGTTTGGAGGAATCACCGACATCGCAGGCGGTGTCGTTGTACAAAGTGCCGATGATCAGCTCACACTTGACTTCTCATACCAGACCTTTATGGGCGAAGTATGGGAATCAAGTCTGAAAGATGCATCGGAGATATTGTTCGGATGAGGTAAACAATGACTGAGGTAATTAGCGGAACTGCTCCCTATATCTATGTCTCAACCCGCATGCGGGTCCGCAAAGCGAAGCTCATTCCTAGAGAAGAGTATCTCCGCATGCTGAACATGGGACTCCCTGAGTTCACCAGACTCATCGAGGAATTGGAGTACAAACGCGAAATCGATGAACTCTCTGCATCCTTTAAAGGTGTGGATCTCATTGAAAACGCCATGTCCTGGAACCTTGCAAAGGAGTATCAGCGAGTAATCGCTATGGCTCCCGGAGAGATGAAAGGATTTACCCGTGATTACCTGCACAAGTGGGATATCCAGAATGTTCTGAGTATTCTGCGAGGTAAAGAACTCGGACTTTCCGATGGGAAGATCCGTGCAGTACTTGTTCCTGCCGGGGCACTTGATGCACCGACACTGGACCGGCTCATTGCTGAATCTTCAAATGAGCGCATCGTTGAACAGCTGCCGATCAAGCAGATGTCAGCGATCCTCGGTGAAGGGCTCAGCGAGGCACTCGAGACCCATTCCTTTGGGAAGATCGAGAACGAGCTGTACAAGTACTATTATGAAACGCTGATCAAAGCAGCACGTGGCGGTATGAAGGGCGGACTTCCGTTCCTGAAATATGTCATGTTCGAGATCGACATCAAAAACATCACCACGGTGTTCAGAATGCGTGCACAGGGCGGCGATAACGCTTCCCAGCAGAATATCTGGATCCCCGGCGGTGCCTTCAAACCTGAAGAGCTCGAAAGACTCAGTAATATTGAAAGCACCGATGAAGTTGTCGATTCGCTGAAAAAGAAGATCAAAGTCACCGTGCTCCTTGATGCACTTGAATCGCTCCGTGAGAAGAAACCGATTTACTCAATCGAAAGCACTCTGATTGCAGCGCAGCTCAATCAGATGGATAGATTTTCGAAACGGAATCCGTTCTCAATCTCGCCGCTTCTTGTGTATCTCGAAAGAAAGAAGTACGAAGTATCCAATCTCCGTGCCATTGCCCGTGGAAAAGAGGCAGGTCTGGCGTCGGAGATTCTCGAAAAGTACCTGGTGATGTAAATGGAAATCGCAGTAATTGGAAAGAAGGAGTTCGTTTTAGGGTTCCAGCTCGCTGGCATCAAAAAGACCTACTCTGCAGAAAATCCCGAAAAACTTGCCGAAACCATTACAAAGGTACTTGACGACGCAAATGTCGGAATACTTGTGCTGCAAAGCACGGACCTTGACCAGATCCCGCGTCGCCTGCAGGTAATCATTGAAAACTCTGTCAAGCCGACCATCGTTACGATCGGTGGACAGGTGGCAGGTCTCTCCCTGAGAGAGCGTATAAAACGTTCGGTGGGTGTTGATTTGTGGAAGTAAATAGCAAGCCAGGAATACTCAAACGTATTGCAGGACCAGTCGTCACTGCAATTAATCTTGATGCACATATGTATGATGTCGTCAAGGTTGGAACTGAACAACTGATGGGGGAAGTCATCAAGATCGACGGTCCGGATACCGTTATTCAGGTCTATGAATCCACCACGGGCATCCGCCCGGGGGAACCCGTCGTAAACACCGGTCTTTCGCTCGCAGTCGAGCTTGGTCCGGGTCTCCTGACCAGTATCTACGATGGTATCCAGCGTCCACTTGACGTGCTCATCCAGAAGATGGGTAACTTCATTGCACGTGGTGTTACCGCACCGGGACTGAATCACGAGAAGAAATGGGACTTCAAACCGGTCGTCCACGTCGGCGACAAGGTCACCGCTGGTCAGATTATCGGTGAAGTCCAGGAAACCCGCAGCATTCTGCATAAAGTCATGATTCCGCCACGCGCAAAGGGTGGTAAAGTCACGAAGATCAACGCAGGCTCATTCACCATTGACGAGATCGTCATTGAACTTGACTCCGGCGAATCCTTCCCGATGATGCAGAAATGGCCGGTCCGTATCCCGCGTCCTTACGTGGAAAAACACAGCCCGAGCATTCCGCTCCTGACCGGACAGAGAATCCTTGATGGTCTCTTCCCGATTGCAAAAGGCGGAACCGCAGCAATTCCGGGACCATTCGGTTCAGGAAAGACCGTTACCCAGCAGCAGCTGGCAAAGTGGTCTGACGCAGAAATCGTAGTCTACATCGGCTGCGGTGAACGCGGCAATGAAATGACCGAAGTTCTGACGGAATTCCCGGCACTGAAAGACCCGAAGACCGGTAACTCCCTGATGGAGAGAACCGTTCTTATCGCCAACACTTCCAACATGCCTGTGGCAGCCCGTGAAGCATCCGTATATACCGGTATCACTCTTGCAGAGTATTACCGTGATATGGGCTACGACGTTGCACTCATGGCAGACTCCACCTCACGGTGGGCAGAAGCAATGCGTGAAATCTGTTCCCGTCTTGAAGAGATGCCCGGTGAAGAAGGTTACCCGGCATATCTGTCCTCCAGACTCTCCGAGTTCTACGAACGTGCAGGACTTGTCCAGCCGCTTTGCGGCGGTTCAGGCTCTGTCTCCGTTATTGGTGCAGTTTCCCCCGCAGGCGGAGATTTCTCCGAACCGGTTACACAGAACACGCTTCGTATCGTGAAAGTGTTCTGGGCACTGGATGCAAACCTCTCCCGTCGCCGGCACTTCCCGGCAATCAACTGGCTTCAGTCGTACTCCCTGTACATGGCTCAGCTGAATGATTACTATGACGAGAAGGTCTCGCCAGAATGGAACAAACTCCGTGCATGGTTCATGGAAGTTCTCCAGAAAGAAGCCGAACTGCTGGAAATTGTTCAGCTGGTCGGATCCGATGCATTACCGGAAGCCGAGCAGATCACCATCGAAGTCGCCAGAATGATTCGTGAACTGTTCCTTCAACAGAATGGTTTCGACCCGGTCGACACGTACTGTGACCTCCCGAAGACTCTTGACATGTTCAAGATGATCAAAACCTATGCAGAACTTGCATATGCCGCACAGGTTGCCGGCGTCCCGCCGTCACAGATTCTTGGAATCAAGTCAAAGAATGAAATGCCGCAGGTCAAGTTCACCAAGGACTACAAACCGGTCCTCAACAAGATCTACGCAGGCATGGAAGCTGAATTCAAGGAACTGAGGGCATAAACATGAAAGAATATAAGACAGTCTCTAAAGTTGCCGGACCTCTGCTCTTCGTTCAGAAGACGGAACCAGTCAGCTACGAAGAGCAGGTCAGCCTCGTCCTTGCCGACGGCACGATGAAACGTGGTCAGGTTCTTGATACCTCCGATGATTTAGTCGTCGTCCAGTGTTACGAGAGCACGACCGGTCTTGGTCGTGATACCGGTGTCCGTTTCCTTGGTGAAACGTTCAAGATGCCGGTCTCAAAGACTATGCTCGGACGTATCCTTTCCGGTGGCGGAAAGCCGATTGACGGCGGACCCGAAATCATCCCCGACAAACGTCTTGACATCAACGGTGCAGCAATCAACCCGTATGCACGTGGAACACCGAGAGATTTCATTCAGACCGGTATCTCCACGATTGATGGAACGAACACCCTTGTCCGTGGTCAGAAGCTTCCGATCTTCTCGTCTGCCGGTTTACCGCACAACGAGATTGCACTTCAGATCGCCCGTCAGGCAAAAGTGCCCGGATCCGATGAGCAGTTCGCAGTGGTTTTCGCCGCAATGGGTATCACCCGTGAAGAAGCAAACTACTTCATGGCAGACTTCGAGAGAACCGGTGCACTTGAGCGTGCAGTTGTTTTCCTGAATCTGGCAGATGACCCCGCTGTAGAGCGTACGGTCACTCCGCGTCTTGCACTCACGACCGCTGAGTACCTTGCATACGAGCTTGGTTACCATGTGCTGGTTATTCTGACCGATATGACGAACTACTGTGAAGCACTTCGTCAGATTGGAGCAGCCCGTGAAGAAGTTCCGGGTCGCCGCGGATATCCGGGTTACATGTATACCGATCTTGCATCTCTCTACGAGCGTGCAGGTATCATCAAAGGTCTGAAAGGATCTGTTACCCAGATTCCGATTCTGACAATGCCCGGTGACGATATCACCCACCCGATTCCTGATCTTACCGGATATATTACGGAAGGACAGATCGTTATTTCCCCTGAGTTACACCGTAAAGGTATCTACCCGCCGATTAACGTTCTGCCGTCTCTGTCACGTCTGATGAACCTCGGTATCGGTAAAGGCATGACCCGTGATGATCATAAAAAGGTCTCCGATATGATGTATTCCGGTTACGCAGAAGGTGTTGACCTCCGCGGCTTAGTGGCCATTGTTGGTAAAGATGCACTTTCAGAGCGTGACCAGAAGTTCCTTGAGTTCGCTGATGCGTTTGAGAATACGTTCGTTCGTCAGGGAGCTGACGAAGACAGAACGATTGCCCAGACCCTGGATATCGGCTGGAATATGTTTATCCAGCTGCCGGAGAGCGAGCTTGAGAAGCGTATCGACCGTGACCTGATTAAGAAGTATCACCCGAACTACAGGAAGTGATTAAGTCATGGCGCTGAACGTGAAGCCTACCAGATCCGAGCTGATTGCCCTTAAAAAGCGTATCAAACTATCGGAGCGGGGACATAAGCTTCTGAAAATGAAGCGCGACGGACTTATCCTTGAATTTTTCAAGGTGTTAGCGGAAGCTAAAGATCTCAAAAATCAACTTGCCGAGAAGTACGCCCGGGCACAGAAAATGATTGCTGTTGCAGAAACTGTGGAAGGGAGTATCGGTGTTAAGGCAGCGGCGTTTTCAGCATCTGAAAACCCTGTCATTAACCTGAAAAGCAAGAACATTATGGGAGTTGTCGTACCCAAGATCGAGGCCCAGAGTGTAAAGAAGTCTCTGACAAACCGCGGTTACGGCGTTCTTGGAACGTCTGCCGCGATTGATGAGGCAGCTGATGCATTCGAGGACCTTGTGGAGTGTATTATTCTCTCCGCCGAACTCGAGACGACTATGAAGCGTCTCTTAGATGAGATCGAGAGTACAAAGCGCCGTGTGAATGCCCTGGAATATAAGGTGATTCCGGAGTTAGTCGCAGCACGTAACTTTATTAAGATGCGGCTCGACGAGATGGAACGTGAAGAACTGTTCCGTATGAAAAGATCAAAGGGAAAGTCTGCCGCGAAAATCGCGAAAGCATCTGCCGCAAAGGCAGCCGCCTTAAAGGCAGCGGAAATATAATCCGGCTTTTGTCTGGAGAACGGGAGAACCTCAGGGATTACCGGAGATATCCGGAATTCTCTAACCCGAATCTCTTTATTCTTTTTTTGGTTGTTTTGGTGTCAGGTTTTTGGGGTGTACGTTACCTGCTTGTAACCCGTGTCTTTTCCGTACCTCAGCATAATTCCGTTCAATGAGTGGTGCTGAACAATCTTCCGCTCTCTTATCCCGATGCGGCAGACACTTTTTCCTTAGCAGTAATCTGCCAAAGCAGATAGAACAGCATACCGCCGTTCAGTGCGAGCACAACACCGATAACAAGTCCGGGAATCAGACCGGATATGAGCATGCCGATACCGAAGATAATCGTCAGAATGTTCATGACGAGAGTCGCCGTCAGAATCTTCACGGAAATCTTTACTATCTCAGCAGACATGAATGTCGTTGCCTCTTTGAAATTCAGGGCAGGAATCACTATCCGGATAATCGCCGCAGCTCCCCCGGAAATATTCAGCAGACCGACAAGGATTGTCAGCGGAAAAACGAGTATCTCAGGAATCACACATGAGGTAAAGCCAAGCACTGCAAATACAAATCCGAGAATAATCATCAGCCGGCTGCGGGGGTATGCCCCCACAGGAGTGCTCCCGAGTGCCAGCATCTGAACCGCGAAGATAATCATCAGCAGACCTAGCTGGGCACTCCCGGAAAATGGCAGCATCCCGAAATTTACCGGAATCAGCAGAATTCCAAGAAGTACCATGAAAATACCGGTGAGTATCAGTGATGCTTTATCAAAGGAAATTCCGACAGGTTTTGCCGCATCAGGATTCTGGGTCCGGATTTTCTGCAGAATAATCCCGAGAACTATCAGAGCCGAACCCAGAAGTACGGCGAGTCCGATTGTCGGAATCTCCTCCGCAGCGGTATATTCCGGTAGGGCGATGAAAATCCCGAGAAGAATTTCCAGAAGATATACTGCGGCACATGCAGCGGTAAGACCGGTAAAAATACCGCCCATTCTTTTCCAGGAAGGGTATTTATCCTTCGAGAAGAACATCTGCAGAAGAAGGATAACGCCGCCGCCGCTGAAGAACAGTAACAGAAGATACCGGGGAATATCCCCGAAAATATCCGGGGAAAAACAGCAGATGATTCCAAACACCGCAATAATAATTCCGAAAATGAGATTGAGGAGTCTGTGACGGTTTTCCCCGAGCGGATTTTTTCCTAAAGCAATAGTCTGCAGGGAAATCACAACGAGAAGGACGCCGAAGACCCCGTCTTCATAGTAGGGGGAGAGACCCAGATAGACCGGAATCAGCAGGATGCCGAGAAACACAAACATTACGCCTGTCATCAGCAGGAATATCGTTTCCAGGCTGATATCGACGGGTTTGAGCAGGATCCCTGTCATGATTCAGGATGATTCAGACAATCCATTTGCCGGCACGCCGTGAACGGGCAACGTTGAGCAGATACTCATCAATACCCTTCGCTGCAGCGGGATTATATGCATTAATGGCTCCGCCAAGGTCCTGTTCGGTGGTGATGATGACGCGGTCGTTTGCCTCGAGACCTTTTAAGATAGCGATGGCGGATTGTTCGGGGGTAATCGCCTCGGGCGGTGCCCCGCTTTCACCCCAGATGGGAGTGGCGACCGTTCCCGGGATTATGACCGAGAAAAGGATGCTGTCATCCCAGTATTCTGTCCTGAGGGAAAGAGTCAGTCCGAGGAGGGCGGATTTGGTGGCACTGTACATACTCTGGTATGCCATGGGAGAAAAGGCAATTCCGGACGCAGTGTTGGCAATCTGCCCGCCGCCGTTTGCTTTCATTAGTGGAATTGCGGCACGCATTCCATAGAGGGCTCCATAGAAGTTGAGGTCGAAGGCTTTGGTCCAGTCAGCGTTGGTCGTGTCACTGAAAGCACCACCCAGCCCGGCGCCGGCATTGTTGATCAGGAGATCGATTTTTCCGCCGCCGATTTCGGCAGCCCGTGTGATCATTGCCTGAACGTCTGCCTCGCGGGTGACATCTGCACGGATTCCAAAGACTTTTCCAGGATATGTCTGGTTGAGACGAACGGCTTCACGCTGTAGTTTTTCTTCGGTGGAGCCGACGATAATGACGCTATTTGCTCCGGATTTGAGGAGCTGTTCACAGATGCCGAGACCAATGCCTGATGATCCGCCTGTGACTACGGCAACTTTGTTTTTATAGTAATCTGTCATGTTTTTTTCCTGTTTAGCTGCTACTATTGTATTAATGCATCAAAAAGTTATCGGTGATTTCTGTATTTTTTGCGCACAATAACAAGGTAATTGCGGCAATAATTAAAATATTTCCAGAATAAATTGGAGATTAATGCTAATCATGCAATGGGAGGAGGTGCGCGGTCTGTACACCCAGGATAAGAATACCTGATACCCGAGTGAGGGATTCTTGTTCACATTTCTCTGTATGGAGTGATGAACTGGATTAATGGTGACCGGCGACGGGTCTACCAGGAAAATAATCAAAATAGTATTGGTCTTTTCATTGCTGACGATACCTTTGGTCAGGATATCACCCGCGGGTCTTCAGCAAGTCGAACAGGTCCCGCTCTTCAGAGAATACTTTTTATCATCTTTATTATTCACGAACGGGATTTTATAAATCACAACAACCGAATACACTTCACTTCCAGCGGCATTTTCCAAAAACTTCCTCTGCGCCGGACTTGATTCCGGCTTACAGAGGTACAACTTCAATACACAGAACAGCAAATAATTATTCAGAAACAAAGAGAAAAAATCATGTCCACCTACAAAGAACTTGATGCAAAATACTACATGCCCTGCTTTGGACGGTCGATGGAAATCGTCAAAGGAGAGGGATGCACTGTTTGGGACGATAATGGGAATAAATACCTCGATCTGGTCGCAGGAATCGCCGTGTGTTCAACCGGTCACTGCCACCCTGAAGTCGTTGACGCAATCTGCCGCCAGGCTCACGAATTAATACACTGCTCTAACCTCTACTATATTCCAGGTCAGGCTGAACTCGCAGAAAAATTGAGCAAAGCGAGCGGAATGGGCAAAGTATTCTTCGGAAACAGCGGAGCCGAGGCAAACGACGCTGCCATGAAACTCGCCAAAGTCCGCACCGGCCGCAATAATTTCGTCTCCTTCGACCATGACTTCCACGGACGGACGATCGGTTCCCTCGCCGTAACACACAAACCCCAGATTCGGGTCCCTTTCGAGCCGCTTGGAATTCCCAGTGAATTCTCCCCATACGGAGATATCGAATCACTCAAAGCAGTCGTCAATAAAGATACAGCCGCTGTCATCTTCGAGCCGATCCAGGGCGAGACAGGCATTATCATTCCGCCGGCAGATTTCCTTCCGGGAATCCGGGATATCTGCGATGATACCGGCGCAATGATGATTTGCGATGAAGTCCAGTCAGGCATGGGACGGACCGGAAAATGGTTCGCATTCCAGCACACTCACGTTCAGCCTGATATCATCAGCATTGCAAAAGGCATTGCTTCAGGTATTCCGATGGGCGCCATCATCGCCCGCGAAGGACTCGAGTTCACCAAAGGCGAACATGGAAGCACATTCGCCGGCGGGCCTATTGCCTGTGCCGCAGGAAATGCCACCTTCAATGTCATCGAAAAACTCCTCCCGGGAATCGCCGCAAAAGGCGAATTATTCCGGCAGGGTCTTGCCGCATTCAACCCGCGGGTCCGGGGTCTCATGATCGGATTCACTCTCGGCGACAAAGCTCCGAAACTCGCAGAATACTGTTTGAACCATGGTCTGCTCGTAAACGTAGCCGGTGAAGGCAATATCCGGATCGTTCCTCCACTGACAATTTCAGCCGACGAAATCAAGTTTGCAGTCGGAGTAATTAATGAAGCCGCGGGTCAGATCTGAGTTCGCAAAAAGCGGATATGTCTTTGCGAAATCTCCTGAGGATATCGCAAAGGAATACGGGTTCTCCAAAGTCGCCCTTCTCGGGAGCAATGAAAACCCCTATCCCCCTTCTGATAAAGTCCTGAAAGCGGCGGCTGATGCATTATCCGGTGTAAACAGATACCCTGACCCAAAAGCCGCAAAATTCAATGCAGGGATTCGTGCAAATATCTGCGATGCTCCGGTTGTCACCTCCGGACTCGGTATGGACGGAGTTATTGAGACGGTCATCCGGACACTTGTCGCGCCGGGTGAGAAAGTCGTCATCTCTACGCCGACATTTTCCGTCTATGGTCTCGACGCAAAAGCAGCATCGGCAAATGTGGTTAACGTGCCCCGGAAATCTGACTTTACGGTGGACCCTGAAGAATTTATCCGTGAAGCGAAGGATGCGAAACTCTCCTTCCTCTGCACGCCGAATAATCCCACAGGAACGGTGACCCCGGTCGCCGACATCGAATACATTCTTGAAAGAATCGACGGGGTCCTCTTCCTGGACTGTGCCTACGTCGAGTTCTCGGACGTGGATTATCTGCCGCTCCTTTCTCACGATAATCTCATCATCGGACGGACCCTGTCTAAAGTATACGGGCTTGCAGGTCTTCGTATTGGCTATGCATTCGTTCCGGAATGGCTGGCAGGTCCCTACAATATCGCAGCAACGCCGTTTACCCTGAACAAGGTCTCGGAAGCCGCGGCAACACAGGCGGTTTCGGAAACTGCATATAAAAATAATTTCATCGCCCATGTCAGAAAATGGCGTGAGGTGTTCATCCGGGAAATCCCGTTCCCCGTATACCCAAGCGGATCGAACTTTGTTCTTATCAACGTCTCGCCGATGAAAGGCGACGATGTGATGGAACTCCTTGCAAAGCAGGGGGTTCTCGTTCGTTCGTGCGCAAGTTTTCCGGGACTCGGTGATACGTATATCAGAGTAAGCGTCGGTGATGTCTGGGAGAATGAGCGGTTCCTCTCAGCGGTGAAAAAATTATGATGATCGGAATAACCGGAACACCGGGCTGCGGGAAGACCTCGGTCGCTGAACTTTTGCGAAAACAGGGCTACTCTGTTCTTGATTTGAAGACGACCGTGATCCCGTTCATCCTCGAGCATGACGACGCGTCCGGCTCGGATATCGTGGACGTGGATGCCTGGGCAGACCAGTTCCCCTATACGGAAGGCTTTGTCGAGGGAGCGTTTGCCCACTATCTCCCCTGCGACAAAATCATCGTTCTCCGGTGTCGTCCGGATGTCCTGCGTGAGCGGCTCGCACCACGCGGATATTCTCTGGAGAAAATCCGTGAAAATCTGGAAGCAGAAGCTTTGGACGTGATTTTAATCGAAACTTCCGATGCTTTTGCATCGGAACAAATTTATGAGATAGACACTACAAGTACAGATATAAAGTCCGTGGTCAGCCAGATCATATCTTTCGCGAAGGGCGAAATCCCCGCATCGTTTGGTTCGCTTGACTGGTCCGAGTATGTTTTAGATGTCCTATGAGTATTGAGTCATTTCGTCCGAAGATTCAGTGGTTTTTAACACCCATTGCCAGAACGTTTTCCAAACTGCCGGTTACCCCGAACATGTGGAGTGTAGTTTCACTCGTCTGTGCATTTGTCGCCGGGGTGTTTTTCGCAGTTGGTCAGCCGCTCTTAGGTGTGGTGTTTGTTCTGCTCAATGCATTTCTGGATGTTCTGGACGGAGCCCTCGCACGTTATATTGGCATCGCAAGTCCGATCGGGGATTATCTTGATCATGTTTTCGACAGGTATGCGGATGTTTTCATTGTTACCGGCATTATTATCTGGGGAGTCCAGACCTGGCAGGCACCGGTTCCCGCATGGCTAATAGGTCTTTTTGCGATTACAGGAGTTCTACTTTCATCCTATATGGGGACCCAGGCACAGGCCGTGGGTCTCAAGCGTAACTACGGCGGAATTCTCGGACGTGCAGATCGTCTGGTTCTGTTAATGCTCTTCGGCGTTGCCGAGTTCATTTATCCGGGGCCGGTTATCTTCGGTCTGCCGTTCCTCGGCTGGATGCTTGTCATATATGGTTTGCTCGGGCATATCACGGCAATCCAGAGATTCGTGATGTCGCTTAAGGAACTGCTCGCGGGAAAAGATACGTAGAGATACGTAGAATAACATATTTTTCAGCTTTTTTGTATTCCGGTTTCATGCTGGCAAAGTACCGGATGTACATGGAATACAGCGGATATCTCGGAAAATAATTTCGGGCACATTATCGATGTACACGTAAATTGTCAAAAAAGGTGTTCATTGACCTGATCCGTGACCGGGTCAATCTTTATTACGGTGATACCGGCAGTGCTGCTTTCTTGTAGCAGGTAATTTCCAGAACACCGTTTTTCAGGTGGGTCTGGGTAAGTGACGGGTCGACACCCGCCACTGGAATCACTGCCGAGTATTCACGATCCTCTCCGGCATTGAGCTGGAGTTTCCCGTCCTGGTACGCAATGAAGAAATCATCCTGGCACTCGCTTGGAAGTTCGGTCTGAATAATTACTCTATCTCCATCCTCGAACATCTCGATTGGAATCGTCTTGCTGCGAAATTCTTCGGGGGTCAGATGAATCTTGCCACCGGAAAGGACGAATTTAACGCCAACGACCGGTGGAAGTTTTCCATCATTATCTCCGGAAACGTGGTTAACCAGTATTTTATGGATAATATCCATTAAGTCCTTGTATGCATCATCTGGTGTATCCGGCATATTATTTCATCTCCATGATGAGGATAGTTTCCCTCAATCATTTGTAGTTTTAATTATCTCTTTAATTCTGCTAAAGTCTTTCTGATGTGAGACTAACAGACCGTCAAGTTCGCGGAGTTCGGGGGTGAGCTCGTCGCCTTTGTATTCTGCCCTGTCTAGGACCGAGGCAGCCTTTTCAAGCGTTTTTCTCTCCTCTTCGTTGAACCTGTACTGCCAGGAACTTTTCTCTGCTTCCCTTCTTCCGGCTTTGTCTAGTGATGGTCTCACGCGCTTTAACGCGGATTCGAAATGGTGATTGTAGATTTTTACGCTGGCAACCGCAAGCGAGATTTCGGTTGCATCGCGCCCCGACATTGCTTTGACGAACTCGCGAATTGCGACCATCTTTGCTTCACGAACGAGTGCCTCGATGTCAGCACCCACGAACCCTTCTGTCTTCCCGAGCAGGGTCTCAATGTTCACATCCTCTGCAAGCATTCCCCTGATGTTGTTTATGTAGACATCCAGAATCTGCTTTCTGCCTTCGCGGTCCGGCGGCGGAACGAAGATATGCTGTTCCAGCCGGCCGGGACGGAGAAGCGCCGAATCAATCATGTCGGGACGGTTGGTTGCCCCGATGACGACCACGTTCTTGAGTTCCTCAAGTCCGTCGAGTTCGGAGAGGAACTGACTGACCACACTCTCGGTCACGTGGGACGAGCCTTCGTAACTTCCTCTCTTTGGAACGATTGAGTCGATTTCATCGAAGAAGATGATTGACGGAGAGGCAAGCCGGGCTTTTCTGAAGATCTCCCGAATGCCTTTCTCGGATTCTCCGACCCACTTGGACATGAGTTCCGGACCTTTGACCGAGATGAAGTTGCACTCTGACTCGTTCGCGAGTGCCTTCGCGAGCAGCGTTTTTCCGGTTCCGGGCGGCCCGAACATGAGAAATCCCTTTGGGGATTTTGTTGCGAACTGCTTATAGACATCGCCGTATTTGAGCGGCCACTCGACCGCCTGCTGGAGTTCTTCTTTGACAGAGTCAAGTCCGCCGATATCTTCCCAGTGAACATCCGGGACCTCGACGAGAACTTCCCGCATGGCACTTGGCTGAACCATTTTAAGCGCAGCTTCGAAGTCTTCTGCGGTCACCTTCAGGTTTTCCAGTTTCTCGGCACTTATTTCTTCATCAGGATTCATTCCGGGGAAGGCACGTCTCAGGGCGTGCATTGCCGCTTCTTTCACGACTAATGCCAGATCGGCCCCGACAAATCCATGAGTGGTGTTTGCATATTTTATCAGATTGACATTTTCTGATAGAGGGACGTTTCTGGTATGAATCTGGAGGATTTCACGCCGTCCGTCTTTGTCAGGAACGCCGATCTCAATCTCACGGTCGAAGCGTCCTCCCCGGCGGAGTGCCGGGTCGATTGCATCCGGAAGGTTGGTTGCCGCGATGACTATGACTTTTCCGCGGCTCTTCAGCCCGTCCATCAGAGAAAGGAGCTGGGCAACGACACGGCGTTCGACCTCACCTTTGGACTCTGCACGTTTCGGAGCAATTGAGTCGATTTCGTCGATAAAAACGATTGACGGAGCATTTTCTTCAGCTTTCTTGAAGATTTCACGGAGTTTCTCCTCGGAATCGCCATAATACTTGGAGATTATCTCCGGACCGGAGATTGTTTCGAAGTATGCTCCCGCTTCGTTTGCCACCGCACGGGCGATTAACGTCTTACCCGTACCAGGCGGTCCGTAGAGAAGAACTCCCTTTGGCGGTTCGATACCGAGCTTCTCAAAGACTTCGGGATGACGGAGCGGATACTCGATCATCTCACGAACCTGGGAGAGTTCCCTTCCGAGACCGCCGATATCCTCGTAATGGATATTGCCGGCAGATTTGCCTTTCGGGGCGTCCTCCCCTCTGTAGATGGAGTCTTTGTAGTTTACGGCGGTCTCCGAGCCGATTATGGCCACATCACCGGGTGAGACCTCTGACGCGGCGAAGTCAACGTATTCTGTGTTGTAGCTTCCGATACCGCCCCAATAGGCATTGAACTGATCCTGTGCCTGGGTCTGGATACCGAATGTCAGTATCTGACCTGTGGTAATCGGACGACCTGCGTATTTGTTTCGGATTGTCTGTTCAAGAGCCCGGCTGTCAAGTCTGATGTTCTGGGATACCGGCTGGAGGGTGACTTTTGCCGCAGTCTTCGGGGTGACTTTTTCGACAACGACGGTGTCGCCGATTCCGGCTCCGGATGTCCGGCGGGTATCACCGTCGATGGCTATGCTTCCGGAACCGGATACGGAGGAACGCATGACTCTGGCGGCGCCGGTGCGTTTGCCGGTGATTTTGACGAAATCACCCGACTCTACTCCGAGTTTTGTCATGACATCAGTGTTTATTTTCGCGTATCCGCGTCCGACGTCGTCATAGTCCGCCTCCTGAACAATTAAAGAAAGTTTAGTGTTGTTATCTGTCATTTATAGCACTCCTGAATTGTTGTTTACTATACGTAAGTTTTAGTCAGTATTTAAAGTATTTGTGTGTGCAAATCAATTCAAGACGGCAGGATGTTTTTTATAGGCGTGCAATACGTTGAAATACCCGACGCGCAGAAACGGATAGACATAGTTACCATAATTTTCGTAGTTTTGCATAAGTATATTTCAATACAATGATAATTACTGTAGTGATACAAATGAAAAAGAATGTACTAGCAATTCTTCTTATCTTTGCGGCATTTGCGCTTTTTGCAGCTCCCGTAGCTGCAGAAGAGCAGACTGACAAAGTTATTCTGGTTTCCGGATACGGACTTTCCACTACAGCGCCGGACAAGGTAACGATTACCTTTGCCGTTGAAACAATAAATCCTGATGCAAAAGTAGCACAGGCAGAAAATGCCGAGATTATGGCAGACGTTGTCGCCGCTCTGAAGAGTGCGGGAATTACGGATGAGAACATAAAAACATCAGGTTACTCAATCTACTCCTACGAACTGAGCGAATATAATCCGGGCGAATGGCCTGTTGGAACTACCGTTTACAAAGTAACGAATAGTGTCGAGATTATTTCCTACAATGTTGACAAGGCAGGATCCTATATTGATACCGCAGTCCTGGCAGGAGCAAACAGTGTGAGCAATCTTCAGTTCGGTCTTTCCGATGCAAAGCAGATTATCGAGAGAAACGCTGCAATCATCTCTGCTGTCAAGTCAGCACGTGCAGATGCGGATTCAGTTTCCTCAGCACTCGGTCTGAAAATTACCGGTACGGGAACGATCAATGTAAATCAGGGTTACACGCCTGTATCATATACAGATGTTAATCTGGATGCAACGGTTATGAAAGCCGGATCTTCTGAAAGAGTATCGACGACGATCGAGTCAGGTGAAATCAAAACAACGGCAACCGTGTCAATTGTTTACACCTACTAACTTTTTTTTAGAACTTTATAATACCTGAAAGTATTTTCTGCCTTTTCCCGGGTCCAGGTACAATAGTTTTTTGCCGGAGGCGGTTCAATGATTCAGACACCAAATGAGACTCTTAACCGGCGCCGCAAAATGTTCTGCCTATAACCGCGAAGATGTTCTCGCCGCAGTGAAATCTGCAATAGAATCAGCCGGCGGATTCCCCCCTCTCGCAGGAAAAAAAGTCCTCCTGAAACCCAATCTTCTCTCAGATACAGGGGCTGATAAAGCTGTCAGCACGCATCCTGAAGTAATCTATGCCGTTGGCAAACTGATTCTTGAAGCAGGCGGCATTTTGCAGATTGCAGACAGCCCCGGGGCGGGCATTCTCTATACTCCCCGGAATATCCGACGAGTCTATAAAAAATGCGGCATTGCAGATGTCGCCCGCGAACTCGGGGTCACTCTTTCGGATGACACAGGATTTCAGGAACGCCCCTTCCCTGATGGAAAACTGATGAAGCATTTCACCATCATCAATCAGGCATGTGAGGCAGATGTCATCATCTCAGTCTGCAAGTTAAAGACCCACATATTCACGTATTTTTCCGGGGCCGTCAAGAATACCTTCGGCGTAGTTCCAGGTCTCGACAAGCCTGTTTTTCATTCACGGTTCCCTGACCCGGCAGATTTTTCCGGGATGCTCATCGATCTGAACGAACTGATGAAGCCGGCATTTGTGGTCATGGATGCTGTTGAAGGAATGGAGGGAAACGGTCCTATGGGCGGCAATCCCCGCAAAGCAGGTTACATACTTGCGTCCTCATCGGTATATGCACTGGATGTCACGGCCCAGCGTCTGATTTCAATGGACCCGGCGCAGATTTATACAACGAAAGCCGCCGTATCACGCGGACTTCTGAACATTGAGGAGGTGGAGACTGCGGGTGATGATATAATTCCGGTAAAGGACTATGCCATGCCTTCAACCTATCACGCTCCTGCGAAGAATAGCTGGTTCAGAAAAAAGGTTCTCTTAAAATTTCAGGCTGCGGGAATGCTCTATGCTCCGGCTCCGGTTGTGATTAAAAAAGCCTGTGTCGCGTGTGGGCAGTGTGTGCAAATCTGCCCGGTACACGCGGTGGTACTGAAAAATAATAAAGCGTCCTTTGACCATGGAAAATGTATCAGGTGTTACTGCTGTCACGAGATGTGCCAGTATCATGCAATCAGAATGAAGAGAAATGCGGCGGGAAGTTTTCTCCACATGTTTCTGAGATAAGGGTCCGGTATTCCGGATTCGCGTGTAATTATTTCAGTCCTCTTTCCGGGGACACTGTACACGAAAAAAGGAGAGAATAATTTCACTCGGTTTTTATCCGGCAGAAGAACGTGCATGCATCACGTTTGCATCTGCCGTCACACGGGTCTAAGTGAACTATAACTGTTACCCGCGGGATTTCTGCTTTGATTTCGTTCTCGATTTCCTGAAGAACATGATGTGCATCTTCCAGAGGAGTTGCATGCGGCATCATCAGGTGGAACTCAACAAACTTGTCAGGTCCGGCTTTCCGTGTTTTCAGGCTGTGGTAGTTTGTATAGATATTCTGATGCCTGCAGATGATATCCTTGATTTTGCAGACCTCCTCCTCGTCGAGGCTTTCATCCATCAGGTCGGCAAACGAGCGCCTGATGAGATGATAGGCTTCACGTAAAATCATCAGGGCGACGATTATGGCGATAATCGAATCAAGGAAGGTGAGTCCGGTAATCTGAATGAGAATGAGCCCGATGACGACGCCGAGGGATGTCAGAACATCGGTTCTCAGGTGCCAGGCGTCGCTTTCAAGAGCAATCGAATCAGTCTGTTTTGCAACTTTCATGAGTTTTTGTGAAACAAAGAAGTTGCAAATGGCTGAAACTCCCATAACAATCATACCTGCATACAGGAGTCCGGTTGAAAGCGCGGTTCCGCCATAGATGAGTTTCTGGATAGCTTCCCATACTATGATGCCGGCTGCAAGGACAATTAAAAGTGCTTCGATGAGTCCGGACGCGTCCTCATATTTTCCATGACCGAATGCATGGTCGACATCCGGGGGCAGTGCAGATTTCTTTACCGAGAAATATGCTATGACCGATGCAAGCAGATCCATTCCGGAGTGGATTCCCTCAGATATAATACTGACCGACCCTATGAGAAATCCTACGATGAATTTGGCGATGGTCAGAAAGGCGTTAGAGGCGATGGATAGACGGGCAACGTTTTGTTTGGCTGTATGTTCTGTCAAGATTTACTGCAGGTATATTTGAATGACATACCTATAGGGTTTTGGGTAACGGGGCGATACGAAGTATCGCCCTTAGTTGAGCAAGTCCATTGAGTGAAACAAAATGGACTTGCGACGTCGGGGCGATTCTTCGAATCTCCCTAAGTTGAGCAGGACCCTGAGTGAAACGAAATGGACTTGAGAGAGGGGTGGCTAAAGCCTGCCCTTAGTTAAGTAGGACCCTAAGTAAAACAAAATGGACTTGCGACGTCGGGGCGATTCTTCGAATCTCCCTTCACCAAAAAAAGATGATAGTTATCTGAAATTATTCTCTCAGCATCTTATCGATGGCTCTCGCGGCATCCTTTGCCGTGCCCATCGCAAGAATAACCGTTGCCGCACCCGTTGCGACATCGCCGCCGGCATAGACCTTAGGCACAGTCGTCTCTCCAAGGGAGCTCACTGTAACGCTGCCGTTTTTATTTCGGGCAAGCTCAGGCAGCATTCTCAGAAGAAGCGGGTTCGGACCCTGACCGATTGCCTCGACAACGACATCCGCCCCGACAATGAAATTGCTTCCCTCAACTGACGAGAAAGAACAGCGTCCATCTTCACAGGGAGCTCCGAGTGCCATTTCAACAGCTTCGACACCGCTTACTGCGTTATTTGCGCCGATAAACGCAACCGGATTCGTCTGTGTCATAAACACAATACCCTCCTCCTTCGCGTGGCGGACTTCGTCGCGTCTTGCCGGCATGTCAGCCTCTCCTCTCCGATACATCAGCGTAACCTCAGCACCGAGACGTCTTGCGACACGCGCCGCATCCATAGCCACATTTCCTCCGCCGATAACGACGACCTTTTTGCCGAACTTGACCGGCGTATCATTTTCAGGGAAGCGGTTTGCTCCCATCAGATTCACACGGGTCAGGAACTCGTTTGCCGAGTAGACACCCGGAAGATTTTCGCCAGGCAGTCCCATAAAATAAGGAAGACCTGCACCTGTTCCAAGGAAAACCGCATCGAATGCAAGTAATTCCTCAATAGAAACCGAACGTCCCGCGATGTGATTGGTCTTAATCTCAACGCCGAGTTTTTTCACCTGGTCGATTTCATACTGAACGATGTCCTTTGGAAGACGGAATCCCGGAATGCCGTACATCAGAACGCCTCCTGCCTCATGGAGCGACTCAAAGATCGTCACAGAGTGACCAAGGCGTGCGAGCTCTGCCGCAGCAGAAAGACCTGCCGGACCGGAACCAATAACCGCCACTCTCTTTCCGGTTGCCGGGGCTTTTTTGGGGCACTTCGATGATGAGTTTTCTCTCTCGACATCTGCCGCGAAACGCTCGAGGTGACCGATAGAAATCGGCGAGCCTTTCTTTCCAAGGATACACATACCCTGACACTGGGTCTCCTGAGGGCAGACACGTCCGCAGACTGCCGGGAGCATATTGTCCCTCTTGATTATATCAACTGCATTCTGGAAATTTTCCATGGCAATTGCGGCGATGAAGGCAGGAATATCGATTCCGACCGGGCATCCGCGGACACACTTCGGCTTCTTGCACTGGATACAGCGCTGTGCTTCAGCAACAATTTCTTCTTTTGAGAATCCAAGGTCGACTTCGTCAAAGTCCTTTACCCGGATATCTGCATCGCGATCCATTTACTCCACCTTCCTGCAGCGGCATACATGATGCTCTTCGCGGTATGCCATAGACTGTTTTTCTTCCGGGATATACATTCTCTGACGGGTCATCAGATCATTCCAGTCCACCTGATGGGCATCGAACTCCGGACCGTCAACACAGGCGAACTTCATCTCGCCCCCGACAGTGACACGGCAGCTTCCGCACATACCGGTTCCGTCGACCATGACAGGATTGAGCGAGACATATGTCTTGATTCCGTACGGACGGGTGACCTCGCTCGTCACTTTCATCATCATACCCGGACCGATAATCCAGACCTTGTCGATTTTTCTTCCGGACTCGCAGAGCTCTTTCAGCGGAGCGCTTGCAAATCCTTTGATTCCATATGATCCGTCATCCGTCGTTACAAACAGTTCATCGCAGATTTCACGCATGTCGTCTTCGAAGATCAGGAGATCTTTGTTTCTTGCTCCGATGATTCCGATAACATGGTTACCTGCGTCTTTTGCCGCCCGGGCAAGAATCGGCGTACATGCAACGCCGACTCCCCCTCCGACAATAATGACAGTCTCGTTTCCCTGTGCAATATCGCTCGGCACCCCGAGAGGTCCTGCAACATCACGGAGTTCGTCACCTGCTTTCAGGGTTGCAAGGAGCTTTGTTGTCGTCCCGACAGCCATGAAAGCAATTCTGATATTCTCTCCATCTGTTCCAGAGATAGTCAAAGGAACCCGTTCACCAGCTCCATCGGGGTGGATAATACAGAATTGCCCGGCTTTTGCATGACGTGCCACCTGGGCTGCATGAATCCACATCTCGAATACAGCTTCTGATAAGGCATGTGCCTCAACAATTGTATATGTTCCCATAATTTGGTCCTTTGAAATTAGTGAATAAATATTTGCTTTGAAATACATTAATGATGATGCATGATGCTGCCGGAAGACCGGGTTCGCCATATTCATTAGCCACGAAACCAAATCATAAACCGGATGAAAAACGATTTTGAGCGGGAGATGGTAATCTGCATGAACAGATTCTTTACCGAAAACAAAAAGAAGGGGTTTGCTTACCGGCTCAAACAGTCTCACTTCAATACCCAATACGTGGATATCATTGTCGATTCACTCGACCCTGCATATTATATGGCAATCGAATGCAAATCGCTCAACGGCACACGACTCTACTTCACCAGCAATTTTCATAAAGACAAAGACGGCGTTCATCAGGTGGATAACATCTCGGGCTTTGTCAAATACACCGGACGGCGCGGATATCTTGCCGTCGAATTCAGGGGGCAGGGACCGAAAAACGAGGCATATCTGATGCCGTGGAATATGGTTCTGGCATTTTTTGCAAAACAGCCCAGTATCCCCGTCGAAGAATTCCAGAACTGTATACAGCTGGAGCGCGTGCCCGGCGGTTATCGTCTTCCAGGGCTCAATCCATTATAATAATTAGGTGAGGGCTCCAACATATATAGAATTCATGACGGGAGATACCAGATTCATATCAATAAACGGGAGACCGGTTAAAACCCCGATTGTTCTTGCTTCCATGGCAGGAATTACCGATGCCGATTATGTTCTTGAGCGAAGTCAGCATGCCGGGGTTGCATTCATAGGCGGATACAATACGGACGAGGCAAGCAGGAAAGCATCGGCACAAATGCAATCCGGAGGCAGACCTGAGTTCGATGCGGATTTCAATGAAATTGCCACCGAAATCGCCATGCTCAACGGGACCGACATTATTCTTGGCTTAAATCTCAGAGGGGCAGCCCCGGAGGGTTTCGTCGCCGCTGCAAAACGCTTTGGCAACTCTGTCATTTATGAAATCGATGCGCACTGCCGTCAGCAGCCGATGATTGATGCCGGCTGCGGTGAATATCTCATGCACAATCCGGAAAAATTGTGCGGCATCGTCTCCGCTCTCGCAAAAGAAGGCGTCACCATCTCGGTAAAAATCCGGTCAGGCGTTGTCGATGACCGTAACCTTGCAAAAATGCTCTGGAAAGCCGGCGCACATATACTTCACGTCGACCTGATGGATACCGGCTATACCAAAGTCCGTCAGATAAGAAATGTCTGTCCCTTAATCATCATCGCAAATAACAGTGTAACCAATACAGATAGAATGATGGATTACTTCTCCCACGGGGCAGACCTTGTTTCACTTGCACGGGGAGCAAACCTCCCAAACCTGCAGACCCTTGACCGGTATATCCGGGCAACGGCAGAAGAAGTCGGCTGGTATAACGCACCAAAACAACTATGCCGCGGAGGCGATGTGCGTTCTCTCACATTCTGCTGTATGCCCGTCAAACAATGTCCTCTTCTTCCCGCCCTGGAAACATTCAAATTAAGCCGCGAGGAGTATCTCTCCCTTAAGCAGTCCTCCACCAAAGAAACCATGCTTGCCGAAGGAAGCCACACCTGTTTTGGAAGCCTCGCTTTCTGCTGTAAATCGACAACCCCCTGTATGTTCAGGGACATGACGCTCAAATCGATTAATCTCCCGAAGAATGATTACATGGCGCTGAAACGGACGCTTTCAGAAAAAATCGTTGCCCATATCTTTAAAAATGCCTGAACTCTCCCTTGCAGAAACTGCAGAGCTTGCCCTGCTCCTCGAGGTAAGTACAAACATCAAACCGGGAAACATTGACCGGTTCCATGATTACGAGGATACGAAGCTCCAGCATTTTCTTGCATCAGCAGTTCTCTCACGCGGGGTTTTTGAAAGGGTGCCTGACCTCACGATCGGTGAGGCGATGTATGCAGCCGTTAAAAAAACGAGCGGATATTCCGGAGGTAATACGCATTTCGGAGCATTCATTCTTCTTCTTCCGCTTATCAAAGGCCACGGCATCACAGGAGCCCGTGATGCTGTAAAACAGACGACAGTCGAGGATGCTGTTTTATTCTACAGGGCTTTTGGTGAAACCCAGGTCAGAGTCAATAAAGGCGACGAGATGGATATAAACGATCCCGCGTCCCTAGATATGCTGAGAGCAAAACAGATGACGATGCTGGATGTGATGGCATATTCCAGTGAGAATGATATGGTTGCACGCGAGTGGACGAACGGATTCGCCCTCACGAGAAAAGCAGCTGATCTTCTTAAACAGAAAGACGGTCTGGGAAATATTCAGCAGATGTTTATCACAATGATGGCTGAGTATCCGGATACGTTCATCGGAAAAAAGTTCGGACGTGACATATCGCTCGCGGTAATGCATGAGGCACAACTGGTTCTTTCCGGCAAAATCCCGATTGGGGAGTTTGATGAGCAGTGTATTCGCAATGGCGTGAATCCGGGGTCTCTTGCCGATATCTGTATTGCGGGAATTTTCACGGCTCTTCTGGAGGGATGGAAATGGGACTGTTAAGCGAAGGAATCACGGAAGTCATTGCAGTGACACAGGATAATGCCGCACCGATAGGAATCATCGTGAAACCGGGTCATTCCCCGAAGATGATTCTCTATAAAGGTTCAAAGACTGCGGAGAATGTGGTAAATTACGGATGGGTCACGGCAAATTTCGTGAGCGATGCTTATTTGTATACCCTGTATGCTTTCACAGACGTGCAGAAAGAGAATCTCCGGCTTGTGTTTGTCGGCGGAAGCGAGATGCAGATTCTGGTGGAATCCGATGCATGGATGGCATTCCGTACGAGAATTGTGAATGAGACGAAGGATGCCTATTTTGTCGAGCTTGTGCCTGTGGCATCAGAGTATGTCCGAGACCAGATGAGACCGGTGAACCGCGGATTTAATTCTGTCATCGATGCAACTGTCCATGCGACAAGGTATGTAATAACCCCTGATGAACAGCTGCTGAAGATGATTCTGTATCATCTGGATATTGTCAGAAAATGCGGGGGAAAGAGGGAGCTGGAAGCCGCAGAATTGATAAAAAAAGTCTGCGGAATCTGAGTGCGCCCGGTGAATCGCCTGCATGGAGTCGATTCCGATAATAATCTTAAAAATAGAATGCCGGTGACTTACGTCACTGTGCAGTCGCTCTTCTAACCAGATTCTCAGCAACGCTTCCGGCTTTCTGCATGATTTCCTCTGCGCCGGGAATGATTCCGTCGTTCATCAGTATAACACCATTACAGATTGTCGTCGTCACTGCAAGTCCGCCTGTCGCATAAACGGCATTGGAATCCGTGTTGAATGCAGGGACATTCAGCGGATTTCTGCCGATAAGGATGAGATCCGCGAGATAGCCCGGAGCGATGACTCCTGCTTTTATTCCGAGAGCCTTTGCTCCGTTTGGTGAAGCAATCTGAAGCGCCTCGCCTGCCGGCATTACGGTAGGGTCGTTCCAGAAGAATTTCTGGAGAAGTGCTGCTGTTTTCATCTCGCCGAACATGTCGAGATCATTGTTCGAGGATGCCCCGTCTGTTCCAAGAGCCACATTGACACCGGCTTTTTTCAGTTCCGGATACGGCAGGGCACGGTTTCCTGCAAGTTTCATGTTGCTGATTGGATTATGGACCGCAGTCACGCCTCTTTTTGCAAGAAGCGTGATGTCGTCCGCATCGAGCCAGCAGCAGTGAGCCGCAATACAGTGTTCTGAAAGAACACCGCATTTGTCGAGCCATGCCGGGGGTCTCATTCCATGAGCTGCTACACAATCTTTTACTTCCTGTTCGGTTTCCGAAAGGTGAACGTGGATTGGAATATTTTCCTCCCTGGCATACTCGGCACACCACGTAAGTCCCTCTTCAGACACGGTGTAGACTGCATGGGGGGAAACTCCTGCCGTGATTCTTGAATTGTATCTGTTTTTGATATTTTTAACGGTTGATTCCATGACATTTACTTCGGATTCGAATTTGTCATGGTTGCCTCCGTCAATCATGCAGTATGACAGACATGCTCTGATGCCTGCCTCATCAACAGCGTTTGCCACCTGCTCCATCTTGAAATACATATCATTGAATGCGGTCGTTCCGGTCCGAATCATCTCAAGACAGGCAAGTTTTGCACCCCAATAGATGTCGTCTTCGGTGAGGTGGGCTTCTGTCGGCCAGATTTTCGTGGAAAGCCACTCGAAGAGCTGCATGTCATCCGAGTATCCGCGCATGAGACCCATAGGGGAGTGGGTGTGCATGTTAATCATACCCGGGAGTACGGTCGCCCCGTCCCCGTCGATGATGAACTCAGCGTCATGCTCGGTTATTTTTTCGCTGACTGCCCCGATTTTTCCGGTACCGTCAAGGTAGATCTCCTGTGTTTTTCCATTCAGGCGAACGTTTCTGATGAGAACCGGTACCTGCTGTCCAAAGATGTCTGTGTCTGTCATGCGAGTTTCTCCACGATTTTTGTCAGGATATGGGTGATTTTATCTCCGTTCTGTCCGGAGATTCTTACAATCTCGTCGTAGTCCGGGGCAGAAGCCCCGCCGATGCCGTTTGCATAGTTGTCCACCGTGCAGAGAGCGGCACATTTTATGCCGAGTTCGTTTGCAAGGGCGAGTTCGCTTGCGACCGTCATGCCGACCACGTCGGTGTCATGTGCAAAGCAGGCAATCTCGGAACGGGTTTCGAATCTGGGTCCGTGTGTCTGGAAGTATGTTCCTGACACGGCTTCGGGAATGATGCCGGCAAGTTCTGCCCTGAGACCCGGGTCGATTGACGGCGGAACATGAAACACGTCATTATCGTGCAGGGTGGGAATATCCCAGGGTGAAAAGTAGTCGTCGGGGATGATGAGGCTCCCGGGATGAATGGCCTCTTTCATGCTCCCGGTCGAACCGATCACAATAAGTCTGTCGACTCCCAGAATCTTCATGGCGGCAAGGTTTGCTTTGTGATTAATCTGATGCGGGGGTGTCCGGTTCAGATGCCGGTTCAGAAGGACGATTTTTCCGATGTATGCCTCGGCGGGTCCAAACGGGGTCGCTACACGGATTATTTCGAGAGGCGGCAGGCGTGCCTGTAAGAGGGCAGTCCCTCCGATAATTCCTAACATTGTCTGGAGTATTATTTTCCGCAGAACTTAATATAAGAGTCTGTTCAGAAGCTGAATCAGAGGAATGCGAGTATGATGAAGTATATACCTATGAGAATAATTGCGACACCAAGTATTTTATCCATGACATCCCCGCTGATTTTTGTGACAGCTTTGATTTTTTGTCCGAGTGACCCGCCAACAGAGCTTAGTACAATGAGAGGAATGGCAAGTCCTATGGCATAAATCAGCATAGTGAAGAGACCCTGGACTGCGGTTTGATTCAGTGCAATGTATGTGAGGACGATGAGCAGCATCGGCGCTCCTCTTCCGATGGTAATCGCGCCGAATGATAATCCGAGGAGGAATGCTCCGATAATTGTATAGGAGTTAGGTAACTTGAAAATGTTGAAGATTTTTCTGATGGGTGGTTTGTAGATGTGCAGGAGCTGCAATCCCATGGCAATCAGGAGAATCCCGCCAATTGCCCATGCGACCGAACTATTCAGGAATAAGATATATTCACCAGCAAAACCGGCAATGAAGCCGAGAGGCACGAGGATTATGACGGTCCCGACAGAGAATGCGAGGACAAGCTTGAGGATATTCGGCAGCGATAGTCTGGTTTTTCCGCTGGTGAGATAGCCAATTAACCCCAGGCATAATACGCTATTGCATGGACAGATTCCTGCAAGCAGTCCGAAGATAAATATTCCAAGTATTGAAGGGTCAAATACAGCTGTCATGTTGGTTTCCGTTCTATGGATTTTCCATTTTGGTATGTTATATACGGCGGTAAAGGGAATAAAATGCCGGGAGGGCTGCTATGCTCTGATGCCGGTGAGACCGGATAAAAACAACACATTTTTATTGACGCTCAACCTACTAGTTAAGGCACATATAGTATGTGTATTAGTGGGCCGGTAGATCAGTGGTAGATCGCTACATTGGCATTGTAGAGGCCGCGGGTTCAATTTCCGCTCGGTCCATTCGTTTTTCAGATACTTTACGTTTATACTAGTGCCGTTTTTCCCGCATGCTTTCCGGCAGAAATGATTCCATCGAACATGCCGGCATCTTTTATAAAATATAATCCGGCACACAATGATGATAAAAAAATAGTTATGTTCTTTTTGTGATGAAGAACACTGCTGCGCCGAACAGTCGGGACAGGGTTTCATGGTTAAAGATGTAGGATAATATTGCGGCTATGAAGGTCATAATACCGAACATCCCGTCCCGCATAAATACCAGCCCGTCCAACTTATATCAACTTCCGTGCATCATGAAACAAGAAACCGCCATTCGGATAACAGTAATGATCCTCGGCCTCTTTATCATGTCGCTCGGCATCGCCGTTTCCACCAAAGCAGGTCTTGGAACGACACCCATCTCATGCATACCCTTTATTCTGAGCCAGGGCTTTCCTCTGTCCTTTGGAACGTTCACGTTCCTCATGAACAGTCTGTTTGTTGTATTTCAGTATTTCCTGCTGAAAGAAAAGTTTGAAACATATCAATGGCTGCAAATACCTCTTATATTCGTATTCAGCGTATTCACGGATATCGCGATGATCCTCGTAGGGGATCTCATCATTACCGGCTATGTATTCCAATGGATCTTCTGTCTCATAAGTTGTGTTCTGGTCGGATTTGGTATTGCCCTGCTCCTGAAAGCAAATCTTCTGATGATGGCGGGGGACGCTCTCGTAAGAGCGTTATCGCTGGTCTCGAAGATTCAGTTCGGCTATACCAAAGTAGGATTTGACAGCACGATGGTACTGATAGCAGTCGTCGTTTCATGGATGCTGTTTGCCGATCTGGTGGGCGTGCGGGAAGGAACGATCGCCGCGGCAGTGCTGGTCGGTCTTATCGTGAAGTTCTTTATACCGAGACTCAGGTGTCTGGACAAGATCTTCATGAAAAAAACGTGCTGAACCCAAATCTTGCGTTAAGGCAGAAACGAGTCAAAGATGATTACATCAAAAGATGATTTTGCTGTTTGCAGTTCCTCTTCATTTTTTATCGTCCACCCCGCTTTAACTATGCCGAATAATCCCGTACAGATACGGTAGGACAACTGATTTTTATAATGAATATTATATGCAATGAAATCAGGTCTGATAAGAAAGTTCATCAGACAATTTGTCAGGATAAACTTCTGGATGGATAATACAATTGATGCCCGCAGGGATGATGGTAATGGTGTTGAGCATGCTCTGTCCTTAAAATAATCTGTACTTAAAAAACCCCGCAGATATTCCGGGCGATGAACCCTGAACCAGTTGACGATCAGGGGACTAAATGATTCAATGCAAAACGGACCATTATACGTATCAAGACATTGGGAAACTCTTTCACACAGTTTTGCATCAGACACAGATTTACTTTTCAGTTCAACAATTAAAGGGACCGTCCCATTAATCAAAGATAAAACTTCACTAAAACCGGGAACCTGCTCGTTTGAGGAAAAAATCCGGTATTCCTGAAACATTTTAAACGTGCAGTCTGAGACTTTCTGATTAATACCGGATGTGCGATTCAAATCATAATCATGGATAACGATAACCTGGTTATCCCGGGTTAACTGCACATCCAATTCAATCCCAAAATCTGCCCCGGCAGCTTTTCTGAATGCGCGTCGCGTATTCTCCGGAGCCGGCGTATCATTGTCAAACAATCCTCTATGTGCAATATAATATTGTGTGAAAACACGCATCCGTTCCTTTCTGCTTTTCCCGGGGTATAACAGGAAAAGATACAGCCAAATGACTGCAAGCAGAATTATCAGAATATATACAAAGATCATATCTCAATAATTACCTGTAAATCAATCGACATATGTTCTAAATGAGAGCAGATAAATATGCGTCTTTGACATTGGACCGTTTTGGATTATTCACCTAATCCGGGACAGATAAAATGATTGCTGCCGGAATTGTGTCATGCAATCCGCAACTCTGATTCAATCTTAATATTCAAAACAGTAATCCTGCATCGTAACGGAATAATTCCTGGTCCGTCTTTTGCATCTCAAAGCAGAATTCATCCCTTTCCCCTGATTTGAAATAGTCCTCTTTCGACAGCGAAAAACATTCCATATCCATAACCTGACCATCATACCTCTTATCTGCCTGAGCAAGTGTACCTTCATACTGGAACCCGAGTTTTTCGAGAACATGCCTGGAACGGATATTATAGGGATAGCAGGTCGCGGAAATGAGATCAAGAAACATTGTTTCGAATCCAAAACCCATAATGGCCTTTGCGGCTTCAGTCATTATGCCCAGCCCCCAGTAGTCTTCACCGATATCGTATCCCAGCATCCGTGTAGAATCGTTTTCACGCATAGGGTCCTTAATCAGACCAATGGACCCGATCAGTTTATTGGTCTCCGTCAGCACAATCCCGAAAACACTTTCCTGATTAAGAAAAAACGTATCTATAGTTTCCTGCGTTTCTTCGAGCGATTCGTGTGGTTTCCAGCCGGCATTCAGACCAGTATTCGGTCCTCGTGAATAGGCAAACATATCTTCGGCATCGGATGACACAATCTTCCGGAGAAGCAGCCGTCTGGTTTCTATCATCATTCACTAATCTATTTCTTTTCTGAGAGAATTAAGCAATGTGATGCGGAAGCACATTGTTCCCGGGTTCATACTTTTTTATCGTATTATTCGCGCCTGAAATAGACCCGGTATGACGTGCTCTGAATATGAACAGGCATCGGTAATTTCAATTATCTTCTCTAAATCTTCATCATCGATATATTTCTGCCATTTTTCTGTTGTCATGCAGCATAAAACGCAGGAGATTCCAGAATTCTCTCTCAGTGGGAAGGGAAACTTCATTTCCCTAATTCTTATCCGGTATCGGGACGACATTAGTATATGAGTTCATATCTGGAAGACTTCAGGGATTACTTCCGGTTCCATCCGGGTCTGATTCCCGGGATTCTCATCTGTATTATAGTCGCCCTCGTATCATACATCCTCACACGGGGAACACTCTGGGAAGGGGGGTTTTTGATTCTTCCGGCAGAATTGTTCAGTGACAATCCGGTGTTTTATCTCCTTTCAAAAGTCGGACCAATCGTTCTTGCTCTTGTCATCTGCATATTTATCAATGTCAAAAAATTCGATGCGGGAGGAGCATACGCCGGAAAATATATCCTGCGTATCGCCATAATCCTGATGGGTGCGAGAGTAACCTATGATGTTCTGATGACCGGTTCGCTTGTCGGTCTCATCATTATCCTCTGCGTTCTGGCATCGGTTTTGCTTTTTGCCATGCTGATTGGGAAATGCTTTAAATTTCCATGGGATGCCGCAGCCCTGACAGGTACGGGGACGGGAGTCTGCGGTGTTTCCGCGACGCTGTCTGTTGCGCCGGTAATCAATGCTGAAAAGAAATACGTTGATGCGGTGGTTGGTGTTATCAGTTTACTCGGAATCATCGGAGTTTTTGTCATTCCGGTGATTGCAGCTTTTCTTGTAATGAGTCCCACACAGACGGAAGTTTTTATCGGCGGAACCCTGCATGAAATCGGCAATGTCATCCCGGCGGCAGATTTGTACCAGTCGATTACCGGATCCGATGTTGGGGCGATGGCCCTCGCATATAAGATGATCAGGGTCGGCATGCTAGTCGCAGTCGCAGCGGTTTTCGGATGGATCTACTGCAGACGCCAGAAGAAAACAGCGTCCGGGTCGTGTCCTGCGGAAAAAGCCAGGATTCAGGGATTTCTGATATTGTTCGTTATAATGGCTGTTCTGATGAGCCTGGTGATTTATTTCTATTATGAACCGGGAAAAGCGATTCAGATGGTCATCACGAATATCTCTGTGACCATTCTGACGATTTCAATGGCGGGAGTGGGTCTATCAATGAATCTGAAAGACACACTTTCAGTTGGTAAAAAACTGCTTCCATTCGGAGCGGCGGTCTGGGCATTCCAAATCGCAGCCATGTGTATTCTGATAATGCTGTTCGTATAAAAAAGAAAAATTCTCACAACTTTTTTTCTGAGCTATTATTTCAGTTTATTTTTCCCACCAGATATGGGCAAGGTATGATGTGCCTGGAACATGAATCCTGTCATCAGTTATTTCAATTCTTTTCTCCAGATACGCATTAACTATATCCTTCTGCCATTTTTCCGATGCCGTCAAACGAGAATAATAGTCCTCCTGCAGTTCATCAATGGTAGAATAAAAATGTCCTTTCGTCTCTGTTTTAAGATTGATATTTGCATAGATGCCAAGCTGATTCAATGCATTCCAAAGCACGGTCGCATTCGGTGCGCTGTAATACGGTTTCCCGTGAAGAGCCGGCCAAAGATCCTCATGCCCCCATGATGATGATTTGGAGGTGAGATACCAGTAAATATGTACGGCCTTTTTTGCGGCTCCATCCATCTTAAGCATGTTTTTCCGGAGATCACCAAACATGAGCGATCTTGATGCAATCACATAGTCATGACTACCCGCCTCTTCCTGTTTTACATTCTCCCAGCGTTTGCGGATTTCGGCAATCTTTGGAGCGTGCATATATATCCGGTATTTTTCCATCGCCTCACCCATCGGGATGGATGGTTCGATGGCGGTCACCCGGCATCCTCTTAGGGCAAGAGGGACTGCAAGCGTTCCTGGTCCGGCACCAATGTCAAGAACAGTTGATTCCGGCGGGATGTTCATAGATGCAATGTTATCTTCAATGCGTCCGTCTTTTTTATTGAGAAGATGTTTGACGAACCGGTCTACATTTTCCTGGTCCGACCAGAAACTGTCTTCTGTATCGCCCGGAGTTAGTTTTCCCTCAAGAGCATGTGTATAGGTTTCATCCCAGATTTGACAATAGTCCGGTAGTTCTGTCATATCTAATATCATTGATTTTTGCATATAATTAAACTATGATACATACCACAGACCGTTACTTCAGGGTGAGACATCTATCTTTTGGATTTATGTTTCACTTCTTAACAACGCGTTTTCAAAATATTTTTCAAAAAAAGCAAAGGTAAAATGAGAAAATCGACCTAGGTTAGAAGAATAAACGGGATTCCCATCAGGATTACATCCGATAACATAAAGCTGGGTAAAAAAAGGGTAATCCCTCTTAAAATGGGAGGACACCTGCTGCAAATTCGTAAATGATGAACAGAACGAGAATTACGGTCGCTATGACAATGCCCCAGATTAGTCTTGTTTTGGTCTCCTTTTTGAAAAGATAGGTGATGATACTCACGATAAGATAACATGCTGACCAGAGGAGAACGATGAAAATGATCCACGTCAGAAGGAAAACATTTGGAAGAAACCCTGTTAAACCCAGCAGTTCGAGCACTACCGCGATGAGAAACACTATCCCGGTCACGATTGCGGGTGAATCAAGGAATTTAGAATTGCTTGTCTCTGTCATATAAAAACAATAGGAATTATTTTATCTTAAGGATATTGATGTTATTTTTCCATTTGCCTTAGATATGATCCCGAATATGCAAAAAAAAGTATTTAGCAATTTAGTTAGTTGAAAGTGCCTGAATTATTGCTTTACGCACTACTTCAAGCCCTTTATTCAACATGGCGTCATCGATTGTCAATGGCGGCAATAATTTCACGACGGTATCCTCTCTCCCGCATAATTCGAGAATAACGTTATTATCATAGCAGATACACCGAATTTTTTGTGCAATTGCCGGGGGATACTTTCCGAAATCAATACCCCACATCAGACCGAGACCGCGATAGGTTATATCTGACGCAATCTTCGGGAGATTTGCCGCCAGGAATTCATTGACAATCTTTCCTTTGCGCACAGTCTCTGCTTCCACATTTTCCGCCAGCAGATATTCAAGAGCGGCTTTTCCGGCGACAAATGATAATTGGAAGCCTCTGAATGTGCCATTGTGTTCGCCTGGCGCCAGAACATCATACTCAGGCTTCACAAGTGTTATGGCACACGGCATGCCGATACCGCCGATGGACTTTGCCATAACTACGATATCCGGTTTGATTCCTGCACGTTCGAATGAGAAGAACGAACCGGTTCTGCCGCAGCCGGATTGGATCTCATCGAGAATCAGCAGCATATCATGTTTATCGCAGAGAGCACGGATGGCTTTCAGCCACTCGTTTGAAACGATATTGATTCCGCCTTCTCCCTGAACAGATTCCAGAATAATCGCAGCCGGCTTATCAACACCGCTATGATCATCTGTTAAAATCAGATCAATATATGCAATGGTATCAAAATCCTTCATCGTTGCCGGGTGCGGGACATGGGTTACATTGCCAAGAACGACCCCTGCGCCCTCACGAGCGAATCTGTCCGCGGTTAATGACAGCGCACCTAACGACATTCCATGGAAACCACCCATGAGTGCCAGGATGTTAGATCTTCCTTTGACTTTCCTTGCAATTTTTAATGCTGCTTCAACTGCATTGGTTCCAGTCGGTCCCGGGAACAAAACCTTATAGTCATACCCGCGGGGGATTAAAATTGTATTCTGCAGACATTCTATGAACTCCCCTTTGGGAATCGTATACATGTCCAGTCCATGAATCAGCCCGTCATTCTGCAGATACTCGATTACCTTATCTTTTATATAGTCGTTATTGTGACCATAATTGCAGCTTCCGGCACCACAGAGAAAATCAATGAATTCATTACCATTCTGATCGATTAATAAAGATCCTTTGGCTTTTGCAAAAATTACCGGATACTTTCTACAATAAGAGCGCACGTTACTTTCGAAGTTTTCGAATACCGTTGATTTCATCAAGACGTCGTTTGTGTTTTCAAGACCCATAGACCACACTCCATTTTAGGATAGTATGTATATACAGGAATCCAGCCCCCGCACACCTGCGGCTCTGAGATTACAATAGTATCGTTGCCCCCGTTCCGACTTAAATCTGTCCCTCTGAAATAAGGGGTTATAGCCGGATTTATGGACATTCAGCCGTTATCTATGGACTTAAATAACCCCCCCGTCTGCCCGGATTTCCCATTCATGACACGTCGGGGTTTGAATAGTTATTGGTTAAATCAAAGTCTGTTTTTTTTCAACTATTATCAGGATGACTGCGCGCACCAGGGAGAGGAATTTCAAGATAAATTTATTAATCCCCTCCTATTGGGAGGGCGCAATTGGATTTACGTGAGATTACAAGGGTCCGGCACCGGATTTTCCCACCGTAATTTCTCCGTGGTCGTTAACACCGATGACCTTCTCCCCCGCATCCCTCAGCATCTGAATGTATTGGATTACCTCTTCGGTAAGCAGTTCTCCCGGACATATGAACGGAATTCCGGGGGGATAGGGTATTATTGACGAGGCACAGATTCGCCCGCCGCCTTGTGAAAGCGGGACTTTCTCCTTATCTTTTGGTATGGGGAACAACTCGAGTCTCTCTTCAAACACAGCATTCACCGGTTTTTTATTGGTGACGGTTTGTCTCTCTGAATACTTGGCGCTTATTTCTTTCAGAGCATCGGCGAGTCGTGCTAAATCATCGAATGAATTGCCGATTCCCGTCATACACATCAGGATATTGCCTGTCGTAAGTTCTGCATAAATACCCCGGGTCATAAGCAGTTTTTCAAGCAGACTTCCGTCAATCCCTAAGGCACTCATATCAAGATTGATTTTTGTAATGTCCAGATTTATCTTCGTATCAGGGTTCAGGGGACTGCCGATAACCTCAAGTCCTTTGATATTCTTTGCTTCTTTATAGAAGGACATGAGGCTTTCGTGCCATTCGGTCATGACAGTATTCCCGTGTTCCTTCAGAATGTCGGCATTTATGTCAAGCGATGCCATGAGAAGATAGGAGGGGCTTGTAGACTGAATCATCTGGAGTTTATCCTCGAGAACGTAATGGTCGACTCTGTCAGAATTCAGATTAAGTACTGCACTCTGCGTAAAAGAAGCAAGGGTTTTATGAATGGAATTTACGATGATGTCGGCCCCGTCATGCTCGGCGGATTCCGGCATGTCATCAAAGCGGGCATCGTGGAAAAACTTGAGATGAGCTCCGTGTGCCTGGTCCACGATAAGCACTTTTCCGGATTTATGCACAACATCCGCAATGGCTTTTATATCCGAACATATGCCATAGTAATTCGGTGACGGGATGAGGACTGCGTCCGCGTCCGGATTTTCACGGATGAGTTTTTCGATTTCGCCTGAGGTTACTTCTCCGGAAATGCCGTATTCCCCGATTATTTCCGGGTATGCATAGACAGGCTGAATATCTGCAAGTATGAGGGCATTGAAGACCGACTTGTGACTGTTCCTTGCCATAATCAGTTTTCTGCCCTTTGGAACTGCAGCGAGAATTCCGGCAATCAGTCCGCAGCTTGTACCATTTATGAGAAGATAGGATCTTTGTACATCATACAGCTTCGCGTATTTTTCCTGGGTTGCTTTGATGATACCTTCTGTCTGGAAAAGATTGTCCGCACCCGGGATTTCGGTAATGTCGCAGTCCATTATCTTATTAAGAAATTCTTCATACCCGAATCTCTTATAGATTGCAGAGCCTTTATGTCCGGGCATATGAAATGATACCGTTTTTTTATCTGCGTGTTCTGTCAGAAAACCCGTTATTGATGTTGTATCCATATGTTCTTCCTTACTCATAAAAAGTTCAACGCGGGGAGTATTATAGTTGTGGTAATGCGGGGTCTGTCTAAAGCAGAATTATACGAACATAGACACAAAGATGTAATACATCACATATTGAAACAAAACAATAGAGCATTCATGGAATCCGCTTCCGATAAAACTACCACGGGAATCGTTCAGCCTGAAGCCTGGGCTCCCCCTGCTGCGGAATACACACCGGCTCAGAAACAGGGCTTCGAGGGAGAACGGGATTTATTTAATCTCATCTGCAGCCGGACAAAAAATATTCCGGGCAGGAGACTCATTCCGGACGACAGTCTCTACATTCCTGACAAAACAAATCAGTGGACGGAGATAGATCTCATCATGATTCATCAGTCCGGCATCTATGTCTTTGAAAATAAACAGTATCAGGGCTGGGTAAGCGGCGGAATGAACGACCGGCTCTGGCTCCATACCAATCCCTATCTTTTCTCATCCGGTCAGACCCGCTCATTCCATAACCCGGTCTTACAAAACAGAAGGCACATAGAAGTTGCTGCAAAATATCTGGGTCTGCCGGAATATATGTTCACATCGGTCATTGTATTCAATGACGAATGTGATATCAGCCGGCTTCCGAAAAATACACCTGGCACTTTCATTAGATCCCGGTCACAGGTAATGGATGTTCTGCAATCATTGATGCTGCGGGATTTTGTCTTTGAGCCGGACCGGATTGATGAGATATACAGGAAGCTCCAAAAAAATACCCGGACAAACGGGAAGGTCATAAGACAGCATCTTGAAGGGGTGAAAGAAGGGAAAAAGCGGAGATCCGAACAAAGAAAGAAGAAAAATGGAAAGACAAAACGATCTTCTTTCACTGACTACTAAATACGACAACAACAACAACGCGGTGCATTCGATCTGTTTATAATAAATGCGGAGAATACACTGGAAACACTATGGATATGAATAGATTCCTGCAGGAAAATCAGTATGTTGATTATTCTGATTCGGCAATATCCGAAAAAGCTCAGGAGCTTTTTTTGGGGATAGACTCCGATGTGGAAAAAGCACGAATAGCCTATGAGTATGTTCGAGACTGTATTTCCCACTCATTTGACATACATGCCAAAATAATAACGGTAAAAGCATCAGATGTGCTCAAACATCAGACCGGAATCTGTCATGCGAAGGCAAATCTTCTTGCGGCATTATTACGGTCGCAGAATATCCCGACAGGATTCTGCTTTCAGCATCTTACCCTTGCAGACGATGATTCTCTTGGCTACTGTGTTCACTGCTTTAATGCCGTTTTTGTTCAGAATCATTGGATAAAACTGGATGCACGCGGAAACACAAAGGGAAAGAATGCACAATTTTGTCTGGACACACCGAAACCCGCATTTCCCATCCGTAAAGAATACGATGAATATAACTGGCCGGGCATCTATGCAGATCCGCATTCAGCAACCATGAAGATGCTGGAAAAAGCTGAATCGATACAGGATATTATTGACAATATACCGGATTCTATTACAAAAGCCCCGGATATTCCGGAATGAGTGATTCCCTCTTCAGACCCGGTTTCTCAGAATTAATATAATACTGAATAGATATGTAGTAAGATGAATAAATTTTATACGGGTTTGTGGGCATTGGTCCTTGCTGCATCCTATACCGCAATATTTGCCCTGTTCCACGATTATGGATATATCTTAATGATGAATATTATTGGAGGCGCCGCTCTGATTTCCTATGCAATTATGGCTGGTTTTTTATGGGCAGACTTTCGGGACATGAACCGATGACCTGATTCATTTTTTCAGACCCATGGACATGATACTTTTTGCGTTTTCATTTTTTTACATTTATCACAGTATCGAATTTCCGGATGACCTTATGAAGTGAGCACATGATACTATTATATAGAATAAAATTGAAAAAAAGATTGTTTCCGATTTGAAAAAAAATCGATGATTCTTGAAGAAAATATTGGTTTATGATGAAACCGGTTTCTTCCGGGAGTTGAACTAAAATGACAAATACTGACAAATTAAACGATATCTTTGTGAAATGCAAAGATGCCGCTTCCTCTGCTGTAGATAAGGCAGCTGAAATGGTTAATTCGTCATCAGCCAGCATTTCGACCAGTGTCAAAGAGAGGCGTGAAAAATCAGCGTCATCTTCGTATACTGACACAGAGAACTCTGATTATTCGCAGGATAGTGATTCCCATGCAGCGGCAGATGCAGGGGAAAGCATATTATCTGGTGAATTATCTGCCAGTATTCCCCCGGATGAAAATAGTTTTCCGTCTCCGGTCAAGGTCATACAAAAGTGCATACACACTAAATTCGACGCATTCAAATCAGCTCTTCATAATAGGAAACTGCTGATAACAGCAGGGATTATGGCCCTTGTCTGGTTCCTGCTTACCCTGCTTCCGGCATTAGGGATAAATCCGGTTCCGGTTCAGCTGCTTTCTTTCCTGACCTTTGCCCAGGGAGGACTCACCGGAGGAGTTCCGGGATTTATCGGTGGTCTTATCGGAAAAGGTCTGATTGCCTACTTTGTGGCTTTAATCCTGACAGGGGGAATTTCCGCCGGCGGAATCATTGCAAGCATCAAATCGTTTTTCACAAAGTTTAGTGGAGGAAACCGGACTCCTGCCTCCATCTCCCCACTCCTGCTCGGGGGCGGTATGGCTCTATTTATCTACAATTTTCTCGCGGGAACGTCAACACTCATGAACTGTATGGTCGGGATTGCAGCGTTTCTCATCGCGGCACGTACCCTCATGAACAAATCCGGCTGTATCTGGAACATCTTCGGCTCTATCTTTGCGAGAAGCGGCAGAATTGATTCCGGAGTTCTTACGAAATTAATGGCAGGGTGGGCTGCCGGATTTGCGCTGGGAATCATCCTCTCCATATTCGGAGGCTTCCTCTGTTATCTGATCGGATTCATTCTTGTGGTAATCGGCGCGATTCTCATGATTGCAGTTACCGGAAAGGAAGGTGTCTCAGCATGAAACCGATAGCAAAACTTCTCCTGATCCTGATTGCGGTTCTCTTCCTTTCAGGAACCGCGGCCGCAAGTTATTCGCTTACCGATACCGGAAAATATGACTATGTACTGAGCAGCAAATATGTCCACAGCATTGAAGGCAATGAGTATGTTGTTGAAATGCCGATTGCAATTTACAAAAAAGGGACGAATGAACTTCTGGCAACCGAAAACACTCTTCTTATTGTCAGCAGCCTTGGCATGCTGAATCTTGCTACTGACCGGGTCGATGTATCCAGCCTTCCAAAGGAAGTTTATAGCTATACCTATGCGAATTCGGAAATACAGGCGACTGGTAAAGTTACCGGCAGTTATTACATACTATCGCAATTCGGCATTAACCTAAAATACAAAACAGTGAATGACTATGCCTCTTATCTGAAAACCGAACTCCAAAAAACGGCGGCAGCTTCCAGTGCAAAAATTGAGTATATAGATACGACGATAAACGGACACCGCGTAATCGGAATCCTTGAAATCCGTGATGATACCAACTGGCAGGCTGGTGGTATAACTACAGATAATCATCGGAGTAATACCTTTACCTACTATGTAATCCGTGAGGATTTCTATCCGGCGGGATCGGGACTTGCCTACTTTAAAGTGAACGGCAACTTCGCCCTTACACACACTCTTGGAAGATTGCTCTCAAGTTATCCCTATCCGTCAGAAAGTCAGATAAACACTGCAATCTCGAAGATGGATCAGAGCCTGGATAATTCAATGAACTTCCTTGATTCTGTAGTCGATGATGCCGCAACTGCTAAATCAAGGCTGATCGTCGGCAATTATGAGGAGGTTTACGGCGGATACGGCGCAGGTTCGTGGGGCATCGACACAGGCGCTGGAGATGCAGGCGTTGTGGATTACGGCGTCCCGCTTGTCGTCATCGCGGGAATATTCGCTGCAGGGGCGGCAGTTGCCGGAGTAGGGGCGGCCGCCGGCAGCGGAAATGTTGAGACGGAACGTACAAGTACGTATAGAATGCGTATCCGAAAAGACTTCGGTGATTATATCGTCTGCGGAAAACCTCCGGAAACGCTCTATGCTCAGATGATCGAAATCACCGCCGAAGGTGAGACCATTGAAAGAGATGATCTCACTGCATCAATCATGATGTCCTCCGGCGGAGGGCTTATTGTTGAAGACCCTGCACTCGCCGGCGGTTATATGGGTGCCTTTATCTCCGCGAAAGAAAACGAATTGGCAGAAGAAGGTATTGTCCGTGTGTCTTACACCGGAAAAGGCGGGTCTTTCACGAACAATATCCATTTCAGAATAATTGGCGAACCCTCGATAAGATTCCCCGAGCAGGGCAAAGCAATGGATATGCGGTTAAACGTACTCTATGGGGACGCAAAGACCTATGAGGTAGCCGTTGAACTCGTTGACTTCCTCGAACCACCCAAAGACATTACACTCAGCCAGGTGGACGACGCTCCATTCTCGAGCTCCCTCGAAAAGATCGACGATATGCACTACACAGCAAAAATTGTCAATACCAGTCCTTTAGCCGAAAAAGGCGCACAGGTAAAGAGTTTCGTTGCATGGGTCAGTGCCTCCCGTGAAGATGATGAACTCGTTGAAGAAAGTTTCACCGTAAACTTCTATCCTGAAGGTCTCAGTGTAACCGATGTCGTCTACGATAAAGAGGGACGGGCTCAGTTTGCAGCGTACGATGATGCCGACACCGAAGAAGATGATGTTGCATCTACAGGATTTATGGTAAATCTCGTTGTCAGGACAACCGAAAACGGCAAGGAAGTCGTCAAACTTCTTGAAGGCACAGATTACGCGCCTGAGTTCAGCGAACTGAAGGGTACAAATCAGAGTACCGGCGTCCTCGTCTCAAAGTTTAAGTACACGATAGAAAAGAAGACCGACAATACCAACAAAGCCTACACGTTCACTCCTGCGAAGCAGATCGGGGAATCAAAATCCGACCCGCACTATGTGCTTCTCCCGATTTCATGTGATTATGGCGAAGAGACCTATCTACTTGACCTCCCGGTTCATATCATCGGAGACAAACTTGGCGTGCGCAGTGACCGTGAGACTGAACTTGCTCTCCTGAAAAAGAGAATCCGGAAGTTCGGCATCAATGCTGATGTAGCCCTGTTCCTCAGAGAGAATGTTAAAACTCTCTCTGCCGATGAACTCCGGCTTCTCAGTAAGAAAATCGTTTACGACTCGATTGTCTATTATCAGCAGGAATCGGTTGAATTCATGCAGACGTCCGAGTCCATGGACAGTTGGATTACCTATCTTTCCATTGTCAAATGGTTTGGTGACCAGGCATTCTCCTACCTGATGACCGTTTATACGGGACCTGCAGGCGAGGCGATTCTTTCACCGGCGAAAGAGATAGTAACTGAATTAATCGGCGACATTGCCTCCGACATCTTCATGGGCTATCCGGTGGACTGGAATGAAGTGCGTGTCGGAGTACATGTATCCGAGATGATAGAGAATTATGTCATGTCATGCTTCGAGGATATTCAAAAGGTGAACCCGAAGAAACTTGCCTATGTCATCGCAGGATTGTGCATATTCAACCTTGTACGCCATTACACCTTTGATCTTGATTCGGACGGTAAACGCAGCTGGTACAATGCCTTTGTGTCTGCATTCTCGGACATTTCGCTGGCGTTCCTAAAGAATAAATTCGGCGAATTCTTCAAAGGGAAAATCCAGAACCCGAATTCCGGTATTTCCAGACTTATGAACTCCTCAGTACTTAAAATGCTGAAAACCGGAGAGGGCGGCGACCTGGAAGTAAATCTGTCAGGTCAGGCTCTGCAGCAGTATCTTGACGGGCTGTTCGGTTTCGGGGCATCCTATGTAACCGAGTTTGCCGGAAAAGCGGCTGGCGAGGGATTCTCTGTTCAGGTTAAGATCGGAACTGATACAGAACGTGCGGTCGACTGGTATGCAGTGGTGAATCCGCTCAAAGCAGCAGATAAGATTCTGGATTACATCTTTACCTCGCTCTATGAAACATTCCCCTTCCCGACGGCAAGTCCGGGTGCGGCCGGCGAGGCGCGTGACCCCGTTTATATGGACCTGGAGAATAATCAGAGGGTTGGCTAATCCTCTCTTTTTTTTCTGACTGCGTGTACTTGATGTCATCCGAGTATATGGAGGGCAGCGGTCCGCATGCTGCCCGCGTGCCGGGTCCCCCTCCTCCTTATCTAATTTAAGTATTCAAGATACCAATACTTCCAGATAATTGGAAATCTTTTCATGGAATGGAAAAACACTATCCTCTCCCGAACCTTTAATGACATACGGATGGCTCCCGTTCTCATCATAACCGCAGGAATCTGCTGGGGAATGATAGGTATTTTTACGAGAGAACTGTCAGCTTTGGGATTCAGTTCAGTCCAGATAACCGGCGCACGATGCGGAATTACCGCACTCTGCATGATTATCTGTCTCTTGGCGGCGGACAGATCCAAATTAAAAATACATCCGAAAGACATCTGGATGTTTATTGGAACCGGAATTTTCAGCATAGTATTCTTCAATATCTGTTACTTTACGTCCATACAGTATCTGACCTTGTCAATGGCATCGCTGTTATTATACACAGCCCCCTGCTTTGTCATGATTATGTCGCTCTATTTATTCCATGAAAAAATGTCAATGCAAAAAGGTCTTGCCCTTCTCTTATCTTTGGCAGGATGTGCATTTACCGCAGGAATTGTCGGGGGCGGTGTTCAGAACATCACCTGTGTTGGTATTCTTATCGGACTCGGATCAGGATTCGGATATGCATTGTACACCATATTCGCGAGAATCGCTGTGAAAAAATATCATCCGCTCACGATAACTGCCTATACTTTCATCGTGGCGGCTGTGGGCATACTCCCGTTCTGCAATCCTGGAGAGATGATTATGCTTGCTGCCGGCAGTCCGGGTATCCTCCAAAACGTCCTGATGCTGGCAATTTTGTGCACTGTCATCCCATATTTCCTGTACACAAAAGGTCTGAAAAATATTGAAGCCGGAAAAGCATCGGTCATGGCCTTCGTAGAACCCATGATTGCAACGCTGATTGGAATCTTCCTCTTCAATGAACAGATGACTCTGCAGAACATGGCAGGGGTTGTCCTTATCTTTGTGGCGATAGTGCTGCTGAATCTGAAAATTTCCCCGCATGAACCCCGGGAAAAAAAGACCGGATAACCGTCATTTTGGCTTATCACACACTGACCGGACAAATACCTTTATTTCATCAACACGCAATCAGTATTGTATGACGGAATTACCAAAAGCCGCAATCGTCAGAATCGCAAAAAAGGCAGGTGCCGAGCGAGTTGGCGAGGATGCAGCAGATGCACTCGTCAAAGTAGCAGAGGCATACATTGCAGACCTGAGCCGAAAAGCAGCAGAATTTGCTGCACATGCAGGCAGAAAAACCATTAAAGCCGAGGACGTAAAGCTCGCGGAATAACACACGGCGAAACCCATTTTTTAGCTCTTTATATTTTTTGATATTCCCGCAACTTTGCGGGATTTCCTGCACATCGCCGGCAGAAAGAATAAACGGATTCTTCAGATACCCCTCGAAAAGAGCGGCCCGCAGGTCTGATGACCTGTTACGCAGACCAAACGTTCTGTTCCGCCCTCACACCCCGAACGAAACCCCGTAAATCCGTTCCGGCACCGCAGAATGCACTCTCCACATATCCTCGGCACAAACGACCCCGGCCTGCAAAAGCTTCTGCATTCTCCTTGGCACAGAACGCGGGCCGTTCACCGCTCCCGGTCTTGAAAGATCATCCATATAATCACTCTCAAGCGTAAAATTTCGTTTCTGCTCGAACCACTCGTTCAGGAAGGGTTCCCTGACCGTCACTGACGGATGAAGCGGTGTTTCGCATGTCGCAAAATGTTTTACCACTCGTGACGGGTCCATGTTGCAGGACTTCGCCATAGCCGGCACATCCTCGCACGGACCCGACTCAGCATGAATCTGCAGAGCACACCCGAGTTCTCCTGACAAAGTCAGAGCATGTGCCAGAACACGGTTCGAAGCGTCCCAGACCTCGGGCGTCACCGGATAATGCGGTCTGCCCGACTTGAGCCCGATGCACTTTCCCTCGCGAACATACTCTGCCGCCACATCCAGACCTCCGCACATCAGATTTTCCGCTTCCGTGAGACTCATCCGCTCCAGAAGTTTTCCTATCTCCGCGGGATGTACGCCTGCTATCGGATAGCAGACACACCCGAGTTCATTCACCCGTTTGCAGTCTGCGATAAGTTCATCGAACACGACCCGGTAATCCATCGCTGTTATCGGGAACACTCCGCACGACCAGGAGGGAAGAGACACAAGTATAATATGCGTCCCGCCCGACCGCATAAACTCCTTGACAACATCCGGACCGACACCGGTCCGTCTGTTCAGATGAAAATGATCGTCCAGAATCGGAAAAGCTGCCATCACTCGATAATCTTCATCAGAGGATAGCCGTTCTCGAACTTCAGACCGGCCATGCATGTCGCCTTTCCATATGTCGTCTCGATGACGACATCATACATAGCTCCGCAAAGCTCCGAATATCCGAAAGGATTCTCATTCATCAGCGACTTGTCCAGACGGACTTTGATAAACGTCACATACGGCTGAAGTGCGACCGCACTCTCTATTGCCGCTTCCACTGTCTCTGCAGTCGAACGTGAAATGGGCGTTCCCACGAACTGGTGATACAGCGCCCCGAGTTTGATTGCCGCTTCGAACACGGCGTTCTCTCTATCTGTTGCCATTTTTACCTCATTGGTGCGGTGAATTTGATAAGCCCGTTCCTTGGCTCGAAAACTTCCCCGTCACGTCTCATTCCTTCAAGAATGTGTTCAACCTCTTCCTTCTTATAATGATACTTTCCTTCCATGGTCTCCATAATCTGGTCGACCTTCGCCACCTTGTCCTCACTCGCCTGAATGAGAAGATCGATCGTATCTTTCAGTTCACGGCGGATTGCACGCCCCGAACGCGACGTGCCTGTCGTAATCTTGTCGATATCGAAAGACCCGGTCTTTGGATCATAGGCGACCTGTCTGAGACATGCATCCACAATCTTGACCACACGTTCCGCATCCTCGCGGTCGACCTCATCGGCAAGACGCACACGGGCACTTGCCTCGGCGAGCCGGACGAGAGCCTCGAGCTGCCTCGCGGTAATTGGAACCGGCTTATCCGAATTTTCATAGGCGACGCTGCGGAGATTCTGATAATACTTCACGATAACATCCTTCGCGTCCTCAGTCATCAGCGGGAAACAGTTCCGTTTTGCGTAGGCGAGATACTTCCTGAGCATGGCGGCGTCAATCTCCGGCGTAACCGGAGCGAGTTCCTTCTTAAAGTATTCCTCATCCGCTCCCGGAATCGGGTACTTCTTGTGCCGCATGAGTTTTTCACCGGCAGAGTGTGCCTTCAGGATATGTTTTGCGATGTTCAGATCACGGACCTGATCCGGCTGATCTTTCATGATGAAGATGAGATCGAAACGGGACAGAAGGGACGGAGGCATGTTAATCTGCTCGGAGATGTTGGCATACTCATCGAAACGTCCGAGTTTCGGGTTTGCCGCTCCGAGAAGTGAACACCGCGTCCTGAGCGTCGCATTAATGCCGGCTTTCGCGATTGAAACCGACTGCTGCTCCATTGCTTCGTGGAGCGAGGAGCGGTCGTCCTTCTGCATCTTATCCATTTCATCGACCGCGGCGATACCTTTGTCTGCGAGGACGAGAGCTCCTGCCTCCAGCGTCCAGCGGCCGTCGCCCAGATCATCTTTAACGACTGCAGCCGTCAGACCGGCAGCAGATGCGGATTTACCCGAGGTGTAAATTCCACGGGGAGCAAGTTTGATGACATAACGAAGCAGCTGGGATTTTGCAATACCCGGGTCACCAACGAGGAGAATATGAATATCCCCACGAAGACTGGTTCCGTCCGGCATCTCTTTCGGAATACCGCCGAACATCTGAAGAGCGATTGCTTCCTTGACCTCATTGTTTCCATAAATAGTCGGTGCAATCGAACGTGCGATTTTCCCGTAGACCCCCGGATCGGACGCAAGGTCATTGATTGCCTTCTCATCCTCTTCGGTAATGTTGACCTCCTCGAACTCTTTGATGGAGATTTCTACCGAGTTGCACTCAATATAAAGATCAAAGACGGTACTTTTCTGACCGCTTATAATCCGCTGAACGCTTCGCAAAATACCGTTTACAATAACCCGGTCTCCGGGAGATACCTTACCGCAGAGATCGTCAACTATATCGATATCGATATTCTGGGGCTGTTCTCCGCCACGCAGGCCTTCGGGTGTTTCCTGCACCCGGATTTTCTGCGAGTCGATGAAGCTTGATCTGCTCTGGATAAGCTCGAGTTTTTTCTGGGTACACTCGGCGTGCCCGCACATGTCAGGCTCCGAGTAGGTGCCGTATTCCTGCTGTTTAAAAGTAATATGTCCGTTTGAGCAGTGGAATGCTCCGATGACGAGCCGCGGGCGGACTTCTGTCACACGCCTGATAATCCCGTCGACGCTGACGAATTTATTGATATCTTCGGCACGAATGTCCCGAATCTGGGTCTTTCGCGGAAGACGGATGAACCGGATATTGACTTTACTGATGATTGTATCCGAGATATCGGTTCCTTCAACATCTTTTCCGGTGATGAGACGGGCCGACCTGATTGCATCCTTCACATCCTCAAGAGCTTTCCCCGGGTGTAAAAGCAGTTCATCCGCGAGGACGATTCCTATTTTGCCGAACTTTTCGAGGACACCATAGTCAATTTCCAGTGAGCGTACGCTCGGGAACTCCCGCGATATTTTATTCAGTTCGCTTTTATATTTCTTTTTTAGAAACCCTGCCCATTCTTCGGCACGGTCTATGACTTCAAGTTCGACTGCCAATGTTCACCTCTGTTGATAATACATTAGCGGGCAGAATTTATCAGCATTGGGTTACAAGATAGGAGGTTGCTGTTTTAGAGAGGAGTTCCCCGTCGACCGTTCCTCTTCGGACTTCCGCTTCGGCAAAGATGATGCGTCTGCCTTTGCGGACGATATTTGCAATGGCGAAGATTTCCCCCTCCTTTACACTCCGGATAAACTCGGTTGTTTCCGAGATGGTCGTGGTGCCCTGGGTCGGGTCGAGTTCTGCAAGTATTGAGAGGGCGATTGCTTCGTCGGCGAGGATGACGTAGAATCCACCCTGTAAAAATCCGCTGCCGTTGTGGATTTTATCGGTAACGGTCATTTTCAGTACAGCTTTGCCGTTTCCCCATGAGACGGGAGTGATGCCGAGCGTCATGAATGTGGGATTGGCGGCTGCCCCGATTGATGCTATTTTTTCAGCGTATGGGTGCATGAGGAATAGTTTTGCTGTGTGGTGAAAAGAGAATTGCGGTTATTCCTCTACGCACATTTCTAAATAGCCCGAAACACAATAATTCTCCATGCAGCCATTCCTCAACGTAGTAAATCCCGCGACGAATGATATCATCGGTACAATAGAGAACTCAACCGCCGAGGATGTACAAAATGCGGTGAATGCCGCGAACCTGATTCTGCCCAAATGGGAACGGACACAGGCTTCGAAGCGTGCCGTGATGCTCGTAAATGCCGCAAGCCTGATTCGGACCAGAGCCGCTGACCTTGCAGCACTTCTTACGACAGAACAGGGGAAGCCTCTCACTGAGGCGAGAGATGAGGTGCTCGGAGCCGCACATGTTTTTGAGTATTACGCGAGCGTGTGCGGGAGTATCCCGGGCGATGCACGCATGCTCCCGGGATACGGGTATCTGAATGTAATCCGGAAACCCCTCGGCATATGTGCGGCGATTATCCCCTGGAACATGCCTGTCCTGATTTTTGCCTGGAAGGCAGGCGCTGCTCTTTCATGCGGGAATGCAGTGATTGCAAAACCCTCGAAGACAGCTTCGCTCACGATTCAGAAGATTGCAGATTTAATGCACGTGGCGGGCATCCCGAATGAGGCTTTGCAGATTGTGACGGGTACGGGGGATGAAGCGGGTTCTGCGCTGATCGAGCATCCGGAGATCAGGCATATTTCGTTTACTGGCTCGATTACGACAGGAAAATCAGTGTCGATGCGTGCGGCACCCTATCTCAAAAAGCTCACGCTCGAACTGGGGGGTAACGACAGTTTCATTGTGACGAAATCAGCAGATCTCGATGCTGCCGTGAAGGGGGCGGTCAAACACCGTTTCTATAATTGCGGTCAGGTCTGCACGTCGGCGAAGAGGATTCTGGTGGAAGATTCTGTTGCCGAAGCATTCACCCATAAGGCTCAGGTTTTGCTCGACAAATATGTTGTCGGGAACGGTCTTGAGAAGGTGAATATGGGACCACTGAATAATCCCGAGCAGCTGACGCTCGTTGAATCGACTGTGGCGGCTATCCTCGAGCATGGAGATGCCGAACTGGTTTCCGGGGGTAAGAGGATTTTGGGTCCGGGTAATTTTTACGCTCCGACTCTTTTGAAGAATGTGAGTCCGTTTGCGGTGTCCGAGGAGATTTTCGGACCGGTGATGTCGGTGATTCCATTCAATACGGCAGATGAGGCTCTGGATATTGCAAATTCCACGCCATATGGACTGGGGTCATCGATCTGGACGTCCGAGATAGAAATGGCCCGTAAATTTGCCGAGGGACTTGAGTGCGGGGTCGTGTGGGTGAATAAGCATCTGATTCTCCCGCCGGAGATGCCGTTTGGCGGGGTAAGGAGTTCTGGGTTCGGGAGAGAGAATGGAATGGATTTCGTGTACGAGTATACGGAGCCGAAAAGTATTCTGTTCGGGTGACTCTGGATAAAAATTCATTTATACCCGAATGATTGAGGTGAATACATGAAAAAACAGATAATACTATTAGCCGTTCTGGGCATTCTGGTCTTTGCATGCGTCCTGTCGGCAGGGTGCACGAGTAAAGACGCAGGCATTTCCGGGACCTGGGAGTTGACCGGGCAGTCGGAAAATGCGACCTATAGCTATACCAATGGGACCCTTGTCTTTAAAGAAGACGGCACCGGATTCATGAACTACACGCATGAGGCTGACATCCGGGTTACTACTCCTTTCATATGGACTCAGGTCAACGAGACGACCTATCACTGTGCATTCAGGTATATCGTCTATCTGACTGAAAACGAGACCGCACTCACGGTCGGCGGAGACCCGTCAGGGTTCTCCGGCAGCGGATTCATCGGAACATGGACTTTGGATGAGTCGATGGTGCTTGATGACGGGACCTTCGACGCAGAGTTTATCTTCGAAAAGAATGGGACAGGATCCTTTGCATGGTATTTCCAAAACGGCACACTCGAGTCGAAATACCCGCTTCTCTGGGAGTGGGATAAGACATATGGATACTATGTGTATTATTATCCTGACGATGCATACACAGCCGAGTTCACAATCCGTTCCGACGGCACCGGAATTGCGGTCTACCACGAGACATACCAGGAGACCTACACCCGGACCACTCAGCAAAAGTAGGCAGCCCTTACTTTTTTTCTGACGGATTCAGGCGTCAGGCTCGACCCTTTCGATATTCTGAAGGATACTCTGCGCTACAAACACGGAGACATTGTTAACAAGACCAAGGCAAATCTTCTGACCCTGATGTTCCAGAATCGCGATCGTTCCCTGGCGATCGTAATAAAACTGCGCAAGTACAGGCACCCTCTGTTTTTTGGAGGAAAGCGGCAATTCCATCGTCGTCATAGGGATTCCGCGTTTGATCATATAACATTTTATCGGGGAGAACTTTGCCATATTCTTATCTTTCACGACAACATACACCGGAATCCGCTTTGCAGCTTCTTTGATATCATCGGCATATCTTTGCAGGATTCGTGCATCAAAACAGAGGATAAGAACTTCCTCACGGCAGCGGTTCATTTCCACGCGGATCTGCGTGTCTATCGCAAGATCTGTCTGGAATTCATGTACGCCGACTATTTTCGATCCCAGAGGATAGCAGACATTCTGAAGTTCTGTGAGGCAGCCTGTCATGCGTTCCAGATTTCCAAGCGTATCTTTCACCAGACGGAGCGAGACCTTTTCCACCGGTTCGGCGGTGTAATAGACCGGTTTCTCCCACGAGCGGGTAATGAAGCCTTTCTGTTCGAGAATTTTCAAGACATCATACACCCGGCCGCGGGGAACGCCGCTGAACTGATGAATCTCGAACGCAGTAAGGATACCGCGGCTGAAGATGGTTACATAGATCTTCGCTTCATACTCCCGCATCCCGCTGGCAATCAACTGCTGCTGGATTGACAGAAGAGGGTCGTCAGGCATTCCCGCATCCTTCGTAACTGCAGATCTCTTTCATACTACCTCATAAACACATTGTTTCAAGATATAGTTTCTGGAATCGATTCTGGACCTGCGGTCCGGAACGGACAATTATCATTGTTTCTGCCCTCTGTTCGGCATTTCAGACACGATTCCGCTGAAAAAAACCGGGAGGTCTCCAGCTCGGAAAAACACTGACTATTCCGGTTGGTGAGTTGCATTTTCTTTATTATTCCGAAGGAGTAAGTATCAGCTTGGTAAAAATGATAAACTATTGTGATTTAACTGGAAAAGTTGCCGTTGTCGCCGGAGCCTCAAGCGGTCTTGGTGCAGATGCAGCTCGTGCATATGCCGAGGCAGGGGCAAAAGTCGCCATGCTCGCCCGCAGAACCGACAAACTCGAGGCAGTCGCGAAAGAAATTGCCGAAAAAGGCGGCGAGGTTTTCACCTATGCATGCGATGTCACGAACGAGGAAAGCGTTAAAGAGGCGGTTGACGCAATCGTCAAACATTATGGAACCATCCATATTCTGTTCAACAATGCCGGAATCGCCCAACGCGGAACTGTTGAGACGCTGACTGAAGAAGAGTGGGACCGCTCCATGAATACCAATGTCAAAGGCATATATTTCATGAGCAAGTACGTCGTTCCCTACATGAAAGCCCAGAACTATGGTAAGATTGTCAACACAGCATCAATCAATGCAGTAATCGGCGACAAGGGAAACATGTTCGTCCGTCATGTTTACAACACGTCGAAAGCTGCAGTTCTTGGTCTGACCATGGGTATGGCAACTTCATATGGACAGAATAATATCACCGTAAACGCGGTCGGTCCCGGGCTGTTTGAATCGGAAATGACTGCAGGTACATTGTTCAAATCCGATGAGTTTCTTGCTCAATACAGCCGTGTGTGCCCGATGAACCGCCCCGCGAAACGCGGCGAGCTGAATGGAACGATTCTGTATTTCTCATGTGATATGTCGAGTTATGTCACAGGCCAGTTCGTTGTCGTCGCCGGCGGAACTGAGCTCGTATAAAACTCTCTCATTTCACCTTTTTCATCATCTTTTTTTAGCGGGCATAATCCGTGAATCACTGTTTTTTTACTATTTTTCCAGGTACGGTGAGAACTGATTCCTGCAGATTTCCCGTTGAACAAATCTTTTTTATTCATACCGGGCATTATTATCTCAATGGACACTGACCCCCTCACGGAGCTTGCGAGCCGGACCGACCAAAAGATTCTCGCAGTCTGGGCTTTATTTTGTGCCGAACGTGTTCTTCCCATATTCGAAGATAGATATCCAGACGATCCGCGTCCCCGTGACGCAGTCAAAGCAGGACGTGCCTGGGTCCGTGGGGAGATGCGGGTCGGCGAAGTCCGGAAAGCCGCTTTTTCTGCACATGCTGCCGCCCGCGCCGCAGCGGGCGATCTACCCGCATCCTTCGCCGCCAGGGCTGCCGGCCATGCCGCGGCGACTGCGCATACACCCGGACACGCGGTCCATGCAGCAGAATATGCTCGGAAGGCGGTTTTTCCTGAGCAGAGGGGCGGGGAACGCGTCTGGCAGTATCATCGTCTGGTTGTGCTCACCCGGCCGCCTGACGCTGCCGACGGGGATCTTGACCCCGATACTGCATAACAGGGAGCGGGAGCGGCAAAACCTCAACAATTCAGAAAATTCTGATTTTTCAGAAATATATAAATAATCAGATGCCGCATGTTGTCAGTGAAGAGTTCTCTATGACCCCGAAAAATACCGAAAATTCAGCGGCACAAAATAATGATTCAGACTGCGGGTGCAGCTGCGAACCAGGCTGCCGTATCGAGGCAGTACTGAGCGTGGATGAGCGCGGGCAGATGGTCCTGCCCAAGGATGTGCGGGAGAAAGCCGGCATCCGGACCGGTGACAAACTTGCACTCATCAGCTGGGAGAAAAACGGCAGCATCTGCTGTCTGGCTCTGATGAAAGCAGACAACTTAAGCTGCATGGTTAAGGATATTCTCGGCCCGCTCATGAACGAACAGGACCGGGCGTGAGGTACATTTCATGAAAATAAACGAAACGTCCTGCTGCTCCTGCTCGGGAGCGTCCAAAGGACAGACATGCGGATGCGCTGAAACCAGCTGCCGGACCCCGGCGATCCAGACGACCACGAGCATGCTCACCTTCGCCAACAGGCTCGACCATCTCCTGGCCCGGTTGGGCTGGCACCGGTCAGAGCATCGTGTCGAACCCGGCCTGTACAGGCTCGGAGATCCGGATGCAGAATCCCCTGTTTTTGCATCGGCAAACTATACGCTGAGCTTTGATGCCCTCCGTTCCCAGCTTGCAGGAATCGATGCATGGATTCTTGTTCTGGATACGAAGGGGATCAATGTCTGGTGCGCTGCCGGAAAGGGGACGTTTGGAACGGATGAACTCGTTCACCGGATAGAATCCTCAGGCCTTGCTTCGCTCGTCTCGCACCGTACGATCATCGTGCCCCAGCTTGGAGCTCCGGGAGTCTCATGGCCGGAAGTGGTGCGGAGGACGAAGTTCATTGTCGAGTACGGTCCGGTCCGGGCAGACGACCTGCCGGAGTATCTGAAAACGCACACGGCGACGCCTGCCATGCGGTGTGTCGAGTTTTCCTTGTGGGACCGGTTCGTTCTGACGCCCGTGGAATTCATGCACTTTGCGCTCCCAACCGGAGCAGTAGCAGCGGTCCTCTGGTTCCTTGCCGGCCCCGTCACAGCACTCGCCGCGGTATCCGCAGTCCTTGCAGGAACAGTGCTTTTTCCTCTGCTTCTGCCTGTCCTCCCGACACGGGACTTTTCGACCAAAGGGATGATTCTTGGCGTAATCGTAGCCCTTCCCTTCGCGTATGTATTCGGGACAAATCCCGAACTGCCGGCATGGGCCGGCGTCCTTTCGGCTGCAGCAGCTCTCCTCCTCATCCCTGCGGCAATCTCGTATCTTGCTCTGAATTTCACCGGCTGCACACCTTTTACCTCACGGACAGGGGTAAAGAAGGAGATCTTCTCGTATGTCAAGGTCATGGCGGGAATGGCGGCAGTCGGCGCGGCAGCCGGCATTATTCTTGGCGTATGCAGGATACTTGGAGTGATCTGATGTTCAATTCCTACACAAAAACCAGCCTATCATTTGATTCTGCGCTCTGCATAAACTGCAGACGCTGCACGCAGGTCTGTCCCCATGCAGTCTTTACTGCAGGCACGACCCGGGTAAACCTTGCACAGCCGTCTGCCTGCATGGAATGCGGAGCCTGCGCTCTCAACTGCCCGGTTCAGGCAATCACCGTTCAGAGCGGGGTCGGCTGTGCGTGGGGGATGATCAGCGCCGCGCTTAGAGGAAAGGATATGGACACCGAATCGTGCTGCGGCGGCGAGGACGGATCATGCTGCGGGCATTCCGGAACAAAACAAAAATTTACGGTCTGCGATTACGGGAAAAAGGAGCGATAACCGGTATTTTTTGGGCAATCCAATCTGATAAGGAACAACCGACATGCTGCAGAAAATCCGCCGCCTCTTCGCTATGAAAAATCAACCCGTAGAAACCGGTCCGCCGCAAAATACTGCCCCTGAGCATATAACCGCACGGCTGGAAAGAGAATCGGCAGAAGGAACCGTCGAAGCAATGTTTCAGCTTGGTTTGATGTATTATTCCGGTGACGGCGCGGCAAAGGATCTGGCTCGCGCAAAAGAATGGTTCGAAAAAGCAGCTGCAGAAGGAAATACCAGGGCGATGCGAAATCTTGCCGGGATGTATACTGCCGGCGACGGAGTGGAAAAGGATTCCGTGAAAGCAAAAGAATGGCTGCGAAAAGCAGAAGAGAGCGAAATCATGCTCAAAGCCATGGGCCTGGTATGGGGCGTCGCGGAATAACCCAAACTCTATTTGAAAATCATTATATGCAAATATGCGAATATAATAATATATGTCATCAATGTGTCTTTACGAAGCAAAAGACCCGGACACGACTCACCCTGATTACATCCGGATAACCGAGCTCATCGAGAAGCTCAAACCCAAAGGGATCCTAATCGAGCGGGCCGTGTGGGATACGAACCCCAATGTTTCCCGGATCATCACCAAAAACGGGGAGAAACTCCTGCCCGCGGTCGTTGTCAACAACTTCATCATGATCACCGGGAGGTATCCGACAGACGATGAGGTCAAACAGATCCTGCATGTCTCAGACAACCTCATCGAACGAAAAACACACTGCTGCTCCTGCTGCATACCCGGATACGAATGCGATTGAGTGATCCGGAAACAATCTTCAAGGCATTCGGCGATGCGACCCGGCTCCGGATTCTGGCCCTGCTGCAGGACCATGAATTATGCGTCTGCGAAATCGAAGCAGCGCTCTCTCTCTCGCAATCCAACGCGTCCCGCAGCCTTACGATTCTGAAAAACGCCGGCATCATCCAGAGCAGAAAACAGGCACAGTGGGCATACTGCAGAATCAGCGATGATTTTTCCTCCCGGTATCCCGAGCTCTGCACTGCCCTGGAAAAAATCTGTGCCGAACTTCCGTCGACAAAAAACGACAAAGACTCCTTGAAAAAAATCAGAGAAATACAATCCTGTGAAAAGATGTGATTATCATGACCGAAGAAAAAAAGACCTCAATATTTGGAAAGATGAAGAAAGCGATTGCGGCAGAAAACTCCTGCAGCTGCTGCAATATTAAAATCGTGCCGGAAAAATCCTGCTGCGATGAAAAAGCCGGTGAAAACAACTGCTGCAAAGAGAACAGCGATTCAGGAAAATCTGAATGAATTTTATGGAAACGCTCCAGAGCGCCGGTCAGTATTTCCTGATTATCGCTCTGGAACTTACGGCGCTTTTTATCATCGTCTGTCTGATTGTCGGGGCACTGAACGTCTATATCTCAAAAGAGAAGATGCAAAAGGTCCTCGGTCACTCAGGCTCGGTCCGTGGAAGCGTAATCGGCGCTGCGTTCGGAGCGATAACCCCGTTCTGCTCCTGCTCGACAATCCCGGTGACCCTGGGATTTTTGAAATCCGGCGTCGCGTTTTCGAGCGCCATGTCCTTTCTTTTTGCCTCCCCTCTTTTGAACCCGGTCATTATCGCGATGATGCTCGTCATCTTCGGTCCGAAGATTACTATCATTTATGCGGTCCTGATGTTCGCGGCAGCCGTCCTCATAGGTCTTGTCCTAGAACGGCTCGGGTTCAAAAAATACGTCAAGCCCGTCGCGGTCGAAGGAATGACGGATGAGACGGGGACAAAACTTCAGCGGATCATCGGGTTTGCCTGGACGACATTCCGGCAGATGCTTCCCTATCTCCTGCTAGGGGCCGCCATCGGCGCATTCATCTACGGATTTCTGCCGGCCGACTGGATCTTAGCCGTCGCGGGACCTGAAAATCTGTTTGCGATTCCTGTCGCCGCGATTATCGGGATTCCGCTCTACATAAGAGCGGAGACCATTCTCCCGATCAGTGCCGCCCTCTTAAGCAAAGGAATGGGCGTCGGGACCGTTGCCGCCCTTCTGATTGGCGGGGCAGGCATGAGTATCCCTGAGATCACCATGCTTTCGGCAATTTTTAAGAAACAGTTTGTTCTGGTATTTGTCGCGATGATCTTTCTTGCGGCCGTTGTCACCGGACTCGCAGTACAGGTGGCCGGATGAAACGGATTGCCTTTCTCTGCATCAAAAACTCCTGCAGATCGCAGATAGCTGAAGCCCTCTGCCGGCAGTTCGCCGGAGACATCTTCACCAGTTACTCGGCTGGCAGTGACCCGGGCGACAAAGTCGATCCGACAGCGGTCCGACTCATGCAGGAGATCTATGGAATCGACCTCTCGGGAAAGCGGCCGAAAAAGATCTCCGATCTTCCAAAAATCGATATCATCGTCACGATGGGATGCGGAATCGCCTGCCCCGTCGTTCCCGGGACAAAGAGGATCGAATGGCACATCGATGACCCTGTCGGAAAAGGAGATGCGGCGTATCGTCTTGCGATCGCCGAAATAGACGCGAATATCCGAAACATCAAAAGCGTGATCACATGACTAAAACACCTGCAGCCGGACTCGGTTTGTTCGGCAAGTATCTTACCCTCTGGGTGATCATCTGCATGATTGCCGGAGTTCTGATCGGCAGATTCCTGCCGTTCATCCCGGAGTTTCTGGGGACGTTTGAGTATGCAAACGTCTCCATCCCGATTGCGATACTTATCTGGGTGATGATCTACCCGATGATGCTGAAAGTGGATTTTCAGAGCGTGAAATACGTCGGAAAAAATCCCAAAGGACTCGTGCTTACCTGGGTCGTGAACTGGCTGATCAAACCATTTACGATGTTTGCAATCGCCTGGTTCTTCTTCTATATCGTGTTCAGCGCCCTCATCCCGACGGAGCTTGCCCAGGATTATCTTATCGGCGCCGTGCTTTTAGGTGCTGCTCCATGTACGGCGATGGTCTTTGTCTGGAGTTATCTGACGAAAGGAAACGCTGCTTACACAGTCGTTCAGGTCGCGACGAATGACCTGATTATTCTTGCCCTGTTCGTTCCGATCGTCGGTTTTCTGCTCGGAATCGGCGGGATAAGTATTCCGTGGGCCACGCTGTTTCTTTCGGTCGTGCTGTTTGTGGTGATCCCTCTCCTCGGAGGGGTCCTCACCCGGGTATATCTCATCCGAAAAAAAGGGGAGGAGTATTTTACCAAAACGTTCGTCCCGAAGTTCGACAACATAACTATCATCGGTCTGCTGCTCACGCTCGTGATCATCTTTTCGTTCCAGGGAACCGTCATCCTGGAACATCCGCTGCACATCCTGCTTATCGCGGTCCCGCTGATCATCCAGACATTCCTGATATTCTTTATCGCATACGGCGGAGGATGGTTCCTGAAACTCCCTCACAGCATAGCGGCCCCGGCCGGTATGATTGGGGCCTCGAACTTCTTTGAGCTGGCCGTCGCAGTTTCGATTGCGTTGTATGGGACAGGCAGCCCCGTCGCTCTCGCGACAATCGTCGGGGTCTTGGTCGAAGTGCCGGTGATGCTCATGCTCGTGAAAATCGCAAACGCCACAAAGGACCGGTTCTTGAATCGGGAGCTAGATTAGTGCGGGGATTTTCTCATAACCTTTTTTTTCTGACTGTGCTTATGTTCTTTTTGTATGTTGAGTTGTATGTACGGCAGTGTGCCGGTTTTTCTGTATATTTCGGTCTATTTTATCTCTTTTTTGAATTGGGGTTTCGGGAACGCGAGGCGGGGTGGCGACGACCTCAGTTGAGGCGGGCTGCCCCGAAGGGGCAGGCTTAGCTGAGGCGGGTTGGACGCTGAAAGCGACCGACCTTAGCTGAGCAAGTCGATAGACTTGCGACCAAACCGAAGGTTTGCGCGTAGGCGGGGTGAGCCGACAAGCGAGGGTCGTAGACCCGAGTCGGAGAGCAAACCGAAGGCTTGCGAACAGGCTCGCCCTTAGCCAAGCAAACTGAAAGTTTGCGACCAAGTCGATAGACTTGCGAGCGGGCTGGGTGAGCCGATAGTTTACCGGATTCATACTCTTCCTTTTTAGTATGGATTTTTGGTTGTACTTCGGTTTCGTGTACGGGATTCTTTTTGATGGCCATAGTCATCACACGAAATTCACGAAAAAATCCACGAAAACACGAAAAAGAAAGAATTGGCTGGATGGGACTCATGTAGTGCCCTCCCCCGTCCCCCACGCGAAATTTTCGAAAATCAGCGAAATGCACGAAAAGGGGGACAGGGGCGGCCTCAGCTGAGGCGGGGACCTTTAGGTCCCTTAGCCGAGCAAATCTCTGATTTGCGACCAAGGCTTTGCCTTGCGACTCCGGCGCAGAGTGGCCCGCGATGAATCTTCCTCTTTGCCGATGCCCCCCGGGCGAACCGGTCAGGGGAGTGACGCGACCGCATGATGATTCTGATATGCGCAGTGTGTAAAGGGATTAGAGTAATCCCTTTTCGCGGTAGATATTTGCAATCCCTTCGTGCTCAATTTGACATGAAATCATCTCAAGGAAATCCGCTTTGGAGATATGGAGTTGAGCTGCCATCTGTGCCTGAAGGAAATCATTTAGTTCCTGATCATTATGGCTCATGTGAGTTTTTACAGCGGCAATTTCCCCATTATCCTCAAAGTAATATCGCGGATGCTTCTGCCTGCCGGCTTCCATGATGAAACCCTTTTTCATCATAGCTTTCTTTACTGTCTCTGCCTTCAATACCGCCATGAGATCACATCCACACGGCATCTTTAAAGCGTTCGCCGCGAGCCTTTGCAGCTGGAGAGAGGTTTAGAGCAGGGTTGTTGAAAAACCCGAATCCATCTGAAAACTGTAGTTGCGCTTCTTCAATGGCCTCTTTGACGTTTGGAGATGAAACAAGGATCGAGTATTCTGTATTTGCCAGTTGGATATAGCCGTTTTCTGCAATATTCAATGTTAACGGTAAGGGTTTTTTCAGTTTCTTCATCTCGCCGCCAACGAAGACCGAATGGAGAAATATAACGCCATACTCTTCTCCTTTGTCTCCAATCTCTACGGTATCCAGGAGAATATTAAGCACATCGTCGTAGGTCTGATGTTCACGTTTACGAGAGAGGATGCGCTGTTTTGTCTTAGGGTAAACGGGCATCTGGGTCCGTTTTTTGTCTCCATCTATCGCCTGCATGATCGTATCTGATAATGGGAAGGGGAAGATAATAGGTTTTGCTGTCATGGAATCGTCGATACGAGTGGTTCTCCGTTTAGGGGCGGGGACCTTTAGGTCCCTCAGCGGAGCAAGTTTTCGAAGGAAACTTGCGACTGCGGGGTGAGCCGACAAGCGAGGGTCGTAGACCCG
>DAWV01000021.1:111902-153047 GCA_002506085.1 Methanocorpusculaceae archaeon UBA425
GACTTGCGAGCAAGCGAGGGTCGAAGACCCGAGTCGGAGAGCAAATCTTTGATTTGCGAACCGGCGCGGTGGGGATATCCTCTTTTGCCGGGGTCGCTATTTGTTTCCAATATGCCAGAGCAAAAACAATAAAATAATACTACATGTCACGGTACATGTCACCGTAAATGTCACGGTAAATATTGGCCAATCTGCTATCTGGTGGTAAGATTACCAATACGAGTACGGGTTGTCTAACGGTTTTTACGCAGCTCAAATATTTGCCGTGCGGATTTGGTGAACGGGCATGCCGGCTTTGTCTTACGGGTGGGGAGAAGCCTTTACGTCAGGGATATCTTTGTGATCTGAAGAGAATCGTTTCATTCTCCAGAGATTCTGTGGTGAATTTTGAAAAATCCGGATCATATCAAATATTGATATGATTTTTGGTATGAGGTCATAAAATTCCATACTGCGTATTTTTGCTCTTAGCAGAAGTCCTTCATCATAACCGACTATCTCATTAGCCGTATTCACCGGCATATGCAGCTTGATCGTGCTGTCAAAACCAGGTTGCTGACATAATAAGCAATGCTGCGAGGATGCGTTTTTGGGTTTTTCAACAGTGATGTTCGCGAAAATGACCGTGCATTAGCCCTTAGGCAGCTTATATCTCGTCTTTATTCAGGATCCTGATCAGGAATGCATAGAGATCTTCAACATCGGTATTTGCGACGGTCCAAACTTCCTCAGGATCTATGCGAAAATACTGATGGGACATAACGTTTCGAAAATCCTTGATCTCCTGCCAGGGTATTTCATCATGTTCCTTTTTGAACTCCTCGGAAATATGTGTGGTTGCCTCTCCGATGATCTCCAGAGAATGGACAACCAGATCCAGTTTATCTTCATCCAGAAAGAATGCCTCTTTTTTGACCGAACTGGTAATTTTTCGTATTTTTTCACAGCGCTGAAGCATGTGGTCCAGATAGATATACTCGGATTTCATGCCTCTGCCTTTTTTGCTTCAAACAGTATCATATCGCGTTCTATGTAGGGGCGAAGTGACGGTGCCAGCCATCGTACGGGAACTAAATCGATCGTTCTTCCAAACAGATCTTCCAGATAGTGTTTGAAGGCGAAAAATTCCCGAAGAGGAACACCGCCTGTTTTGAATGCATACAATACATCTACATCAGAGTCGGGCGTGTCTTCTTCCCGACTCACGGAGCCGAATATCCCTATTGTTTCAATGCCGAAACGCTCGCGTATCTCCGGAAGGTTTGCCTCTAATTTCGTGAGTACCTCCTCTTTGATGCTTGTGTATTCGGACATGATGCAGGTATATGGTACTTTGTCGGTGGATGGTAATGAGGTTTTGCCTGTCTCATGCAGGGCATGCTTTTAATAAAATAGGACTTACGCGGTGTTGGTGTGGCCCCAATTTAGGAAGGAGGTTGTTGGGTGTGGATAGATGAGATAAAAACCAACCGCGAACCGCAAAGCTTCGCTGTCTTGCTCGTCCCTTCATCGGTAGCGGGTTGGCGACGAAGTCGACGACTTTAGCTGTTCTCTTTTTTTGGCAAGGGGATTTGCATGCACCTCGGACTTTTACAAAATCGTTTCTCCACTGGCAAATACAACTCCGATCTTCATTTATTCCACCTCCTGCAAAATATCTCCAGAACCTGCAAGCAGCCACTTGTAAAGCGGAATAAACAAAATCCCGTCCTCCTCCTTTTCCACATCCTTAGTAATAACTATTCGCGCCTTAATCTTTCCTTTAAACGCATTCTCAAACTCATTCAGACCTTTGATCTCACGCTCGGGAATGTCGTCAGAATAACATACATTAATCGCCGAGAGCGTATAGTCCCTATGCTGGATCACGAAATCAACCTCATTCTTATCCTTCCAGAAGTAGATAGAATAGCCATTCTGCTTAAGATTTACAAACACAAGATTTTCAACCAGTCTGCCTTCATCCGCAGAAAAAGAAAACGCAACTGAATTTCTTAAACCAGTGTCGATTGTGTAGATTTTCTTATGACCCGCATTCTGACTTTTCAGCGAATAACTGAAATTCTGCAGCTCAAAAAGCAGGAAAGCATCCTCCGCAAATGAAATATAATCATTAACAATTCTGGAATCTACATTATACATCAAAGCAAGCTTGCGGTATGAAAACGGAGCCGAGATATTTGTTATCAGATAAACAAGAAGCCTGCGAAGCACACTGTGATTTCTGACATCATGCGTCTCCTCAATATCACGAAAGAGAATACTGTCAAAATACGTTGATAGATGATCTTTTCTGATATCCTGATTTTCAATTCTGACGGCTGCGGGGAAACCTCCATATTGAATATATTCTCTAAGCAGGGATGCGATCTCATATCTGCGGGTTATAAACTCTAATTTCTCCGACGGAACGGATATATTTCTGAACTGCAGATACTCAGAAAAATCAAGCGGATAAACATGAATTTTAAGATATCTCCCGCTTATCTTAGATGATAATCCTGAATCGAGAAGCTTTGCTGAAGATCCGGATATGATTATTTTATATTTTTTCAAATCATACCATGCTTTAAGCCACTGTTCCCATTTTGGAATCGTCTGAATCTCATCAAATATCAGCGTTATATCTTCATCTGCAGATACATTTGTCTGAAACGTTTCAAGAATATCCGGCAGAGGTTCCTGGAGTTTCTGTATGAGCGGATCATCACAGTTTACAAATAATATCCCTGATGGTTTTTTTCCTATTTGAATAAGTTCATCTACTGTTTGTTTAAGGAGAGTTGTTTTGCCTGAACGGCGGACGCCGTTCAAAACAACTATCTCCCCTGTTTCCAGATATCGTAATATTTTATGCAGATAGCGACGACGTTTTACCCCTGTGTCCTGTTGTATCTGAGACCAATGTGGATTCTGCAAACTAAGTACTGCAAGAAGTTCATCCATACCAATAAGTGTAACATTATACTACTTAATGTTATTGTATAAATGAGACATTATGATGTGATAAATTATATTTATTGTTTGACCTTATAATGACATATATGTTGAAATGTATGTGACATTGAAATGGATCGTATTTTTGTAATAGGACTTACGCGGTGTTGTGATCGCCACTGAGAAATACTGATGTACGTATAAGATGTACTTCGATTTCGTATGTGAGATTCTTTGGATGTACTTCGGTTTCATGTACGACATACGTGCGGACGCATGAGAATTCCACCGCGAATCATTATGCTTCGCTTTGCTCTCCGACTCGGGCATTTTGTCCGCGGGTATCATATTGTTGACGTCAACAAAATGATGTGATACTCTCCATTTTACTGATTCAAACGAAATTTTCGCGGCATTCCCGCCCTGCCAAAAATCCCGCCTCCATGCCAAACATGGCACTTTGAACTATCCGGTTAATCCTGCCATTACGGGAGAAAGGATAGCCGAAAATCTTGATGTGTCTTTACGTCATGCAAAGAGGTTATTGGCGGAGTTGAAGGAAAAGGGCGCTATTCAGCGTATTGGTTCTGCTAAATCCGGTTATTGGGAGATTATCATCAATATACCGGGGCAAAAACACTAATAAATGTCACGGTAAATGTCACGGTAAATGTCACGGTAAATAGCAACCAGTCTGCTATCTAGCGGTAAGATTACCAATACGGGTACGGGTTGTCTAACGGTTATTACGCAGCTTACATATTTACCGTGAGGATTTGGTGAACGGGTATGCCGGCTTTGTCTTACGGGCGGGGCGAAGCCTTCGCGTCAGGAGATGTCTTTGTGACCTGAAGAGAATTGTTTCATTCTCGAGAGATTCTATGGTGAAGTTTGAAAAATCCGGATCATATCAAATATTGATATGATTTTTGGTATGAGGTCATAAAATTCCATTCTGCATATTTTTGCTCTTAGCAGAAGTATATATGCGAGTTCTTTCTTACAACTCAAAAAAGCAAGCGCGTATTTTTCTAGATGAAAACAATCCAATTAAATTAATAGTCAAATCTAAAAGTTCCGCTCTAATATTTTTTGAACTGCCATGATATCTACTGGGTGAAGGTGCCCGATTTTATGAACAAAATCTCTTTCCATCACATGTAAGACTTTTGAAGCCCGAATGGTTGAAGGTTTATTAAGACCTGCCTCCTCCCATTTCACTATCCGATGCTCATTAGAGTATACATTGCGTGGCTCATGTGTTGTAATCTTCAGGGATACGTAATATGCCATATCCGGGGCTATTACTAAGACAGGACGATTTTTAATGTCTGGTTTTTCTTCAAATTTGATTGAAGCAAGCCAAATATCCCATTTATTCGGCTTCATCATCATATTCTTTTGGTAAGACTAAGTATCCTTCTGCGTCGCGATGTCCAATGACATCTGTTTCTGGGTTATAGGTGAATTTGAACGAAGGTAACTCCTCTTTGGAGAAGTAATTTTTCATATTATCTTTGGAAATTACAATGAATGGCACTCCCATTTCATATACTTCATCCCATGGCCCTCCCTTTTCGTGGGTCATATCTATCAGTTTGGTGGAAGAGTATTGCCCATAGTATCGTGCAACATCAAGCAAGAGTTCGATCTGTTCAGGTGAAAACGCCTCAAGCGAATAATCAGTTGCAACATCTTTAATTCGATCAGAACCACACGGTTGGAACGCACGATAAACGGAAGGCACAACCGGGCCAAGTTGCCACGCCTGGATTTCTTCCTCGAATAATGGTTTGTTCAAGCGAACAAGACTCCATGCCTGAGCAAAATACAGAAATTTATTTACCCGTAAGTTTGTCATGCACTCTTCGACAGTGTTATTTGCTAAATCCACAAAGAAATTTGCTACATCCAATGCTTTGACCATGCTTCTCCCCCCTCCTGTTACAATCAATATTTTAGTAATAAGTATAGTCTTTGTTCCCTGAGAAAATAGTAGTATCGGTGGGGGTCTAATTCATCAAGACCTCCACTCTTTGATTTGAAAAATCAACTGGATTTAATCTAATCTTGTACTACAATATATAACATCAGATTCCGTATGTTAATTGAAAAATGCGCATAAAATCGAATCTATTCCCTCAATTCTCAGATGCTTGGGGGCGTTGTTCTCCTCCCCTTTTGCGAGCGGGCTGACCCGAAGGGGCGGCCTCAGCTGAGCAAGTTTTCGGAGGAAACTTGCGAGCAAGCGAGGGTCAAAGACCCGAGTCGGAGAGCAAACCGAAGGTTTGCGAGCGGGTTGGGCGCGGAACGCGGACGATCTCAACCGAGGCGGGGTGAGCCGTTAAGCGAGGGTCGTAGACCTGAGTCGGAGAGCAAACCGAAGGTTTGCGAACAGGCTCGCCCTAAGCCGAGCAATTCTTTGATTTGCAAACAAGCGAGGATCCAAGACCCGAGTCGGAGAGCAAACCGGAGGTTTGCGAGCGGGCTGCCACGTAGGGGCGGGTTGAATGCGAGCGAAGCGAAGTATACAACCTTAGCGGAGCAAGCCAATAGGCTTGCGACTAGCGGCCTCAGCGGAGCAAATCTTTGATTTGCGCCCCCCCCCCTTCTCCCTCTCCCACCCCAGATGATGAACCTGATTTTGTCACCAATACTATATATTTTTAGTGACATAATTATACATACTATAATATGTATAATGATACCTATCATGAAAAAATCCGGGAGAGAATAACCACATCAAAGAGAGGCACAATATTCGTCATCTCTGATTTTGCCGACATCTCCCCGACCCCCACGATAAAAAAAGTATTATCACGGCTAGTTCAAGACAAAACGATTCGCCGGATCATGCGGGGAATATACGAATATCCCATCTACAATGCATTCCTTGATGCATATGTCGCTCCCTCACCTCATGAGATAGCAAAAGCGCTTGCACGCAATTTCGGCTGGACCATTGTCCCCTATGAAGATGCTGCATTGAATATGCTCGGGATCTCCACCCAGGTCCCTGCTTCATGGACGTATGCTTCTGACGGTCCCTACAAAAAATACGCATACGGAAATGTCACGATACAATTCAAGCATACCTCAAATAAAGACATCACGAATCTTTCAGCTAAATCCGCACTGATCATTCAGGCATTGAAAGCGATCGGCAGGGATAACATGAATGATACATTCATCAAACAATTCTCCGATATGCTCACGCTGAATGAAAAAGAATCCTTATTGGAGGATACAAAACGCTCATCTGCCTGGATCTCCGGAACGATCAGACAGATATGTGCCTAACGAACCATGAAAAATATTGCAAAACGTCCGGCTACGTCCCCTCGATGATCTCCCGGATCTTCTTCAGGATCTCCGGCGACTCAAGAACCTCCAGGATCCGGGAGGTCATATCATCGACACCCATCTCTCTCCGGGTCATATCTGCCACCACCAGCGAGGTCATATAGTCGCTGATCGACGTGAACGGGGTATCATCCCCGCGGCATAACTCCTTGACTCTGCGGTAATACTCCGGACTGATCCGAAACCCTATCTGCTCTTTTTTGCTTTCAATGGTGACCATGATCTCTAAGATTATATTTCAGGTCGGTGTCGATAAGATTTCCTTTCGGGATCGATCGACCGCGAGCTTGGCGTTTCAACTATCCCGGCGATCGATGATAAATGTCTGGAGGAGCTCGATGAGAAGGAAGCTGCATGGGACGCGGACCCGGATGCTCATTACTCGTCATTCGATGAGATAGATAAGATTCGCGCGAAACAAAAGGGTAAAAGTTGACATTCGAGGTCCGAATCTCACCGTCTGCATATCGGTCGATCCTCTACGGTGATTTATCGGATAGAAAAAGAGAGAAAACTGGTTTGTGTGCAAGAGTTCGGGTATGTCGGCGAGATGCACAAGATATATTGAGTATTTTTGCCGTTTATCTTCGCCGGCTGGAACTGCTGATCCCGCCTTTTTTTTAAGAATCTGTAACCATTCATCCTAAAAGACATTATGGGGCGAATAGGTACAAAAATAGTTCATGAATTTTTCAAGTTCAGTGCATCAGCAGTTTTTTTTGCGTTATCTTCATGAGTAATGTATCAATTGTATGATAATCTGTATCGAAGGTCATGTTCTCCTGAGAGATCGCTGCACATATCCCGGAAGATGCTCTGGATATCTGCGGATGATCAAATTCGTGATTTTCTCTCTCAGGATGCAGGTTAAATAAGGCGAGGTCAATAGCGTTTGTGTGCATCGCCGATCGTGCCGAAAAATGAAACACAGACACGTTTTTTCTCCCTGTCTATTCGGTAAATTGCCGTATAAGATCGGCCGATATGGATCCGGTATTTATTCTCCCGTCCCTTGATTTTCTCCTTATCTCCGCCGATGCCTGGATAGGGATTCAGGGAAAGCGCGTTCAGCCCTGCCAGACAGCGGTTAAATTCGTCCTCGGACAGTTCGTGTAAAAATGCATCTGCTTCATCCAAAAGAAAAACAGAAAACGTCACGCTTTCTTATGCTCGGCGGCGTAACGTTTCATTGATTCCTCAAGACTCACATACCTGTTTTCAAAATCGGCATCGGCGATCCGCTCCTTCTCCTCCAGCTCATCCATATCGATATCATCGATACAGGGGATCGATGCATGCTGCTCTTTCTCTTCCAGTGCCTTAATCGATTCGGCGACCACGTCTCCATACGTCTGATTCCCGCGCCGCAGAGATACGATCTTTCGGTGAACATCCGCAGAGACGGTCACGGACTTCTTCTGTTGTTCAACTGCCTGCATATTACAAAATAATGGGGGGTATGAGATAATAGTTTTTCTCCATAGAGTAAATGATGCAATAAGAAACTCCTGAAAGGTTCAAAGCTCAAGATCCATCGATTACACGTCTCAATGACATACACATTGTTCTATCAAATCGACGACGAGAATAAACCGGTTCTTGTTCTCGATGTGATGGGGATAAATCAGGCTCACAGCAAATACAGCGTACTCTAACATTTTTTTACAAAAGAGGAAGGGATCCCCTGAAACATTATTTGAAAACTTTGTAAAGCGACCCGCGGTGGAGATATCCTATTATTGAAATTTAGATGAGCAGTGCAAGTGGCTCAACTATTTCCAAAAATCTTATCTGCCCACTAACGATATTTTCCATCGTTCCGGGATCACTATATCCATATCGAGCAGGATTATTTTGGTTGTGGCCTCCTCGTAAATCTTTGATTTGCGTTTTGTTTTCGTGGATTTCGTGTGATGGCCCCTCCAATAAAAATGAACCCCGTACACGATCCCGACGTACGCCCATAACACGAAAAAGAGTATATATCCCGGAGATCCATCCCGGGATATGATCGTTGAGCGATGTGCGTCTTTATCCAGCACACCGCTTCTCCAGGACCCCTGTCTGCAGATGCCGGACGCATTCACGCGCCGCATTTCTGTCTGCTGAAGCTTTGGATGCTTAGGGTCTGCGCTCTTTTTTCCGGCGCTCTTCCTCCAGTTCCTCTTCGCGCCATTTGTTCATTTCCTTAATGACGATCCGGCGCTGGAGTTCGGACGGTTTGATGCCTTCCTTTTTTGCATGGCGGTAGAACCATTCCTTGTTTTTCATCGGGATCCTGGTTGAGATCCGGCCGTTGTATTCGACGGGCGTTTCCATGATGACCTGGCTCATTTTGAGACAGATCTTCGTATGCGTACTTGAGTTCAGGTTGGAGCCTGACTCTTCCATTTTTTCATTACTTTTTTCAGTCATTAGAATTCCTTGCCTATTCATCGGCATGGTGTTCTACGTCGATGCATGCCGATTTACCCAGCGGCATACCTTTTCCTGCTGACCCGGGAGAGGAGCTAAAGCGTCCTCTTCCGGGATTTTTCCGTTGACCGGCACGATTCCCATGCCTGGTGTTCACCGGGCTGATGAAAAAGGCTTGAGGGTTCACCCGTGGCAGAGGGGATAGTAAGGTAATGCGGGATCCCATGCCTCTAGCAACTCGCCGTCCAATAGGACTCGTGCTCGGGCTAGCCCAGGCTGTTTTTCACTTGCCTGATGTTGTTAATACTTAGTTGGTTTTTTAGATATTTAATGGTTATTTTTTGTGTATTACGATAATTTTATGGGTATTTGTCTGTTTTAGTGTTGAGATTCGTTCTAAGATGTTATAAACCCCTGACCGCGCGGTGCGATAATGCCCCGGGTTTTTGCAGTAAGGCGGTGGTCAGTGGGAGGTGGGGGGGTTATGGATGGTAAAATTTTTGTTATCTTATATAGGGTTTTTGGTTTTTTGAGAGGTGTGTTTTTTTGGGTGTTATTTCGTGCCGGAAGGAGGAGCGCGGGGGCGGGCCGTCCCTTTAGGGGCGGCCTCAGCTGAGGCGGGTTGGACGCTGAAAGCGGCCAACCTCAGCAAAGCAAACCAAAGGTTTGCGACCGTGGGTTGGACACGAAGTGGACGACCAAAGCTTGAGCAAGTCGATAGACTTGCGAACGGGTGTGCTGCGTGAGGGGGCGGATCTACATTTTCGTGTGTACATGGACCACTCTTTTTCAGGTGATGAAACGAATCAGGATTGCCATTATGGATTTTTGGATGTACTTTGGTTTCGTGTGTGGGATTCTTCAGATGTAAACATCATCACACTAAATTCACAAAAAATCCCACAAAAACACGAAAATCAATAAGATTGGGTTATAGGCAAATCCACGTAGTACCCTCCCCCGTCCCCTTCGCAAACTTTCAGTTTGCTCAGCTGAGGTCGGACGCTTTCAGCGTCCAACCCGCCCACACAAAACCCACATATTCGCAAACCTTCGGTTTAGTCGCAAGTCTATCGACTTGCTCGGCTAAGGGACCTAAAGGTCCCCGCCTCAGCTGAGGTCGGCCGCTTTCAGCGTCCAACCCGCCAACGAAATGCACAAAAAGGGGGACAGGGGTGGAGGAATGGAAAGAAATCAAGTGCGCACATCAGGAAATGTATTGTTGGGTGTGGAAGCATGAGTTTATTTAACCGCGAATCTCCGCGAATTAACGCGAATCGCATTTTCCTTACGTTCGGGTGCTCTGCTTCGGCTGATCGCCTACGCAGAATCGCACCCTCTCTTGAAAAATGCTGGTGAAAAAACCCGCGTGCGGGTTTTTCTTATATTCCATTTCTATCTCAATATGTGTAAAAGAGGAGGTATGATTCCTTTTTTTGATTTGGGGTGCGGGAGGTGACTGCGGGGTGAGCCGTCAGGCTCGCCCTCAGCTGAGCAAGTCCTGGAGCGAAGCGAAAGGGACTTGCGATCCGGCGCGGAGGCGGGGTGAGCCGTCAGGCTCGCCCTCAGCTGAGCAAATCTCTGATTTGCGAGCCCGACGCGGTGGGGATATCCTCTTTGCTGATGCCGCTCCCACAGGCGAAGCCTTCTCGTACACCCGCCGTCGTTTTGCGCCCAAGCGAGGGTCGAAGACCCGAGTCGGAGAGCAAGTCGACAGACTTGCGAACAAGCGAGGGTTGTAGACCTGAGTCGGAGAGCAAGTCGACAGACTTGCGAACCCCCTTCCCGGTGAACAGGATCGAATTTGTTTAAGCGGGATTTTTTGGATGTACTTCGGTTTCGTGTACGGCATACGTGCGGACGCATGAGAATTCCGCCGCGAATCATTATGCTTCGCTTTGCTCTCCGACTCGGGCATTTTGTCCGCGGGCATCATATTGTTGACGTCAACAAACTGATGTGATACTCTCCATTTTACTGATTCAAACGAAATTTTCGCTGTATTCCCACCCGGCCAAAAATCCCGCCTCCATGCCAAATATCTGACTTCGAACTATCCGGTTAAACCAGACAGTTGGGATTTCATTTAAAAGATTATCTATTTTCATTACACTCACTATCTTTACTTGAATCAGATTTAGGGATATATACTAGCTTTTTTAGCACATCTTCCAACTCATCTTCATCCTGCGCAGTTTCCCGCTCCAGCTCCCGTGCCTCGAACACCTCGAACTCCCGGGATGCCTTACTCTTCGCCCGCTCCATCGAAACCTTCCCGGCACTCGTAAGAATACTCATATCATTCAGCCGGAGAATCGCCTCCAGCTTCACCTCCCAGTCATGCATCGTCATAACCTTCCGCGAACGTGCCTGCTGCTCCGCATACTCCAGAAACTGATTCACCAGCGAATTCATCGTCGTGATCTCCTCGCTCGAAAGATAATTCTTCGCCGTCAAAACATCCGCCAGATGAATCTTCCCATTTGGACTCTCTTTCCATGTCGAAAGTCCCATATGCGGCAAATCGGCATTCACCCGCAAAACCATGATCTCCGCCGCCGTATGACCGTGAACCGCAAAATGGATCTTATTCTGCACCGCTGCAAAAAACTTCTTCGCAGCAGGATGATTCTTATCATAATCCACACTCAGCGCGTAAATATCCCGAACCTTCAGATACAACCGCTTCTCTGACGCACGAATCGCACGAATCCGCTCAAGCAGCTCATCGAAATAATCCTGACCAAACCCTGCGGGCTCCTTTAAACGCTCATCATCAAGAACAAACCCTTTCACCACATACTCCTGCAAAAGCTTCGTTGCCCACTTCCTAAACTGCGTCCCGCGGGCAGACCTCGCACGATATCCTACCGCCAAAATCATCTCCAGATTATAGCAGACGATCGAACGGACGACCGACCGACCGCCCTCATCCTGCTCCACATCAAAAACCCGGGTGACTCTCTCCGGCTCAAGCTCACCCTCCTCGAAAATATTCGCAATATGTTCACTCACCGTCTTTGGCGACCTATCATACAAATCAGCAATCAAACGCTGAGATAGCCACACCGACCCCTCATACAGTCGAACCTGAACACGCGTATTCCCCCCGTCCGTATTATACAGCAGAAACTCAGATAGCTCCTCGGCAGGGGCGAGACCCTTTCCGCTCATACATCCGCCCCAAGCTTCGAAAGAAAACCTGCCGGTCTCTTCTCTGTTTTTGCGAGATCTCCCTCAAGAACCCTGACCAACGCTTTCAGATAGGTCACTTCATCGAGCAGGCTCCAGGAGCGCAGGAGCCTCTCTTCTATTATCTCACCTTCCTTCATCAGCTCAAGCTGGTTTTTCCGATTTTCTTTCCCATTTGTATAGAGCCTGCCTGAATATACATTTTTTTTGAAAAAGAGCGGCTTTGGTTGTTCCAGAAGTGTTTTGGGAATATCATTCATCATATCTGACCTCCTGTCCGGGTATCTCCGAACATATAATCAATCTATGATTTAACGCAATATAAATACCTGACCGCGCGGTGGCGGGGCGAAGCCTTCTCATACACCCGCCGTCGTTTATCGCCCACCATCTCCTCCCCCCCTTAGGCGAGCCCACGGGCGAAGCCTTCTCATACACCCGCGGTCGTTTTGCGCCCCCTATTTTCCTCGGTTGTGCTGCGGAGAAGGGGCGAAGCCTTCGCGTACACTCGTCGTCGTTTATCGCCCACAATCTCCCCCCTAAGGCGAGCCCCGAAGGGGCGAAGCCTTCTCATACACCCGCTGTCGTATTGCGCCCCCCTATTTTTGCGGGTTGGACGCTGAAAGCGGACAACCTTAGCTGAGCAAGTCGATAGACTTGCGAACGGCTGTGCTGCGTGAGGGGGCGGATCTACTTTTTCGTGTGTACAGGGACCACACTCTTTCTCAGGTGATGAAACGAATCGGGATTACCATTATGGATTTTTGGATGTACTTTGGTTTCGTGTACTGGATTCTTCGGATGTAAACATCCCCGCAAGGCAAAGCCTTGCTCAGCTAAGGTTATCGACTGTGTCTCCAACCCGCCATCACACTAAATTCACGAAAACACGCAAATCAAAGATTTGCTCGGCTGAGGTCGTCCGCGTTCCGCGTCCAACCCGCAATCCACAAAAACACGAAAAAAGAAAAATCAGTTGGCTGTTGACCCATATCGTACCCTCCCCCGTCCCCCTCGCAAACTTTCAGTTTGCTCAGCTGAGGTCGGCCGCTTTCAGCGTCCAACCCACCCACACAAAACCCACAAATTCGCAAACCTTCGGTTTGCTCGGCTGAGATCGCCGGCTGCGCCGTCAATCCGCCAACGAAATTCACCAAAAGGGGGACAGGGGTGGAGGAATGGAAAGAAATCAAGTGCGCACATCAGGAAATGTATTGTTGATTATTTCTCTTGTGTCCACACTCCCAAATTACTTTCCTTTCAAAATACATCTCAAATATCCCATTTTCTTTTCTGAACCGGGGTGCGGGAGGGCGACTCCGGCGCGGAGCCCGACGCGGTGGGAATATCCTATTTGCCGCTTTTGCTCCCGAGGGGCGAGCCTTCTTGTACACCCTCCGTCGTTTATCGCCCACCATCTCCTACACATAGACGAAACAGGGGCGCAGCTTCCTCGTGAATCTGTGATCATGTACCGCCCACCTTCCCCTCACCCTAAGGCAAGCCCCGAAGGGGCGAAGCCTCCGCGTACACCCGCTGTCGTATTGCGCCCCCTTTTTCTTCGGGTGTGCTGCGGAAAAGGGGCGCAGCATCCGCTTACCTTTACGCGAACCAAGGGCGAGCCTTCGAGTACACCCACGGTCGTTTATCGCCCCCCCCCACCCTGGGGAACAGGATCGAATTTGTTCAAGTGGGATTTTTTGGATGTACTTTGGTTTCGTGTACTGGATTCTTCGGATGTAAACATCATCACACTAAATTCACGAAAATACCCACGAAAACACGAAAAAAGAAAAATCAGTTGGGTGTTGATCCATATCGTACCCTCCCCCGTCCCCCAACACCAAAACCCACAAATTCGCAAACCTTCGGTTTGCTCGGCTGAGATCGCCGGCTGCGCCGTCAATCCGCCAACGAAAATCACCAAAAGGGGGACAGGGGCGGAGCAATGATGGTTTTTTTTTGCTTTTAGAGAATGAGAGAGAATCTCTCGTCTATTTTTTGGGGTGCGGGGCCGCGACTCCGGCGCGAAGGCGGATCGACGGCATAGCCGGCGATCTTAGCTGAGCAAGGCTTTGCCTTGCGAGTCGGCCCGCGGTGGTATATCCTATTTCTGAGGGCCCTATACGTTGCGTGCAAGCCAAAGGCTTGCGTGCCCCGCCTCAAGCGGGCAAAGCCCGCTTGGGCTTTCAAAGTAGTTTGTCAGGAGTGAAGAATTCAGATAGAACTTGCTTTCAGGATAGTTTGCGATCCGGCGCGGAGGCGGGTTGGACGCGAAGCGGACGACCTCAGCTGAGGCGGGGACCTTTAGGTCCCTTAGCCAAGCAAACCGAAGGTTTGCGACCAAGGCTTTGCCTTGCGAGCCCGACGCGGTGGGAATATCCTATTTGCCTCAACCCCGGCCTGCTTCCCGTGGGTCCGCGGGTGCAATTCGCCCTTGCAACCACCCAAAGCTGCTCATCTATAATAGCACCCGGTCAGCCCCGTTATCCGATCGCATCCGGGAAGAAGAGGCGGGCTTTTTGCCAGAGAAGGAGGAGGGGGGGATCGCGGCGGGGATCGTTGGTGCAGAAGATCGGGTTTTTTCCGGCGTCCATCCGGCAGTATTTATGTGTCGTGAAGGCAGATTAGTAACAAGCAATATTTGGGCAGGTTTGTGGAATAGATGACTGAAACAGAGTGTGCGCCACTGGATATCAAATTTCAACAGAGATTTTCGAAGAATCTGATTTCCAATGTGGTGTATTTTGTTCTGAACGTTATCATAGGACTTGCTCTAGTTCCGTTTTTTTTGGATACACTGGGTGAAGCGGCGTATGGGCTGATTCCGCTGGCGACATCGCTCACGAGTTATATTACAATCTTTACTGATGCGGTTAATGGTTCTATTTCCCGCTATCTTACAATTGATTTGCAGAAATCTGATTTTGTTCGCGCAACTGAGACATATAATACATCATTATTTGGCATGCTGTTAATTGTGCTCATTTGTGTACCAATTTCCATCGTAATCGCCATCTCATCACCCTCTTTTTTTGATATAGGAGATTCAGCAGTAGTTGATGTGATATTATTATTCTCTCTTATTTTTATTTCCGTCCTTGTAAGAGCGTTCGGCAGCACATTCATGACAACATTGTTTGCCTATAATCGGATGGACTTAAGAAATATAGTCAATATCGTGTATCAGTTGATTCCGGTCATATTAATTGTCGGCATATTTTTGATATTCGGTCCGTCGTTAATAACAGTTGGTGCTTCATATTTATTTGCCGCAGTAATTTCTGTATTTGTATCATATATATTTTCAAGAAAGACATGCCCACAGTTAAAAATCAATCATCATTATTTTTCAAAGTTGCGTTTTAAGGAAATGGGGGGTGTAACATTCTGGTTAATTATTAATAGATTCGGAGGTTTGCTCATTACAAACGTTTCACTAGTATTTGTAAATATATTATATGGTGTTGTCGCCGAAACCGGTTATTCTCTCGTTTTAACATTTAACATATTGTTGGTAGCAATAGGGAGCCTTATTACCAGCATACTTACGCCAATGATATATTCTTATTATAGTAAAGGAGATATTGCAGGTCTAGTAACCTTTTCTAAATTTTCAATAAAAATAGTTGGTATGCTCCTTGCTCTTCCTGTTGGTCTTGTATGTATTTTCTCATCACAATTTCTTACTCTATGGGTAGGGAGTGAATATATATATTTAGTCCCATTAATGTGGATTCTAATTATCCCATCACTTCTTGAAGTACAGGTTGCTGCGATCGGTGGAGTTAATATCGCTTGTCTCAGGGTTCGATTTCCAGCGATTTATGCAGTATTATGTGGATTTCTTAATATAGGTCTTATTTTGCTCTTTAATTCCTTGTTTGATATTGGATATTATAATGTTGCTTTCTCTTATCTTATTTCAAGAGTCATACTTGGAATAGCTACATATACCCCAATATATATAGCATATATTCTTGGAGCTCCACGTTTTACGTTTGTAAAATCTATGTTTTATGGATATGCTGCATTGTTTTGTCTATTGATTGTTGGAGTAGGATTTACATCCATTCTGTATATAAACTCGATTTGGCTACTGCTTCTTTCTGGAGTCAGTATATCAATATTATATATTTTTGTAATATTTCGTATTTTTCTTCAAAAAAATGAGAGAAATCAACTCAAATCATTGTTGCCAAATTGGATTAATAAATATATCTTAAAATGGGTGTTGTAAATTGATGTTCAAATCAGAAGGCATCTATATTTTGATGTAGCATTGATATATCTGCTTTTTTATCTATGAATATTTTCATAAGAACTTCCATTAACTCATAATCCTCTTCACTGTCAATATCAAGAACTGCGGTATCCTCCATCATGATAGCTGTACATCTCCCATCAAATAATTTATCTGAATTTGAACGAATAAGATACTGCCCATCATAAGCATAGATTGATGCATTCATATCATAAACCACGGGAGCCTGCTGCCTTGAAGTTAATCCCTGGTTCATGACCAGTTCGTATCCTCCTGTTTCAGGAATTGCTTTGACCTGATTGAAGTATGGGTTCCGTCTGGCACTAGTTACAGAAAAAACAATGTCAAAATCAGGAGAGTTTTTCTTCTTTTCATAAATATTCACAATATCCTGGAGTCTACGAATAGGTGATGTGATGTCCAAATCAATAACCATATCGTGCTCAATTCCAAAGTATTTATTGGAACGAAGAAGTGCATCCCTAATTACTGATACTTTTCCAATAGTATCGCCACTGAGTTCTGCCGACCTATCAACTGTGAAAACAGGAAACGCCTTTTGGGAGGTAATCAGACCAAGAAGATCTTGGCTGTCTGAACTTGCACATACATGAATTGTATCCACACCATTATATTCTTTGATAAATAAATCGATTGCCGAAAGAGTGTAGTAAACTAATGGTTTACCAAGCATGTTTTTCAAATTTTTATTTTTGACACCTTTTGATCCGGCACGTCCACATACTGTAAATAAGATATTCATTCTAACTCACCTAAAGCTAATTTTAATGTATCAAATGCATTATAAATATCATTTTGATTTCTCGTCTCTTTTCCGGTACATAAATCAAGGAAGTAGTTCATTTCAGCGATATACGGGTCATCTGCTTTAGTAACTGGATACGGAATAATCTCAATACCATTATCAAAACTAACAGTTTGACTAAAGAAATCAACTTTCAAGAGCCCGTCCTTGGTAAATAATTCAAGTTGGCGTGTTGTCCTTCTTCCAAAATAATCAAGATGCAGTTCAACAATTTTGTCAGAATATTCGGCAATATAAACTGCAATATCATCACTGTCTATTTTCAACTCTGATTTTGTTCCCTTCAAATAAGATAGTTTGTTTGGCATTCCAAATAGATATTTCAGATAATCCCATTCATGAATCAGATCAAGACTAACACCACCACCCATTTCCTTATGAGCACTGTAGTTCACCTTATAATCAATATTTTTGCGCCACTCCGGGAGATATGAGGAGCAAATTGCTCTGGCTGAGTAGACTTTATTTTTTTTTACAAAATCTTGGAGTATAGGGAACACACCGTTATACCGTAGTGGAGCTGCAACATAGTATACAGAATCCGTATTAAGCAGCAATGATTTTAAATCATTTTTCGTATCCATGAACAAAGGTTTTTCAATGAATATATGATTTGTATGAGAGAGAATCTTGTTTAATGTCTCATAATGTTTGTTTGTCGGGTTTGTAATAAACACAATATCGTAATCATCATCAAGATTTTCATAAGAGGTAAATTCTTTATCAATTATTTTTCTAATATCATCTGAAAGAGGTCTGTGTGTAGTGCGAAGTGCATGAATTTCTGAGAGTATTTTTCTCTCTGAGAGGATCTGCACTAAATTATGAAGATGTCTGGTACCAATAGACCCTAGACCTATAAAACAGATCTTCATATCGTTACACCTTACCTTCGATTTTATCAATAAGTTTCAAGGTCTGTATATCATCATTAAAGGAGTATAAGGGACTCCCAACTCCAGACAATAAATCAAAGAAACAGACAATTTCTGCAAGATATGCATCCTCAATTATATTGGATGAATAATTCAGGTTATGTTCAAATGAATCATATAATTCAATAGACTCTAATGATTTGGTCTCTATGTTATATTTTTTAAGCCCTGAGGGTGTGCCATCCCAAAAGAGATGTAGTTTTTCTCCGACAATCTCCAGTGAAGAAATGGCTTTTCTTGATACCACATCTATTATCATTACACCTCTATTTCCAGATTCATGTTCCAAGGTCACCAGATATGAATCAGGATACGTAATATCCAGACTACTGATTTTCTTTTTTGAAGTATAGCCTACGGATACCGACCTGCCAAAACATTTCAATATCCACGGTAGTTGAATTGCAAATATTTCACGGCAACCGTTCGTTTCGTTATCGCCAACAAAATATTTTTTGTAACTTTCCCATGGATGCCAGTCAGGAAGGTACTGACCAACATGATACATGTATTGGAGAGGTAATTTTTCTGAATGTACAATCTCACATATTTTTTGAATCTCTTTACGGTACAATAACGTAGAAGACATGAATATATGCAAATTATGTTGTGCAGCTAATTCACATAATTCATTATATCCTGTGTTAATCAGATTCAGTTCTGTAAATACGTTGATGTTGTTCTCAAGTAATTCTTTGATTACAGTATGGTGTGTAGCCGGAGGGGTGCAGATAAATGCAGCGTCAACGTTCGTTTCGGCTAAAACATTTAATAGAGAGTCATAACATTTGATGTTGTATGCCTCTGATACCTCTTTACGACGTTTTTCTGAAAATTCAATCCCGAATATAGATATGTTCGGATAATTTTTTTGTATGAGACGTAATCTTCTTTGGCCCATTGAACCTAGACCGACAATTAATATGTTCATTCGTGTACCTCTATATCATAGAACTCTTTTTTCAAATCAATCCTGCCATTATCCAGCCATTCATGTAGGGCATCAACAATTTTCTCAGTTGCGTGTCCATCTCCATACGGATACGCGGCAGACGCAGCCTTCTGCAAAAATTCTTCTGACATCGCGGTCTTCATAGCACCCACGATCTCTGATGTTTCAATACTGCAGTTGATCACCGTCTCTGCCATGATTCGTCCTTTCTGCCTTATTCCAAGGTTGACTGTAGGAATCTTAAAATATGGAACTTCTGCAATGCCGCTGGATGAATTTCCGATGACCATCGATGCATGTTTCAGAGCACTCAAATATTTTAAATTTCCAAGAGATGCAACGGTGAGAACATTTGGGTGATCTTTTGCATATGCGTCGACCATCTCATTAATGATCATCCCGCCTTCATCTGCATTGGATTTGGTAATGATAAATTTTAGATCAGGGAATGCAGACAAAGCCTGTAACAGCTGATCGCATTGATCTCTAACATTGTTATTATTGAGTGTCTCCGGGTGAAAAGTAACAACGCAATACTTTGAGTTTTTAATGTCAATATTCAGGATCGATGCAAGATCCTCTTTTGATAACAGCTCCATTTGTCTGACGTTGTCTATCCCGATGGCTCCAACATTATATACACGATTCGGTTGTTCCCCAAGCTGGATCACTCGTCTTCGGTATGCTTCGCAGCTTGTGAAATGAAGATAGGATAATTTGGTTATGGCGTGTCTGATTGAGTCATCGATCGCCCCTTCAGTCAGTTCTCCACCATATAAATGTGCAATAGGGATTTTTGCATTGAGGGCCGCTAGGGAAACAGCGAGAGTTTCATATCGATCACCCAGCACGATGAGCAAATCCACCGTGTGTCTTGCAAACATTTCTGCAAACCCTGCTATGGCACGCGCCATTGTATTGCTGACATCAACGGCATTCTGTATTGGCGAGAGGATAATATCGACACGTTCGTCAATGGAGAAACCATCTGCGAGAATTTCCTTATAGGTATTGCCAAATTCACTGCAGTAATGGGTACCGGTTGCAGCAAGAAGGAGACAGAATGCATTATCCCTTTTAATTAGTTCAGCAAGAGGACGAAGTAAGCCCCATTCTGCCCGAGAAGCTGTGACCACACAGATCGTTTTCGTCATAATTCAATCAACTCATCATAAACAAAATCACGAGTGGCTTTTTGTCCCAGAACCTCAAACCACTTCATGGGTGATATGCCGTTTCCCGGTCGCTTTACCGTGATATTATCCTCGGTGAATACAGTTCCGGCTTTGATACCGCATTTAGCAACAATGCTTTTTCTTGCAATATCGCGATTTACAAGTTCTGATCCTGTTGGTTGTTTTTCAGAACTGCCGAGTGCCTGTTCGATATGACGGATCGCCTGAACCATCTGTTTGAGTTCACTCGGCTCAAGGCTTGCTTTGTGATCCGGACCTTCCATAGTTCTATCCAGCGTGAAATGCTTTTCAATAACAACAGCGCCAAGAGCTGCCGCAGCTATCGAAACTTCAATCCCATTTGTGTGATCTGAATATCCAACAGGCAAGCGGAATGTTTCACGAAGAGTATTCATGGCATGAAGATTGACATCTTCATATGGGGTTGGATATGCCGTATTGCAGTGGAGAAGTGTGATCTTTGAAGTTCCATATTTAGATAAAACATCTATTGCTATCTTAATTTCGTCAATGGAACTCATTCCAGTAGACATAACAACCGGTCTGCGTGTTTTCCCTATTTCTATAAGATATGGCAAATTGGTAATTTCTCCAGAGGGAATTTTCCAGAACGGCATATCCAGTTCTTCCAGAAAGTGAATACTATCTAAATCAAATGGAGTAGAAATGAAGGTTATTCCAATTATTCTGCAATAGTCTTGTAATGTTCTAAAAGCATCATATGACAATTCCAGTTTTTTTATCATGTCCAACTGTGACTCATTGGGATTTGTAGTATCCTTTTGATAATCTGCCTTTATTGCGAATCTTGAGACAACATTTTCTGATTTTCCTGTTTGAAATTTAACAGCATTGGCTCCACATGATTTGGCAACCTCTATCATTTTTTTTGCTGTTATTAAATCACCATTATGGTTAACACCAGCTTCTGCAATTATCAATGTTGAATCCATGTCCTCACAAAGTATATTAGCGATTCTTAAGTTAATACCCTTCTATTAATTATGATTCATTTGTGAGTCGTAATAATATTAATTAATCAATAAATCTAATCAATACTATATATTATGATAATATGTATATGTGGTGCTGGTGGTTTGGGTCATGAAGTATTAGAATTAGCGAAACAAATAAATTATATAGAAAAGAAATGGTCTTCATATATTTTTGTTGAAACTGAAAAATTCATCAATAATTATAATAATAAGACAGACATCAATAATATTCTAGTGACTACCTTCGAAAAAATTATTAACAGATTTGACAAACATAGTGTTGAATTTATTGTTGGTGTAGGAGAGCCAGAGCTTCGAAAAAATATTGCATATGAAATAACATGTAAGGACTATCATCTTGCAACACTTATTCACCCAAATGTGCATATTCCAGATTCAACAACGATTGGTAAAGGAGTTGTAATATGCTCTAATGCATATATCTCGTGTGATGTTACTATCGGGAATAATGCATACATACAACCAAATGCGCTTGTGGGTCACAATACCATAATTGGAAATAATTCAGTAATATCCCCATCGGTAAATATAGCAGGCGCCTGTCAGATTGGATGTAATACCTACATTGGCATGAATGCCTGCGTAAAAGAAGAGACACACATTGGTGATGATACTATAATTGGGATCGCTTCAGTAGTAATACGGGATATTCCAAGCGAAATGATTGCATTAGGCAATCCCGCACGTCCAATGAAAAAAAATGAAGAGAGAAGAGTATTTAAGTAATTACATAATCTCGCACCCATCAACACCAATTATTTGTCCACTGACATAATCTGAGAGATCGGAACTCAAAAACAACATTACTTTGGCAACATCTTTCGGAGTTCCAAATCTCTTTAATGCTGTTTTTGACATTAAGTCATTCCGAATCTCCTCTGATGTATTTGTCGTCATATCACTTTCAATAAAACCAGGAGCAACAGCATTTACTGTGATTCCATATTGTCCAAGTTCTTTAGCTGATGCTTTAGTATACCCAATCACAAATGACTTGCTAGCAGAATACAATGTTTGACCATAATTTCCATAGACACCCACGATTGATGCAGTATTAATTATTTTTCCCGAATTTTGTTTCATCATCATTTTTGAAAAGAAACGAGTGCATAAGAATAAGCCCTTACAATTGATTTCTACTATCTTTTCAAAGTCTTGTGTCTTGGTCATCATAATTAGACTATTTTTCATTATCCCTGCATTGTTGATCAGTACATCAATTCGACCATACTTTTCTTTCACATATAAGAATAATTTTTTAACTTCATCTTCAGAGGATACATCTGCTTTAAACATGGATGCAACATATCCATTGGTTGCTAATTCATCAACTAACTCTTTTGCAGCATTTTCGCTACTGTTATAATTAACTATTACGTGAGATCCATTCTCTGCAAGTATTTTTGCAGTAGCTCTTCCAATACCCCGGCTTGCACCGGTAATTAATATAACTTTATCTTTAACCAGCATATTTATCTCACATCCACGATTCTTGACAGTGTTCTAACCAGATCATATCCATCCCAGATAACATCGATATCCAATGCCTGACCAACGGGAACAATCCGGTCGATCCCTCTCAACTGATTATTCACCACAAACTCAGATAATTGTATCGGTGAAAGCCCATAATATACCAGAGTCTGATACTTCTCATTAACCATGCGGAAAATCGCATCAATATCCTTACACAAATATTGATAGAAATACCCGCAGGTCCCGCGCAGCTTATCAGCATCATCTGGCAGTTCTCTTAAGTCAGCAGCATACAGCACGTTTCCATAGCGTGTAACACCCATCACAGACGGTTTTTCAATCGCCTCGATACAAAGCTTCATGAATTTATCAATCGCAGACACTGGTTGAAGCGTATACTTCTTTTCTGCAACAGCTGATACTGCATTCCAAAACCGCTGCTGTGCTTCGTGATAATGGTTCCCAGTCCAGACAACAAGCTGCGGGGAAGAACAGGCATTCTGATCCATGAGATACGTATCATTATAAAACGCATATGCAACTCTCTCCATCTCCTTTTCATCCGCCTTCAAAACTGCATCGGAATCAATTACTGCAAAGGAGTAACGGTCGGAAAATGCAATATCAATCCCTCTTGGGGGAAGAGAAAACTTACGGATATACGCAATCGCTGAATCCCCGCCCCAGATGATCCTTCCCTGGGAGATTGAAGAGAAATATTCTGTAACCTCATCCTCATGACCGTAACGGACAAAAGCAGTTGAAACTTTAATTTCAGCATATTTCGGATCTTCCAGAACCTGATTTACTGCACTGCAGATGATCTCGATATGAGGATACTCTTTGGACGGAACACGGACAATATTGCCATTACCTGCAAGCAGTCCGAACACATAGGAAAATGCAAAATTTACCGGAACGTTCGACGGGGCAATGTGAAAAATTATTCCCCGGCCAAGTCGAATCTTCTGCTCTGCAAAATTTTCCTTCTTTTTATGGATGTTCGCTTTCCGACAGAAATATGCAAACGAAATAATATCAGGGTACTGAACCGCTGTTTTATTTTTAAGCAGATTCTGTGAAAGGTCACCCAGAAAACTGCAGACAACATCAGCATAAGGTTCAAACACTATGTATTTCGGAACCGAATTTCCGACGATCCAGGTGATTTTACTTTCGTTCATATGTATCACTGCACCCCCTGATCTCAGCATTTTTTATTCTGCCATGAATAACAAATGTCTTTCCGTGCCTGCCGCATGGACAGTCATCCTCTCCGATAAGTTCACCGATATCTTCCGTTAAAATGCTGTGTCCGGGATATGATTCTGGAAGGAGTGAGACCAACTGGACAATACCCGTCTCTCCAACCCCGCAAACGGAAAAATCATCCGGATTCCTGATAATGACATCCGAGTAGTTCGAAGCATGCAGTCTTCCACACTCACACTCCATGAAAATCGATCCGGTCTGTTCAACCATGCCGTAATAATTCAGGACCGTAATATCTCCGCAGCGGCTGGCAAGAGATTTTTTAAATATCTCATTGTCCACCTGCTGATCGATCAGCTTCTTCCATCCCCCGCCATGGATCACAACTGCACCATCGAGTGGAAGCTTCGTGTCGACCCGCTCCAGTTCCTTGAAGAAATGCTCCCAGATAATTGAGGTAAAACCAAAGAGCGTGATAGGCTCCCCGGCATACTTTCCCAAAAATGCATTGACTGCATCCAAATCCAAATGCAGATCCTCATCAAGCGCATATGTCGCACCGCGTCCAAGCATTGAAAAGCCAATAATGCCCGCCCCTCGGGCAGAAAACATATTTCTATCTTTTAATACCGACTTTGAATCGATTATCAGCATTGGGCGGCGCTTATTCCCTAAAAACTCGGAACATATCTTTGTCAGAACCTTTGTCTGATTTGTTGAAGTTGTCCGGTCGAGATATATTTTTGAAACTCTCTGCCCCGTCGTCCCTGATGAGGTCATGGTTTTTACCACTGTCTCCTTCGGTACGTTCAAAAGGTCATACTCTTTAAACAGACGAACCGGCAGAAACGGGAACTCTTCTATTTTGTGCTCAGCAGATGCATCATAAGCCAGAATGTCAAGAATTTTTTTGTAGATACTGCAGTTTGCATAACTATTCTTTGTCAAATTTCCAAGCTCTGTTTCATACAACTGGATTTTTTCTTCATGGGACAAAGAGAACGGCTCCTCTGTGAGCAGTTTTTCAACAACTGACATCAGACCTCCTCCAGATGGGTATACAGGACCTTGCCTGCTTCATTCCGCGGAATCGCAGGAATATAAGCTGAAGAAAACGCCGCAGGGTTCAGCCCTGTCTTTTCACTGACGAAATGTCTCACTTCCTCGCATTTAGTTTCATCAGTAACAAAGATCTTCATATGGTCATCCGCCCCGCCCACGGCACAGTCGTATCCTTTTGATTTTAGGAGACCCTCAACCTCATCAAGGTTTACCCGATTGCCGTAGATCTTCAGGAATCTTTTTTTGCGGCCGACAATATAGAAAAATCCATCCTCATCCATCTCAGCCATATCTCCGGTCAGGAGAACTCCATACCGTTCATCACCTTTTGCAAGATCTTCCACGGCATCAGCATAACCGAGAGTGACATTTGCTCCCTCGTAAACAAGCTCCCCGATAATATGGGGAGCAGTGATCGTATTCTCAGTTTCGTCAATGAGCCGGAACTTTCCATACGGGATTGCAATTCCCATGCTTCCGGCTTTGGAAATGGCATATTCCCACGGAAGATAGGACATCCGTGCGGTGGCCTCGGACTGGCCGTACATAATGATGAGCTTTATGCCCTTCTCTTTGCAGACCATGGCAAACTCTAGAGACAACTCTTTGGACAACTTGCCTCCCGCCTGTGTAACGTATGAGAGCGACGGCAGATCCATGCGTGCAAATCTGAGTTTCTTGAGCATCTCGTATGTGTAGGGAACTCCTCCAAACGTTGTTACTTTCTGCTCTTTGAGCAGTGTCCAGAACGACTTGCTCATGAGTGAAGCATCTGTCAAAATTACGGTGGCACCGGCTGCAAGATGGGTGTGAAGAATAGATAGGCCGTAGGTATAGCTCATGGGAAGGGTAGTTATAGCGCGGTCCTCTCTGGTAATATGCAGATATTCTATAATCGAATATGTGTTACTCTCAATATTTTTGTAGGACTGCCGGACCAGTTTCGGGCTTCCGGTACTGCCGGACGTTGTTAAAAGGAGTGCAAGTTCCGGATAGAGATCATGTTCTTTCTGGTAGCCGGTTTTTGTCAGTTCATACGCTCCGTATGAGTACACACATTCTTTTTCAGAAAACTGTTTTGGTGCCCACACGAAGGAGGGCTGATACGTATGTTCCAGTTCGGAATACAACTCTCTGTCGACATCAGGATTGATCAGGACAGGAACTATTCTAGCACGCAGAAATCCCAGATATCCGGCAACTGACTCGAGGTTGTTGCTGCACACACAAAATACGAGAGAACGTTTCCCGATGAAACCGGCAATTCTGTCTGCCTCTTCCAGTAATTTCTGATACGCGATTTCAACACCAGTATCTGTTATCAAAGCTGTTTTTTGTCCGTGATTCTCGAGCGAGTTGAAAAATGACATGGGCGGTTACCATAAACACATTGAGTTATTTAAAACTCAATGTCGTATTTAGCAAGTATTTCTTTTCCTTTTTCATAAGAGGAGAGATCGATGATATCATCCGTTTCCATCATGATGTCAAAAGCATCTTCAAGGGCTGCAATCAAACTCATATGCCCAACCGAATCCCATTCTGGAATACTCTGATATGTTAATCCTGCAAGTTTTGACTCTTCGATTCCGAAGGCTTCTGTGAAAGCACTGTTGTATTTTTCCACGTTGGACATAGATGTTAGTTATTCTCTTTCTGTTGTCTTATAGTTTATTTTTCATTGGTGTATATGATAACGAAAGCTATGGCAGATGTTTCCGAGTGGCTAAGGCTAATGTCTGTCTTTAAGCAACGAATAGTTTGATTATCAGTGTGGAATCTCAGATAAGGTCGTCCATTTTCTTTGAGATATACCTCTATTTTATTTCTTTCCAGATAAAGATCCATACCTGAGAGAGCTTTAATGACTGCTTCCTTTGCAGCGAAGCGTGCGGCGAAATGCTGAGCAGGGTTAGCTTTAGAGAGGCAGTAGGTTTGTTCCGAGGGGGAGAAACAAAGGTTGAGGAAGGTTTTAGATATTGTTTTGCTTTCATTGAAGCGGGATATGGTGACGATATCCACACCTGAAAAGATGGAATTCATGCTCATAGATATCCTATAGCAACTTATTAAGCATTTTTGTCATCTCATCAACCTGACCCATATCAGACCACTGCCCTTCGCTGATCGGATATACGCCGACCGGTTTTCCAGCATCCATGCACTTCTGCACAACATCAGTCATATGAATGAACGTATCTTTAGGGATCTCAGATAAAAATTCCGCCTCTACCACGTAGTAACCGGTATTAACCAGATATGACAAGGTTGGTTTTTCTACCATGCTCTCAATATACCCTGCTTTATTCATCTGAATGGTCCCGTAAGGAATCGTGATCTTTTTCACTGCGCATACCATCGTAACCAGATTCTGCATCTTCTTATGATACTGATAGATCTTATCATAAGCTGCATCGATCAGGATATCACAGTTGGTCATAAAAAACGTCCCGCTGATCTTTCCTTCAAGAAGTTTCAAACCTCCTGCTGTTCCAAGAGGTTCCTTTTCATCAGCAAAATCGATCGCATAGGGAATCTCCGGATCGGAATAATATGCCTTGATCAGCTCCTTCTGATGATTCACCACCATCGTAAAACGAGTACATCCATACTTTTCGAAATGCTGCATAATATGCATCGTAATCGGTACATCACCGATCGGGATCAGAGGTTTTGGGAGAACTTTCGTATAAGGGTACAGGCGTGTCCCTTTCCCGCCTGCCATGATCACAACAGGAATATGCAGATTTGCAGGCGGGAGTGAAGCAGTTTCATCCTCGAAAATAATCGACAGGATCCTGCCTTCTGCATCCAAAACAGGCAGTGCTTTGTAATCTGACTTGATTTTTTTGATCACTCCCGCATCGACGGAATCACTTTCACGCAGAAATTTGAAGTTCCGGTTTGCAACATCCATGACATTGCAGGACAGATCACCGCCGCGAATAATATACCTGCGGATATCGCCATCAGTTATGACCGCGAGAATCTTCTTATCACTGCAGACAAAAGCGACACCTTTCGCTGTCGCATCTATAACAGACATTGCCTCAAGCACAGTGGCTTCGGGTGAAACTAAATAGCTGCTGATTTCAGTCATTTCTCTCCCCTTTTTTCAAATTCGTGAATCAAATTAGATACATGTATCACATCATCTTTATTCAGATTTGTGCTGCACGGAATGTTGACTACATGCTCCCAGAAGTACTGAGCATTTTCAATACAATAGTTTCGTGAATGGATAAACGGAGGCAGAGCATGGATCAGATGCCATATCGGGCGGGACTGGACATTGTTCGCTCCAAGATACGTTATCAATTCATCACGCTTTTCTGTCAGATAGCTGTAGAACCAATAGTTTGACCTTGTGTCTGCTCTGAACGGATATAAGGGAATGCCGTTCTCAACATAAGTATTATAATTTGCATGTTTAATTGAAATAAAATCCTCAAGCTGCTCAAGTTGTGCCACACCAACAGCCGCCTGAAGATTTGTCATGCGGTAATTATAACCAACCTCATTATGCTTGAAATACACCGCATCATCCTTTGCCTGGGTCGAAAGATAACGGGCTTTTTCAAGAAGTCCGGTGTTCTCCGAGATCAGCATTCCGCCGCCGCCCGTTGTAATTATTTTATTTCCATTGAACGAAAGTGCCCCCATATCTCCAATCGTTCCGGCAAATTTACCTATAAATACTCCGGATTTTATATAACTTCCCACCGCCTCGGTTGCATCTTCAATGATTTTAAACCCATATCTGGATTTAAGTTCCATGAGTTTTTCCATATTGGCAATATTTCCAAAGACGTGAACAACTATCACTGCAGAGATGTGTTTGCCGTTGACTTTGTCGATGAGTTTTCCATCCCGCATTTCACACTCCTCAGCACAAAAGCGTTCAAGCTTATCCATATCCATGCAGAGCGTATCATCGCAGTCCATGAAAACCGGCTCGGCGTTCACATATCTCACCGGGTTAACTGCTGCAACAAATGTCAGCGTCGGCACAATAACTTCATCCCCCGCTTTTACCCCGCAGCATATCAATGAAAGGTGCAGGGCTGCCGTTCCGGACTGGCAGGCAACCGCATCTGGAGTATGCACATACTCAGCCATCATTTTTTCCATGCGGTTGATATAAGCCCCGCCTGTTGAAACCCACTCCTGAGTAATGGCATCGTCAACATATTTTTTTTCGTTCCCTTTGAGATTCGGGACAGATAATGGAATGAATTTGCTCATGCAGAACCGCTTCCTTATAAATTATAAATATCAGTTTTGTAGCTGTTAAGGTTTTGCTTCATCCATTCCACTGTTTCTGCAAGCCCTTCAGCAAGTGAGTATTCCGGTTTCCATCCGGTTAGTTTCCTGATCTTCTCATTAGATCCAAACAGACGGTTCACCTCGCTTTTCTCCGGACGCAGCCTCTGATCGTCACAAATTATTTCCGCATCAGGATTTATCAGATTGATCATCTCTTGTGCCAGATCTCCAATGGAGATCTCATACTGGGAAGCGATATTGATCTCCTGACCGATTGCATCATCACAGTTTGCAATACTGACAAAGCCCTTCACCGTATCTTTTACATATGTGTAATCACGGGTGGGTGTGAGAGAGCCAAGTTTGATCTCTTTAGCTCCAGAGAGCAGTTGTGTGATGATGGTTGGGATCACTGCACGTGCCGATTGTCGCGGGCCAAACGTATTAAATGGACGAACTATTGATATCGGCAGATCAAAACTTCGATAGAAACTTTCAGCAAGACGGTCGGCGCCTATCTTCGTTGCTGAGTAGGGTGACTGACCCTGATAGGGGTGCTTTTCATCGATCGGCACGTATTGTGCCGTCCCATAGACCTCTGACGTAGAAGTAACAAGTACTCTTTCGGTGTCCAGATCACGCGCTGCCTGGAGGACATTGAGTGTCCCTTTTATGTTCGTATCCACATAGGAATCAGGTGAGTGGTAGCTAAACGGAATGGCAATAAGTGCTGCCAGGTGATACACTGTGTCGATTCCTTTCATTGCCTCCCGAACACCGTTTGGATCGCGAATGTCTCCTGCGAATATCTCTATCTTGTCTTTTGTTTCCTTCGGGAGTGTGTCAATCCACCCCCAGGAATTGAAAGAGTTGTAATAGACAAATGCACGAATCGTATTATTTGTATTTTCGGCCAGATACTCTGTAAGATGGCTGCCGATGAAGCCGTCTGCGCCGGTGATGAGGATAGAGGACATTATTAATTAATAGTTGTAGCTATGAAATATAGATTACGAGTCGATGATAAGGAAAGGGAGATATAAACCCACTCACTTGCAGAGAAGAAGAGGAGATTGATATATTATATTAATGTTTTGAAAATTTTGAATATATTGGGACATCTTATATGGATATACTACAGACCAATCATTATTCGTTGCGGGGGCAGACAACAATCGAGGATTGACTAGAAGATAATTTGAGAGGAATAGTGGTGTATTGGAATCAATTCTTTGTATAATATTATCTGGATATATCTGTATTTTTGTATCATAATACTGGGAATTTAACTGGTATAACAACATATTTATCAATCCACATGAGGTGAAATCACAATACACCCCATTTTCATTATTAATATATGAATCACTCCATCTTGCGGCAGCATCATTTAATTCCGGATAGTTATTTTGATTATATGTGATAACAGCATCTGCAGCATGAATAATAGAGAATAATAGGAATAGTATTAGTAATATCTTAATAAATATTGTTAATAGATTAGGTTTGTGATTTAATTTTGATTTACAACAATGTCCAAAATTGGAGGTCAAAATCCAAATACGAGGAATTAGCATACAGGTAAATAAAAAAACTAAAATGAAAAATCCCGTTGATCCTACTAGCACTCTTAAAAAACCAAATATCCCAAAACTAATATAACAAGATAGTAATAAATAATCTATCTGTGGAGTGGTATTGTTTTTATTAATGAATATAATTACCAAATAATAACTCATAAATATAAACATGAATCCATAGAGAATATATCCTATAAAGGAATATGTAGCCCCTCCAGTAAGTATTGCCCCATCACCCGTTCCACCACCACTAAATAATGATGTAATAAATTCAGAGAAATTATCTAGATTTCCATTTCTTCTAAAGAAATTCAATGCGATATTGTATATGAAATCCATATATACGAGTAATAATATGGAAAATAAACATTGAAACATAATCCCTTTTTTTTCAAAATTATGTAATGATATATTTATTAATGGATTGGTTGAATTAGTAATACGCCTTATTATCATAAAGACTAAAATTAGGATAATATATATAAGAGATATTAAACAATAGAGTGGATAAACATCATATGATGTATAATAAAGCAAGAGTATACATACAGATTGGAGGAGGATAAATTTTTTATAGGATATTCTCTTATTTAGGTACAAGATCATTATTAATAATGCCAATATTAAATAAAAAAGACCGAGTGAGTGAGTAGCAATACTATAACTTTGTATAAAATTTGCTGAAAGCTGAATTATTGTTGCAAAACTCGCTATCAATTTATTTTTTGATAACGTATATGAGATAGTGTATACTAATATTGCTGTTGGTAACAATACCCATGGAATGGTAAATATTGTGGTGATTTCCATTCCAGAAAGAAAGGATATAATTAAATAAAATAAGTGGGCAATCACAAAAGATACCGATGTCACCTCTCCATTATAATATTCTTGAAATAATGGCATACCTATATTGTATGGTGCATATTCTGGAACAATAAATGTGGAGTTATATATTATGTAACAATAGTATATTATAAATAATAATAACAATAATTTGAAGAGTTGACGCTTTTGGTTTGTGCGGGTATTTTTTTGTCTTTGTCTATTATCATAACTTTTATAAATCCTGTGCAACATTGTAACATCACTCTAAATTACTGTATATCTCTTGTAGTCAAGATTTGCTTATTAATTAAATAATTGGCCTGACTTAGCTTCATCTAAGATACTTCTATGTATATTCATTATTTGTATTTCATGATAATTTAACTGATGAGGGATCTTTAATTATGTTATATGATGATTGATGATATTAGAGGGTGAAGAATCGGGACTCCTACATTTAAAATCATAAGACTGCATTACAAGATTTTTTATAAGGTCGTCCGGAAGTACAAAATTTATTGAAGGGGTGCATATGAATAATGTTTTTTTGAGACTATCAATAGTATCATTCAAATCATTGCATTGAACACTCTGCGTTTCAATTGCATGTAAACAATTAATAATATCTTCTTGTTTAGTTACTTCAAATATAATTGGCGAGTCATATGAAACTGTTTTTTTATCGAATAATAATGTGGGTATATTGTTTACAATAGCTTCTAGAGTTATAGAACCATTGATTGTTGCTACTGCTTTTGGTCTGGGATTTATATGAGATGTGTTTGCCTTAAGAAGGGATTGGCTGGATAATTGATAATCTAATAAGTATGTGTTTGGAAGTGACAAAATTTTCTTATAATAGCCATTATCCCGATATGCATATGATTTTTTAAGATATATGCTTCCCTTCACTGTATCAAACTGCTGGGGATGTTCTTTAACATACAATTTCCACCCACTTGGCAATGATTTAGCAAGCATAGATATATTATATATCTGACTGTTATAAATTGTTCTTGCCATAATTGATGCTTCAGGTTCAAGATGCAACGCATATAATACATATTTTTGTCCTTGTGGGATTGTCTTTACAGATATTTTTTGATAATAATGCTTTAATCTCATTACTCTCTGCCACCCCTTTAAATATTTTTTTGCAGGTGAATATGTGGTGTGACCTTGCACTTCTTGTTTAATATCCCTTCTCAATATCCATGATAATAGATAATACGTGTACAGATATGTGCGAGCCATTTTCCAGAAAATTTTTACTCCCTCTTGCTTAGTGTCAAAGGGTGTGTTTGTTAGATAGAGTATATTTTGAGGGATGAAAAGCAAACCATTAATAATTGATGCTATTATCTTCTTAATTGAGATATTAAGGGAATATACACACAAATCATCTGGGGTTATTTTAGTCTTCTCGCTACATTTTATTTTTTTGGGGGTACAAATAAATGAATTTATGTAGGTTTCTAGGTTTGAAATGGGCATATATGCCGGGAATACAGTATTTAAGTTTATATATGTATTCGTATTACAAGATTTTATTGCGAAATATCTATTTCTATCATTATAGTTAAATAACATAATTTCAAAAATATATGTCGGAATGCCTCTTTCAACGGCAAAATCCATTGCTAGCGTATCTGCAGGATTTCCATGTTCAATCTCACCAATAAGTACACAATCTATATTGTAATTATTGAAAATATATGTCCAAAATGCTAAACTAGAATAATAATATGATAAGCGCTCAGAAAACGAGCATTCCAAATATCTCTCAAAAAAATGCTCTACCTTTATCTGACTTTTGGAGTGTAATCTAATATCCTCTAATGTTACAAATGATCCATCCCAATTTACTATCTCTTCTCGAAGGTAGACCAATATATGTGAGTATTGAGAGATGATAGCTTTTTTTTCAGATTCATAGTTTACGCATACCCCCACTATATTTATTTCTGGGGATTTAATCAATGATGAAAATATCTGAGTATTATAATCTATTATAAATACATTTGTCTTTTCTGGAATCATCATCAATTACTATTCCAGTAATACCATATTAAGTGCACTCATTCTCTCATCTAGAGATACTAGCTGTCAATAAAGAGACTTTCCAATGAGCTACAAGGATATTTAAACTCACATTCATTTTCTATTTGTTAACTATTTTTTGGGGAGATGCCCAATCAAGAACTCTGGAAAGCTATAATACGCTTATTTATATCTGTCTGTACATAATTGTATTATTCTATGGAGTTATATCATCAGTTTTTTAAACTCATCATCCAAAAATATAAGGAAGAATTGTTATGATATATTCATATGATGTATTTGATACACTTATTACGCGAAAAACAATAACACCAACTGGCATCTTCTTGCTTGTCCAGAATAGAATACTCCATAATGAGATATATTCAGAAATCCCTCTATACCTGAAATATAATTTCTCGACTATTCGCAAAAACGCAGAGTTTTTTTTAAAAAGGAGGGTTTTAGCGACGCAGTGCGAGGAAATAACTCTTGACGAAATATATGACTTTATTGCAGAGAATAATGGCTTGAATCAATCTGTCATATTATTATTGAAAGAATGTGAAATACAATATGAGTTAGAAAATGTTATTGGGATTCAACAAAATATAAGCGATTTAAAAAAACAGATGTCTTCAGGTCATAAAGTAATTTTAATCTCGGACACGTATCTTCCATCTAAACTAATAAAGAAGATGTTATTATCCGTTGATCCTATTTTCATTGATATTTCCCTTTATATCTCGTCAGAGATAAAATTAACAAAGACAACCGGAAATCTATATAAGTACATTTCACGTTCCGAAGGGTATAGCTACCACGATTGGATACATATTGGTGATAATGATTTTTCTGATGTTCTCTGCCCCAGTAAATTGGGAATTAAAGTTAAAAAATACGCTCAAATTCCTCTTTTGTCATATGAAGAAGCTATCATAAAAAAACATGGAGATAATGTGGGAGTTCAAATATCAGTAGGTCTCTCAAGGGTACTTTGCATCAATCATTCTCCTTTATCCCCCCTTGGAATAATCGGTCTATCTATGGCAGGACCCCTGCTCTATGGTTATGTTCTCTGGGTTCTTGAACACGCTGAGAGATTGAATTTATGCAATTTATATTTTATAGCTCGCGATGGGTTTGTCTTGAAAAAAATAGCAGATGAAATACTTAGGATTATTCCCAAAAAGATATGTACACATTATATTTATGGATCTCGCATTGCATGGAGAATTCAAGAAATCAATGAGCTGTTGGATTTCAAAAGTAATAATAGGGTCTTTCAAATAAAAACTATCTCAGATTTGGCATATTATCTCAACATGGATAATTCCACCTTATGTAAATTTCTTCCAACTAAATATCATAACTCTAAACTCATATTATCCAAAGATGAAATTTCTACCCTCTTAAATAAGCTAATGATTAATTTAGACTTTCAAAAGGAAGTCAATAAGTCAGTCAAAATTAAAAAAGAATTGTTAAAACATTATTTCCAACACGAAATCAATTTTAATGAACCATTTGCATTTGTTGATCTGTATGGTACTGGAAAAACTATCGGTTATGTTAATGATTTAATGAAACAAGACATTCTGAAGATCCCATATGTATTTTATTTGTCAGGAAGTCCAGATCAATCCCATAATCCATCACAGCTATTATATTGGAAATATGATTTAGCACTGGGGAATATGCTAGAGATATTATGTAGGGCTCCCCATGGACAAACAATTGGCTATCGCGAAAACGATGAAACTGTAGAACCCATACTTGATAGCGAATTTAAAACGACATCGCCTGAATATATTGAGTATTTATCAATGATAGAAAAATATTCATCTGAATTAACTAGGGCAAAACGTGACTTTAATATTGAATGTATTGATAATGTGTTATTTGATTATTATTATACCATATTCTCTCGCCAACCTAGCAGACTGTTGTTGAACACGTTGTCAAAAATCCCATATTCTTCGTCAACAGGCTCTACGTCGAAAATATTTGCACCTAAGAAAAGTCTTCTAACTATATTGTTGGATTATTATCATAATGGATATATTGGTGATACAACTGGAAGTATCTCTTATTCTTTATCCCGTGTATCACCAATTCATCGCTTAATTGGACAATTTATTATTGACGGATATTACAACAAAAACGTCATAAAAAAATATATTCAGGCTGTTGGGATTGTATCCTTTATTAAATGGTTTTTTCTAAAAAAGAACTAGGCATACTATCCCCACATAGAATTCGGGGTAATTTCATATAGATGACCAAATGTATTGAATAATCTTATGTAATAAGCGAGAATTTCTAACAACCCTTTTTTTGATAGACATTACTTTCTTTTCGTATGTTGTGTAGTATCCTGACTTTGACAGTTGCAAAAATATCCTTCATCCAGACATCCCGTAAACGCAACAAAAGAGAAAACTAGTCCCTGTGAGCCGTCAATTTAATTTTGCACAATGAAAACCAACAGACGCACAGAGACACTCAGTATTACACCCACTCCTCACATATCTTTTCCGATTGGCCCTCTCCTCCTCAGCGAAAAAATGTTCACCTCCCTTGACCTCCCCTCCCTCTTCACCCCGCTAAAAAAGAAAGGAATCGACATCTCTACCCTGATCAAATCCCTCACCGCCTACAAACTCAGCGACAACTTCAGCATCAAACGTGCTCATTCTTGGCTTATGCAGCCCGACACCCGGGAATGGTACAACCTTCCTTCGTTCACAGACAAAACCCTGTACCGCCTCCTGAAGACCCTCGGTGAAAACAGTGCATTCATTATATCTGGATTACAGAACAGAATATTTTCCCACTATCAGTTTGAGCACACCGATGTAAATCTTGACTGGACAAGCCTTGTTCTTCACGGGAGTGTTTCACCTTTGGGGAAATACGGCTACAGTCGTGATCATCGACCAGATAAACTGCAGATAACTCTTGGGATCACCGAACTAGCCCACCCGATCAATGTACCGATCAGCGTAACGGTGAAAGCCGGAAATGTGAATGACGTCACCCACTTTCGGTCAACGTTTCTCCAATCCCAGAAAAAACTCACCGAAGGTTCCCTGATCATCTTCGATAAAGGAGCCGGAGCAAAACAAAATCTGGAGGTAGTAGAGGTGTGCGGTCATGACTATTTGACCGCAAAGAAACTGAACAAAAGTGACGATAAGATTATCGAAACGTTTTGGCAGAGGGATCCGATCAAGATCAATCCGGAGGAGGCAGAACCAAACCACGGCATATATGGGATAAAGATCGTGAAACCCGGCAGTGTAACCTATTTCTATTTCTCTGAGGGGCTCGAGGCGCAGAATCTGGATGCTTTGTCACGGAAAGTTTACCGGCAGTTCATGGAAGCGGAGGTGATTCAGGAGTGTATTTCCCGAAACAAAAAGCTGCCAAAGAAGATCGGGATCGCAAATCCGCTGGTGAAGATTTCCTATTCGGTTCAGACAAAACTCGTAGAGATGTCGGATGAGGAAGCGATTGCCTTTCTCAGGGAGAAGCTGAATTCCGGAAGAGGAGGATTTTTCGCCCTAACTTCAAGCAGGAATTTGACACTTGCAGAAGCGCTTGAACGCTACCGAAAAAAGGATTCGATTGAGAAGATCTTTCATTCGCTGAAGAATGAGATCGAGATTAAACCCCTGAGAGTATGGACGGAGAATAGTATTCGCGGCGCAATTCTGATCGGGTTTCTGGCACAGCTGTTTGTGTCTCTGGTTCGGTATGAGGTCCCGGAAGCATAGGCGGGTTGGCCCAAAGGGCAACCTTAGCAAAGCAAGACGCAGTCTTGCGCCGCATGTGGCTACAAAATTCATCAAATATTCGCTGATGAATTTGATAGTTACGATGATGAAGGGGAAAGAGGGAGGTCGTCGATGTCTGTTTTCCAATTTTGATGCGCTGAATACGGCGATACTCGGGCTAAAATGCGGGGTGGGATGAGGGTGGAAAGGAGGATAAGAGGCAACTGTCAAATTCTCTTTTTCCCATTTTTGGAGGGGTGAGGAGCGAGAGCGCTAAAGGGGGGGGAAATTGCCAACTGTCAAAGTTAGGATCCAGCGTAGAGTCGTCAATTATCAGATAACCCCCATCTTTAGAGACAAGAGATGAGACATCCTTCCACAAAGCCTCAGTGTTGTGAGGAATACGTTCTTCCAGAAGGCGCCGAAATGAATCGTGATAGGGGGATTCTGATGAATATTTGCTGCAGCGTTCAGCTTCGCAGCAACTAAAAGCACAAAATTCAGCGATCAGAAAATGCATGTAGTCTACGTCAGTGGTCTTGGCAGGGGTCATGATAGTTGTAATTTGGTTTCATAAAGTACAACCTGAGAGTACCTGAACTTTTCGGTTGAAAGTACACCGCGTAAGTCCTATTTAAATATATTCCGCAATTTATATTCTATCAATGGAAGTTTAATATATTGATGGATGAAAACCTTCCCAAATGATCTGGGTAAATGTGCCATAACAGTTAAACCAACACGACGGATAATATCTCTATTTGTATGTGATTCGGACAAAATTTTTCTAGCCAATTTGCATTCTCCGGCACCAATATTAAAATAAACTGTAACCAATTTCAAATATTCGATAAAAGCTATAATATCAATGCGATTTTGATGAAACTGAAGGTATTCATCCGGCAGAGACAGAAGATACGTGACGGCTGGATGCATTTCTAAGACCTTAAAATCATTTATCATCTTGTTAGACGAAACCATATGATATCTTGCACACATATTAGTGGTAAAGACAATATCACAATTAAATGCAACCTTTACCCACATCTCTACATCCTCTCCGACCCGCGAGTCCGGATTAAAATATCCCACTTTATCAAAGACATGCCGGTCAAGCGCAACACTGCAGGGACAAAATGGCGGATATCCAGCTTCAACATACATTCTGAAATATGACGGGATGTAACCTTCCCAAGGTCTTTCTGGAGGCAAACCTCGAACAATGTTATCTTTACAGATATCTATCACACAACGTTCATAGGCGGTAGCGTAGATTCCGGCACCAGGATAAGTATTATACAGGCGAATTATCGTCTCCAGAAAATTCGGATGCCATTCGTCATCTGCATCTAAAAATGCGATTAAATCACCTTTTGATTCAAGTATTGCTTCATTCCTTCCTGCAGGAAGACCTTTAGATTTTTGATGAAGGAGACGTATACGTGAATCTTGAAGATAAGGTTCAACAACGTTCAGACTGCCATCTGTAGAGCCGCCATCAATGATCAGCAACTCATACTCTGAAATAGTCTGAGTGAGTATGGACTTTAGAGCACGATCTACTTCTGCTACTTTATTGTAAAGAGGGACAATTATCGTTATTTTAGGTTGCATGATGATATATCCCATAATAAATTGAAGGCAATCACTCCCTCCCCATCATCCCGATCATCTGCGCCACCGCATACAAAATCACCGCAACAGAGCAGATCAGCATCCCCATCATCAGCATCATCATCGAGACGAGTGTGATCGTCGGGGACCAGGCGCCGGTCTCCACCGAGATCAAAAGCGCCTGATAGGCGAGAAAGACCCCGATGATCAGAATGATCAGCCCGGGGATCCCGAACGCCGTCACCGGCCGCCTGATAGTTACAAATCGTAACACATTCATCAGGACCGTGATCCCGTGCCTGAACGGATTCTGCGAACTTGTCCCGTCGATATCATACCGGACTTTGATCGGGATCTCCCCGACCTTCAGACGGTGATCGCTCATCTGCACAAGAATCTCCGAACCGGCAGACATGCCGCTTCCGGACGGATGGATCACCATATACGCGCTCTTCGCATACGCGCGGTAGCCGCACTGCGAATCGCTCACGCGGATGTTTCCGGCAGCCATCAGGGTTGCGCGGTCGAGAACCTTCATCCCGAGCTTCCGGTAACCGGGAATCATATCCTTGCTTGAAGTCTCCAGAAACCGTGACCCAATGACAACATCATACCCCTCCATGATCTTTTCAACGAACCGGGGAACATCCTTCGGGTCGTGCTGACCGTCGGAGTCGATGATGATCAGAATGTCGGGCTTGTACTTCTGTGCCGTGAGAAAGATCGTCCGAAGCGCCCCGCCGTATCCCTGATTGATCCGGTGACGGATAACGACCGCGCCTGCTTCTTCGGCAGCAGCTATGGTATTGTCCTTCGACCCGTCATCTACGACAACGACCACATCAGCAAACGGCTTCACGGCAGCAACTGTGACGCCCACACGCTCCTGCTCGTTATATGCCGGCATCGCGACCATCACAGACGGCTTTTCCGATGACGGAACTTCAGGAGGTATGGAAAATCCGGTGTATGGGGTAGTATTGTCTGTCACGCCAACACCATTAATTGATTATTGCTGCCTATTTTTCTCGCGCGGGCAAATCCCTGCATCATCGCATGCGATTTCCCGGCATTCTCTTCGAGGGTGATAACTTCGGCACCGGCAAGACGGGCGATCTCCGACGTATTATCCGGTGAGCCGTCATCCACCACAATGACATGAGCGGCAAACCGGCGTGCGTTCAAAACGACACTGCCAATTACGAGACCCTCTTTGTATGCAGGTATGACGACCGTTATGGATTTCTGTGCATCTGAAGTATCCAAGTTTCCACACCCTGTATTCTCATATAATATCTCATTACCTTCATATGAGAGTATCCCCTGATTAGGGGAATCTGTACTGTCGAGATCCGGATAGGTTAAATAGAATCGGTTGATTAACGAAGAATCTGTTCAATAATGATGAAGAGTATCCGTAGCTTGCGTTGTCAGATTGAGGCAGAGGATGAAAGGGGAGGTGCAGATGCGTGAGAGACGCAATCCCTATCAAAACTGTATGAGAAATACACCTCTGCAGATAAACCACTTTGATTGCTCATATAAACCATAAAAATAGGATATTGCCGCCGCGGGGATACAAGAGAAAAAACAACCATACATTTCCCGAGATTCACACCTGACTCCTTTCCATTTCTCCGCCTCTGTCCCCCTTTTCGTGCATTTCGTTGATTTGCGGGTTGGCGACGAAGTCGACGACCTCAGCTAAGCAAACAGAATGTTTGCGACTGCGGGCTGCCCGAAGGGGCGGCCTTAGCTGAGGCGGGGTGAGCCGATAGGCTCGCCCTTAGCCAAGCAAACAGAATGTTTGCGACCAAGGCTTTGCCTTGCGACCAAGTTTTCGAAGGAAACTTGTGACTGCGGGTTGCGACGAAGGCGACGACATCAGTCGAGGCGGGGACCTTTAGATCCCTTAGCCAAGGCGGGTTGGATGCGAAGCAGACGACCTCAGCTGAGGCGGGCTGACCCGAAGGGGCGGCCTTAGCTGAGCAAACTGAAAGTTTGCGACCAAGTCGATAGACTTGCGACCAAATCTTTGACTAGGTCGGCTAAGGTCAGCCGCTTTCAGCGTCAAATCCACCTCGCTTAAGGGGGAGGTGACCGAGTGTGGACGCATGAGAATTCCACCGCGAATAATCGCGAATCTACGCGAATCGCATTTTTCCTGTTCCGCCCTCTTGACCTCGTCGTTT
>DAWV01000021.1:153142-153534 GCA_002506085.1 Methanocorpusculaceae archaeon UBA425
GCGAATCGCATTTTTCCTGTTCCGCCCTCTTGACCTCGTCGTTTCACTCCTCGGTCGCGTCACTACGCTTCGCCTCATCGGCTCCGCGTGGTCGTGACGGCGGAACGAAAAATGCTGGAAAACCCGCGTCGCGGGTTTTCTTTAAGATTCTCAAATCCTTGTAATAACAAAACATATCAGTATTTTATCAGGATAAAACCCGCGTCGCGGGTTTTCTTCTGTTTATTTAGGTATATTCTCCTTTTTGAAGTAAAGATCGTTCGTGTACACAAACCGTCTCCAGTCGAGTTTCCCTTTCTTCCCAAAGTTCATCAAAACACCCACCTGAATTCCGGTGGCTTTCAGATAGTTGATTAATTGTGCATCATCAATTTCAGTCAATCGGGAAATCG
>DAWV01000002.1:0-82714 GCA_002506085.1 Methanocorpusculaceae archaeon UBA425
AAAGGAGCAGCCGGTTCCACAGTAAGGACAGGTTGTTGTTACACACTTTATTTCCATGGATAAAACCTCGGATAGTAAAGAAATCTATTTGCCGGATATATAAGGGTGTCTTCTCGGGGTCATTTTTTGATTATTTATGGTGGGTTATCAATAATCCTGGAATATTCTGTGTTAATCTAATTATATTTACAGAATTCAAATTGAAAATGTATTTCACAATACAACGCGCGAAAAAGCAAGGTTTGATATGTAATCTCTAATCACAATTTTTTCTTTAAGGCACCAGCCGGTCCACATCATCATTCCAAAAAGACTATAGTGTAATCCACACAACGAATAATGCAATAAGTTATATAGACTTACAAATCAGGAGAAATCATGAGCGATCAACCAGATGGATGTGATGGTCACTGTGACGGATGCTCACAGAAGACTGATACCTGTCAGCAGCCGAAAAAAGCTGACATCAGTGTACGACATGTAATACTTGTTCTTTCAGGAAAGGGCGGTGTAGGAAAGAGTACTGTTTCCGTTAACCTGGCCTATGCCCTCTCCAACCATGGATACCAGACCGGTCTTCTCGATCTGGATATTCACGGTCCGTCGATTGCCAAGATGCTCGGCATCGAAGACCTCCGTCTTCAGGCAATAGGCAATAAGATCATGCCAGTCAAGGTAACCGGCTCGCTGAAAGTAGTATCCATGGCCCTTCTCTTAAACGAGACTGACAGCCCGATTGTATGGCGTGGTCCGATGAAGGCTGCCGCAATTCAGCAGTTCCTTGGTGATGTTGACTGGGGGACCCTTGACTATCTCGTTGTCGACCTTCCGCCTGGAACTGGTGATGAGGCTCTTAATATTGTGCAGTATGCACCAAACGTCGAAGGCGCTGTCATAGTAACGACCCCGCAGGATGTCGCCGTTCTGGACTCCACCAAGGCAATCAAGTTTGTTGAAATGATGGAGCTTCCGGTCCTCGGCATTATCGAGAACATGTCCGGTATGGTCTGTCCGCACTGCGGAGATGTTATCGATCTCTTCGGCAAAGGCGGAGGACAGAAGGCAGCAGTCAAATATAATGTCCCCTTCCTAGGTGAGATTCCAATCGATATCGAGATGAGAAAGGCCGGCGACGAGGGAAGAGCCTTCATCGTCAGAAAGCCTGGAGATACCAAACCCAATCCGACCTGGGATGCTGTTGACAAGGTCATGGAAAATCTCATCGTTGAGGTAGAAAAACGCGAAGAGTAACATGAACGTCCTCATCGCCGAATATACTGCAGTTCGCAACCCGTTCCTCGCACCCGAGGGAAAAGCCATGGTTTCCGCCCTGAAAAAGAGCTTTGAAGCCTGCGGGCATTCCGTCGTCATGCCTTCCGGGAGCGATTTCGATGCTGAGATTGCCCGCCTTGCTCCGGACTGTGATTACGGTCTGGTCATTGCTCCGGATGAACTCCTTGCGAAATATACTCACACGCTTGAACTCGCCACCCACAATCTCGGCTCGGACAGCACTGCGATTGCCGTTTGCGCAAGCAAACGTCTCTCGTCAAAACTTCTTGCGAAGGCGGGTATCGATGTACCGGCTGAAGTCCCTGTTGACTTTGCCGGAAAACGTGTCATTAAACCCGTCAAGGGAGCTGGTTCGGTCGATGTCCGTATCGCGAAAGTTGGGGAACTTCCGAAAGCAGGAGAGATGGCTGTCGAGTTCCTCGAAGGTGAACATTATAGTGTAAGTATTGTCGGGAGTCGTGTCGTTGGAGAAGCCTGCGGATTTTACAGTGGTCTTCCGCCGGTCTTCCTGACAATCAACCGCCAGATCTCCTATCCCGATGAGGATGGAAGATTCGTCTACAAAGGGGGCGAGACGCCTGTTCACCCTACTCGTGAGGTCGAGATGATTGAAGTCGCCAAAAAAGCAATCGAGACACTCGGTTGTCAGGGTTATGTCGGGATTGACATGGTTGTCGGCGAAAAAATCTGGGTGGTTGACGTGAACCCCCGCCCGACCATGAGCATTCTCGGAATTGTGAAAGTCATCGAAGAGGAAATTGCCGACGTTCTTCTGAAAGCGACGGTGGGGCTGCCTCCTGAGTGCGTTCACTACAACAACAAAACCGCAAAATATGATGATATGGGCGGAGTAACAGTAGAATGATCGGGATTGACGTCGGAGGTGCCAACCTCAAGATTGTTGACGAGCACGGCGTCCATATTTACTACTGCCCGCTCTGGAAAGAGTCGGATCTGGAAGAAATCATCAGCAGATACGCTTCTGCTGACAACGCCGCAGTTGTAATGAGCGGAGAGCTTGCTGACGGTTTCTTCAATAAAACCGAAGGAATTTCCTACATTGTTAATGCTGTGAAGAAAACCTTCCCAAACGCCATTTTCTATGGTACCGATGCAAAGTTCCATACCAATGCATGCCCTGAACTTGCGGCAGCCAACTGGCTTGCCTCGGTTGATTTTCTCCGCAGGAAATATCCGAAAGGGATGATGCTGGATATCGGAAGTACCACCGCAGATATCGTTCCATTTGGTCAGTTTGAAAAACTCATCCGGATGACCGATACGCTTCGGCTCCAGGCAGGCTACCTTGTCTATACAGGAATGCTCCGGACACCGGTTGCCGCGCTCGCAAACTCGGCGGAAATACATGGCGTTCCGACACCGTTCTCAACAGAGTATTTTGCCTGTTCGGGCGATGTCCACTTTGTCCTGGGCCATCTCGGAATGGAAGAGTATTCCTCAGCTACTCCTGATGGAAAAGAGGTCTCCTGTGAAGCCTGTCAGAGACGGCTTGCACGCACCGTCTGTGCCGATCTGGAAGAAATCGGTCAGGATGGTGCTGTAAGTATTGCTGAATCCTTCTGGACCGCTCAGAAGAATCTTGTATGTGACGCGGTGGACAAAGTCGCGAAGAATGCGAACGTCGACATGATTCTTGTCGGCGGTATCGGCTCTCCTACATTCGCCCCGCTTGTCGGCGGTGCCGACCTGACAGCTTCTCTCGGAATCCCCGCAGACGCTTTACCGGCGTTCGCTGTAAGAGAACTCGCCGGGATTAATAATCAGAGTTAAAAATCAGGAAACCTTATTTTTTAGTGAAATTGTTTTCGTTTATTCTGTGTTTTCCATGGGTGGGGATTGTATGTACATCCGGCGATAATTCCGTACATCTGATATAAGTACATTTATGGCCCGGAAAAGAATCCTCAACTCTTCCTTCTCAGTTTTTTCTGTTTCTGGAACTCAGCCGATGTCCCTTTACCATCTGCCGGTGCCTTATACAAATCAGGATACCCGCTTGCCGCCAGAATATCCTCTGACGTTATTGACCCTTTAGGATTTGAAATCTCTGTAGTCATAAGGGAGATAAATGAGTTTGGCAGCTGCATGCCATACAGAAAGTTTGCCTGCGGAATCGGCAGATTCGAAAGTGCGTAATTTCTGACTGTGCCCCGGTCTATCTCAATTCCCAGGGCATTCATGATATTTGCCGTGTGGGAATAGGAATGAAGCCTTGATAGAGAAATTGCCATATCCACAACTGCCGAACCAAGCCGTGTATCCGGATAAAACGGCTCTTCCGCATAAATAAGAGTGCCGCACTCCTTGCATTTGAACCGTCTGACTCTGACAGTGATCCTCTTTCTTCCCATTGGGGTGCTGAGCATCACATACTGCTTCTCCTTTGTATCATACGGCTGGGGTTTCCCTCCGCAGAGCGGACAGGGTTTTGCTTTTGCAAAAAGCGTGCTATCCAGCGAGGACAGACCAACAGACACGGTGGTCATCAGAAGAGATGGGATTTTTACCAGGTGGCGGGTCATAATTATGATTAATAGTGGGTGGAACCTCGTAATCAATCCTCTGGCCGAATAATTATCTTCATAATCTCCCCCGCCCATTTCTAACTCAGATGAAAATAAAAGGCATTACCATCCGGATACCCCCCATCCTGCTTGCTGCAACGGTATTTTTTGCCGCCATGTGTGCAATGACGTTCGGGTCAAGCAAAGACCCGATTTATTTATACATCGGTCTCCCTCTTTGTGCGGTTCTGATAGGTTTCCCCCTCTGGATCTCTTACACCAGCGAAAAACAGATTCTTCGCGACGCTCCGAAGTTTCATGCCCATGCAAAACTTATCCGGGCACGTCAGCTCTCCCCGACGATGAAAGGAAACATCGTCATCATTGAAGGAACAGTTCTCAAAGTCACCGGGCTCATGATGAATAAACCCTCCTACTTAATCGAAGACCCGACCGGTCAGGTCGTCGCCAAACGGTTCGCACTTCCCGACCCCCTTATTGGTGTCGGAGCAAATATTGAAGTTCTCGGTCGTGTAGTTGGCAAAGCCGTCAGTCCATCAACCCTCTACATCAACGCTCTCACCATAAAACCGATTGCGGCATTCAGAGATGTCCCGGAGGAAGGAAAACCCGAGCCGGAAAAAATCCGGATTAAGAAACTCAATTAATACTTACCGCCAATTATGATTATGCAAAAAGATGCTTTCATCGCCCTTCTTGAAAAGATTGCTCCGCCCGAGCTGGCGGAAGATTTCGACGAAGGCAGAATCGGACTAATTGTGGACGGGACCGATACGATAGAAAAGATTGCCTGTGCTCTCGACGCTACCCCCTATGTCTGTGAACTCGCTGCAAAAGGAAAGTTCGATGCTCTCGTTGTTCACCACCCGGCTTTCTGGGAGCCGATGCATGGAGCGACCGGCAGAAGCGCCAAAATTCTCCGCCCCCTCATGGCGAATAATATCAATCTCTATGCCATGCACACAAACTTCGATCACGCGGAAGGAGGAATCAACGATGCTCTCGCACAGGAAGCGGGTCTCACGAACTGCGTTAGAATGAATAAAACTCCCGACTCTCTTGGTTTCGTCGGCGACATGACGAAAAGCTTCGAAGAAATTGCCAAAACACTCGGCTGCGGTCTTCGTGTCTGGGGGGATGTATCAGATGTCACCCGGCTTGCCGTCGTTGGCGGCGCGGCATTCGATCCGGAATTAATTCTGGAAGCCGTTTCCCTTGGAGCACAGGCCTATCTGGCATCCGAACTCAAATACAATCTTGCCAGAGAAGCCCCCATTCCTTGTATTGAAGCAACCCACTATGCGCTGGAAGCCCCCGGAATGCGGATGCTTGCAAAAGCAAAAGGGTGGACCTTCATCGAAGACATTCCGGTCACCTCAATTATTCAATGATTCATCCATTTCAGATTCTCAAAACAGAAGGTGAACTTAACGACGTGGTACGTACGGCATTCATCGACGCATATGGTAAGCGGGGTATGGAAGCTTTCGACGCCGTGAAGGAGAAGCGGGTGAAAAAGTATCGGGATTATTATGTGGTCGTCGGGAACACCGGTGAATATTATGTCGAGGGCTCCTTTTGCAGTTGTGAGGCGCGGCTTTACGGAAAGGAGTGCTGGCACACTCTTGCCGTAAAAATTGCAGATGAGACCGGAATGTATGAATCCTACAATCTCTGGTATTATAAGAACGGCGTTGATGAGGACGAACCGGAGTATGAGTAAGTATCCAGACACCTATTTTTAAAATACATCCGTCCCTACCTTATAGGAATGGCTTCAATACTTGTGACCTGTTACAGCAGGACTGGAAAAACCCGAATACTCGCAGATTCAATCGGCAAAGGAGCAAAGGAAGTGGCAGGCGTCGAGGTCGATGTCCTCCAGTTCAATCGTGTGACTGCAAGTGACCTTGTTCGTTATGACGGAGTTATTCTGGGTTCACCGGTTTATTTCGGCGGTGTGGCTGCGGAATTAAAAGAGTTCATCGACAGTACGACCTTTGTGCGCGGCAAACTCTCCGGGAAAATCGGGGCGGCATTTACCACATCAGGGGATCGTACCGGCGGAAAAGAGACGGCGATTCTTTCCATCGTCCAGGCAATGCTCATTCACGGGATGGTTGTCGTCGGTGATCCGATATCGCCCGAATCAAAAAATGAGGAGCACAACGGAGGTCATTACGGTCTTGCCGCAGACGGTCAGCTTACCGAAGCGGATTTACGGCATGCGGAATATTTCGGTCGGTACGTGGCGACAATAGTTGCCCGGATGTTTAATTAACATCCGCAATCATCTTTTTCAGGTCATCGCATGCTTTGAATGCGGTGTTATCCATGGTAAGCGGCGTTATCGACACAAGATTCTGCCGGAGTGCCGTGACATCGGAATGCTCTTCGGGGATGTAGATAAGTTCTCCGTTAATCCAGTAGTAGGGCTTGCCCCTCGGGTCGATTCTTTTTTCAACCGATGTCTTAAACAGCCGTTCACCGAGAACCGTGACCTCGTAGCCTTCGATTTTGGCTGCAGGAATATTGATATTAATAAGGTGGCTGTTTTTCGGCAGACCTTTTTCGAGAAACAGTTTGGTGAGTTTTATCATGACTTCTTTGCTCTGGGTAAAATCCAGTGGTCGGGATCTCGGTTTTTCGGCTTTATTTCCTAAATCGCTCATCTGCAGGGAATATGCGAGAGACGGGACTCCCTGGTTCGCAGCTTCCATGGCGGCACCGACTGTTCCTGAAGTGGTAATTGACTCGAACGAAATATTTTCTCCGAGGTTGATGCCCGAGACCACGAGGTCAGGCTTGAGACCAAGTCCATACAAACCAAGCAGAAGGGAGTCTGTCGGTCTACCTCCCACGGCGTATGCCTGTGTTCCATGCATCGTGACTTTGTTCATTCTGAGCGGCTCAAATATTGAAATCGATCTGCCGACTGCACTTTGCTGGGTTGCCGGTGCAACGACTCTTACGTCGGCAAAGGTTGAAAGGGCATCATATGCAGCCCAGAGACCACTGGAATTTATACCATCATCGTTGGTTAAGAGTATTTTTGGTCGGGGCATTCTTCTCAGATATGTTTCATTGGTGAGGTAATACCCTTTTGGGTTCCGGTGACATTGAGTATATACTGAATGCCTCATGCAGAAAGATTATTTTCGGCTGGCGTTTCGTAATCTATATATTTCAGCACATCCTTCATTTTATGCACATTCGCTGCGGTGGCCTAGCCGGTTAGGGCGCGGGACTCATAATCCCGAGATCGGGGGTTCGGATCCCTCTCGCAGCACTGGTATTTTTGATTTTTCTTTTGAATCACAAACCGTAATCATTCAGGATTTCTACCGTCTCTTTTACTCTCGTCTCAAAATGGATACTGTCCATTAAATACCGGACCATGCACACATTTCTTGCACCGGCATTTAGAACCCGGGTGATGTTTTCTCCATCAATCCCTCCGATTGCAACAACCGGAACATCGCCTGCCAGTTTGACTGCTTCTGCGATTATCTCTGTTCCCGTCACAGGATCGGGCTTTTTCTTTGTGGGGGTCTGAAATATTGGTCCAAACCCGATGTAATCTGGTTTTAGTTTTACCGCTTCTTTTACCTGTTCAAGATTATGGGTTGAGAGTCCATACCCACAAACGTTTTCGCCGCATATTTTTTTTGCATCCGTTATGCTGATATCATCCTGGCCCAGATGAAGGCAGTCCGCACCGCAGAGATATGCAAGGTCTGCCCGGTCATTCAGCACAAACCTTGTTTCAGTTCTATCTGTGACACTCATAATCTCAGATGCTGCCTGCAGAATCTCCCTGTCACATAATTCTTTTTCCCTCAGTTGAAGGTATTTCACATTATACTTAACTGCAGTTTCGGCAATCTTCTTGTAGGGAAAAAAAGGTTTAGTAATTATCAGGTAGAGCCCGAAGTCATTTTTTATCACTTTAACTCCTCAATAATCAGTTTTGCAACTTTTTCTCCGGAACGCAGCATCCCCCCGAATACCGGTCCCATACGCGGGGATCCGAATACTCCGTTTGCTGCCATACCGCAGACATAGAGCCCCGGATAAATCTCTTTGGTATTTAGAACAGTCTCCGCTTCACCTTCAGCGGCGTTTAAGGAACGCTCACCGCAGACTTTTCCAGTCGGTGTATTAAGAGTGATGTTATTCTTTTTTGCAACAGTTTCAGAAACCATGCAGGGGTGTCCTGTTGCATCCACAACAATCTTTGCTCTGAAGGAAAGAGGGTCTACATGCAGACCTTCTCTTACAACAGAACCCCAGTTTACAACAACGCCTGATACTCTGTCATCCTTAAACACCACATCTTCCACGCTCATACCGTTGTGAATCAGAACGCCTCTCTTTGATGCTCTGTATATCAGGGCTGATGTTGCCAGAACACTGTCGCAGATGACGAGATTTTCATTATATCTTTCATAAGGGATTTCAAGTTCATCCAAAAGATATACTGCCTCGTTTTGAATCGCAATAGATGAAAACAGCATGGCGCCGCCCCACATACCACCCCCCGGAGCAAGTTTGCTCTCAAACATGGATACTTTATAGCCTGCTTCTGCAATTTTTATTGCGGCGATAAGCCCGGACGGGCCTGTTCCTACAATCGCTACATCAAGACATAGATTATCCCGAAGTCTTAAAAACCAGGAATCTGTGATTGCTTTGGTTACTTCCAAGTCCATTTTGTTATCCTCCCTGAATTCAGGTGGATAATGCATAGGCAGATAGAGGAAAAATGCTCCCTACGCCGGCATTACCCGGATCAGGTTAAATGGGTATAATCTCAGCCGCGGCAGTCCAATTTAGGTCTGCCACAGCACCCCAATATAATTTCTGTGTTCATGGTATATGGGATTGACTATCTCCTGCCCTTTTATTATCAGTAACATTACCGATTTTGCAGATTCGTATTCGGAAACTGCCGGAGGAGAATCATTTTTTCAGCCACAAGCATTATTCTCACAGACTATCCATAAATACAAAACGGAGGTGCGCCTCACTATGAAAACTATACTCTACTACTTTACCGGAACAGGCAATTCACTTGCCGTGGCTAAAGCAATCTCCACCCGGCTCCCCGACACCGAACTTGCACCCATCCCCAAACTCATGTTCGCAGGTGAGAAAATTACCGTTCCGGCAGACGTAAACATTGGAATCGTGTACCCGCTCTACGGAATGGGTCTCCCAAACATCGTAGCAAAATTCTTTACTCTCCTTGACCTAACTCACGCAGGGTATGTTTTCTCTGTCGTCACCGAAGGCGGCAAAAGTGGTTCGCCGACAAAACAGATATCCGCCCTTTGTGAAAAAAGCGGGCACAAGCTCGATGCCAGCTGGTGGATTCAGATGCCCGACAACTATATTCCCCTTTCCGACCCTCCAACGAAACCCGTCGAGAAAACCATCCGGGAAAATGCTGTTCGTAAAGTTTCCGTGATTGTGGAAGAGATTAAAGAACGCCGGCATGTCCTTTCAGGTTTCAGCTTTGCCGGCACCCTTATGCACGTGATATATGGTCCCTTCATAAAACGTATCCATAACTTCGACAAAAAATTCATCGTAAATCCTTCCTGTAATGGATGCCTGATTTGTGCCCAAGTCTGCCCGGTGAATAACATCCGCGGTCTTCCCCACGGTAAGAAGGAATGGCTCCACAAATGCGAAGGCTGCCTTGCCTGTCTCCAGTTTTGTCCGGTCCAGGCAATTTCATGTGGAGGAAAAACTGCCTATCGTCCCCGTTATCATCATGCAAACGCGACAATCGCGGACATGATTGAGCAGAAAGGCGGTCCTGAATCAAAGTAATCAGGGTCGCTATCTTCAACTATTTTTATAGATATATATGCGGATCTGATAATCTGCCGCCCCTAAATATGTAAGCCGGGCCACCCCACTTCTCTGATTCTTAAATCCGCTTCATATGAACGTGTATATATTCATTGAACGTAAATATTAGTTCAATTATGGACTTCCCCAAATACGACATCAACAAATACGATTCGAAACGTATGGTGGCAATACCTGCCGCTCTTTTCGGTATCGCTCTGGTGATTGTCATTATTACTTTCGCGATGACAGGAATGCCTGTCACGCCCGGCATTGATTTTGCCGGTGGAACTGCCGTCACCATCCACACGGATGATACCAAAGAAGAGATTATCGCTTTTTACGATGGATATAATCTGAAAGCCATCGACGAAGGTATCGGGTCCGGAGGTTACTACCTAAAGTTCGGTCCCATGTCCAATGAGGAAATGATGAAGTTCAATGCATACACTCTTGCAGAATATCCTGATGCAAGTATCGACCAGATAGGTGCAAACTTCGGAGCTACCCTCCAGAGTCAGGCAATGTGGGCAATTTTCATCGCCTTCATCGGAATGGCTGTCGTTGTTTTCATCGCCTTCAGAAAAATCATCCCGGCTGTGACCGTCGTCTGTGCAGGAATTGCCGATATCACTATTACTGCGGCAGTCATGAATATTGTCGGTATTGAGCTCTCCCTTGCAACAACTGCGGCTCTCCTGATGCTTATCGGGTACTCGGTTGACAGCAACATTCTCCTGACGACAAAAGTTCTCAAGCGTCAGGGAACACTTGAGGAAAAGTTGTCCGGAGCATTCCGGACTGGTATCATCATGACGACCACAACACTTGGTGCAATTGTTGCCATGTTCATTGTTGCATTCATTGGTCAGGTTCCAACGCTCTACAACATTGCGGCCGTATTAATCATAGGTCTGATTACAGATATAATTTTCACCTGGGTATTTAATGCAGGAATTCTTCGTCTGTATTTTGCCAAGATGGAAGAGAAACCGCAGTATACTCCAAAACAACCCAAAAAGAACATCAAAGGTGCTAAACAATGAGTTCAAAAAACATGTCCGCACCAAAAAAAGAGAAGAAGGTGTACACCGGCTGGGCTGCTGTTATCAGAGACCCGAGAGTGATTCTCGTACTCGTATTGGTGGCTCTGTCGCTTGCAGCAATCTTTGTCCCGTTCGGTGATCGGGAAGGCGCTACGAATCTTCAGTTTGGTCTTGATTTAGAAGGAGGCTCGTGGATTCAGCTGGAGTTCCAGTCTGAAGTCGTAACTATCGGTCAGGGTGCCGATGTAAACGCCGTTGCAGAAAGTATGGGAAAAACACTTGACTGTACTGTCGTTCCGATAGACGAGACAAAGGTCGAAGTCCAGAAATCGGCGACTGAGGGCGAACTTCGTGCCGCAGTTGAGGCAGCGGGTGCCAAATTTGTCGGTTATGAACCCGGGGTCGGGACAGAAACTGCCGACAGTGTTAAACGGATTCTTGAATCCAAGCTTAACAGTCTGGGAACAAGTGATGTGAAGATCAACACACTTACGAATATCAATGGTGTTTCCCAGTACGTCCGTGTCGAGATGGCAGGCGTAGATATGCAGACCGCTCAGGAACTTGTAGGAACCCAGGGTCTTTTCGAGCTCCGTATTGTTACGACCGGCAATGAAACGGCTCATGTCTTATACGGCGATTCGGTTGTTTCAGTTCAGACACCCTCACAGAATCCCGCCGGCTCCGATAACTGGGGCGTGGGATTCGGTATTAACAATGAAGGAGCCGCCGCCCTTCAGCAGGCCTGTATCTATTATGGTGCAACCACGAATCCAAGTGCCCATGAACTGGTCATGTACCTTGATGGTAACCTTGTTTACAGTGCCCCGCTCTCGTCTGATCTTGCCGCTTCAATTTCTAAGAATCCGGTGAACAGTCTGTATGCAGGAACCGGTTCCGGCGATGCAGGCAAGGCACAGGCGCAGGAGCTTGAAATTCATCTGCGTGCCGGTGCTCTGCCAGTAGAAGTGGAGATTGCCGGATCTGGCTCAACCTCGGCTGTCCTCGGGGATTACTTCAAAGTCATATGCGTGATTGCAGGAATTGCCGCTCTTGCGGCTGTTGCTTTACTGGTGTATCTGAGATACCGCACACCTCAAATCGTTCTCCCGATGATTGGAACGAACGTTGCTGAGATTATCATTCTTCTCGGCATAGCGGTCTTTATCCAGCAGCTGGATATTGCAGCTATAGCGGCTTTGATTGCGGTTCTTGGAACCGGCATTGACCAGCTGGTCATTATCACCGATGAGGTCATTCACGAAGGCCGTGTCCCGTCCCAGGCTCTCTATCTCAAGCGTCTGAAGAGGGCCCTTGTCATCATCATGACCTCGGCTGCCACAGTGATTATTGCTATGATTCCATTGATTGTGATGGATCTGTCCACCCTCAAAGGATTTGCAATTATCAGTATCCTTGGTGTCTTAATAGGAGTCGTCATCACAAGACCTGCCTATGGCAGGATTGTGATGGAGATTCTTGGCAAATAACTTTTTTTTAATCACCGGCAGCATCCGGATTACAAACATGAGCAGTTCCGGAAAAATCATGCCTCCGGCTGCCCTTTTGCCCGGAATAAATATAATCGGATAATTCTCCGTGTCAGGAGTTGATTGCGCTGTAACCCGGGTTATGTACAACAAAATGATGGGAAATATGATAACCTGACCTCCTTCCATGGATTGAAGAAAAAAAGAATATGCCGGATAATGAATGTCTCTCCCTTGAATAAGTATATAGTTCAAATTACTAATCATTGTAATTGGTAATTTAAACAATAGTGTTTAGCATAAGAATATATTTTATTTTGTTTAGCTATTGTTATCAGAGATAACCCTTATTATCTAATCTGCTGACATGTATTAGATAAAAATCATGAAAGCTGTCTTAGGACTAGAAGATGGGACAATCGTAACCGGAACCGGCTTTGGCGTTGAAGGCTCTGCTTCCGGTGAAATGGTTGTCAACCTTGTATCCACTGGATACATGGAAGCTCTTAGTGATCCGAGCGTATCCGGACAACTACTCATGTTCGGCTATCCATTAATCGGGAACTATGGAGCAAACAAAGACCAGCTCCAGCATGACAAAGTTCACGCTGCGGGAACAATTGTGCGTGAACTCTGCGTTCACCCGAAACACCAGCCGTCACTAGGTGAATTCTTTGAGGAAAACGACCTCATCGGAATTGAAGACGTAGACACCCGGATGCTTACCATTAAGCTGCGGGAGCAGGGCGTCATGCGTGCTGCTCTGATTACCGGTTCTGACGACGGATACAAAGCCGTCAGTATGGCACAGAATGCTCCGGTTCAGGAAACCCGCGAACTTATTCCGGGGGTAACCTGCGCTGCTCCTTATCATATCATGGGTAAAGGCAAAAAAATTGCAGTACTTGACCTTGGATGCAGAAAATCCATATTCACCAGCCTCAAAAAACGCGGTGCAGACATCTATGTCTATCCGTATGGAACCACCGCTGATGTAATTCTTGCCGACAAACCGAGTGCTCTCTTCCTCACCAACGGTCCGGGCTATCCGTTTGCCGCACCAAAAGCAATCTCCTGTGTAAAAGACATCCTTGGAACCATCCCGGTCCACGGAGTCTGCATGGGTACGGAAATCATCGCTGCCGCTCTCGGTGGTCAGGTTGAAAAACTCAAACTTGGTCACAGAGGGGCAAGTCAGCCTGTCAAATTCTCGGACGGCACGGTTGCCGTCACTTTCCAGGGACACGGATACGCCGTAGTCGCTGACAGTCTTCCCGAAGGCTGTGACGTCAACTGTGTCAATGCAAACGACGGCACAGTCGAAGGTTTCGTCAACAATGACCTTGGAATCTACTGTGTGCAGTTCCACCCCGAACACGATGGAATCTACGATGGTGTAGAAAAACCAATTTACGATATCATGTACAGAGGAATCCCTGATGCCTAAAAACACCTCACTTAAAAAAGTCCTCCTCATCGGATCTGGACCTATTCAGATTGGACAGGCAGCTGAGTTTGACTACGCAGGAAGCCAGGCATGTAAAGCTGTGCGTGAAGAAGGAATTGAAGTTGTGTTAGTCAACTCCAACCCTGCAACAATTCAGACAGACCCTGAAACCGCCGACAAAGTATATGTTGAGCCGCTGAAAGCAGAAATAATCGCACAAATCATCAAAAAGGAAAAGCCAGACGGCATTCTCTCCGGCATGGGCGGACAGACCGCTCTGAACCTCACGGCCGAACTCTATGAAATGGGAGCCCTTGAAGGTGTCCAGATTCTTGGAACACCGATTGACGCAATCTATCACGGCGAAGACCGTGATCTTTTCAAGAAGCTGATGATTCAGATCGGCGAGCCGGTTCCAAAGAGTTTCATCTTAACTAAGATAGAACAGCTTGACGAAGCCTTTGCGGAAGTCGGTCTTCCTGCAATTATCCGTCCTGCCTACACACTTGGCGGAAGCGGCGGAGGAGTTGCCAACACCAAAGATGAACTGAAGAAGATTGTTGAATATGGTTTAACAAAGTCCCGGGTTCATCAGGTTCTGATCGAGGAATCGGTTAAAGGCTGGAACGAAATCGAGTTCGAAGTCATGCGTGATGCAGCTGATACATGTATCATCATCTGCGGAATGGAAAACGTCGACCCTATGGGAGTCCACACCGGAGAATCCGTTGTCGTTGCACCTATTCTCTCACTTACCTCTGACGAGTTCGGCATCATGCGGCGTGCGGCAATCAAAATCATCCGTGCACTCAATGTCCAGGGTGGATGCAATATTCAGTTCGCATTTAACAACGGCGACTACCGGGTTATTGAAGTCAACCCGCGTGTCTCGCGTTCCTCGGCTCTTGCCTCCAAAGCAACCGGGTATCCGATTGCCCGTGTGGCAGCAAAAGTCGCTATCGGTCTCCATCTTGATGAAATCAAGAACACCGTCACGGGATGCACGCCAGCCTGTTTCGAACCGGCAGTTGACTACGTCGTTGTCAAAGTTTCAAGATGGCCCTTTGACAAATTCAAGACAGCAGACCGGACACTTACCACCTCTATGAAAAGTACCGGTGAAGTCATGGCAATCGGAAGGACTGTCGAAGAGGGATTCAAGAAAGCTCTCCGCTCACTTGATACCGATATCTATCGTCACACTGACTTAAACGAAATCAGGATGATTCTTTCCCGCCCGACTGACGAGAGATTCCCGACCCTCTTTGATGCATTCCGCCTTGGAATGACCGTTCAGGAAGTTTACGACCTCACCCAGATTGAACCGTTCTTCCTGGAAAAAATCCAGAACATCGTGGACATCGAACTCGAACTCCGTGAACACCCGACCGAAGAACTCGTTAAGACCTCCAAGAAGTTTGGTTTCTCCAACGCTGAAATCCGTGAACTCACCGGATGGAATATCTACAAGATCGAGAGCCTAGTCGGCCTCCCGACCTACAAGATGGTCGATACCTGCTCGGCAGAGTTCCCGGCAAAAACCCCTTACTACTACTCCACATGGGAGCAGGAGTGCGAACTTCCGGTATCCGACACGAAAAAAGTTCTCATTCTCGGTTCCGGTGCGATTCGTATCGGTCAGGGTATCGAGTTTGATTACTGTACGGTTCACGCAGTCAAGTCACTGCGTGAAGAAGGAATCGAAGTTCACGTCTTAAACAACAATCCGGAGACGGTCTCAACCGACTTCGATACGTCAGACCGCCTCTACTTTGAACCGATGCAGCTTGAGGATGTTGTCAACATCTTGAGAAAAGGCGACTACGACGGTGTATTGGTTCAGTTCGGCGGTCAGAACTCCGTGAACTTAGCCATTCCAATCCAGGAAGAGATTAAACTCTTTGGTCTGAAGACAAAAGTCCTCGGAACAAGCCCGGACAACATGGATGTCGCGGAAGACAGAAACCGGTTCAGCGTTCTTCTGGAAAAGGATAATATCCCCTCGCCGATGAACGGCTCTGCTTACTCCGAAAAAGAAGCCTATGTAATCGCAGAGAGAATCGGCTACCCGGTCTTAGTCCGGCCAAGTTATGTTCTCGGCGGCAGAGGTATGGAAATCGTTCACGATGAACTCGAACTCAAAACCTACATCAAAGAAGCAGTTCGTGTCTCCAACACCCACCCGGTCTTAATCGACAGATATCTCAACAATGCGACCGAGCTGGATGTCGATGCAGTATGTGATGGAACCGAAGTTCTCATCGGCGGTGTAATGGAACACATCGAAGAGGCAGGTGTCCACTCCGGAGACTCCGCATGTGTCATCCCGACCCAGACACTCACCCCGGAACAGATTGCAACCGTCAAGGAATACACCAGAAAGATTGCTCTTTCTCTTGGCGTGATTGGGTTAATCAACATTCAGTATGCCATCCAGAATGGCACTGTCTATGTTCTTGAAGCAAACCCGAGAGCAAGCAGAACCGTTCCGTTTGTTTCAAAGGCAACCGGCATCCCTCTCGCAAAGATTGCAGCCAAACTCATGATCGGCAAGAAACTTGCAGACCTTCACTACACGGAAAAAGAGATTAAGCATGTTGCCGTAAAGGAAGTTCTTCTTCCATTCTCCAGACTTCCCGGAGTCGATCCGATTCTCGGTCCGGAGATGAAGAGTACCGGTGAAGTCATCGGTATTGATTATGATTTCGGCAGAGCATTCTACAAGGCAAGCCAGGCAGCAGACAATACCATCCCACTGAAGGGAAATGTGTTCATCTCGGTCACAAATGAACAGAAGACAGAAATTCTGCCCATTGCCCAGAAACTCTACGACCTCGGCTTTTCACTCTATGGAACAGAAGGAACAGTCAAGTTCCTTGCCCAGCAGAATATCCCGATGAATCTTGTAAGAAAGGTTCAGGAAGGTTCGCCGAACATTCTGGATATGATTCGCGCAATGGATGTTGATTTACTTATCAACACACCGGGCGATAAGAATGCACGGGCTGACCATCTGCAGATTATGCGGGCAAGTATCGACTACTCGATTCCCTACATAACCACGCTCTTCGGGGCGGAAGCGGCAGTTCAGGCAATCGAGTCGATGAAGACGAACAAGGTAACCCTTGAACCTCTGAGTCACTACCTTAACCTATAATCACCTTTTACTTTTTTTTCCCGTCCAAAGGACAAGTAATGTTGTAAGGAATGCGAGCACAAGGCAAAGACCGAACCCGGTCTGATACCCGGCGAACATGATAACAACACCGCACACAAGCGGTCCCGATGCATGGCCGATATCCATTATTGAGGAGAGGGCACCAAGTGATGCCCCGATTTCATCCTTTTTTGCCGTATCGGCCGCATACACGTTCGTTGCCACGGTTGAAAGCGACATGCCGATTCCAAACACACAGCTTACAACGAGCAGTATCCCGAAATTCTGGGAAAGTCCGATAGCACCAAGAGAGCCGCCGGTGAGAAGCATACCTGCGGCTATTTGTTTGTGCGGATTCCCGCGGTCTGCAAGCCTGCCGAAGAATGGTTTTGTCAAGGCAATGATTACAACCTGCACTGCAAAGATAATTCCTGTCTGCCAGGTTGGGACGCCGCTTAAAAGAAGATATACCGGCAGAAACGTTTCAAAGGTCCCGTAGCAGAAATAGGTAATCATCTCTGCTGTGGACGCCGCTCGCAGACCTTTGTTGGAAAGGAACACCTTCAGACTGTTGATGAAATCGGCAGCTGTAACTTTATTGACCAGGCTCTTTGAATCGCGGAAGAATAATATCAGAATGAATACCGGAATTGCAGCACAAAACGCTGCGAGATATACCATGTGGTATGCGGTATTTCCCGGAGCGAGGGCAAACAGCGTAAGAATTATTCCACCAATCAGAGGAGCGGCAGTTCTGCCGGCAAGCGTGGCAGAACCGTATGTCCCCATCATCGTGCCTTTATTTTCACCGAATTTTTCAGCTATTGCGGCTCCTGCAACCGGTCCGAGAATTGCGGTTGCCAGTCCATGGAAGAATCTGACCGGAATAAGGAAGACCGGGTCTGCTATGAGAAGATAGAGGAGAGGTGCGGTCAGAAAAACACAACCCGAGGCTATGAGGAGTTTTCTCCGGCCAAGCTTGTCTGACATCACTCCTATTGGAAAACTGAAAATAATCCCGGCAAGAGGGGAAACAGCGGCAATCAGTCCCAGATATGCGTCATTCGCTCCAAGTGAGGCTGCATAGAGGGGAAGCACCGGGTTTTTCGCGATTGTTGTAGAGAATATCGCGAAACAGCCAATTATGCAGAAGTAGATGATGAACTTCTTCTGGATATCTGACATTAGAACAGGTATTCTCCCCGATTCTATTTAAGTATCAGGTATTACCGACACGCATAATACCTTCCCCGCCCAAAAAAGAATTATGTGTTCAGCAGGCGGACCGGTCGATGTCGACCTCAACGACCCGTTAAAGGGAAGAGGCAAGAGATATAAATGCAATGACTGCGGGTCATCGTTTACGGGACTTGGTAAACACCCGATGTGCCCCAGTTGCCAGTCAGAAGACGTTACTGAGATGTAACTTCATATGACCGGTAAAATCCGTATTCCGTTCATAGGTGACATGCCGGTTGTAGTGAAAGGTTCCTCCTCTTTTCTTTTGATAAACAGAGCCTTTGAAAAATTCCCTCTTATGATCGAAACCGACACGGAAGAAATTGTTCAGGGCGTCTACCCGGGAGATCTGATTATCGTGTCAGCTCCGGAAGGAGGAGATATTCTTCCGGCTCTCTTTCTTTTAGAGCTGGTCCGGACGCATCATCTGCCGGTGATTGCTCTCCCGAAAACCCACCCCGCAGGCAAACGACTTTCCTATGTAATCTCAGCCGCCGAAAAAATAGAGATGCGGTGCGACATAAAGCGCGGAACTCATCCCGAGCAGAATCTACTCTGTTCAGCCGACGAGTTTACCGGGATGACTCTTTTTGCAGACGGCGAAGAACTCGTCATAGAAAATGCACGTGATGGTATTTCCGTGTCCTGCATTCAGTGGGAGTCTTCATTTACAGAAAAAAAGATGAATGTGTGAACTCAGGTCCGCACAGTTTCTATACATGAGGCGTAAATCGTCCCTGTCTCGGTGAATATCTCGCTCAGACGCAGAGTATCATCATAAAGCTGACCGATGGCAAGATAGACCCCTCCGTTTTTATTATTTTTGAAAAGTGTTACCTCTCCGGAGGATGAAACAAAACCGCCCATTGGTCCCTCATTAACTCCCATATAGGATGTGGATCCAATCAAAAATCTACCCTTCTGGTAATCCAAACGAATGTTATACTCCGACGGGAGGGTGGTATCATACCCGTTTTCTGATATTACAACCTGTATCACTGTATTCCAGGTTCCGGTTACATCAGGGACAATAGGAGCGGTGCCGTTTGTTGTCTCAGTCTTCCGGTAGGTTTTTGAAATAATCGAAACACTGTCGTCCGTGTGGTTGTTATCAATGCGGGATATCGTAATTCCCCCAGGCATTCGTGATCCGAACCAGATTCCTCCGCCATCCTCTGAGAGGAGAATTTTTGGGATTTCTGTGTTATCACCATACATTACTGCGGTGAAGTTCGTGTAACCGAGAGTCCCGGTCCGGTTACCCGTGTCGATAATACCATAGAAAACAGCTCCTTCCTGCTTCTCTACAACGAGGCTCCCGCCGGAAATTGTTCTCGTACCGTTAAGTGAGATTATTGAACCATTTACCAATGTCCAGGTCCCGGCAAGGTCCGGGTAGGTGACATTGGTAATGGTTGCCCCGTTTCTCACAAGGGTGAATACGCGTGCCCCTGATGTACTGTCCTCAGCCGGAGAAACACGTCCGGGATCCTCGAATTCTGCACCGGAAATCCGGATTTCGTTCTCACTAATGATAGTGCCGATCAGTATTTCAGAAACATTTCCGGAATTTTCCCCGTTTCCTTTGGTGAGAATAAACCGGGTCGCGTTTTCGCCGCAGAAGTTACCGTAGAAGCTTGTGTTGGCGTAATTCCCGGAAAAGAGTCTGCCTTCCTGATATGTCACATCAAAAATTCCGTTATCTACCTCATATGTAAATCCATCCGCACCACTCATGTGGGATATTGAGGATGTCGTCGTCCAGGATCCGGTAATATTGCAGGGCATGACTACCTCTGGTCCGGGTTCTTCTGATATACACCCGGCAGCAAATATAAGTGTTGCCGCGATTATCAGAAGGAGTAAATAGTTAACATATTTCATATTATTTGTATATTACGCCGAATATGTTAAAGACCGGTGGTTTGTTTTCCGGCACATCTGATTAACGTGACTTGTCGGTGATTCCAGAATTATCCTGGAGACTAACCTGTTTATTTTTGGATACACTATTATGAGATAATATAACATTCCGCGGCATTGCACGAATGCTAAAAAAGAGAACTTATCCGGTTTTATCGGATAAGCGCTGCTGAACGAGCTGCAGCTGAGCTGACAGACTCGGACTTGATAATCTCGATTCTGCGAATCGGGAAAATCGGTTTGCATGCCTCGAACATCTTCTTGGAAAGATCGCCCTTCAGCATAGCGGAAACAAAGGTCTCAAAGTCTGCTTCCTTTGCGTAGTCTTCTACAACCTTCACCATCATTGCACGAATCTCGTGAACCTGGGTAAGTCTTGCGTGGTTAATGGTAAATGCAGTAATCGTAACCTGCAGTTCACGGGCGCTTCCAAGGGGAGTAACCGAGATAGTGCTGTCGATACGGGAGGCCCGCTTCTTTACCATTGCACGAACGAACTCTTTCGTCATTTCATGACCGTTGAACTGGGTGTATGCTGCATCTCCTCCAACGTTCATAATTCTGAAAGATGTACGAACATTCTGCTTGGAATAGTCCTGGATTAACTCACCGAGACTAACCGTCATTACACGGTCCGGAATGTTTTCCGGATTTGAAGAAATAATTTCTCCAATGAACTGCTTACCGAGGAACTCCGGAGCATAGACCTTAATCCAGCTCTTTGCTTTCCATCCCTCAAGTTTGCGTCCGCCACTCTGCTTTTTTCTTGCCATGGTTTATTCACCTGAATTATTTTTTAACGTATTCTCTTCGCAGATTGTCTCAACGAGCTTTTCTGCGACTGAGAGATTCATCAGATAATCATCAACTGTCGCAATAACCGACCGGAGCGATTCACCGCTCACCTTTGCCACAATACAGCCATCTTCAAAAGATGTCTCAATGAATCCGCAATTATCCGGAGAAAGAGATTTTTCAATCTCATCTGCACTCAGATTCTTCGACCGTATTTCGCCCGAAATCTTCATGCAAATGCCTCCAGGGATTTGACAAACTCAGCCTCGCATGCGAGAGGAAGTTCTCCTCCTGCACGGGTCTTATGACCTCCGCCGGTTCCGCCAAACGTCTTTGCGGCAGATACGATGAACTGCTCAAAATTAACGTCTGCCGATAAGGGCGCCCGGGCAGACACCTTTAGATACGAATCCGCTCTGCCAAGAACAAAGACCGGTTTATTCTCTGAATTGGCAAACATGTCAGCGACATCACTTGCCGTATCAGCAGAATTTACCATCCATGCATTCTTTGCGACCTTCTTCGCCGCACCCGCCGACTCAATTACCCTTTTCTTAAAAGAGAGGGCAGTCTCCCAGCCTTCTTTCAGAAGAGAAGCATCGCCGCATGCCAGCCCGAAAGCGAGTTCGGTTCTGCCTGCTTTTCCGCAGGCATCAACGACCATCGTAAGGGAATGTGCATTTCGGATGACTTCCCGCTCAAGACTCCAGCAATCCCCGTACAGATTCATCAGGGCATCATACGAAGCATTGGACCGTGCAATAATCTCTGATAAAAGACACCCGAGATATTTCTCATCCGACGTCTTGTCCGAGCATATTTTCATAATATCCCCGGCCTCCTCACTGTTTCCGGAAAGACCCGGAAGATAAGGAAGAGACGCAGATTCGATCTGCTCTTTGGTTGTCCTGCCGGCAAGAAGAAGACCTCTTCCCGGATTAATCAGATTATTTGCAATCCCCTCACCGATGATTTTTTCATTCATCCCGGTAAGTGTCTGTCTGTCTCCGATAATGCCAAGAAGAACCAGACCGGCAAGGTCACGGTTATCTAAAAGAGCATTGGCGACAAGGTAAGCGCAGCCGGCAGCGGAAAGGTCCGTTTCGCCGTCTGCACCGAAGAGCCGCGGGTTTATATGGTATTGGGATGTGTTGTAGGGCACGTGGTGATCGATAATCATCGTCGTCTCCGGCAGACCGGCGCACGACGCTCCTAAATCACACAGAAGGGAAATGTCCGGATTGGTGACATCAGTGTTCGTCAGAACCGGTAAAAACCGGAGCCGGAACGCGATGCCTGCCCTTTTCAAGGCAATGGACATAATTGCCGCCGAGGCGATACCGTCTGCATCGTGATGGGCATACATTTCCACGTACTCCATCCCTCTCAGGCGGTCAGCGATTTTTTTGGCGGCTTCTTCAAGTGACATAGGTTATGATGATTTATCTGGACAGAAGAATCTCTAAAGTCTCCGGCTTGTAGACCCAGCCAGCTGGTAAGCGTTTTGTACCAACATAGTATTTGGCGAGTCTGCGAACTTTTGCTTCTGTTAAATGAAGCTGACGTTTGTTGTGGTAATCTTTCTTGTTCTCAACAAGGTGCTTTCTCATTCCGAGAGCCTTGTGCATAAGGTTACGCAGATCTTCGGGGATTGCAGTGTCCATGTCGTTTTCACGAACAATGGCGTTGATTCTCTTGCCCGTTGCAAGTTTTACATTCGGGACTCCGTGCTTGTCACGGAGAACAAGACCGATCTGTGCGCAGGTGAGACCTGCTTTGCGCAGCTCGATAATTTTACCCTCGATCTCTTTGACATCGGAGTTTGACCATGCCGGAATCTCTTTTCTGTATGGTCTGACAGAGGATGATATACCTCTTCTTCTAGCATGCATTCGTGCCATAATTTATCACCTCGCGAAAGGACTGTCCACCCACCGTACCGGGTGGAAAACCAACCTGACGACGTATTCGCGGATACTGTAATTTATCAGGTATGATCGTAAGTCACGAAAAGAGCAGCATGTATAATACAGCTGACTCGTCGTAATCCCATAGCCAAAAGGCAGTGTCATTATAGACAGACACGTCGGACTTACTTCAGTCAGCACCTAAGTGCTTCGTATCTATTGGAGGGGATTAATAATAAGGGTTTGGGGCAAAGTACTAACTACGAGTATGCCGGAATATGATGTTGTAATTGTGGGAGCGGGGCCAGCCGGGCTTTTTTGTGCGGCAAATCTTGCGCCGGCAAAAGTTCTCATCCTGGAAAAAATGAAACTGCCGGGGCGGAAACTTCTGCTTTCCGGCTCAGGTCAGTGTAATCTGACCCACGCGGGCGATGTGAAAGCATTATCTGCAAATTATGGTGATCACAGGGCGTTTGTGAAACCTGCGTTGATGGCGTTTTCTAATCAGGCAGCGATGGATTTCTTTGAAAAACATGGTGTGCCTGTGCAGACGAACGAAAACGGCAAAGTATTCCCGGTTTCCCTTCTCGCAGATGATGTTTTGGATGCGTTGCTCGCTGCCTGCGATGAGGCTGGTGTGGAAATTTCGTATCGCGAGTCTGTGCAGTCTATATCCCCGAAAGGGGGGGGATACGCAGTGCAGACGCCCGTCGCTACGTATCAGACGAAATTTGTGGTGATCGCCACCGGGGGGATGTCGTATCCGGCAACCGGTTCGACAGGTGACGGTTACCCACTTGCCGAAGGTCTGGGTCACGCCGTCATCCCGCCGGAGCCTTCTCTGACACCTGTATATGTGGCGGATCACATTCTCCGTGATCTCTCGGGAATCTCTCTTTCGGCCAAGGTCACCATCTGGCATGATGGTAAGAAGCTCATTACACGAGATGGTGATTTGCTGATTACCCGTTTTGGCTATTCGGGTCCGGTCATTCTGGATTCATCCCGATGGATGCGGGCGGGCGATGTGCTGAAAATTGCCTTTACGCCTCTCCCCCCGAACGAAGTGGATGCTCTTCTTAAGGAAAGGACTGCTTTGTCCGGAGGAAAGCTGGTCTATAATCTCCTTTCGGGTTTATCCTGTCCCGAGCGCCTTTTGCGTGCTCTTGTTTTTGCGGCAGGAATTCCCGAGGAAACGACTGGAGCACAGCTTACGGCAAAAATGCGGGGTGCGCTTGTTGCAAATCTGACGGATTTTCCGGTTTCGATTGACCGGCCGGGCGATTTCGGCGTGGCTATGTGTACTGCGGGCGGTGTTTCCCTGACTGAAATTAATAAAAAAACCTGTGAATCCAAAATCGCTCCGGGTATTTTTTTCGCAGGAGAAGTCATGGATTTGGATGGGGATACTGGCGGATACAATATCCAGGCGGCATTTTCCACGGCGTTTGTTGCCGCAAAAAAAATTCTCCAGATGTTGTGCGCGTGAACTGGGTTCCCCCCTGATTTTTTGGTTTGGACCCGTTTCCGGTTTCAGATACAGAACATCATTCCATAATCTTTAAATTGGTCCGGGTTGTATGTTGTTATCGCAATATTTTGTTGCCTCAGTGGCTTAGCGGTATAGCGCGTCCTTGGTAAGGACGAGGTCGCGAGTTCAATTCTCGCCTGAGGCTCTTTTCTTTTTCAATTTTACGTGTAATTTTAGTTAATTTTCCGTTGTGCATTCAATGCTGCCCGGAGCCTCATATATATTTCGATTTTATGTGGTTCCCTGATGATTTCATTCGCCCGCGCTCATGAGAAATCTGATTGAACACATGGATGGTCAGGTTCCGCATCCATTTATGCTGTTGAAAATAAATTCTATACTCGTGAATATCCGGCTATGATAATCAATACCGGAAGCAGGACAGATATCCCTGCCTTCTTCAGCGAATGGTTTTTCAATCGGATTCGGGAAGGATATGTTCTGGTACGCAATCCGTATTATCCTCAAATGGTTACGAAATACCTGCTGAACCCGGATATCGTGGACTGTATCAATTTTTGTACAAAAAATCCTGCTCCGAGCTTTTCGCGTATCCATGAACTTGATATGTTCGGTCAGTTCTGGTATGTTACCATTACCCCCTATGGAAAAGATATAGAACCCCGGGTCCCTGCGGTTGAAAGTGTAATCCGTTCATTTCGGAAACTATCCGAAATTGTCGGATTAAATCGTATAGGCTGGCGGTATGACCCGGTTTTTCTGACTGGGAAGTATTCCTCCGAGTATCATATCGCGTCTTTTGAAAAAATGGCGGCAGAACTCTCCGGATATACTGATGTCTGTGTCATCAGTTTCCTTGATCTTTATGAAAAAACCAAACGGAATTTCCCTGCCGGAAAAGAAGTGGAACAGAAAGACCGTATCACGCTTGGAAAAGCATTCTGTGCTATCGGCCGCGAGTATGGAATAACGATAAAATCCTGTGCGGAAGGAGTGGAACTCTCGCCATATGGCGTAGATTGTTCCGGCTGTCTTACCCGTGAGGTTCTGGAACGTGCTGTCTGCCGTAAACTCCATCCGGGTATAAATACTTCAACACGCAGGTCATGTTCCTGTCTGCTAAACTGCGATATTGGTGTGTACAATACCTGTGGTCACGGTTGTGTGTATTGTTATGCCAACTTTAACCAGAACACCGTCCGGAAAAACAGCGAACTGCATGATTCCTTATCCCCATTTCTCATTGGGACGTGGAGAGAGGGTGATGTGGTGACGAATGCCCGTCAGAGGAGTTTATGTGACGAACAGACCACCCTGTTCTGATTCTTTCTCAATAAAGGCCGGATATTTTCAGATTATTGCCCTGCCCATCTCATAGGCCTCCTTCATTGCGGGCATACTGATGATATCTCCTATTGCCCATGCGCCGGCTCCATAAACGACCCCTTTCTCTATCGAGTCTGGAAGACAGCTCGTGAAGCCCCGGAAACATTCTACGGTCCGCTCAAGTGATGCTTTATCTGCATCGGCTGCCGTGATAATGAAATAGAATTCCTTACCGCTGATTTCGGTATACTTCGGTACCGTGCGGTCAATGAACGTCTTCATCTGGGCGTCGAGCGTGTAGAAATAGACCGGTGTCGCCATGACGATAACATCTGTTTCCAGGAGTTTGTCAAGAATCCCGGTCATATCGTCTTCCTGTAAGCAACTACCTCCGTTCTCCGTACAGACCCCGCAGCCGGTACAGTATCCGATTTTCTTATCCCGGAGAAAAATCTCATCTGTATGATGACCCGCTTCTTTTGCTCCACGGATAAATTCGTCACAAAGCAGATCGGAATTTCCACCTTTCCGTGGGCTGCCGGCAATTACAAGTATATTTTTCTTCATGTCTGGTTACCTCTATCTCTATCTCTATCTGATTCGTCTAATCCGGTATAAAACCATCCCCTGGGAAACCGTCCAGGGGTCCCTCTGAAAGCAGGTCCTAAAGCAAAGCCTGATTCCAGAATCTGGCTGATAACTTACTCAACAAACTGCAGGAGTTCAGACGGGTCATCAATAATCTGTTTTGCCCCTTCACGTTCCAGTAAATCCCTGTCCCGAAATCCCCACGCCACAGAAATACATGCGACTCCGGCATTCTCCGCCGTCCGGATATCTACCTCCGAATCACCGACATACAACACCTCGGACGTATCTGCCCTTAACTCATTCAATACTGCAAAAACACTGTCCGGGGCTGGTTTCCGCCGTACCCCTTCGCGTTCTCCAACCACCGTCGCAAAAACGCCCGGGAAATATATCTCACTCAGCGTCTTTACCGCGGCATCATATTTATTTGAAACAACTCCAAGTTGATACCCGCGGCTTTTCAACTCCTGTAAAAGTTCCGTGATACCAGGATAGGATTGTGTTTTTTCTCGTCCGTGGATATTGTAATACTGTTTGAAATCGGCAAATATTTCTTCACGGTGCGGATTGTTCTGTCCATTCGGAATTGCAAAATCCACCAAACGTTGTACACCATTTCCGACAAAACTTCTCACTTCTTCACGGGTCCGTAAAGGATAGCCGAACTTCAATAAAACATAGTTCACTGCATCATACAAATCGTCAAGGGTATTCAGGAGAGTCCCGTCCATATCGAAAATAATGACCTGGTATTTCATTTCACTCTGCACCCCGCGGCATATCCATGAGTCATGCACCCGTAACAGTATTTCTGGAATGTCATTATTCGTTAGTCAGGTTATACTCTGATAAAGATAATTCCATCAGATTTCAGAATCCTGATGGGGATTCCGGAAGGAAAAAATATTGCCGGTTCCCATGGGAAAAATCATCTGCTTCAATCGCAGACTTTTGTAAAATAAAAACACTAAAATGTTAAATCTGTTTTATATCCAGATATAATCCCGCCTCGAATGCAGAGTCCGGTACAAATATTTCGGTCACTGATGCATCCGGCAATGAGATTCTCATCTCTACCTCGTCATGTTCGTTCAATTCCATGATACTCAGTATGCCTGATCTGACTATCGGATCAACATATATGCTCAGAATAGGGTCTGAACAGGCGACCCGCCGCTGTCACCCCTCTTTTTTTCAGCAACAAATATATCGGATGACGATACAACAATATATCGGAACGCGATATACCGTTAAACGTTATATCGCCTGACAGAATATAGCATGACACTTACTCTCGAAAAATCACCGCTCACCGAAGCAGCCTACTACATCTTGCTCTCCCTCTATGAGCCGATGCACGGTTACGGCATAATGCAGAATGTGAAGGTAATGAGCAGCGGCAGGGTCAATCTGGGACCCGGGACCTTGTACGGAGCAATCAGTTCGCTCCTGGAAAAAGGATGGATTATATCCGCTGGTGAGTCCGACTCCCGAAAAAAAGAATATCAGATAACCGAATTTGGAAAAAAAGCAGTGGATTGTGAAATTCACCGGCTGGAAGAACTTCTTGCCAACGGCAAAAAGATTACTGGAGCAAAACAATGAAGCACTCAACATGGAGATGGATCTCCGATTATGAAAAAGAGGAGAAGTGGCTGAACGAGATGGCGGCAAAGGGGATGTCCCTGTATGGTTTCTTCATGGGAAAATATACCTTTGAAGAGACCGAGCCTGGAAAGTACATCTACCAAATCGAGCTTCTGGAAAATTTTCCGACGTCGCCGGAAAGCGTTGCCTATCTCAGATTCCTGGAAGATACGGGTGTTATCTGCGTAGCGTCTGTGTTCAGATGGGTGTACCTGCGAAAAGAGGCGGCGAGCGGTCCGTTCGAACTTTACACCGACATCGACTCAAAGATAAAACGCCTCTCAACGATGAAAAATCTCTGGTTTACTTTTGTCTGGCTCGAGTTCATTATTGCCGCGGCAAATCTGGCTATGGTCATCTACGGATGGCTCGTTGTGGGTCAGATGGCTTGGTTTAACCTTGGCTGTGTTGTATTCCTCGTAATATTGGGTCTTATCCTGCTTAATTTTGGATTAAAACCTGCACGAAAAATCAAATCCCTCAAACGCGAGCAGCTTATCTGCGAGTAAAACTTTTCCTTTTTTTCGGAACGCCGATAAAATCCCCAACTTCTCCGGCCCTGGTATATCACGACCAAACAACAGATATAGTAGTGACAAAGGAGGTAAAAAGATGTCCGGCATTCGTTAAAAAAACTCTTGCGCACAGCCTATTTCGACGAAATAAAACCTCATCGGGCAAATAACATTTTTCGTATGCGCGTTTTGCCCATAACACAGTCCGTCTCTTTATATATGACGGGGCATCTCATGCAGGTATTTTTGGAGCAGTCTTTTATTACGGGCAAATCGATATTTTAAGATGCAGAATAAAACATTTCACCCAACGCGGTGGACACTGGTATTTTTACTCCTCTCCTCCATGATGATTCTCATGGGAGGGGTAGCTGTAGCGCCGGCTCTTCCGGCAATAAGTGCGGCATTTCCGGATGCCTCCGAAGCAGCAATATCTTTAATTATCACACTGCCCGCCCTCGCAATCGTCTTCAGCGGATTTTTTATCGGAGCTGCTGTTGACAAATTCGGGAAAGTCCGCATTCTGGCAATATCTTTAGCCGTATTCACTTTTGCCGGAGTATCCGGGTTTTTCCTGTCAAGCCTGCCTGCAATTCTTGTTGGAAGAATTATCCTCGGTATCGGCATATCCGGTATCGTAAATACAACAACAACGCTGATAACAGATTATTACCAGGGTCCGTCCCGGGTAAAAGTATTGGGTTATCAGGCAGCCGCAATGGGAATCGGGGTTGTCATTTTAGATACCAGCGGAGGGATTCTTGCCGGAATTTCCTGGAGACTGGCGTTCCTCATTTACTTACTCGGACTCTTCATTCTGATCGAAACTCTGGTTACTATGAAAGAACCGGTCCGCGAAAAAGTCAGTATGACCCGCGATGCGCCAGAAAACAAAACACCGGTCGGATCCATTGTCCTCATCTACATCACGCTGTTCCTTGGCATGATGCTGTTCTTCTTAATGCCGACAAAGTTCCCGTATCTGATAGCAGAATACATTGAAAACTCGTCCGCCTTGTCAGGAATTCTCCTTGGTATCCTTGGCATTTTCTCTGCAATAGTCGGGACACTTTATTGGAGGATTGCCGGCAGAATTCACCGGATGGTAAACATTTCCCTATCGTTTATCCTGCTTGGTGCCGGATACGTTCTGTTTGGTCTTTCAGAATCTATGATGATAATTGTCATATCTGTAATCATTATCGGTATTGGAAACGGTCTCTTAATGCCTACCATCCTTAGCTGGCTAGGGGTAATTACTCCGCGTGAAATCATGGGAAAAGTGATGGGCGGTTATGGTGTATCCTTAAACCTTGGGCAGTTTCTTGCATCCATTGCTGCCATACCGGTGATTATGATTTCAGCAGGTTACGGCGAGATGTTCCTCATCTTCGGAGTTATCGCAATACTACTCGGAGTTTTCTATATCCTCGGATATCTGAAAGTCAGAAACACATCTCATACAAACTGAGAGTGTTGGATTACCACCTTTTTTTCTCCGCATCGCGCCTAATTCCGGGCAGACTCCTCTATCGAAAGGGAAAAGCCATCCTTATCCAAAATCTGAAAATCCCGGTGAAAAAAGTTCTTCTCTTTTACATTCAGAAATGAGGGAATGATTATGGGGATTTTTACCGTTACCTGCTCAGGAACTCCTTCAGCTCCTCACGTCCGGCATCGTAATCCGCGACCCCGAGATTATACTGCTCATGTATATCCTGTGAGTCTTTGGTAGTTGTCTTCACCTTTCCCGTCTGAGACGGGGCAAAGACAAATGCCTTTCCTTTCGCCTCCAGTTTTTTGATCTGCGCTATCACCTCATAATACCTGAGATGCCGGTCGTCGATTTTTTTGACCACTTCCGGATAGTTTCGCAGGATTACATGATAAAACGGCTTGTATTTCTGGGGCTGCCGGACAAAACTCCGCGGATTTTCCAGCAAAACCACCAGTTTATCACAGCCGTCATCAAGTGCCTTCTGCACCGGAATCGAATCAGACACCCCGCCGTCAAAATACAGTTTGCCATTCAGTTCGATTGGTTTACAAACCACCGGAATTGCACAGCTTGCCATGATAGCACGGAAATCATCTTTTTTCATATCTTTTCCACATAAATATTCTGCCTTCCCTGTCTCGGCATTGGTTGCCGTCAGATAGTATTCGGCAGGATTATCCATCAGTGTCTGGTAATCCACAGGGTCGATACCGGTCGAGTTGGTTATCGTACCGTAGATATACTGCAGATTGAAATAGGATCCGGTTTTCAGATAGTTCCTCATTCCGAGATACTCCGGGTGTTTCTGATATATTGTATAGAAATGCAGGTTTCTTTCCCGTTGATTTGCGAGATATGATGCCAGATTGCCGGACCCTGCCGACACACCTATACATTCATCAAAACAAATCCCGTCATCCAGGAAGCGGTCAAGAATGCCCGCACTATAGGCACACTTCATTCCCCCGCCTTCGACGATTAATCCGCTTTTACTCATGTTATCCTTATATAATTAGTATAATCTTAATACCATATCATTAGAATAGATGAAATTCATGCATTCATTTCCGAATCGGCTTTATCCGTAAACTCCGCGAAAAAAAGTTAAAAGGGTCGGGGTTTGAAGTATTCAACCAGTGACTCGAATAATTTCATATCAAACTGTTCGTCAAAGTTTTTGTACAGATCATTGCCGATTCTTTCGGCATGTCCCATCTTACCAAATACTCTCCCGTCAGGTGAGGTGATACCTTCAATCGCCATCATGGAATTATTCGGATTGAAATGAATGTCAGATGTCGGATTATTGTTCAGATCAACATACTGGGTTGCCACCTGGCCATTTTCAATAAGCTGCTTCAGCACCTCGTCATTTGCCAGGAATCTGCCCTCGCCATGGGAGATTGGAACCGCGAAGACATCGCCGACGCTGACCTTTGACAACCAGGGTGATTTGACGGATGAGACCCTGATGCGGACAAGTTTTGACTGATGTCTGCCGATTGTATTGAAGGTAAGAGTCGGAGAGTTCTCATCAACGTCAATGATTTCTCCATACGGAACCAGCCCTAATTTAATCAATGCCTGGAATCCGTTACAGATTCCGCACATCAGACCATCCCGGTTCTTCAATAAATCATGCACGGCATCCTTTATCTTCGCATTGCGGAAAAATGCCGTGATGAACTTACCCGATCCGTCCGGTTCATCCCCTCCGGAAAATCCTCCCGGAATAAAAATCGCCTGGGATTTTCTGATACTGTCCGCAAACTTATCCACAGACTCCGCGATATCCTTTGAGCTCTGGTTCTTAATCACCATAATTTCCGGAATCGCACCGGCTTTTGCCACGGCTTTTGCACTGTCATACTCGCAGTTCGTGCCAGGGAAAACCGGAATCAGAACTCTTGGATGGGCAACCGGCTGTCTTGGTCTGATGACACTCCGGGTCTCGTACTTTATTTTCTTAATCCTGCCCGATCCCTGCTGGATATTGCATGGATACACAGACTCCAGTTTTTCTTCGTACACTTTCAGCAGGGTATCGAGAGGCAGCTTTACGCCGGCATAACGGATGAAAGAATCCGACGTAGTAACACCTAATTTTGTACCAGCGTCCGTATCATCGCTCAGTTCCAGGATGAATGCACCATAATTGTAACCAAAAATATCCTGAGCATCCAGATCACTGTCATAGGAAAATCCTACCATGTTCCCGAATGCCATTTTTAAAATGGCTTCTGCAATTCCGCCTAAGGTTGGTGTATAGCACGCCAGGACTCTTCCCTCTCTCATCAATTCGGTAACCAGATGATAATTTGCAATTAAGGACTCTGCCTTCGGCAGGTTGTTTTCATCATATTCTACCTTGAGGAGAACGACCTTGTGCCCCGGCTCCTTGAAATCATTGGAGATGATATTTTTGATTTTCTCAGTGGTTACTGCAAACGAAACAAGGGTCGGCGGGACATCGAGTTTCTCAAAAGACCCGCTCATGGAATCCTTTCCGCCGATAGAACCAACGCCGAGCTCCATCTGGGCTTTGAATGCTCCAAGTAAAGCACTCATCGGCTTACCCCAGCGCTGCGGATCCTTCCCGAGTTTTTCATAATATTCCTGGAAAGAGAGATACACATCCTGAAATTCCGCCCCGGTCGCGACCAGTTTCGACACGCTCTCGACTACCGCTAGATATGCCCCGTGATACGGGCTCTTTTCAGCAATCATCGGGTTAAATCCCCATGCCATCAGGGAGCAGTCATCCGTATCATTTTTTTCAACGGAAATCTTGTTTACCATTGCCTGAATCGGGGTCAGCTGATATTTCCCGCCAAACGGCATCAATACCGTGCCGGCACCAATCGTCGAGTCGAATCGCTCAGAGAGTCCCCTCTTTGAGCAGACGTTCAAATCATCGGCAAGTTTCAGATAATTCTCTTTAAAGGTGCCTTTGATTTTCTTATCATAGGAAAGCGGCGCTGAAAGTTCGATATCAATGTGTTTTACCGTACCATTGGTATCCAGGAACTCACGGGAAATGTCCACGATATTTTTCCCGTTCCATTTCAGAACAAGTCTTGCCTCTTTCGTTACTTTCGCGACAATCGTCGCTTCCAGATTTTCCGCATGGGCAAGGTCAATGAACTTTCCCGCATCCTCTGCCCCGACCACGACCGCCATCCTCTCCTGGGACTCACTGATGGCAAGTTCGGTTCCGTCCAGACCCTCGTATTTCTTTGGCACGGCATTCAGATCAATCTCAAGACCATCGGCAAGCTCACCGATTGCGACAGAAACCCCGCCAGCACCGAAGTCGTTACAGCGTTTAATCAGGAGGGATGCTTCTTTATTTCTGAACAGTCTCTGGATTTTTCTCTCTTCCGGGGCATTTCCTTTCTGAACTTCCGCACCGCAGCTGGCAAGAGATGAAACAGTATGGGCTTTTGACGAGCCTGCCGCCCCTCCGCATCCGTCTCTGCCGGTCTTCCCTCCTAAAAGAATGACCGCATCCCCGGTCTTCGGGACCTCTCTCCTGACATTTTCCTGTGGAACGGCAGCGATTACCGCCCCGACTTCCATTCTTTTTGCAACATATCCCTCGTGATAAATTTCATCGACGATGCCGGTTGCAAGACCAATCTGGTTCCCATATGAACTGTATCCGGCGGCTGCCGTGGACACAATCTTTCTCTGGGGTAGTTTACCCGCCAGTGTCTCATTCACCGGGGTTAAGGGATTTCCTGCGCCGGTCAGACGCATTGCCGCATAAACGTAGGCTCTTCCGGATAAGGGGTCCCGGATTGCCCCGCCAAGACAGGTTGCCGCTCCGCCGAACGGTTCAATCTCGGTCGGGTGGTTGTGCGTTTCATTTTTGAATAACAGCAGCCAGTCTTCGTCTTTGCCGTCAACGTTCACGTTGATTTTGACGGTACAGGCATTAATCTCGGCAGATTCATCCAGCTTATCGAGTTTGCCCTGCTGTTTCAGATATCTGACCGCGATTGTCGCGATATCCATCAGATTCACGGGTTTCTCTCTTCCGACAGCCTTTCTGACCGCAAGATACTCATCGAATGCTTTCTGGAGCAGAGGACTTTCGGTTTTCACGCTGTCAATGGTCGTCAGAAATGTCGTGTGACGGCAGTGGTCGGACCAGTAGGTATCAATCATCCTGATTTCTGTAATCGTCGGGTCCCGGTTTTCACTGATGAAATATTCCTGGCAGAAGGTAAGGTCTTCCAGGTCCATGGCAAGACCATGTTCGCGGATGAAATTGTTCAATCCTGCTGTATCCAGGGAAGTAAAGCCGGTGAGCGTTTCTACCGTTGTCGGAATATAGTATTGTACGGTCAGGGTTTTCGGTTTATCCAGCGCAGCCTCTCTGCTTTCTACAGGATTGATAACATATTTCTTAATAGCATTAATCTGTTCCTTTGAGAGTTTCCCCTGAAGGATATAGACTTTTGCGGCATTCACCGTAGGTCTTTCTCCCTGGGAAATCAGCTGGATGCACTGGGCGGCACTATCAGCTCTCTGGTCGAACTGCCCGGGTAAATATTCTACGGCAAAGACTATCTCATTTTTATCAACTGTCAGTTCATCATAGGTTATATCCAACTGCGGTTCGGAAAAAACCGTGGACCTTGCATAATCAAACAATGATTTTTCTATATTTTCGACATCGTATCTGTTTATAATCCGTAATGATGTCAGTTCCTTAATGCCAAGCAGATTCTGCAGTTCATTCTGTAATGATTTTGCTTCGTTTGCAAGTGCGGGTTTCTTTTCTACAAATACTCTGTAAACCATATCAGCATCCCTTATCCGACCCAACGTGTTTCTATATTATATATGTAGGATTTGATTACTAAAATAGAAATAGATTGTTGACTCCTGACATGCCGGCGGAGAAATCCGCGGATACGTTGGCTGCACCGGAATCTCCCGCATGCATCATTCAATCCCGGATACAAACATTAATCTGTATTTATGTAGGGATTAATAATGATGTCAACATTTTATGAGTATATGATAAAAGATGGTTCACTAATCTCAACCTTTGTCATATTTTTTGGTATTGTCGTGATTATCGCGTCAGCCGTGGGTTTCTCGCATTATCTGCCGAATCCCATCCTGCAAATTGCCGGAATTCTCTGTGGTGTATTCATTATCGTTCTCGGAGGAAAATACGCGCACTTCCGGAAAGAGGAGAATAAGCAGAACAAATAAACCACCCGGAATTTTCTCACAACCTCTTTTTCTCTTTCAGTCGCCGGTTTCGGATTCATGAGGCATACATGGAATGCCGGTCAGCTGAACGAAGCGAAGAACTCCTTCAGATCGCGTTTCGTTTCCGGCGATAACGCGGATTTTTTCACGCCCAAAATCGCCCCTTCCAGCCCGTACAATCTGTGAAGACATGCCGAGTCATCCCGGGTCCTGAGCATAAGCCAGGCCTTCCTGCTGCCGATTTCCCTGAACTGTTCCACCGTCATGATTCCCACGCTGTTCAGCTGGTTTTCCGTATCTTTCCCGATATTTGGCAATGTAGCGAGTTCGCCCATGATTCCTTCCTTCCATTACATTATCCTGTAATGGAATGTAAATCTTTCATCCCTGCCGCACCGACCTATTTAGATAACCATCAATTTAGAAAAACATCTAAATACCTTGTCAGTCAATATAGTATCGACTCATTATGGGTTTTCCCGATACATTCAAAGCCTTATCTGATCCGGTAAGACGTGAAATCCTGACAATGCTCAAGGATGGTAAAATGTCTGCCGGCGATATCGCCAAAAACTTCAATATGACCGGAGCTACGATATCGTATCATTTATCGCAGCTCAGAAAAGCAGATCTGGTAATTGAAACAAAATACAAGAATTTCGTTTATTATGAGCTGAATCTCTCGGTCTTTGAAGAGTTGATGTGTTGGCTGACCCAATTCAAAGAGGCGAATCATGAAAATTGATAAAACATTGATAATTTCATCGGCAGTATGTCTTCTGCCGATTCTCCTTGGAATACTGCTGTATGAAAAACTGCCTGATCAGATTCCGATTCATTTCGATTTTGCGGGCGAGCCCGATAACTGGGGTTCAAAGAATTTCGTCGTATTCGGTATACCGGTCTTCATGTGTCTTATGAATATCTTCGTTCAGGGTGTGAGTGATAAATATGGAGATAATAATCAAAGCATTATGCTTAAGTTCTGCAAATGGATATTCGCCATCATCTCTGTCATCATCCTCCCGGTTGTCCTGTTCAAGGCTCTTGGAATGGATATCCCGATTCAGATTATAGTCTCGGTATTTGTCGGTGTCATGTTTATGATAATCGGCAATTATTTTCCGAAAACCAAACAGAACCGGGTTGCGGGATTCAGAATTAAATGGACAATGGATAGTGAAGAGAACTGGAACAAAACCAGCAGATTTGCCGGGTATCTGTGGATTGTCGGCGGACTCCTTATCATCATAAACGCGTTCCTCGCATATCAGCTGGCAATCATGTTCTTCGGCATCATAATTATCTTAGTTGCCGCACCGGTCCTTTACTCCTATCATCTGCATAGGAATGGAATCTGACTTTTTTTCGTGAAGAGAGAATTCTCTTCAGCATTTTATCTGCCTGCGGACCGGTTACCGCAAGCCTCCTCTGCGTTTTGCTCAGTTAAGGCTGCCAACTACGGTATCAACCCGCAAATGCTATTTACCCGCATATCATATTGATATTACATGGAATTCAACGGTGTAATTCTTGAAGACACATATGCAGAAGGCTTCCCGGTGTGGGCTGCCCGTGTTATCATTACTGCAGTAACGAAAGAGTGGGCAATGAAAGCCGCAACCGAAGCAACCGGTTTTGCAACCTCTACCATCGGATGTCCCTGTGAAGCAGGAATCGAACGTTTCGTTCCGGCCTCCGAGACCCCCGACCACCGCCCGGGATATGCAATCATGCTGTGCTGCGGCAAGAAAGCACTCAAGGAACAGGTTCTCGAACGTATCGCCGAGTGTGTTTTAACTGCACCCACGACCGCGGTTTTCAATGGAAAAGCAGGCCTGGAAGAGATTATCCCCATCAAACTCCACTTCTTCGGTGACGGATACGAGTCAAAGGTCGTTGTCGGCGGCATCAACTGCTGGTCCATCCCGATTATGGGAGGAAACTTCATCGTCGAAGAAGAAATCGGCGCAATCAAAGGTGTCGCAGGCGGCAACTTCCTGATTATGGGAGACTCCCAGATGTCAGCCCTTATTGCAGCACAGGCAGCAGTCGATGCAATCAGCTGTGTTCCCGGAACCATCACTCCGTTCCCCGGAGGCGTCGTCTCATCCGGATCCAAGGTCGGCTCCCTGAAATACAAGTTCATGGGCGCATCCACCAACGAAAAGTTCTGTCCGACCATCCGTGAGAAAGTCCCCGAGACTGCAATCCCCGAAGGTGTCAAGGCAGTCTACGAGATCGTCATCGACGGTGTATCCGAAGCAGCAATAAATGAGGCTATGAAAGTCGGTGTCCAGGCAGCATGCAGAGTTCCGGGTGTCGTCAAGATCACCGCAGGAAACTACGGCGGAAACCTCGGTCCCTTTAAGTTCTACTTAAAGGACTGCATCTAACTTTTTTTCGTATTTTATTCTCGTTTACGCCTGTTCTTTAGCTGCAGGGAATCTTTCATCGAAGAGGAACGATGGAATTGTACCTCAGATTATTTAGAAAAAGCGACTGATTACAAAAAAAGGATTGGTCCATTGACCGGAACGATTACCGGCGTCTTGCAGCCAATACCATTCCGCAGGCTCCAAGCCCGGCAAGAATGCCGATGAATGGGACCGGTGAGGTGGTTGGCGTCGGAACTACTGTCGGGGACAGCACAACAGTTCTTTCAACTGTTTGACCTGTAGTGAAGTAAATACTCTCAGACCAGTCATCATATCCCTGGTGCTGGAGAAGTACAGTGTGGGTTCCCGATGTGATATCGCTTAAGTAAAGCGGGGTGTATCCTCTGAAAACATTATCCACATACACTGACGCAGCTGCCGGATTAGAGTTTATCTGGAGATAGGCAGTTGTAACTACCGGCGTAACGGGAGTCATTGTCACGGTAATTGTTCTGGTCTCACCAGAACTCAGCACGAATGACGTTGAGTATGTATTGTAACCATCAAGTTTGAGGCTGAGCGTGTGGGCGGTACCTGCCGTGAATGGTCCCGCATGCATGTAGTTCGGGTTGGCTGCTGTGGAATACTGGGTGTTTCCTACATATGTTCCATCAATATAGACTGCAGCTCCGGCCGGATAGGACGCGACCTGGATGTAGGCATCCGCACTTGTCTTGAGATTTGCTGAAATAGTTGTTGTCGTCCCGGCGGAAACCGTTGTAGTTGTCGAATAGGAGTTGTAACCTGCTTTCTTCACAACAACAGAGTAGGTTCCGGGGGTCAGACCGATTGTGAACGAGGTATCCCCTTTGTAAACGCCGTTAACATACACATCCGCAGCTGACGGGCTGGAGGTGACATAGAGATAACCGTATGTTACGGTAGGAGTCATTGATCCGGAAATCGAAGTTGTCTGACCTGTGATTACATTTGCAGAGCCCGACCATGAATCATATCCGGATTTTTCCAGGCGAATAGTATGGGATCCTGCAGAAACGGTAATCGTTGCCGCGGTAGTCCCTTTGTACACACCATCAACGTAGATGTTTGCACCCGACGGGTTTGAAGAGACAGCGAGGTATCCGTCCGTCTGAATCGGGGTTAAGATGGCATTTACGGTAATATAATCGTCTTTGGCCGGTGTGCCGGCATCATAATAATAATCATAATACCCGTTTTTAGAAACGGTGATGTAATGATTTTCCGGTGTGCCGGTTGTGTAGACGGTAAAACTTCCGGGCGTGGTAATGGTGCTGCCGGTTGCCGAATCGGTTGCTGTAGCCCCGGATGGGGACGACGTTACATAAATGATAGCTGTGTCTGATCCGATTGCTGCCGATACAGGCAGAACGAGGAAAGCCGCTACTATCAGTACTAGGAAAGCGAGAATTGATTTTCTCATAATTAATAGAAAGAACCACCCGGTTAATAATACTATTGTTGTGGTATTCTGGAGAAAACCCGGATTCACTCCGGGAAACACATGCGGATAAGAGCGGTCTCTCCTGTCATTCCGGGAGCGAGCCCGAGTTTTTCCGCTGAATTTGTTACATAGACTATTTTTCCTGCAAGAAGTTCTTCGAGTGTTGACACCCCGGTGATTTTTACCGCGGGGATTTTGAGTTTTTCAAAGGTTGCCATATCGAAAAATCCGCATCCGATAAATCCGCCCTTTGTTTTGATGAATATCAGTTTTGATGGAGGAAGCGGGAGACAGAATCCCTCGAACGAAACGCTGTTTACCTCACCGGTTACATGAACCTGGGAATCATAGTGCATTTTCATACACAGGTATTAGATATCAAAACACTAAAACGATTCCGCGGAGAACAGAAACATATGATTCGTGAGATACGGAACTATGGTGACCCGGTCCTCTTTGCCAAAGCGGATACGGTTGAGACAATCGGCTCTGAAGAATTGGATATTCTGAATGATATGTGGGATACCATGATTCACAATAAATGTGTGGGGCTCTCGGCTCCGCAGATCGGCGTATCGAAACGTCTTTTCATCGTAAACGCCGGCGGAGTTTCCATAAAGGGAGCCAATCCGGAAGTTCTGAAAGAGGGAACATTCACCGAGGATACGGAAGGAAGTCCCTGCCTTCCGGGAATCAAACGGCCGGTCCGCCGACCTGGTAAAATTACGTGCCGTTATCTCGATGTGTCCGGAGAGATAATCGAGACTGAATTAAAAGGTGTGGCGGCACGGGCATTTCTCCACGAAAAAGACCACCATGACGGAATACTATTCATTGACCACCTGAAACCGATGCAGAAACGGCTCATCCTGAAATCACTTGAATAATCCGCAATCGCAGGAACTCTCCTGCTAAGCTGAGATTACTCTCACGAGTAATCCGCAATCGCATGATTTGTCATGCTAGCTAAGATTACTCTGAAGAGTAATCCGCATCCGCAGGGACTATCCTGCTAAGCTGAGATTACTCTCGCGAGTAATCCGCAAACCAAACCATGATATCCCCTGAAGAGGAATAATCAGTAATGACTATTAAGCCCGCACGCGAAGAAATTCTAGAAGTTGCCGCACAAATCCGTCCTTCCATTTTCAAAATCGCAGAAAAGAAAGGCTGGGCGGTAAATGAAAATAAAGACATAGCAGATTCCGCAATCGAGGGACTTGCCAGAAACAAAATAATTCACGGAAAACGCTTCTGCCCGTGCCGGATTCCAAGCGGCGACGAAGAGGCGGACAAAAATTATCTCTGCCCGTGCAGGGATGCTCTGGCAGACATCGAGACCGCGGGTCACTGTCATTGTTACCTATATACAAAAAAACAATAATCATACGATAATCCGTTTTTTTCTATGTTACCATCTTTCTATAAGAAGTAAGTGATTTATAGGATAAATGAAAATGATTAACAGATGAAAAAAGTGGTGTTTGGGGTCATTGTATCCCTTATAATTGTGTCTGCAGTCATTATGTCCGGCTGTGTCAGCACAGATTCAGAGAAAAAAACCTACATTGTAGGAATTGACGGAGACTACCCGCCCTATTCATATGTAAATGAGAGCGGCTCTTTTGTCGGATTCGACGTTGAGTCAATCCAGTGGATTGCAGAGCAGGAAGGTTTCAATGTGGAAATCAAGGCAATCGCATGGGATGGAATCATTCCCGCACTTCTTACTGGAAAAATCGATATGGTCTACTCAGGAATGACCATTACCCCTGCCCGTGCAGCCCAGGTAACCTTCTCCAAGCCGTACTGGAGTGTTGACCAGGGTGTTGCCGTAAAGAACGGATCTGTCGTTACTCTTGACCAGTTCAAAGCAGGAAATCTCACAATCGGTGTCCAGAGAAGCTGCTCTGCAGATCAGTACATGCAGAGTGATGACTTCTATGGCCAGGTAAAATACGACCAGATGGTAAAAGACGGAAAGATCAAACTCTACGACACCTTCCCGCAGTCGATGGTTGCTCTTGAAAACGGACTTGTTGACACAGTCATTTTCGATGATGTAAACATCAAAGACTACATCAAAGGCAAAAATGCACTTGTTCTGCTTGGTACTATCCCGACCGGTGAAGAGTATGGTGTGGCTATGAGAAACGCCGATACCGAACTCCACACACTTATCAACAACGGACTCACCAAACTGATGGCTTCCGAGAAATGGAACGAGCTTCTCACCAAGTACATGATTGAAGAGTAAGTTCGAAAGACATACTGCCTCCCGGCAGTATCTTTTTTTATGACCATGTTCTGTCAGCCATAACCGACTGGAAATAAATCCGGATTTTACCGTTTTTTGAAATCACTATCCCTATGAGTAGATTTCTTATAACTATTAACTGAAAACCATTGACATAACAAGGTGAAATCAGAAAATAACGAAACTATGATTTTTGATTCCTGTCACTTCTGTCGCTTTTTTTGAAACCTCAGTCACCATGAGTAGATTTTGTATATACTCTAGACCAAAAAACATTGACAGAAGTGACATCATTGACATAACAAGCTGAAATCAAAAAATAACGATAATATGAGCTTTAATTCCTGTCACTTTCAAAAGCTGAAGTGACAGAAGTGACAGGAAATACTCAGTTCTTCCCGAGAATCCTGGCAGCAAAGTGTCCCGCATTTTCCCCGCCGTCGACTGCCATGCAGGCAACCGGCACACCCTTCGGCATCTGGACGATTGACAAAAGAGCATCAAGTCCTCCGGCAATCTTGCCGGAGACAGGGACCCCGATCACCGGTTTTTTTGTTCTTGCCGCGACGACTCCCGGAAGAGCTGCCGACATTCCTGCAATACAGATAAACACCTTCGCATCCGACGCTTTCACGTAGGCATCCAGTTTTTCCGCATCCCTGTGGGCAGAAATAATCTGAACATCAAAGGAAATATTGTATGATTGAAGAACTGCCGTTGCTTTATCAATAATTCCCTGGTCCGATGCCGAACCTGCTATAACTGCGACTTCTGCCATATGGTAAACTCCTATGAATTATTATATGTAGGTTTATTCTCATATATGTAACAGATTTCCCATGTATAAAGAAACCCTGCTCATGATGCCCGGTCCCGTTCCAATGCCTGAAACGGTCCGTAATGCAATGACAAAACAGGCAATCAACCACCGAAGTAAAGAATTTGGTGACTGCTACGCAGACATTGTCAAATCCTTAAAACCCATCTTCGGAACGAAAAACGACATGCTCGTTCTCTCAGGTTCCGGAACTGCGGGTCAGGAAGCGGCCATCGGTTCGTTTGCCAAAGGCAAAAAGATTGCAGCCCTCGTCAATGGAAAGTTCGGCGAACGCCTTGGTCTTATCTCCAAAATCTACGGCGAGACCACAATGATAGAATCCGAATGGGGACACGCGCTGAATCTCGAATCCCTTAAACAGGAACTTGAAAACGGCGCTGAAGTTGTGACCCTCGTTCACAACGAGACATCTGCCGCAATACTGAATCCTGCCGATGAAGTCGGCAAACTCGCCCGAAAATACGATGCCCTCTTCATCCTTGATGCGATTACGTCTATCGGCGGAGACACCGTAAAGGCAGATGAATGGGGTGCTGATGTGGCAATAGTCGGAAGCCAGAAATGCCTTGCAGCGCCTGCAGGACTTGCCGCGGTTTCCGTTTCACAGAAAGCATGGGACAGACTCTCCGAGAACAGACCATTCTATCTTGACTTAAAGAAGGCCAAGAAATCTGCCGACGGCAACCCGATGGAGACCCCGACCACCCCGGCAGTCCCGTTATTCCTCGCGTTGCGTGAAGCATGCAGACTCGTTGAAGAGGAAGGGCTCGAAAACAGAATCGCCCGTCATCACAAAATGTCCGCCGCAGTCCGCGCTGCCGGAGAAGCCTGGGGTCTTTCCCTGGTCCCGCAGGTGGATGCTCTTCACAAACCATCGAACACCGTTACCGGATTCTTCTACCCCGAAGGTGTTGAAGATGCAAAAATCCGCGGCGCATGCAAGAAGATGGGTATCGAGTTCGCCGGTGGTCAGGACAGACTGAAAGGAAAGATTTTCAGAATCGGCAACATGGGGATTATCGACACGCCCGAAATTATCGCGACCGTGGCTGCCGTTCAGATGTGCTTCAAAAAAGCCGGTTACAAACTCGAAGGCGACGGACTATCCGCGGCAATCGATATCCTCTCCTAATCCTTTTTTTCGTGCCAACTCCTTTGCTTAAATATCTTGCAGAACAGACATTATACTATGTTGCCTCTCTCAGAAAACATAGCCTCAGTTCCCCAGTCTGCGACCATGGCTATGAACAACCGTTCAAAAGAGATGATTGCCAAAGGAATCGATGTCATCAGCCTCGCTGTAGGCGAGCCGGACTTCAATACTCCCGCACATATCACCAAAGCCGCAATAGATGCCCTTAACCGCGGCGAAACACATTACTCCCCATCCCGTGGTATTGTGGAACTGACCAAAGCGATAGCGGATAAACTCAATAACGATAATCACATTCCGGTCACGCAGAAACAGGTTCTCTGCACGAGCGGTGCAAAAGATGCCATCCGGATTACTATGATGGCATGCTTGAATCCGGGCGATGAGGTCATTATTCTCAATCCGGCATGGGTTTCGTATGACCCCTGTGTGAAAATTGCACGGGGCACTCCGGTTCACCATCCGCTCAATGAAAACTTCCAGGTCGACGAATCCCTCTTTGAAAAAATCACCGATAAAACCAAGATGATTATCGTCAACTCCCCCTCGAATCCGACCGGTTCGGTCCTTGAACGCTCATCACTCCGGATTCTTGCAGATGCCTGCATCGACCATGATCTTTACTGTCTATCGGATGAGATTTACGAGAAACTCATCTATGGAAAAGAGCACGTGTCAATCGGCTCTCTCCCTGATATGGCAGAAAGGACGATTACCGTCAATGGATTTTCCAAAGCTTACGCAATGACCGGGTGGAGACTCGGCTATCTCGCAGCGCCTGAGGGCGTAATTTCCTATGCTGACAAAGTCATGCAGCATTCTGTTGGAAACGTAAACACCTTTGTCATGTGGGGGGGAGTTGCCGCTCTCACCGGAGACCAGACCTGTGTCGAATCCATGCGGAAAGAGTTCGAACAGCGGAAAAAATATGTCATCGGCAGACTTGCCGGTATGGGGCTGAAAACGGCTCCGGCAGACGGAGCGTTCTACGCATTCATCAACTGCGGCGGAGATGACAATGCCACGGCAAATCTCTGGCTGGACAAAGCCCATGTCGCGGCAACCCCCGGATTTGCATTCGGAGCACCCGGATGGATTCGGATTTCCTACGCTGCATCCATGGAGCGGCTCGAAGAGGCACTCAACCGGATTGAGTCAGTGCTCTGATATTTCGGTATATCTCCTCCCTTTTTTTCTTCGGCGCGTATGGGGTATCTGGCATAGAGTCAGCATGATACTCCGCGTATACATCCCAAATATCTCCTTTAAATAATAATGTTTATATAGAACTACTAAACAACATATTCCATACATTACCCCGCTAAAACGGGGTATAGGTGATTATACTATGTCAGCACAACTTGGCGGACAGCCAATTTTAATCCTGAAAGAAGGAAGCTCCCGGACACGTGGTCGGGATGCACAGAGTATGAATATCGCAGCCGCAAAAGCAGTAGCCGGTGCGGTAAGATCTACCCTTGGTCCGAAGGGCATGGACAAGATGCTTGTCGACACAATCGGTGATGTTGTTATCACAAACGATGGTGTCACGATTCTTAAAGAGATGGATATTGAACACCCCGCAGCAAAGATGATGGTTGAGGTCGCAAAGACCCAGGACGACGAAGTCGGAGACGGAACCACCACTGCAGTCATCATTGCAGGCGAACTCTTAAAGAAAGCAGAAGAGCTTCTTGAGATGGACATTCACCCGACCGTCATCACCCTCGGATACAGACAGGCTGCCGAGAAAGCACAGGAACTTCTCAAGACAATCGCAATCGATGTCAAAGCAAAAGACACCGCCCTTCTTGCCAAGATTGCAGCTACTGCAATGACTGGTAAGAATGCAGAAGCATCCAAAGAGAAACTCTGTGACTTAATCGTCCGTGCAGTCTCCCTTATTGCAGACGCAGATGGAACTGTTGACACGGAAAACGTCAAAGTCGAGAAACGTGTCGGCGGCTCAATCAATGAGTCTGAGATTGTCGAAGGTATGATCATCGACAAGGAACGTGTCCACCCCGGCATGCCGAAGACGGTCAAGAACGCAAAGATTCTCCTTCTTAACGCAGCTGTTGAATACAAGAAGACCGAAGTCGACGCAGAAATCTCCATCACTTCCCCGGACCAGCTCCAGTTATACCTCGATGAAGAAGAGCGTATGATTAAAACCATCGTCGAGAAAGTCAAAGCATCCGGCGCAAATGTTCTGTTCTGTCAGAAAGGTATCGACGACATTGCACAGCACTATCTCTCCAAAGCAGGTATCTTTGCAACCCGCCGTGTAAAGAAATCCGATATGGAGAAACTTGCACGTGCAACCGGTGGATCGCTTATCTCCTCGATTGACGCAATCTCCGGCGACGAACTTGGTATCGCAGGTCTTGTTGAAGAGCGCAAGGTCGGCGGCGAAGAGATGATCTTCGTTGAGAAATGCAAGAACCCGAAGGCAGTCTCCATCATCATCAAAGGCGGAACCGAGCACGTTGTTGACGAGCTTGCCCGTGCACTTGAAGATGCACTCCGTGTAGTCGCATGTGTAGTTGAAGACAAGAAGGTTGTTCCCGGAGGAGGCGCACCGGAAGTTGAGCTTTCACTCAGACTCCGTGAATATGCATCCACTGAGGGCGGTCGTATCCAGCTCGCAATCGAAGCATTCGCAGGCGCACTCGAAATCATCCCGAGAACCCTTGCAGAGAATGCAGGTCTCGACCCGATTGACAAACTCGTTGAGCTCCGTGAAGCCCACGAGAAAGGCAAGAAGACCTTCGGTCTCGATGTCTATGAAGGTAAAGCAGTCGACATGTGGGAAGCAGGCGTTGTCGAGCCGCTCCGTGTGAAGACCCAGGCAATTTCCTCCGCAGCAGAAGCAGCCGTCATGATTCTCAGAATCGACGATGTTATCGCATCCGCAAAGTCAGCCGGACCATCACCCGAAGAGATGGCGGCAATGGGCGGCGGCATGGGCGGAATGGGCGGCATGCCCCCGGGAATGATGTAACTATCATCCTCCGCTATCATAAATACTATCCATCACCCATTTTTTAGTCAGTCAGTTTTTACCTGGAACGGAGAGCAAAGCGGCAGGAAACACCGGGTCGCGATTCCGTAATCCACGAAAAAAGGAGATATTATCAGAAATTATACTTTTGACGGGCGGGAATAGGAATCAACCATGGTAATTCCGCGCTTTTCCTCTTCTTCCCCATCGATTGCCACAGGATATTTCCCTGTAAGGCAGCCGAGACAAAGGTCTTCCCGCGGAATCCCGATTGCCTCGATAAGTCCCTCGAGCGAAATATGCGCGAGACTGGTTGCCTGAATCTCTTTTTCGACTTCAGCAACGGGTTTCATTGACGCAATCAGTTCACTGCGGGTGGGGAAATCCGTTCCAAGATAACACGGCGCGATGATTTGCGGGGATGCAATACGGAGATGAATCTCTTTCGCCCCGAACTCGCGCACAAGTGACAGAATCTTCTTCGATGTCGTCCCTCTCACAATACTGTCGTCTACAAGGACAACGGATTTATCTTTGATATGTCCGCGGACTGGATTCAGTTTCATTCTGACGGCGATTTCACGTTTTTCCTGCGAGGGCATAATAAATGTCCGTCCCGTGTATCGGTTTTTAATCAGAGCCTCTCTGAATGGAATCCGTGATTCACGCGAATAGCCGGTCGCCGCTGCGGTGCCTGAATCAGGGACTGGTGATATCAGATCCGCTTTTGCCGGCGCCTGTTTTGCGAGAAGTTCTCCGGTCCGTCTTCGTACATCGTAAACAGACACGCCGTCGATGATAGAATCGGCTCTTGCGAAGTAAATATACTCAAACACGCAGTGGGCACATGACTTCGCCTTCATCATCTTTCTGGAATAGACTGTCCCATCCTCAAGCCGGACGCTCTCTCCGGGAACAACATCCCTCACAAATATTGCTCCGACTGAATCAAGAGCAACACTTTCCGAAGCCAGGATAAACCCGCCGTTTTCTATTTTACCAAGGCATAATGGTTTTATTCCAAGCGGGTCGCGGAACGCATACAAAATACCGTCCAGCATAAAGATAACTGCATATGAACCGCGAATCATCCGCATACAGTAACTTACCGCCTCATCCGGCGTGTGATCATGAATAATCTCGTTTGCAAGAATTGCGGCTATGACCTCGGTATCCGATGTCGTGGAAAAAATGTGTCCGCGTCCTTCGTATTCATATCGGAGTTCATTCGTGTTTACCAGATTCCCATTATGGACGAGGGACAGCACATGTCCCCTGAACATAAAATGAAACGGCTGAATATTTTCAGGCTTCGAGCCTCCGGTTGTCGGATACCGGACATGCCCGATACCCGTCTTCCCTGCAAGGCTCTCGAGGATGGGTCCGTTGAACACTTCGGAGACAAGTCCGTATCCTTTGTGTTTCTGTACGGATTTACCATCATACGTAAATATGCCCGCGCTCTCCTGCCCTCTATGCTGGAGTGCATATAAAGCCCAGTACAATGACACCGATACGTTTGGTGTATCAGTTATTCCCGCAATTCCGCACATGCAGAAAAGAATTGGTTTTATTCAGATATAGGTTTAACAGACGAAGACCGCCGTGGACACCACGGTTGTCCAGGTTCCATCCTCGTTTGTATCGGCCTCAATACTGATATTGCTCGTTTTGAGTATCTTTCCGCCCGAACTTTGCATGATTGTATAGAGCATTGTCCGTGCGAGCTCCTCGGCATACTCCCCGCATGCTTTTTCTGACATTCCGATACAGTGATGCTCTGATATATATCCGTGCTGTCTGTCATGAATCGCGGGAACGGCGAGTCCGATTGCTGCTGATATCTTCTGGCAGGGAACGTTTGAGGACTCGCGTGCCATTACACAATATACTATTTCGCCAGGATTCAGACATGCGAGTCCCTCCTCGCGCGAGACAATTTCCGCATCGGGCGGCATAATCGAAGATACATAAACAAGATTGAAGGGGGCAATTCCTGCATTTCTGAGAGCCATCTCAAAGGAAACCAGTTCCTCTTTATGAACACCCCTGCCTCTGGTGAAGAATACTTTTCCTGGAACGACCATTATAGATAACTGGTCTCTTTACCTATCATTTAAGAATTGTGTTTCAGGACCTGGGGGCATCGAGAAATGGATGAATTAATGAAGGAGCATATCCCATTAATTGCTACGTACAATTACTCACCCTGAATGGATTTATATCCGGGATCTGGGTAATTTGAATAATGTACGGATGAATGAGGGTTAATTTGATGGAGAACTCAGTAGTTGACAGTATTTTAGCGGCAAGGTATTACCGCACGGGTGAAACGTCTTTTGAAGATGTGTGTAGAAGAGTTGCAGATGCATTAGGCGAGACGCCGGAGGAGACGAAGGAATACTATGATGCAATGTTTTCCCTGTCGTTCCTTCCGAACTCTCCCACGCTGATGAATGCAGGGACACCTCTTGGTCAGCTGTCAGCCTGTTTTACGCTGCCAGTGAATGATTCCCTGCCGGAAATCTTCGATGCGGTTCGCTGGGGGGCAATTATTCATCAGTCGGGAGGAGGAACAGGATACAACTTCTCCCATCTCCGCCCGGAAGGAGCTCCCGTCAGATCTACGGACGGTGTAGCCTCCGGACCGGTTTCATTCATGCGTGTGTTTAATGCCGCGACCGATGTCATCAAGCAGGGCGGAAGAAGGCGCGGGGCGAATATGGGAATTCTTAATGTCTGGCATCCGGACATCATGAAGTTCATCCGAAGCAAAGCCAAAGAAGGTGACTTCAGTAACTTCAATATCTCGGTCATGGTCTCGGATGATTTCATGAATCATATCGTGCATGGCGAGATGAATAAAGTCTGGGTTACCGGCACGGACGGAGCGGGAATCACTGTTGGTGACATTTGGGACGGAGTCGTCGAAGGTGTCTGGAAAAACGGTGAACCGGGAATTCTCTTCTACGACACCATCAACCGGAAAAACCCCACCCCGGAACTCGGGGAAATCGATACCACCAACCCCTGCGGCGAACAGCCGCTTCTTCCCTTTGAATCCTGTGTTCTCGGAAGTATCAATCTTGCAAAATTCATCCGCGCAGACGGTCTGAACTACGAAGCCCTCGATAAAATGACCAGAATGGGTATCAGGTTCCTTGACGCCGTCATTACCAAAAATGTTTTTCCGATTTCGGAAATCCGTGACGCAACCAACCGTACGAGAAAAGTCGGGCTCGGTCTGATGGGTGTTCACGATGCAATGCTGATGCTCAGAATCCCCTACGATTCTGAAGCCGGCAGAAACTTCTGTACCGAAGTCATGGAGAGAATAAATCGTGTCGCCGTTGAGGAGTCCATAATTCTCGGTAAAGAGAAAGGAACCTTCCCTGCATACAAAGGCAGTGTCTGGGATAAGCAGGGTCTTGTCATGCGAAATGCGGCTCTGACGACCATTGCCCCGACGGGGACCATCTCGCTTCTTGCAGGATGCTCTTCAGGTATTGAGCCTGTCTTCTCCTTCGCATACACGCGCCGGAACACGGTCGGCAAAACTTTCGTTATGGTCCATCCGTATTTCGAGTCGGAACTCCTGCGCATAATCGATGCAATGGGATATACCGGTCCCGAAGCTGATGCAAAGCGTGACGAGGTCATCAACCATGTTCATGAAAAGGGCACTATCCAGGATCTTGACTGGCTCCCCGACTCGTTCCGTGCAGTCTTCAAGACCGCCCTCGACATTGGCTGGAAAGACCATGTCCTTATGCAGGCTGCGTTCCAGCAGCATGTTCACGCCTCAATTTCCAAAACCATCAACATGCCGGCCTATGCTGCAAAAGAAGATGTCGCACAGGCAGTTATTCTCGCATGGCAGGAAGGAATTAAAGGCATGACCCTTTACCGAACCGGATCCCGGGAAGATGTGGTATTGGCTCTGGAAAAGCAGGAGAAACCTGCCGAGCCTGTGGTGACTACTGAAAGTAAGACGGAGCCGTCTCTCGTCCAGCAGTTGCCCTTTAACCGCCCGCGGGAACTGGTGGGAAGAACCTTCCTTGCCCAGTCCGGATGCTGTCGTCTGTATATCACCATCAACTCAATGAACGGCAAACCAATCGAGGTGTTTATCCGGACGGTCGGAGCCGGATGTGAAGCGAGCAGCAATGCTCTCGGACGGAGTATCAGCACAGGTCTCCAGAATGGTGTGCCCTATGAAAAGTTCGTCAAGCAGTTCGGTAAAGTGAGCTGTGTCTCGGCTATCAAGAATAAAAAATCCGAGGGTATTTCCTGTGCCGATGTGGTTGGGAAATGCATCGAACTTGCAGCAACCAATCAGGCAATCACCACGCTGGACAACTGGTCCTTTACGCCTGTTCTTCCCGGAGAAAAGAAGAATCCATCCTGTCCCGAGTGCGGTCAGCCGCTTGATTTCGGCGAAGGCTGCAACCAGGGAATCTGCAAAAACTGCGGGTGGAGCGGCTGTAGTTAACCGTCTCAGCTGCAGCTTTTCCTTTTTTTTATGCGGCAGATTTCCTCTCCCTTCCCGAGCAACGGGAAAACCTGTGATGCCGATCTTTTTCTCCCGGAGAGCGCAGTCCGTCCTCCTGTCATAATCATCACCCATGGGCTGGGTCATCCCCGTTTTATGGCGACCATGCGGTATGCAGGACATCTGATAGAAAGCGGGTATGCCGTATTTTTATTTGATTACCGGAATTATGCATTTTCTGAGGGAGATATCCGGAATCTGGTCGACCCTGTATCTCAGCTGGATGACATTCGTGCGGCTCTCGTGCATATCCGGTCTCTGGATTTTATTGATACGACGAGAATCGTTCTCTGCGGCATCTCGCTTGCCGGGGGTTATGCTCTTTCGATTGCGGCAGAGGATAAGGAGATTACCGGTGTAATCTGTATGATTCCTGTTATCTGTCCGGCAGCCTGTTTCAAAAGCAAAGGCATTCTGTATTCGCTGCCCTACTGCCTTCTTACCTGGTATGACAGAATCCGGGCAAAACTCGGAGTAAAACCGTTTTATCTTCCGATGATTATTTCACCTGATCATCTGAAGGATTTTCAGAACCCGGATTTTTACCCCGGGTATGCGTTTGACTGTCCATCCGTTCGTGCAAAGAAGTCTGTGCATTTTGTCGGAATAACTAATCTGTCTACCGGCAGGTCCATTGTATGGAATAATCTGGTTCCGTTTCGTTCGATGAAAAATATTCTCCAGTATGAGGCAGTAACCGCTCTTCCTGAGGTCACGTGCCCGGTTCTGGTTATTGCCGCCGAACAGGATACCATCATGCCGTTTAACCTCCTGAAACAGAAGCTGGCCGGTTGTTCCAGCGCGGAGGTCATATCCTATACAGGCAATCATTTTAACGTGGCGGATTCCCGGGTTTGCGACCGGATGATGCCGGAGATTATGCGTTTTCTGGAAAAAAGCGGATTAATGCATGCAGGGAGTGCGGGTAAAACTGAAATCCATCACGTATGATCCCATATATCTGTACATTTATTCTCTCATCCCCAGAACCGGTGTGTCTGAACGAAGTTCCGTTCAGCCTTTAAAATCTCACGATAGAAGTTATCGCCGGTTGCAAATGTATTCAGAATGCGTGCCGCAGATTCGGGTCCCACGCCCCGCCCCGCCAAAGCGATAATCGCCTTTTTTCCGCTGGATAATACCATATTCGCATTCCGCATCATGCGGGTTTCCGCCTCTTTTTCCTCTGTTGATAGTTTCTTCTTTTTGAGAGCCGTAAACGCCTGCTCTTCATACGGTTTCAGGACTGCGACAAGTCTGGCGCCGCAGACAGGACACTGGGGCTGGTCCGGGACCCGGCCGACTTTGGTTCTGGACTTCCAGTTTTTACAGTGCATGCAGGCGAGAATCACGTCCTGGTCATCGATTCGATGTTTCACACTCTCAATGATTGCCTGGTCTTCTCCGGGCGGCACGACTATGTCACGTCCCGTAAACAATCCCTCTGCTCCGATAATCGACAGCCGGCTTGTCTTCGTCCCCATCCGCCGGGTCTTCAGCAGGGTGACGACCTCGCGTGCTCCCTCGACGTCCATACTTGAGAAGAAGAGTTCCCGGAATGCCTCACGTTCGATGACCGTTTTGTCGAACAGTTCCAGAAGACGGTTCATACTGATTTTTTCGTAATCGGCATCCGCATCGATTGCCCCGAACTTTTTTGCAATCTGCACCAGTTTCCATTTGTAAAGGGCGGTTTTCTTGAGTGCGAGGGTCAGTATTCCCTCGATGTGTTCAGGTTCGAGCGAGAGAAGAACCTCCTCCACGTCGGGAGCCCGGAGGAACTTCGGAAGCCTGAGTAAAATCCGGTAGGCATTGGTTTCAATACCTACCGAGGTCCCGTAGCGTGCGGAAAGCAGAATCGAAAGAACACGCCCTATGGTCTCGTTCACTTTGTGACCCCCGCAGAGATTTATCACGACCCCCTCATCCGCATCCTCGAGCACGATGAGCTGGTCGGTCGCTGTAATTGACCTGTTCTTTTTCATATCGGAGAGTATTTTTTCTGCGAAGATGACGGATTTTTCATCGGCACGGTACTCTTCGAAATTTTGCAGACGGCGGAGTCTGCCGACTTCCATCGCCACGCTGAAGGGGACCGGAATTTGTTCCCCCTCCCAGGACGGGAGTTCGCCTTTTGCGTTTTTCGCCGGCTCGACCATGATTCTGTCCTCGTCGATATCGAGGACACGCCAGACCTGCCCGCGTGCGACGAACACGGCTCCTGATGATATCCAGCTGATGACAAATGATTCGTCCAAGGTACCGACCGGTTTTCTTGCGACCACGTCGAAGATGATGCTTTTTTTCTCATCTGCTATCATCGAAAGATTGAGCGAGAGATACTTTCGTGCCCGGTTCTTGGTGATGACCATGTCGTCTTCCGTTCGGATGAGGTAATGTCTTTCCATTTCGGCGATGACTTCGCGGATGAGCGGACCGGCATCATGGAAGCAGTAGCTCCGCGAAAAAATCTCTTCGATTTTTTTGATGGCAATCTGGCCCCGTTCGACGGCAAGCGCCGCAATCTGGTTGGCGATAACATCCGCGGCATTCATGTGGGGGCGGGTGTTTTCCGGCTGATTTGCCATAGCCTTGTTGACAATGACCATAGATTCCAGAATATCGTCGAATCCTGTCGCAAGAATCATTCCTTTGGATGTGGCATGAATCTGGTGACCGGCACGACCCGTTCTCTGCATGAGGCGGGCGACTTCTCTGGGCGAGTTGAACTGGATGACATGGTCTATCTGCCCTATGTCGATACCGAGTTCCATTGAGGATGTGCAGATCATCGCCCGTGTTTTGCCGGCACGGAAGTTGTCTTCGGCATCGACCCGGACTTCGCGCGAGAGCGAACCGTGGTGGACGTCCGTATCGCCGCGCGGGAGAAGGGCATGACCGATTGCCTCGGCTACGCTGCGGGTATTGGTGAACACCAGAGTCGAGGCGTGCGAGTCAATGCATTTTTCGATTAATTTCGTCTGACCGTGAAAGGATTCTCCGGCGAATTTTACCGAGAGGTCAAGTGTTTTTGCCACCGGGACCTGGACAATTGTGCAGGGTCGTTTTCCGCAGAGGAATTTTCCGATGAGTTCCGGGTTTCCGACCGTTGCCGAGATACCTATCCGCTGGAATTCGCCGGCAAGTTCGGCGATGCGTTCGAGAGCGACGGTGAGCTGTGTTCCGCGTTTTCCGCCGGCGAGTTCGTGGATTTCGTCGACGATGACATACCGGACGCCCGCGAGATGTTTGCGGAGGACTTTCCCCATGAACATTGCCTGAAGGCTTTCGGGCGTTGTTATGAGAAGGTCGGGGGGATTGGTCGCCTGTTTTCTCCGGTCATTCTGGGTTGTGTCCCCGTGTCTGACGGAAATTCTCAGACCAAGTTCAGCACCCCACCATTCGAGTCTGCTCATCATGTCCCGGTTCAGGGACCGGAGAGGGGTGATGTAGAGTGCGGTAAACCCGTTTTGACACGGTTTTGTGAGCATCTGATGAAATACCGGCAGGAGGGCGCTTTCCGTTTTTCCGGTTCCGGTCGGCGCGATGAGAATCGCGTTTATTCCTGTGATGAGTGTTGGGACTGCCCGCATCTGGATTTCGGAAAATTCATCGAAACCCCGCTTTTCGAGGACCTCCCGGAGTTTTGGGTGGAGCGAGTCTTTCAGGTCATCTATGGCGGATGTCATGTTCTTTCCATTGGGTCGGGACGGAGTTCGGTGAACGGGGCGACATAGGTTCCGTCTTTCAGGAAAACCTCGGCGGTTTCATTTTGGATTGCATTTGCAACGGGTGATATGTTGTTTCCCGGGATGAGTCTGACATCCATGCCGCCCGCAAGTTCATAGAATGCCGGGACGAAAAGGATCCGCGTGGGATTGGCAGGGACCGGTCCCCAGGCCGAGGGGTCGATTTCCGCGAGCAGATATCCGGGGGTTCCCCGGAGCGAACATCCGACATCATCGTAGATGTTTACGACCGGGTGATGATGTCCGCACAGAATCAGGTGACCCATTAATTCCTGAGCGGGAATCGTGTGTCCGTGAAAGTAGCCGGTTCCGTCAATCAGGGCGCCGTTCATGGGGAGGAGTTCGTCTTTCCCGAGATAGTGTTCGAGACCGGTGTCATGGTTTCCCGGGGCGAGACGGAAGTTTGTTTCCTTTCGTATTTTCCGTAAAATCTCGGGCATTTCGATTCGTTCCTGATACGTGACATAGGGAATCATGTGTTTTAAGTCGCCAAGCACGATTAGGTAGTCCGGGTCGGATTGTTCGATGATTGTGAGCAGCCGGGACATTCGTGCATCGGTTGCACTCTGGAAATGGAGACCATGTCTGTGCAGATCTGCCTCCACACCAAAGTGAGGGTCGGCGATAACAAGGGTACGTTCCTGTCTTTCGATGAGGACGGCAGGTCCGTCTGCATAAAATTCCGGCTGCATGGTTACGCGATTTTGATGAGTTCGGTTGTCGGGGTGTAGCATTCCCCTTCTTCCATAAGAAGCCCCAGCCGGGTTTTTGCGGATGTTTCGTCGAGCCCGAGGGTTTTGAGACGGGAGATGACGTCAAGTATCTTTGCTCCTTTCTTTTCCGTGAGGGCGGTGATTATTTCCAGAATCTGCTCATTGGTCAGCTCATCCTTCGGCTCAGCAGGGCGGGCTGATTCGAGCGCGAGTTTTATTTTTCCGGCGAGTTCTTTTCTCACGGGAGAATTCCTGCATTTTTCAAGGCGGGAGACGGCTGACTCCGCAGTGTGGAAGATCCAGGCGTTTCGCGATTCGCGGGTTGCGGGAAGAAGTGTTTCGGGAACGATTTCGAGAAAGGTTCTGCCGGCGTATTTCCGGAATCTGACCGTCCCAAAAACGGCAACGAATGATGGAACGTCCAGTTCGTCTGCTGTTTTGAGGAGCCGGGTGTTTTCCCAGTTCATTGAACAGGTAAAGACTCCGGTCGGGTCGCTCAGACGGAGCGAGGAGATTTTTCCGTCACGGGTTGTTTTTTCCGTGAGGGTCCCGATAAGAAATATTCTGGGGGTGAATATGCCGAATGGGGTCGTAAACCCGGCGTTCGCTGACTCTGTCGCGAGAGCAAATTCGCCTGCGAAGATGCATGATGCCGGGACAAGTCCATTGGGAGGTGTATCCATTTTTATCTCATTTGGTTTGCAGGAGCATAAAATCGACCTTCCCCGAAAATAAAGATAAAATACCAGCACGTCCGCGAAAACATCGCCTACGTCTCTCTCTCTCTCTCTTACGCGAATCTATATATCTTTCCCGCACTAATTCTATTCACAGTGTGAATTATAATGACCCCGGAATATCAGAAAGAAACACTTGCAATTCATGCAGGACAGAAACCTGACGAAAAGACCGGAGCTCGTGCTGAACCAATCTACATGACGACGGCGTATGTTTTTAAGGACGCAAAGGAGGCCGCGGGAAGATTTGACCTCTCTGTTCCTGGAAACATCTATACCCGGCTTACCAATCCGAACAACACCTCGTATGAAACACGCATGGCTGCGGTTGAAGGAGGGACTGCCGCAATAAGTACCTCGTCAGGGATGGCAGCAATAAGTACCGTGATTCTTGCTCTCACGAATCCCGGGGATGAGATCGTATCAGCCGACAATCTCTATGGAGGAACATTCGAGTTTTTCAACCTGACCCTCCCGAATTTCGGCAGGACGGCACGTTTTGTCCCATCAAACGACCTGAAGGCCCTAAAAAACGCCATCAATGAAAAAACCCGGGCAGTTTACTTTGAATCTATCGGCAATCCGAAACTCGACATCCCGGATTTTGAGGAGATTGCAAAAATCGCCCACGAAGCCGGTGTCCCGTTCATCGTCGACAATACGATAGGTATCGGGCTTGTTCGTCCCCTTGAGCATGGAGCCGACCTTGTCGTAATTTCTGCCACAAAATATGCAAACGGACATGGAACCGCCCTTGCCGGCGTAATTGTAGAAAATGGGAAATTCCCCTGGGACAACGGGAAATTCCCGAAGTTCACCGAGCCTGACCCGGCTTACAAAGGACTCGTTCACTACCCGACCTTCGGTGTCTCAACTGTTTCAATGAGCATTAGGATATCCCTTATGAGGGATCTCGGGGCGACTCTTTCGCCGTTCAACGCCTGGCTCACCTCGATTGGTCTTGAAACCCTCTATCTCCGGGTAGGTAGGCATGCGGAAAATGCCCTTGTCATAGCCAGGCATCTCGCCTCCCACGAGAAAGTTGCCTGGGTGAATTATCCGGGGCTTATGGGTCATCCCTCAGAAAAGAACCGGGACAAATACTTTGGAGGATCAGGCGGTCCGATTCTGACGTTCGGCGTGAAAGGAGGTTTTGACGCCGCCGTCACGGTTCAGAATAATGTGCAGCTCATCTCGCTTCTCGCCAACATCGGGGATGCAAAGACGCTCATTATTCACCCGGCATCAACGACCCACCAGCAACTTTCGGAGGAGGAACGGATTTCAACGGGAGTCACGCCGGATACGATTCGCCTCTCCGTCGGTCTCGAGAATCCTCTCGATATTATTGCGGACCTTGACCACGCGCTCTCGCTCATTTAGGAGGAAGGATGATTCAGGAATCTGTTGGTGAAGTCACAACAAAATATCATACCCTTGCGGACCCTCTCTGTCTGGAATGCGGTGCTGCGCTTCCCTGCGTTACTGTTGCCTATGAGATTTACGGATGCCCGAACGGGCAAAACACGATTCTCGTTTGTCACGCACTGACAGGCGACGCTCACGCAGCCGGGTTTCACAAGGGAGACGCCAAACCAGGATGGTGGGATGGTATCATCGGTCCGGGAAAAGCGCTTGATACGAATCGGTACTGCGTAATTTGTACGAATGTAATCGGCGGGTGTCAGGGTTCAACCGGTCCTGCCTCGGTTAATCCAGAGACCGGAAAACTTTACGGGACCACGTTTCCCGTTATCACCATACGGGATATGGTTCATGCCCAGTACAGATTCCTCGGGGAACTGGGCATTCAGGAACTATATGCGGTTATTGGGGGTTCAATGGGTGGGATGCAGGCACTTCAGTGGAGCGTGGAGTTTCCGGATTATGTCCGGAGAGTAATATGTATTGCCTCTGCCGGATATTCGACTCCGATGCATATTGCGTTCGGGGCAGTTGGAAGAGCCGCGATTATGAGCGATCCGGACTGGAATAACGGGGCCTACGCCGATTCCGGGAAAAAACCGAATCATGGTCTCTCCCTCGCGAGAATGATGGCACACATTACTTACCTTTCGGATGAGTCGATGCAGGCCAAATTCGGGCGAAGGCTTCAAAAGACCAAAAACATCGGATATGGATTTGATTTTGAGTTCTCTGTCGAAAGCTATCTTCAGCATCAGGGAGCGGCTTTTGTGGAGCGTTTCGATCCGAACTCCTATCTTTACATTACGCGGGCAGTTGACTACTATGATCTGACGAAAAACGGGAACCTTACCGAGGGTCTTGCAGGAACGAAAGCCAGATTTCTGATTCTTTCCGTTTCTTCCGACTGGCTGTATCCGCCTTATCTCTCGCAGGAGATTATGATGGCATTATCTGCAAACGGCAGAGAAGCCAAGTATGCGGAAATTCTGTCGCCTTACGGGCACGACGGCTTCCTTTTGGAGAACAATCAGTTGAATTTCCTGGTCGGGCAGTTTTTAACGCCATTCACCGTTGAAGATATGATGACAAAAAATCCCCCGGTCATCCGTGCCTGTTCCACGATTCCGCAGGCCGCAAAAATTATGATCGGGCATGAGATAAATCATCTGCCGGTCATTTCGGATGAGGGTAAACTTTCCGGCATTGTCACATCATGGGACATTGCCAAGTCGGTTGCAGGAAATCACCTGAAACTTTCAGAAATCATGACAAAGGACGTGGTATCGGTGAAAAAAACCGATTCACTCCGGTTCGCGGCATCACTTCTCGAAAAATATCACATCTCCGCCCTTCCCGTGGTCGATGATGAGGGGCGGGTTGAGGGAATACTTACCAGCGAAACCATTTCTCTTACCGAGGCGGTCTGATGAGAATTCTTGGTATCCATGCTGACCATGTTTCCTATAAGGTCACAAAGAAAACGAAAATAGCTGAGCCTGACCCGATTAAGGAGGATAGGATGGAGGACTGTGTTCTCCTTTTTGCCTCCGTGGAAAAGTCGGATGAGATTTCACCCGAACTCACGGTGTCCGCGACGGTGGACAGTATTCTGGTCCGTCTTGGTCGTCTCGGGGCGAAAAGGGTTATGCTTTTTCCGTATGCCCATCTCGCCAGCGATCTCGGGTGTCCGGGAATATCCCAGTGGATTCTGAAAAATATTCAGAGTCGATTGAATGAAAAGGGTATTGAAACGAAACGGGCGGCGTTCGGCTGGTATAAGGAGTTTGAAATCAAAAGCAAGGGGCATCCCATGGCAGATTTTTCGATGACAATCTGCCCGTATGCCGGTGGAGAGTGTGACAGTAAATGCTGTCAGACTGAACCTGTAAATAACATACTATCCTAATTTCTTTTTCCGGCAAGAGTCGGTCGGCTCGTATATTTCGAGAGGCGCTCAGACAGAATCCTGAGCACATCATCCGGCGTATCCACCCCGAAAATTTTGTCATCAGGAATGTCCGGGTAACGCGGTTTATCATCGATTCTTTTATCCGCTACGATAGAACCCCAGTCGGCGAATACCCCTTCCGTATGCACGGTGTCCGGGACCCGGTAGGCCATGATAAGACGGCGCATAATCCATGCATACGATAGTTCGGAGAGTGTTCCGGACCCTCCTCCGACCGCGACGACTGCATCCGTGTTTGCCACGATGAAATTCCGTGCATGATCCAGTCCGGTCGCAATGACGATATCAGTATATTTGTTCGCCTGTGCCGGGTCATTTCCCGGAAGAATCGCGATAACATCCCCTTCATGGTATTCGGGAGATACATGTGCCCCCCGGGATACTGCCTCCATCACGCCGCCAAGCCCGCCGGACATAATCCGATATCCGCCTGAGACGAGAGCACTCCCGAGAGAATACGCAAATTGTTCTTTTGCACACCCGGGTGTCAATGCCGCGTCCCCAATAACTGAAATAACCGGTCTTCTCGTCATGTTCTATAATGCGTTGTCTGGTAACATCAAGATTATTACCCTCATTTTAGTAAACTATTTATATTAAACCTGTTTAACACATTTGACTCATCATTATTACCTCTCCAAACTAAATATAGGGAGGAATTATTCATGAAACGTAACTACATCTGGCTAAGTTTAGCCCTTGTCATCTGTGTTTTCCTTTCCGTAGGAATTGCAGGATGTGTCAGCCAACCTGCTGAAGAAGTCGAAATCAACATTGATGCGGCAGCATCACTGACCGGTGCCCTCACTGAAATTGCAGACAATTTCATGGCAGAGAACCCAAACATCAAAGTCAATCTGAACTTTGCAGGAAGTCAGACCCTGAAAACCCAAATCCTTGAAGGAGCGGATGTTGACATGTACATCTCGGCAAACGACAAAAATTTCGACCCGGTCGTTGACGCCGGACTCATTACCGAGAAAAAAGTTCTCCTTAAAAATAAACTCGGCATCGCAGTTCCGAAAGCAAACCCGAAAGGGATCACCGATCTCGGCAGCCTGACTAATACCGGAGTAAAACTTGCTATCGGAGATAGTTCAGTTCCATTCGGTCAGTACACAAGAACCATCATCCAGAACTATCAGAACGACTCCCACGCGGGTTATGTTGACGCATTCATGGCAAACGTCATTACCGAAGTCGATGCAGTTACAAAAATCAAATCATACCTCACTCTCGGTGAAGCAGATGCCTCAATCGTGTACATGTCCGACATCTCCAAAGACGACAAAAATGACATTACTATTATCGAGATTCCCGACAAATACAATGTAGTGGCCAGCTATCCGTATGGAATTCTCAAAGCAACTACCAAACTCTCCGCTGTCGAAAAGTTCGAAGATTATCTCACCGGCAGTGCCGGCAGTGCAGTTCTTACCGACTACGGATTTGTGCCGGTAGCATAATCAGACGATGACCTCTGCTGCCGGATACCACAGAATCAGCCGTATTGCGACTCAGGTTCTGACAGGAGGTCTCATACTCCTATTTCTTATTTTTATTTCAGTTCCTCTCGTATCTCTATTCACGAGAGTAGGCATAGAGGATCTTCTTTATGCGATTACCAGTGAGGCGGCAATCAATGCTCTCTGTTTAAGTGCCGTCACCGCAGTGATTTCAACGATTATCGTAATCATTTTCGGGACACCGCTCGCCTACATCAATGCAAGAATCCCCTATAGGGGACGAAACATCGTCGATACATTAACCGATCTTCCAATCATCCTTCCGCCGACCGTTGCAGGTCTTGCCCTCCTGATGGCATTCGGGGCAAACGGTCTTCTTGGTCAGTATTTTTCGATATTCGGCATACGCATCGCATTCACGACCACAGCAGTCGTGCTTGCCCAGATTTTTGTGGCATCGCCGTTTTATCTCCGTCAGGCACGATCCAGTTTTGAAGCAATCGATATCGAGTATGAATACGCGTCCAGGACTCTCGGTGCAGGTCCCTTGAAAACATTGTTCAAAGTTACGCTGCCGCTTGCTTTCGGCTCGCTTTTGTCAGGGGTCATCATGACATTTGCACGAGCTCTCGGAGAATTCGGTGCAACAATGATGTTTGCCGGAAATCTGGCGGGTAAAACCCAGACCATGCCGCTCGCGATTTACAGTGAACTGCAAAGTGACATGTCAATTTCTGTGGCTCTGGCAATTTTACTCGTGGTCTTTTCGTTCGGCATTATACTGATTGTAAAATATCTTGGAGCACGGGAGATGAAAAAGTATGCTTGAAGCAGAATTTACCAGGTCTCTTCGTGATTTTTCCATGGAGGTGGATAATCTTATCGTGCACCGGGGAGAGACTTTGGCACTCATTGGAGAGAACGGGTCCGGAAAATCGACCACTCTGAAAATTCTCTCCGGTCTTATGAAACCGGAAACCGGAAAGATAACCCTGAATGGGGAAGTCATGTATGATAGTGCCGAAAAAATTCATGTCGACCCGGAGATGCGAAACATCAGTTACATGTTTCAGAGTTATGCCCTTTTTCCGCACATGACGGTTCGTGAAAACATCGCCTACGGTCTTGTGATGAGAAAGAGACCTAAGGAGGAAGTCCGGGCCAGAACGGATGAACTCATTTCCCGGATGGGCCTTGAACAAATTGCAGATGAGCCGGTGACACGTTTATCCGGCGGGCAGCGTCAGCGGACGGCACTTGCCCGCTCCCTTGCCCCGAGACCGGCTCTCCTTCTTCTGGACGAGCCTCTCGCGGCACTTGATGTAAAAACCCAGGAGAGTATGCGTCGTGAACTTGCCTCCGTCATCAAATCAGAGAATATTCCCTGTATTCTCGTGACACACTCGATTGTGGATGCCCTTTCCATCGCAGATCGTGTGTCCGTTATCAAGCAGGGGAAAATTGTTGCAACCGGAACTCCGGAGGAGATTGTCCGTGACCCGGTTTACGGTTTTTCCGTTTCAGAAAATCCGAATATGTTCCGGGGTCTGGTTCATGTAAGAAAAACAGGGGCAGTCTGTATTAAAATCGGCGTAATATATGTCAGGGCAGTGACCACATTATCCGGTGTGGTCAATGTCGCAATCCGCCCGGAGGAGCTGATTCTTTCGCGGGAAAAGTTAGCTTCGTCTGCGATAAACTCCTTTGAGGGAAAAATCACCGAGATTCGGTCGACCGGTCTGGAGGTTCTGGTCTCTGTTGATATCGGAATCATTCTTGCGGCAACTCTGACTCCCCAGTCGGTCGAGAGACTAGCACTGAAAAAAGGAGAGTCGGTGTTTGTAACGTTCAAAGCAACCGCGGTTCACGTTTTTGCGTGAAACAAACGAGAATATTTCTCAACCTTTTTTGTTAGCGGCGTGCGTTTAGGCATTCCTGCGTGATTTTCTTCATCTTCCGTTTGTATCCGGTTTGGTCCCTGATGAAGTAATCCCCGCGGGATTCATTAACGGATGCCGCGAACAAAAAAAAAGGTTGAGAGATGCTCTCAGATATTTTATAGAGTAAATTTAGAATATCAGGTTCAGAAGGTAAATTACAATGCCGACAATTCCCGCTGAAACCAGAACAACTGTTGGTTTAATGTGAAGTGATTTGCGGTCATCTGCATCGTAATATGTAACCAGACCTGCTGATGAACTAAGTCCTCTACCCGAGTTCTTTGCTGCCATATCCTATTATATTCATCCTCTACCCATATAAAAGGGCAGGAAAAATGGTCGTTATGATGGAGGAGAAAATAGAGGGGCTGGCTTTCGTCGGGGATACGTTTACACCGCGTAATGTGTCAATAATCATTGAAAATGGTCTAATTAATGAGATAACTGATGCAAAAAAGCCGGCTACTCAATGGATTGCCCCCGCATTTTTCAACGCACACATCCACATCGCCGACACGGTCGGTATGGATACCAAAATCGACCGGCCGCTCGCGGAACTGGTCGCGCCTCCGGACGGGGTGAAACATAAACTCTTACGGGAAACCCCGGATACCGTTCTCACCCATGCGATGGAAGATACGATTTCATTCATGAAATCTACCGGAACACTTGGATTCGCCGACTTCCGGGAAGGTGGAAAAACCGGTGTGGACCTTCTTTTGAAAGCCTCCGACCCCGCAGTCCGCATGCTCATATTCGGGAGAGACGGGGGTGAAGTTGTTGCCGGAGGTTTTGGTCTGTCGAGTGCCAAAGGAACAAAAGAGGAGGAGGACGCAGTAAGCCGTGCAAAAAAATCCGGCAAACTATTTGCTGTACATGCGGGCGAGGTCGGAACAAAGGATATTGATGCGGCGTTCGCTCTTGAACCCGATCTCATCATTCACGCCACGCATTTTTCCCGGGAACATATCCGGGAAGCAGCCGACCGCGGCATTCCCATAGTCATTTGTCCGCGGTCGAACTGGCTTCTCGGTGCGGCTGCGGACAGCAGACATCCTCCTGTCCGTGAAATGCTGGATGCAGGCTGCAAGGTTTTCCTTGGAACCGATAATGTCATGTTCGTGTCTCCCGATATGTTCGCCGAAGCAGCATTTCTGAAAACGATTTACAAAGTGGATTCCGAGGAAATTCTTCGGATGGCAACGGGGGGTTTTTCTCTAATCGGGCAGAAGGGGAAGATTGAGACCGGCAGCCCGGCCAACCTCATTCTTCTTGACGGGAAGTATCCCGGTACCTGGACGAAGGATCCGTTAACTTCACTCTTCACCCGCATCGGGTCCCGCGGCATTACCCGGGTAATCTCCCCCTGATTTTCATCAAAAGATATATTAACCAGATAAAATTCATTTAAGTATAGAAAAGGATGTAAAAGATGTTTTCAAAAATACTTGTTGCCGTTGACGGTTCCGACATCAGCAAAATTGCTTTTCATCGGGCTCTGGATTTGGCAAAACAGTTCAATGCAGAATTGCACACCGTTTCCATTGTTGAATCGGGTGCTATGTCTCCCGGGACGTACGACTCGAACAAGAAAATGATCTCCCAGCATACCGAAAAAACCTGTCGGGACTATCTTACGCAATTGGTTGAAGAGGCAAAACAGAATGACGTGATGATAACCACTCACATTGACGTAGGTCATGCCGGAAATGCCATCATTGATATGTCCTCCTCTCTCAAATGCGATCTGATTGTCATGGGTTCGCGTGGTAAAGGTGTAATCGACCGCCTGATTCTTGGCAGTGTCTCCTCGCACGTCGTAAACAATGCCAAAATAAGCGTTCTCGTTATTAAAAACTAAACCTCTTCGCGTCTATATCCGAATGTTTATTAACCTATCAGGCTTCAATTACACATAAAAAGAGGTTGTAAAAAAATGTTTACCAAGATTCTTGTAGCAATCGACGGCTCTGACATCAGCAAGGCTGCATTTTATAAAGCTCTTGACATGGCAAAACTGTTCAAAGCGGAACTTCACACCATCTACGTTGTCGAATCGGGCATGATGTCGCCCGGACCTGTTGATACAACCTGGGAACTGATTTATCAGCGGCTTGAGCAGGAAGGCAGTACCACAATGGCAAATCTTGTCGAAGAGGCAGAAAAGAAAGGCGTCACGGTTACATCCCATCTTGAGGCAGGTCATGCCGGTGATATCATTATAAAAACGGGAGCAGCCATTGGGTGCGACCTGATTGTCATGGGCTCACTCGGAAAGAGTAAGCTTGATCGTCTGCTTCTGGGTAGTGTTTCGTCGCATGTCGTAAATTATGCAAAAACCAATGTTCTGATTGTGAAAAAATAAATACCCTCTTAATCTATTTTCTGCGCGAATGCAGATTTTAACCGCTCTGTCGTGCGGGTTCCTGTCTTGTAAATGGAAGTGTTATTTACCTGCAGGAAGCATAAAAATAAACACAGATTTCTTCGATGAAGTCATTTGGACCTGTTGAATTCGACAGTTCAATAATCTGAGGTAAATATCATGACGGAAATGTTAGCAAAAGATTACATGACAAAAGATGTTGTCACGGTTGAGATCCCCTCCAACCGGGATGATGTCCTGCGTATTCTGAAGCGAACCGGAATCAGTGGGGTTCCAGTTGTTAAGGGTCCACAGAAAAAGCTCATAGGTATTGTTACCCGAAAAGATATTCTGCGTAATGCCGAAGAAACGCAGGTTGCTCTTCTGATGACAGCAGATCCGCTGACTATCCGTCCTGATGTTACGCTTTCAGAAGCTGCCGAGATTATGACGAAGATGAATGTCCGTCGTCTTCCTGTAGTTGAAGGTGACACTCTCCTTGGTCTTTTAAGCGTGTCCGATCTGGTCGGGGCAGTTGCCAAATTAAACGATACCCGTGAGATCCGTTCAGGTTTCGTCAGTAAGAAGACGTATGCTCTCTGGGAAGAGACTCCCCTTCCGGTCGTAGGCAGAATTATGGAACTTGCCAGATCCGATGCTATGCCAATTCTGAATTCGGAAAACAAGCTTACGGGTATTATCTCCGAGCGTGATCTTATCCGGTGTTCAAGCATTGAGGATGATGTCCAGACGAGTGATTTCTCGACGGGCACAGATGATGACGAGTGGACCTGGGAAAGTATTCGCGACAATCACACAATTTCCTATGGCATCTCAAAAGTCGAGCTTCCAAACCGTCCGGTGAAGCTTTGCATGGTTAAAAAAGTCATATCGGTCCCTCTTAATGCGGAGATCAGCGATTGTGCTTTGAAGATGAAACGCGGACGTGTTGATCAGTTGCCGGTTATCAATAATGATATGAAACTTACCGGCATGCTTTTCGATCGTGATGTAATCAGAGCACTTATTAAATAACTCATTTCGGGATTTTTTTCCCGGTCTTTTTTTTTTATCCCGGATGGGAAGATATATTAGTTTACTTCTCCCAATTTTAATTATGACAAAACCAGTATTATATGATTTCTTTGCCACCTGGTGCTCACCGTGCAGAATTCAGAGTCCGATTGTTCACAGTCTTGCCGAGAAGCTCGGTGACAAAGTCGATGTCCAGTTGGTTGATGTGGATGAGAAGGGGGATCTTGCGAGCAAGTATTCCATCAGTGTTGTTCCGACTCTGATTATTGAGAAGGATGGTAAGGTTATTCACCGGCTGGAAGGTGTGACGGATGCCGCCACGCTGGAAAGTCTTCTGATTCCGCTTTACTAAACGAAGTGCGACCCCCATTCACAATCTCTTTTTTACGAGAGAGCCTATACTCTAATAATGAAGTCGATTTCCGTTGAAGTAATTGGATATACGTATCGTCCGTGTGGGCCGTTTCCGTGCGATAAAGACCGGTCCTGCGGGCTTGAGGAGTGTTTTGGGAAGGAGACTCTTGCATATGCGTTTCCTGCACTAGAGAAAGCACTGAAAGAAAAGTATGGTGACAAAGTGTCATTAACGCTGACGTCTCTGGATGAAAGTGTTCCACAGAGGGTTATTGATATCGTGAAAGAGTATCAGCTGCCGATTCCAATTATTCTGGTGGATGGAAAGGTCGTGCCGGTTGGGACAATATCCGTTCCAAAAATTTCAGAGTTCATTGATCTGGCGCTCTGATTTTTTATTTTTTTTATGTGCTGAATTAATCAGCCTGCGTTTTTTAGTTTTCGATTTTAACGAAAGTACAGAGAAGCCTGAATTTTTCGTAACATGGATGATTCCTGAATGAAATTATAAAAAAAAGGTGAGTGATAATTTCAAAAGTTAATCGGTTCCATAGTAGCCGTGACTCGAATCTCTTCTGGGTCCGCTGCTGGTTCCACGGTTGAAACTTCTTCCGCTGCCACTGCCACTGCTGCTCCGGTCTCCGCCGCGGTAATTACTTCCGCCGCGGTTTCCATAGGAAGATCCGCGGTTACTACCGCTGCCGCCGTAACTGCGGTGTTCTCCACTGCCGCTCCGGTCTCCGCCTCTATAGCCTCCGGAAGATCCTCCGTTCCGGTCTCCGCCTCTGTAGCCACCGGAAGATGATCCTCCGCGGCGCTCTCCGCTTCCACGGTCACGCGAGTGTTCCTCTTCTTCAGGAGTACGTGGTCCTGCGACTGAAATCTTCAGTTCCTGACCGCGAATGGTCTTGGAACCCATGACTTCGGCAACGAGGTTTGCGTGCTCTAAGGGCACATCAACATAGGAATAGTTGCTGTAAAGATCGATTCTTCCAATAGAGGACCCTGGAATGTCGCACTCGCCTGCAAAGGCTCCGACGATATCTTTCGGGCGAATCTGCTGGTTTTTACCGAGCGAGATTCTGAATCTTACCATTCCTGCTTCAGCACCGCTGGTCTCGTAAGTTCCGGGTTCAACCGGTTCTCCTGATTCACAGGGTTCTGCTGAAGGCTGGAGAGGCGTGATATCCTCATTCTGGGCAGCATTCTTACCTTTATCGAGATGCATCTTTAACAGAGCCGCAGCAACAGTGATGCTTGTCACATCAGATGTTGACTCCGAGTCTGCACTGTTGTCTGTCTCTAAGAGCTGCTCTACAAGCGGCAGATAGATATCAAGATTTCCTGCAGCGATAATCTCTCTGACTTTATCCAGGAAGATCTGCTGCTTCATCTCGGCGACATCGTCAAGAGTCGGGAGAGGTGTCTTTGCAATCTTGATTTTTGCATAGCGCTGGATATCCCGGAGCTTGTAAATCTCACGCGGAGCTACGAACGTCACGGATTTTCCGAGTCTGCCTGCACGGCCGGTTCTGCCGATACGGTGAACATAATATTCGACATCCTGCGGGACATCGTAGTTGAATACGATATCAACGCCGTCAACATCAATTCCACGTGCAGCAACATCTGTCGCGATAAGCACATCAATGGTGCCTGCCCGGAAGCGTGCCATTACACGATCCCTCTGCTGCTGCTTCATGTCTCCGTGGAGTGCTTCCACAAAGTATCCGCGTGCCTGCAGGCGGCTCATTAAGTCATCCACCGATCTCTTCGTGTTACAGAACACGAGTGCGAGTTCGGGGTTGTTTATATCGATAGTTCGGCAAAGTGCCTCAAGTTTATCGCGCTCTCTGACTTCGATATAGGTCTGTTCAATCTGCGGAACTGTAAGTTCGCCGCGGGTGATTTTCAGGAACTCCGGATTGTGCTGGAATCTTTTGGTGATTTCCAGAATCGGTGCCGGCATAGTTGCCGAGAACAATACTGTCTGTCGCTCCTTTGGCGTCTCGCGGAGAATATCCTCGATATCCTCACGGAATCCCATATCAAGCATCTGGTCTGCTTCATCCAAGACGACTATTTTGATTGAGTCCAGATGAAGGGTTCCGCGTTTTATGTGGTCGATTACACGGCCTGGTGTTCCGATGACAACCTGCACGCCGCCTTTTAAGGCGCGGAGCTGGCGATCAATCGGCTGTCCGCCGTAAATCGGGACAACACTAAGTCCTTTCTTATATTTCATCAGCCGGGAAAATTCCTCGGCGGTCTGTATTGCAAGTTCCCTTGTTGGTGACAGGACAATTGCCTGTACTTTTTTGTTATCTGGTTCAAGCCGATCAATAATTGGAATCCCAAACGCTGCCGTTTTTCCCGTTCCCGTCTGAGCCTGCCCCGTTACATCTTTCCCCATGAGGATTTCAGGGATTGCCATTACCTGGATAGGTGTCGGCTCCTCAAATCCCATATCACTTATCGCCTGAAGTAATTCTTCAGAGATTGCGAATTCCACGAATGTTTTTGTTTCGTCCATTCTTGATATATATGGGTGCTATGAGGTTATAAATCCCAAGTGACACGGAGGACGACACGAAAGTATTTTAAAGGACTCCCCTTCACAAATGAAAGTCGTGAATTACTGAAACAATGTAACTATGATAAGAGATTAAAAGCAAATAATCTGATAGAATGGTCAGGGTATTTATTGCAGTTGAGCCTGCAAAGGAAATCAGAGAAAATATAGAGAAAGCCGGACTGTCCCTTCGCGGGACGAATGCCCGGCTGACGCTGCCGACGGCAAATCAGATGCATATCACCCTCAAATTTCTGGGTGAGGTGCCTGAAAACAAAATCCCGAAAATTACCGCTGCTTTGGAAAAGGTGAAGGCAGCGCCGTTTGAATTGACCGCTTCCCGGGTCAGCACGTTTGGTCAGCGGGTAATCAAAGCCGAAGTTACCGATAACGGGGCATGCGCCTCGCTTGCAAAGCAGATCGACGCTCTCCTTCTCCCGCTCGGGTTTCCAAAGGATACAAAACCGTTCTCTCCCCACATTACCATGGCCCGCATAAAAGAGTATGCGCCCGACATTCTGCCAAAAATTGCCGGATTGCAGGAAACCGGGTTTGGCAGCTGCACAATACATGAGTTTGTTCTAAAGCAGAGTACATTAACCCCGCAGGGATCAATATATACCACAATTGCCGGGATGAAACTATGAGAAACACCATAGAAGAGGAGGTTTTAAAGAGGGTCCTGCCGTCCGACGAGGAGCGCCGCGATGTCCTCGCAATGGGACAGAGACTTATCCAAACAGTGGGTGAAGTTGCGGGAGTTCCCGCCATGATGACCGGGTCGGTTGCCCGCGGAACCTGGGTGCGCGGCGATAAGGATATTGATATTTTCATGCTCTTCCCGACCGAGATATCAAGAGAAGAGCTTCAGGAAAAAGGTCTTGCTGCCGCATATGGTGTGGTGGAAAAGTTTCAGGGAACGTCAGAGGAAAAATACGCCGAGCACCCATACTTAAAAGCTATTATCGAAGGATATGATGTTGACCTGGTTCCCTGTTATCATGTTGCGTCGACAGCTGAGATGAAATGCGCAGTTGACAGAACACCGTTTCATACCCGGTATATGCTTGATCATATCGGGAGCCTGCGCGAGGATGTTCTTCTTCTGAAACAGTTCACCAAAGGCGGAGGAGTGTACGGTTCGGACCACATGACAGGCGGATTTTCTGGATACCTTTGCGAACTTCTCATCCTTGCATATGGCGGGTTCACCCAGTTTATTGAAGCCGCATCGAAGTTCCGTTTCGGTGAGGTTGTCGACATCGAAGGATACTATCCGGACAAGAAATCCATCCGGAAAATCTTCCCGGAACCTTTGATTGTAATTGACCCGACCGACAAAAACCGGAACGTCGCGGCTGCATTGACCCCGACACGTTTCTCTGAATTCATGGAACTCGCGAGGGATTACTGTGCCGCCCCGCACGAATGTTATTTCATTCCGGATGCACCGACGACGATGTCGAAGCAGGATTTTGCAGCCATGCTGGAAAAACGCGGAACTGCGATGCTTGCTTTGTCTTTTAAGACGCCGGGCTATGTTCCGGATACAGTGGTGCCCCAGCTCAGAAAAACGATGGAATCGGTGAAGACCCAGCTGGCTGCAGAGGAGTTCCCGGTTCATCGGGCAGAGGTTTCGATGGGACCGGACCACTGTATCATCATCTTCGAGTTACTTGCGGCAACTCTCCCGAAAATCATCGTCAGAGAAGGACCTCCTGTATGGGTTCACGAAAATGCGGACAAGTTCGTAGAAAAATATCTCGGGCAAAAGGATAATGCCGGTCCATGGATTGCCGGGGACCGTTATTTCACGGAAGTTGAACGCAAATATACCAATGCCGCTGACCTGCTGAAGGATTCCCCGAAGCTGTTCACAGCCTCTCTAGGAAAACACGTGAGGTTGTCGATGGAAGACGGATATGATGTACTGTCCGGTGAGGAGATCTGGTCTATAGAGTTTGCCGGCTTCCTTTCGGCATACTTTGCGAGAAGGTCCCATGCTGTCAGAAAACTCAGGACGATTCAGGATATCTGATGCTTGCGGATATCCTGCGGAAATATAGTCCCGCATTGGTTGCCCTTTCCGGAGGGACTGACAGTATGACGCTTCTTGCCGCGTGCGTAAAATACGACGTGCCGGTTTCGGCTGCCACGATTATTTCCGAGTTCACCGTGCCGGAAGAAACGGCGCGTGCCGAAAAATTTTGTATTGAACTGGGCGTTGACTGGGTTCCGATTCAGTTATCAGTCCTGAATGATGAAAAAATGCGGTATAATCCGGCGGAGCGGTGTTACCTTTGTAAAAAACGCGTCATGACCGAATTACTCGGAATCGCCGCCGGCAGATTCGTCTTTGATGGGACACATGCGGATGATCTGACAGAGTACCGCCCCGGACGCGCGGCTCTTATCGAACTAGGCATCATCAGTCCGTTTGCCCTAGCAGGAATAGGAAAAGACGGAATTTATGCTCTGGCAAAGGAACTCGGGGTTCCCATAACCCCGCCGTCGTCGTGTCTTGCGACCAGGATTCCGTTCGGTGACGAAGTTACCATAGAAAAGCTGGATAAAATTGCGGCAGCAGAAGATTATCTCCGGAAAAAGGGAATAACCGGCATTCTGCGGGTACGTCTTGTCTCCGGGGGTGCTGTTGTCGAGACCGAAAAACATGTTATGGAACGTGCTGAATTATACAAAGACGACCTGAAAATTTTTGGGTTTTCCACAATACAGGTTTCAGAATATAAATGCGGAGGGACAGATTCATGGAACAAAACAGAGCAGTAATGGTGAGGATAGGCGAACTCTGGCTCAAAAGCGAGCCGGTTAAAAAGCAGTTCATGCTCGCCTTAACACGGAATATCAAAGCCGCCCTTGAAACACAGAATATCGAATACTCCATCGAAGAGTATCGGGGGCGGATACTGATATTTGGCGATCCGGAAAAAATCGCGCCCATCATTTCACGGATTTTTGGCATCGTCGATGTAAGTATCTGTGAGACGACAACCAATCTCCCGGAGGACATGGCAAAAACCGCTCTGAAATTCGCCGAAAAAAAACTCAAACCGGGAATGCGGTTTGCGGTCAGAGCACGCCGTCAGCATATAAGCGGGTATACCAGTCAGGAGCTGGCCCGCATGATTGCGGATAAAATCTGGAAAGAGATTCCGGATTTCGTTGTCGACCTGGACAACCCTGAATACGAAATATTTGTCGAGGCACGGGAATATGGGGGAATCGTCTATGACGAAAGAATACCCGGACAGGGCGGTCTTCCGCTCGGAACTGCCGGGCGGGCAGTGGCACTCTTATCAGCCGGTATTGATTCACCCGTCGCGGCCTGGCTCATGATGAGGAGAGGAGTCGTCATGGCAGGTGTTTTCGCGGACGGCGGCAAATGGGCGGGACCTGCCACACGGGAACTTGCGATGGACAATGCACGGATTCTCTCGACATGGTGTCCGGGCAGAGGTTTCCCTCTTTGGATTGCTAACATCGAACCGTTCTTCGATGCGATGACCCACTCCTGCGACCGGCATTACACGTGTCTTTACTGTAAGAGGTTCATGATACGGGTAGCAGACGGAATAGCCGCGAAAAACAGAATGGAAGCGATTGTTACCGGAGAAAATCTCGGGCAGGTTGCCTCGCAGACTTTGCAGAACATGGGTGTTATCACCTCCTCGGTGAAGACCACGATTCTCCGCCCTCTCCTTACGTATGATAAGGAGGAGACGATTATAATTGCCCGGCGGATTGGAACCTACCATGAAAGTCCGGGAGATACCGGCTGCCTTGCCGTCCCCCAAAAACCGGCAACCCGCTCGTCTCCTGACCTTATCAGCTCGGAGGAGAGCAAAATCAGCATGGATGAACTGGTGAATGCTGCTGTTGAATCGGCAGAATTCTGGATTGCAAAGGATGGGGAGATTTTCCAGAAAATAATCACCCCGGACTCTCCGTAATTCCTGGTATGTACGCCGTGCATGCATGGAATTCCCGGGAATCTATCACAATCTATTTTTACCCAAACGACAAATATGATAGAGTTCGGAGCCGAGATAGTCTAGTCCGGAAAGGCGGTGGCCTTGAAAGCCTCTGGTAGCAATACCTCGTGAGTTCAAATCTCCCTCTCGGCGTCATTTTATCCTTGTCTCTTTTCGCTTTCTTTATCACTCTTCTCAACCAATAAGTAAAGATATGTGTATCGCAGTTCCCGCAGAAATTCTTGAAATCCGCGACGGAAATGTCGCACTAGTCGATTACGGCGAACTCCAGCAGGAAGTCCGCATCGATCTTGTTGATGTCAAAGTCGGTGAATTCGTACTTGTTCATGTCGGATTTGCTATTCAGCGGCTTTCCCGTGAGGAAGGATTAGAGACGCGGGAACTGTTTAAAGAAGTCTATAAAGCGATGGAAGAACCGGACCATGCATGAATCAGGAATCGCCTATGATGTGTATGCTACCGCAAAACAGGCGGCTGAAGACAATAACGCCAAACTCGTAAAAACCATCTACGTGGATGTCGGGTCGATGGCGATGGTGAATCCGGATCAGGTCGATTTCATGTTCCACACATTCATCACCGATGATCCGGTATTTGCGGATACAAAACTCGTTTTTAATACCATCCTTCCGATTGCCGAATGCCAATGCGGATACAAAGGACCGGAAATTTTTGTCTGCCCGAATTGCGGGAAACTACCCCACATGATTCAGGGAAGAGAAATAGTCGTAACAAATCTTGAAATTGAAACTAGTGATTGATCATGAAAAAAGATACTGAAGTCAATATGATGCACGGAGCCGGAGGCGAGGTCATGGGAGAGCTTCTCCAGACGCTTACGGCATTTAAAAACAATAATGCAGGCGGAATCGGTCTCGAGTCGCTTGATGACGGTTCAACATTCACCATCGGAGGACAGACGATTGTTTTAACCACTGATTCACACGTGGTAAAACCGATCTTTTTCCCCGGCGGGGACATTGGAAGAGTTGCCGTTTCCGGAACCGTAAATGATCTCTCAGTGATGGGTGCCCGCCCGATTGCGCTCACCAGCGCTATGGTCATCGAGGAAGGATTCCCTATTGCTGACCTCGCAAGAATCGTTGCATCCATGGATAAAGCCTTAGGCGAAGTCGGAGCCTCGGTCATTACCGGCGACACGAAAGTGGTCGAGAAGGGAAGTCTGGACGGCATCGCAATTAATACTGCAGGCGTCGGCGTAATCGAGGGTGACGGGTTCCTGATTCGTGATAATGGCATGACCGTCGGTGACAAAATAATCGTTTCCGGCACTCTGGGTGACCACGGGCTGACCATCGTCTCCTATCGTGAAGGCTTCGATCTCGGCGATCAGCTGAAGTCGGACGTTGCCCCGCTCTGGAAGATGATTGAAGGCGCAATGAAGGCTTCCGGGAAAGGAAACATCCATGCAATGAAAGACCCGACCCGTGGAGGATTTGCGGCCTGCATCAACGAAATGGCACGAAAATCCCGTGTCAAGGTCGTCGTAGAGGAAGAGCTGGTTCCAATCCGGGAAAGCGTCGCTTCCGCCGGTGAACTGCTTGGAATTGACCCTCTTCAGGTTGCAAACGAAGGTAAATGTGTGATGAGCGTCGCTCCCGAAGTCGCAGACAAAGTCCTTGCCGCACTGAAGGCGCACCCGTACGGGAAAGACGCCGCGATTATCGGTGAGGTTGTGGAAGGTTCCGGCGTTGTGATGCGGACCAGAATCGGCAGCGAGCGGTTTATTGAGCCGCCTCTCGGAGACCCGGTTCCCCGGGTTTGCTGAAAATGGCAGATCTGATTCTTTCAAACTCACGACTGCCTGACGGAAGAATCGCAGATATCTCCATCGAAAACGGCGTAATCACCCATATCGGCAGTTCCGGCTCCGGAGAAAGAATCGACTGCAAAAACCGGCTCTGTATCCCGGCGGCGACTGATATGCATGTCCATATACGGGATGGAGCCCAGTCTGCAAAAGAGGATTGGACAACCGGAACACAGGCGGCAGTTTCGGGCGGAGTCGCCACAATCGTTGACCAGCCGAATACCATCCCTCCGATGGACTCTGTGAAAAATTTCACCGAAAGGCTTGCTCTTGCGAAAGAACATTCCTTCTGTCATTTCGGAATTAACGGGTCCGTGACGGAAGGTGCGGATTTTATTGGGCTGATCGATGCAGGTGTTCTTGCCTTCGGGGAGATGTTTGCCGCTCCTTCTAGTTACGGGACGGCGCTCACCACAAACGTCATCAGAGCTTCCCTGAAGACTCTTACAGAACACGGCATGCTGGTGACCGTACATGCTGAAGAGGTTGCCCCGGGAGAGGTAAACTCTCTCGCTGAACACTCGGCATCCCGTTCTATTTCCGGCGAAGCGAAGACCATCCGCTTTGTACAAAGCCTCGCTCCAGCGGGAGCAAAGCTTCATTTCTGCCACGTGAGCGGCGTTGAATCCATTGACGCAGTCCTTGGCACGTTTGAAGTCGCCCCCCACCATCTGTTTTTATCGTATGAGGAGACTGAACCGGAAGACACGTTTTGGAAAATGAACCCCCCGCTCCGCTCGAAAAAGGAGCGGCTCTCCCTTTGGGAAAACTTCAGCAGAATCCCGGTTGTCGCGTCAGATCATGCTCCCCACACATTGACGGAAAAATCTCAGCCGTTTTCCTCCGCTCCGTCAGGTGTTCCCGGCGTGGAAACGATGTTGCCTCTTCTGATGAACGCGGTGTTTGAAAGGAAAATCACGCTTTTGGATGTAATTACAAAAACAGTAACAAACCCCGGCAGAATTCTCGGACTCCCGGTTCCATCGATCTCGGTCGGGAGCCGGGCTGACCTTGTGGTTTATGCGGATGCTCCGGTGAAAATATCCGGGGAATCCCTGCACAGCAAATGCGGCTGGACACCCTATGAAGGAATGCCCGGGCTCTTTCCCGTAACGACGCTGGTGAACGGGATTCCTGCATGGCATGACGGGGAGTTCACTTATGGGGGTGGACAGGTGAGGACCGGCTGTCAAAAAAACATCTCCACAACAGATAAAACAGCAGAAGACAAATAGAGTATCCGTGCCGAAAATATCAGACATGTTTTAGGCCCCCGGATGATCAATACGCGATCGCGTGAAATGAGTTTCGGGACAACATAACATGCCACAGGCACCTCCTGCCTGGTCAAAGAACCGCGAGGACATGCAACAGCATCCTGTGAACGGGCTCGGTTAATGGCAGGGGACAAACCTTCTTTTGAGCTATGACACAGCTTCCGACGAACAATCATGACGACGGACAGGTATCTGTTATCGGGGAGATACTCCTTGTCGCACTTGTTGTATTACTATGTGCTGTTATTCTGGGATTATTCCTGGGATTTTTCACCGCGCAGGGAGAAAATTCATTACTTTCCCCTCCGGAAATTATCTCCATCGTCTCTGTTGATCATTATAATGGGGGGAATAAGACCTTTGCAGGCAAAGTAACGCTGAGAAATATCGGATTCAAATCTCTCAAAAATAGTGATTACTCTGTCGAGGTTTATATTAACGATGTTAAACAACGCGTGATTATTGGGACTTTGAAGTCAAACGAGTTCATTCCCACAGAACATTACGGCATAAAAACCATTTCCGGGATTGGTCCCTCGGGATCCTGGTGGGAACCGGGAGACCTGGGTGTCTTTGATTTACTGGATAAAATGGTCCAGCCCGGATGCCTGCTTAGAATCGACATCCTCAATAAAGCGGACGGAACAGTATTTTCCCGCTCTGAAATATTGGTTATCTAACTTTTTTCTCCCAGTGTCTTAAGTAGTACAAGGAGAAATATATCCCGTACCTATGGATTTACCTTACATTCATTCATACATCCATGGAGGCTTTATCAAATGTATTCTATTGACACTATTAAGTATCTTATTCACGTCCATATTGAAGCAGAGGGGGTGGTTGAAAAAACCGACGTAATCGGAGCCGTTTTCGGTCAGACCGAAGGGCTCCTTGGCGAGGATATGGATCTGCGTGACCTTCAGCGGAGCGGAAGGGTCGGCAGAATCGATGTCCAGATTTCAAGTAAATTTGGCAAGACAACCGGCGAATGTTACATTGCGTCCTCCCTCGATCGGGCGGAAACTGCAATTTTAGCTGCGGCTCTTGAAACAATTGACCGGGTAGGTCCGTGTATCGCCGTCGTTCAGGTACAGAATATCGAGGATCTGCGGGCAATCAAACGCCGGCAGATTGTCGAGCGGGCGAAGGAACTTCTCCTCGAATCCTTCGATGAAGTGGGGATATCCACCTATGATATTCTTGCGGAGGTCCGGGAGGCAAGCCGGGTCGAAAAAATTACCGCAATCGGTGAGGAACGACTTCCGGCAGGACCGAACGTACTTGATTCCGATGCAATAATTATTGTTGAAGGCAGGGCGGATGTGCTGAACCTTTTGAAGTGCGGTATCAAAAATACGGTGGCGGTCGAAGGAACAAAGGTCCCGAAGACTGTGTCCGAACTCAGCTTTAAGAAAAATACTACGGTTTTCTTAGATGGTGACCGAGGCGGGGATCTGATTTTACGTGAACTTCTTCAGGTTGCCGACATTGATTTCGTTGCCTTCTCCCCGCGCAGAAGAAGCGTGGAGGATATGAGCCGGAAAGAAATCGTGAAAGCTCTCCGAAATAAGGTCCCGGTAGATGTCCTGAAAGCTCATCTTGAAAAGGAGGAGTCCATTTCCGATCTGGTATTCGAGATTGAGGCAGGTCCAGCGGAGGAGCATCCCGCACCTGTAGTAGGGTCGGTTGAAAAAGGTGTCCCGGCTGCACCGGAACAACCAAAAACCGCTGAGTCCGTTTCCAAAATACCTGCGGTCCCTGCGGTTCCTGCGGCAGTAAAACCTGCAGAACGCACTCCAGTAAAAAAAGAGGTGCCGTTACCTGAATCGGAGGCAGCAAAGCTGCCTGAAACCCAAAAGATTCCGGAGACCGCAGAACCCGAACCGGTATCCGTAAAAAAACAACTCAGTCCTGCCTCGATAACGGATCATATCGAGGCGATGAAAAATACCGGACGCGCCAGAGTCCTTGCTGAGAACTCGGTTATCATCGGTGATTACTCCCTTCCCGAACTAACAGGCGTCATTCCAAAACTGAATGATGACGCGAGAGGAATCATTATTGATTCATCGGTTAACCAGAAGATAATTGACCAGGTCTTCGCAAAAGGACTGAAGTTTATTGCAGCCGGAAAGTTTGACGGAGTTATCCGGAGACCTACCGGTCTCAGAATGATTCCCTTCTAATTTTTACAGACGCTGTTTGTCTGCGCAGAATTTCCCGATGACATCCATATAATTTTCAGGACAGTTCATTACGTTGAGTGTGTCGCATGTTCCGACCATGTCGTAAAGATGTCTTCCTTCAGTAAGACCGAGTTCCGGGAGAGGGAGCGGCAAAAGGACATGCATTGGTATTTTTTTTCCGTAATATGGATTTAGGACCCATCCCTCTTTTTTCATATAATAGTAGGCTGCTCCATGCATTGCGTTGATTTCCCCGTATTCACTTTCGAAATCCGTGGAGACGAGGTTTGCCATGATTAGATTCTCACGATCCGGGTTAATGGTCACGTGACCGTATCCGGGCGGGATGAGGACGGTGTCTCCCGTATGCGCCGGCAAAAGTATGACGTCGGTGTGGTCGCGTTTCTGCAGAAGATAGTATGCAGATCCCGAAAGGACTTCGTAGACTTCTGGATAAGGAATGCCTGCCGCATTCTTCGGATGGTAATGCCCTTTGGTTTTTGTGTACTCGCCGTTGATGACTGCGGGCGGAATTATCGTGATATCGTATCTGAGGTGGTGGCGTTCAAGCCAGATATGGTCTCCGTGGGTCTGGTAGAGATCCCGGTACATGTAGTAGAGGGGAGTTTCCGGGTCACGGTTTGACGGCTGGACGGCAAACACGTTTTCCATATCCCCTGCGGTCCGGACGGACGGATTTGGCAGGGAACCTGACCAGAATTTTTTCATAGCATATTTTTGGGTGTTATGATATAAGGATATGATTGTCTGGAGAAGCAAAGGGACATACTATAATTAAGAAGAAACAATAGCATATCTATGCAGATTGCAGTAACCCGTCTCACGGAAAAAGGGAAATCCGATTCTGAATTATGCGGGAAGTATGGTCATACCGCAAAAATAGTTTCCCCGCTGAAAGCCGAGCTTCGTCCGAGCCTTGTGCAGACGTTTGTTCTTGCTGCAAATGACGGGGAGTTTGATGCAATTTTTTTCACGAGTGCCTATCCGGCAAAGCATATCGGGATGCTTCTGGACAGGGAGATTACCAGGAAATGCCGGGTGATTGCGATTGGTCCGCAGACAGCAAAGATTCTGCATGATGACGGTATTGCGGCGGAGGTTCTGCCCTCCTTTTATTCGCGGGATTTCGTGCCGTATCTCGGGGATTGGATCGAGGGGAAACGTATCGGGATTCCAAGGGCGGATGTGCCAAATCCTGACCTCATTAATGCAATAGAAAATGCAGGAGGCATGGTCTATGAATACCGGTGTTACGGGCTTGTCCCGACTGGTGAGTTACTCAACCTCGAGGGCTCGGATGTTGTCATTTTCACGAGTGCAAATTCGTTCTCAGAGGCACTTCTGCCTGACCTGTCAGGGATTATGCCTGCGGCAATTGGAGAAATCACTGCGGAGAGAATGAAAGCCGGAGGTGTCACGCCGGTGGTTGTTGGTGACGGGTCGCTTGAGGGGACGCTTGTCGCTTTGAATGCATATCTGAAAATAAAATAAAAGATACTCGGCATTTTTTTCTAAAAAAGGTTATTCGCTTTTTTATTCAGATGTTATAGGTTTCGGGGACTCTTCCCCATATCCCTGGAAACAGAAATAGCGAATCTCCTTTAAAAAAACACTACTTCAAAACAATTCTTACAAAAATGATATGCATCGACCGGGACTCGAACCCGAGTTTAGGCGTTGGCAACGCCTAGTGATAACCACTACACTATCGATGCTTATAAGACCAGAACCCGAGGGCCTGACTGTGCATAAGTGCTCTATTCTGTTAGATAAATTCATATAAAAAGATTCCTACAAGACGAGCCAGCCCCATGCCCCGGTAATCATGCAGCAGATGAGGAATCCGAGGATAGCACATCCGTTAATCAGCGGAAGACCCGGCTGGGGTTTTCCGGTATTTACCGGGATCATCAGAATCATAAAACCGGCAATACCTCCGATAATGGCACCTAATGCTGGTAAAGAGAGACCTAAAACCGACATAACCCCTTCGCCCCCGGCATACACCTGAGCAGAAACCACAAGAATCGTGGGCATAATCATATCGCCCATCCCGATCATATACGCGCCGCGTTCCCTGCCCGGTTTCTGAATGTCGAACCCATTCTTCCGATACGAATATCCTTTCGTCTTCGGCACGAGGAGCATAATCGGCATCTTCTGGCGAAGCACACCGTCTGCTAGTGTGAGCATATGTTTCGACCGCTTCACCGCAATAAAATCATAGACCATTAAGAGAATGAGCAGAATCAGAACCGGAATGATTGAGAGCGAAACCCCGAAGATTACCGCACAGCCTGCCGAGATTATGATTCCGGCAATATCAATAATATACCATTCGGGATACATCCATAGCAGGAATATCACGCCGATTCCGCATACAACGCCGATAACATCGGCCAGGATGCCGAGTTCAAACTGATAAAGAAGAGCTATAACAACATAGTAAATTACCGATGCAAGACAGAGAGCGATAATAACACTGATAATATTCTGTGCCTTCTTTTTAATGAGAATCAATAATAATGCGGTAAAAACCAGCATAATAAAGATGAACGCAAACGCATTCAGGATAGAATCCGGGTCTTCGAATGCACCAAGACCGACTTCCATAATCGGTTTTATTAAAAGAACAGCAAGCAGGCTTATCGCTACCATCATTATAATCAGGCCGGCATATGATGCGGCTGAGTGCAGAGTAAGTTTGCTCATATATAGTTAATTTAATATTAACCCTCACCTTAGTTAAACTATGAATGTTCGCGACATCATTCCGGAGATACTTCTGATACTTTTGATGGCAGTATCTGCAATTGTGGTAGTTAGCAGATTATGGCAGGACGCCATCATTTCAGTTGGGATTCTGCTTCTGATTCTTGCATTCGGCGGGCTTTGCCTGCAGTTGTTAGTCCGTCTCCGCCGTCTGGAGGAGGCATCAGTCCAGCGTGAGCGCATTCTCAAAGGACATCTGGAAGATTTGGGAAGGCAGCTCATCGCAAAACAGGATCAGACATCCAAAACCGTCATCGAAACGGTTGACAGTATCAAGATGCGGATGTATCGTTAGATGGGTGTTGCCCTTCGGCCGCTTCTTGCGGATTATAAGGAGTCTCCCGGGTGGGAGGATCTTGGCGGCGTTGCGGCGATTGATGCGTTTAACGCTCTCTATCAGTTCCTATCCGGGATACGCCAGTCGGACGGGGCTCCGCTTATGGACAGCGAGGGAAGGGTCACGTCTCATCTGAGCGGTCTTCTGTTCCGGACAGCGAACCTGATCGAGAAAAATATCACCCCGGTTTATGTTTTTGACGGAAAGCCGCCGGCGTTCAAGGCGGCGACCCTTTCAAAGCGCCGGGAAGTCCGCGCATTTGCGAAAGAGTCCTGGGAGAACGCCCTGAAAGAGGGGGATACCGAGAGCGCCAGAAAATATGCGATGGCATCCTCGAAGGTGGACGCCTACATTATTGAATCAGGAAAGGAGCTATTATCTGCTCTCGGCATAGCCTGTATCGAGGCGCCTGAGGAGGGAGAAGCCCAGTCCTCATATATGGCACAGAGGGGTGATGTCACCTATGCCGTTTCGCAGGATTACGATTCGCTTCTTTTCGGAGCGCCTGACCTTGTCCGGAATGTAACCATTTCAGGAAAGAAAAAAATCCGTGGAAAAGTAATCTCCATCTCTCCCGAGCGTCTGCGGCTTGATGCGGTTTTGAAGGGTATGTCAGTGACGCGGGAGGAGCTGGTTCAGATTGCTCTTCTGATTGGGACGGATTATAACAGCGGCGTGTCAGGTGTCGGACCAAAGACCGCTGTGAAAATCGTGTCCGAGGGTAAGTTCTACGAGAGAATCAGTGAGTCAGATAATGCAGCCGAGCCGGATGTGCTGATAGATTATTTCATGAACCCCCCCGTCAACACATCCTATAAGATTGTCAGCAGGTCGCCCGACCATGACAAGGTTATCGAGATGCTGTGTGAAGAACATGGTTTCTCTTTGGACCGCGTCGAGGCCGGACTGGAACGGTTCGGCGCGAAAAAAGGTCAGTCCACGCTTGATTCGTGGTTTTAAATTACTCTCAATAGGAGTTACGCGGTGTTGGTGTGGATTCAATTTGGGAGGGGGGACTGGGTCTGGACGCATGAGATATCCCCCCACGAAGCTTTGTCAACAAGCGAGGGCTAAAAGCCCGAGTCGGAGAGCAAGGCACAGCCTTGTAAACGCGGTTGTTTTTTCTTTGGATGTACTGGGACCACTCTTTTTCATGTCCTGACTTATGATGAAAAACATGAGATGAATTTCAGGAGTCATACCATTCTTTTTTAGTATGGATTTTTGGATGTACTTCGGTTTCATGTATGGGATTCTTTTTGATGGCCGCATCATCACACGGAA
>DAWV01000002.1:82861-83418 GCA_002506085.1 Methanocorpusculaceae archaeon UBA425
AACACGGAAAATAAAAAAGCTAAAAGAGGTGATGATGTATATCGTCCCCCCAGCCCCCACACGGAACCCACGGAAATCAACAGAATTCACGAAAAGGGGGAAGGGGCGGGGGGGACGCTGAAAGCGGACGCCCTTAGCCGAGCAAACTGAAAGCTTGCGAGCGGGCAGATGAATGGAGAGATTCTATCTTTACGTGATATTGAAAATTTGGGATTTTATCATTCAAAATACTACGGGTTTTTGTGGATGCGACTAATCCATACCATCCATTACACCAAACCGAAGTCCATCCAAAAATACCAAAAACATCTCGATTACGGTCGATATTCTCTCATACCCCCGCCCACGCGCAAACCTTCGGTTTGGTCGCAAGTCTACCGACTTGGTCGCAAATCAGAGATTTGCTCCGCTGAGGGCGAGCCTATCGGCTCACCCCGCCTCAGCTGAGGTCGTCTGCTTCGCATCCAACCCGCCTTGGCTAAAGGCGTCCGCTTTCAGCGTCCACCCCGCCCCTGCCCCCTTTTCGTGAATTCTGTTGATTTCCGTGGATTCCGTGT
>DAWV01000002.1:83622-87134 GCA_002506085.1 Methanocorpusculaceae archaeon UBA425
TTCCGTGTGATGATGCGGCCATCAAAAAGAATCCCGTACACGAAATCGAAGTACATCCAAAAATCCATACTAAAAAAGAATGGTATGAACCCGGTAAACTATCGGCTCCCCCCTCCCAAATTGAATTCACACCAACACCGCATAAGTCCTATTTTAAATTACTCTCAAAAAAGCGGGAGTGATAAATCAGAAAAAATATTATTTTCTTCCGCCGACGATAACGACCGTCTTCTCCGTCATCTTCGCAAAGATGCCGTTCTCCAGAACACCCGGAATCTCACTTATTGCAGATTCCAGGGCCTCCGGATTCTCCACTTTGCCAAATGCACAGTCGAAGATATAGTTCCCGTTATCCGAGATAACCGGACCATCCTTCTTAACACCATTCCGCATAACCGGTTCTCCGCCAAGGTCTTTGAGTTTCTTACAGACACTTCCATAAGCAAACGGCAGAATTTCGATTGGAACTGCCGCATTCAGTTCTTCGACCTCTTTTGCCGAATCAATTACCACTACAAACTGCTTTGCAGAACTTGCAACAACCTTCTCTCTGAGAAGGGCCGCTCCTCTTCCCTTAATCATCTGTTTTGAGGGAGTAACCTGATCGGCACCATCGATAGCGAGATCCAGTATCGGGTGAAGTGAAAGGGTCGTCAGCAAAATCCCATACTCTTCGGCACGCATTTCCGTCTGATTGGAGGTAGGAACACCATAAATCTTCAGATTTTCTGATTTAATCCGCTCGCCAAGACGTTCCATCGCGAAAAAAACCGTAGAACCCGTTCCGAGTCCGACAACCATCCCATCTTTAACCATATCTGCCGCACGGTAACCGGCATCCTTCTTTGCTTCAACGATAACGTCGCTCATGAACACAAATTGGTATGGAATCCTAATAATAACTTTGGATAAGCTTCCTTCTGATTGATTTATTATAATAAAAATCCTTTACAATGTATGAAAGAGACTCTCCCGTCTGGAAAAATTCTGATACTCATACTTATCTCGGCATCTCTTGCCGCATTCATGTCATCTCTTGATGGAACAATCGTCAATATCGCTCTCCCAAGTATCGCTGAAGCATTCAGCCTCACCACCTCCTCGGTTGCCTGGGTAAGCACCATCTATCTTCTTGTCATCGCCGGACTTTTATTGATTGTCGGCAAACTTACCGATACGATAGGTCTTAAGAAAATATTCCTGGCAGGATTTTCCATCTTTGTGATAGGGTCCTTTTCCTGCGGATTTTTCCCCGAACTTCTGAACTCATTTCATATCCTTCTGATCTCACGAATCATTCAGGCTATAGGCGGCGTGATGATGATGGTCGTAGCACCGGCCATGCTTTCCCGATTCATGCCTGGCGACCAGCGGGCAAAAGGTCTCTCGCTTGTGATGCTCTTTGCCGCCATCGGCATGGCGCTTGGTCCGACTCTTGGAGGATATCTCACCGAGTATCTCTCCTGGAACTGGATCTTCTTCATCAATGTCCCGGTCGGGATCATCGCGGTCGTCCTTGGTCTGCTCGTGATTCCGGAGACCACAGCAAATTCATGCTCACGCAAAAGATTTGACACGACAGGGGCGATTCTTATTTTTATCGGTCTTGCTGCACTGCTCTTTGCTTTTTCGGAAGGGTTTACTCTTGGCTGGACCTCGGTTCCGATTATCATTTCATCTCTCCTTGCCGTATTCTGTATCGGCGGTTTTATTCAAAGAGAACGGCACTACGACAACCCGCTGATCGACCTTGGTATGTTCAAAAGCAGATCGTTTGTTATCGTGAACCTTGTCCTGGCACTGCTCTTTTTCACCTTTGCCGGAGCGAACTATATGCTCCCGTTCTATCTTGAGTATGTGCACGGATTCTCGACTTCAAACGCAGGACTGATTCTGACGACGATGTCGATAGGTATGATGATCACCGGTGTTATTTCCGGTCAGATCTATAGTAAACTCATTGGAAAGATTAAGTATATGGTCATGGTCGGAGTCGTGCTGATTGGAGCCGGATACTTCATGCTCACTCATCTAAGCCCGATCACGGGGATAGGCGTTATCATCACTGCACTCGGGTTGATAGGTCTTGGTCTTGGCGTTACGACGACACCCCTTACAACACTGATAATGGGAGCCGCACCGGCATCTAAACAAGGAATGGTATCCAGTCTGACCGGACTGGAGCGTTACGCCCCGATGACAATCGGCGTGGCAGTCTACAACCTGATTTTAATCGTCGGGATCGTTACGATCATCAAGAATTCAGGGATCACGGAGATGTCGCCGGCACATATCAGCCCATCCATCCTCTCCCTCGGCTTTGACATGGCCTTTGTTGTCTCGGTGATTCTGGCGGCAGGGATCCTGATTCTCTGCTTCTTCATCAAAGAGGAAAGAGCACCGGGAAAATAATATTTTTTTTCAAACATATATTTATAGTTGCAAATGCAACTAGTTTGTGTTGACGCAGCACTCAATTTCGTACGGGGTCATCGGTCATAATATTATTGCCGTTGACAAATACTTCCGGATGTACCTGAAAAATTCCCTCAAAACCTATGGTATGAATGCAGCGGAGGGAATGGTTCTTCTTGCCCTTTCTGAACATGATGGTCTGACAGAAGGTCAGATTTTTGACAACATCCATGAAAATGCGCAGGGAATAACCCAGGAACAGCTGGTATGTGAACTGCATTATGACAAAAGCGTCATGACACGGACTATGCAGTCCCTGGAAGGAAAAGGGTATGTTACCCGGTTTGATAATCCGAAAGACAGCAGGTCGTTTGTTTTCAATCTGACTGAAAGCGGTTCTAAATTCAAGACTACCCTTACAGGCATTATGATGGAATGGACCAATGAGGTTTTAGACGGATTTGATGATACGGAACTCGCCCTGATGAGCGGGTTGCTTAACCGGCTTGAAAATAATGCCCGGACAAAATCACTATGAACTAGCTTATGACGGATAACATGAACATTGCAAAAAAAGCCGGGAAGGGTCTTGCGGCCTATCTGACCGACTGGAAAAATCTGCTGGCGCACTCCCTTCTAGGATGCCTCCTGCTCCTGATCGCAATTATTGCGCCGGTTGTCTGGTGGCTTAAACTGATTCTGATTGTCTGCCTTGTAACACTGAACATTCTTCGTATGAGGTGGTCAAAGGCGAGAAAGGAAAAGAAAGCTGTATTGGCAAAAGCAGTGGAGTAATTAGCGACGATTGGCTTTTGACTCCATAATACAATTCTCTTTAAATGGGACCTACGCGGTGTTGATGTGGATTCAATTCAGGAGAGGGGGGCTGGGGGCGAAGCCTTCGCGTACATCCTCCGTCGTTTTTCGCCCCCCTTCCAGGAGAACAGAATCAAATTTGTTGAAGCGGGATTCTTTGAATGTACTTCGGTTTGGTGTATGGGATTGTTTTTGATGGCTGTATCCCCGCAAGGCAAAGCCTTGCTCAGCTAAGGTCGTCTGCTTCGCATCCAACCCGCCATCACACGGAAAACACGGAA
>DAWV01000002.1:87377-87771 GCA_002506085.1 Methanocorpusculaceae archaeon UBA425
GGCCTCAGCCGAGCAAGGCTTTGCCTTGCGACCAAACCGAAGGTTTGCGAGCAAGCGAGCGAAGCGAGTCGGAGAGCCAGTCGATAGACTTGCGAGCGGGTGGAGGAATGGGAAACATTTTTTTCATAAGAGGATAGCTTTCATCATTTTTTTGATTCATGGAGGCGAAAAACGACAGCGGATGTACGCGAAAGCTTCGCCCCGGGATTCTCAAATCAAAGATTTGCTCGCAAGGCAAAGCCTTGCTCGGCTGAGGTCGTCGACTTCGTCGCCAACCCGCCTCAGCTGAGACCGCTCTTATGAAGGGACCCGCCTCGCGCAAGGGGAGGGGTTACCACTTCCCGCAGTCACAAGTTTCCTTCGAAAACTTGGTCGGCTGAGGCCGCTCCTTCGG
>DAWV01000002.1:88011-144910 GCA_002506085.1 Methanocorpusculaceae archaeon UBA425
TTCCGTGTTTTCCGTGTGATGGCGGGTTGGATGCGAAGCAGACGACCTTAGCTGAGCAAGGCTTTGCCTTGCGGGGATACGGCCATCAAAAACAATCCCATACACCAAACCGAAGTACATCCTGATATCCATCCTAAAAAGGAAGAGTATGAATCCGGTAAACTATCGACTCACCCGGACCACACCCGACCTTACCCTTTCCGAACTGGATTCACACCAACACCGCGTAACTCCTATTTAAATAATGAAGTGGTATATTATCAATGAGAGATAATTATGAAATACTCAGTAGCCTATTTTTCAAGAACCGGAAACAGCGGGAGAATTGCCCAAAAAATCGCACAAAAATTATCCACCGACGCGATAGAAGTAACCGATAATATGAACTGGAAAGGTCCTATCGGATACATGAGAGCAGGGAGGTGTGCGTTGAATAATAAAGACGTTGATATCAGTATTCATGGAAAGATAGATTCTGATGAATATATTGTGGTAACGCCTTTGTGGGCGGGGAAGATTACTCCCGCAATAAGGAAACTGCTGCAAACCCTTCCGAAAGACAAAGTTCATCTGATAGTATCATCGGGGTCAAGTACTCTTAAGGAGAGAGCAGACTACAAATCCGTTCTGGATATTATCAAAAAGGAAAAGAATGAAGATGAGAAAATAGCTGCCTTCACCGGCAGTTTATCTCAGTAATTACTCTATTTTTTATTTTCTTCGCTTTTGACCGGACAAGCAGAACCTTTCATGCCGGGAACGCAATTATCATTATATAGAATGTGATATAGTAGTATTGAGTGAGGGAAAAAACATGAAATACTCTGTTGTCTATTTTTCAAGAACCGGAAACAGCCGGAGAATAGCCAAGAAAATCGCACAGAATCTATCCACTGCGGCAACAGAAGTAACCGACAATATGAACTGGAATGGTGCTTTTGGTCTTCTGAAAGCATTACATTATTCTTTAAAAAACAAGGATGTTTCCATTAACATTCATGGAGATATTGATGCTGATGAATATATCGTTGTCTCGCCGATGTGGTGCGGAAAGATAACTCCTGCTATCAGAAATCTGCTCCAGACCTTCCCGAAAAATAAAGTTCATCTGGTAATTTCCTCAGGGTCAGGCATTTACAAAGACAGAGCTGATTACAAATCCGTTGTGGATATTATTGAAAAGGAAAAGAATGAAGATAAGATAATAGAAGCCTTCACCCGCAGTCTGTCTCTCTGAGTATTATTTTGGGAAGTCTTAACCGGCAAAGAGCATTTTCAAAGCAATTACTATCATCAGAACGAAAAATATTCGTCGAAGCCAGACATCCGGAACACGGCAGCATACTCTGACTGCAAGAATAACCATTGGAATCGCCGTCAGAACAAGAATCACCAACATGAAAATATCGATATAGCCGACCAGATAAAATCCGTAGGCTGACAGATCCGCCCCTGCTGCAAGACCGTTTATCAGGTATGAGAGAATTCCGCCAATCGTGATAAAGATAATTGCGGCAGCGGAAGTTGCAGTAGCTTTTTTCATTGAAAATTTGCCGAGCAGGACCATGAGCGGAACAAGAATCGTGCCTCCGCCGACACCTAACAGTCCTGACAAAAATCCTGTGGTTCCACCGATGCCTCCTGCAAGCAGTGTGGACATTTTCTCACCCTTACCTGAAGGAAGAGATGAAACAAGACGGACTGCCCCGATAACCAGCATCAGACCGAACATTATCGTGAGTACTCTTACCGGTAGGAATGTGGCCACAGTACCTCCGACAAAACCGGTAGCCATCCCGCATAATCCCATAATGACCGCATCCCGCCAGATCACGTTGCCTTTTTTCGTATGACCAATAGCACTGGTCAGAACGGTCGGAAATGCGGCTGCAAGACTGGTCCCGAAAGCCACTAATATCGCCATATCATCAGGGACGCCGGACTTCTGCAGAACAAAATAGATTACCGGCGCAAATATAAATCCTCCGCCGACACCCAGAAGTCCCGACATAAACCCGGCAAGAAGCCCGCATGCAATCAGAACTAAGATGAATATCGGTTCCATACTCAGGGTATTATCTCGCAGCCGTTATATCTCGTGTGGGCAAACGCTTCCATCGAAAGCGTGCCGTCATCAAGCATTTTCTGAATTCGAGGCAGATTTTCGACCAGAGCGTCATGTAAAGCACGAACCGTGCCGCATACAAGGCGTGACTCGTCGCGCCATGGTCTGACAATATTGGAATACAAGCATCTCCCTCCGCAGAATCCGTAAATATCGCAGGAGAGACAGGGTTCTCCTATCGGCACCTCCGGAAGATGTATTGGATCCGCATCTTTGACATGTCCGGCATAGTAATCCGCCATTCCAACCATAATAGGACATGGGGCAATCCAGCCGTTTGTCATGATACTGTAATTCGCATAGCCCGACCCGCACCTAAGTTTCGAAGAACGTCCGAGCAGGAGATCTTCTGTTGTAGAAAGGAACGGATACCATTTCGGAACAACACCCGTTTTTTCAATTCGCGAAACCCACTCGGAAACAAGTCTCCTGATTCCTGCATTATATTCCTCACTCCACACGGCAAACCTCCGGTGGGAAAAATCCCCGGTGAAATCCGCGTCCATCTGCCAGTGGATGGAGGTAAAATGATTTGCAAGATGCGTTACTGCGGAAAAAATGTCCGTATCCTCGGCTATGGTCATCCTGGCAATCAGTTCACCTTTGTATCCGTTTTTACGAATAAGATTTGCAGTTGAAAGGACCATGTCATAAATTCCCTCTCCCCTGTGTCTGTCGGTAAGAGCCTTGTCCCCGTCAATGGAGATAAGAATTGTCTCGAAGCGGTTTGTGTACTCCTTTGGCAGTTTTGCGAGCAGCGTTCCGTTCGTCTGGAGCATGAATCGTTTCACCGGTGCATCGTCCATGATTTCCATAACCAGATCGGACCGGACGAGCGGTTCGCCGCCGATAAACGTCAGAACCGCATGTTGGTCACGGGCAAGAAATGCATAGAGCTCAGTCAGCGGAAAAGCCAGATTCTCACATATCGTTTCATCAATCGTTCCGGGGGAATGACCGGCGGGGTCTTCCTCGTCAAACATCTTTCCCCTGCAGTATGAACAGCAAAGATTGCAGTCATCAGTTACAATCAGATGAAAAAACATGGTTAGCTGATGGTCATACCATTCGTTTCGGCGATTTCAAGATACGTGTCTGCGACATATTCTGCCTGCTTTCTGGTCATACCATAGGTGTTGAACTTCCAGATCTTGGTGGCACCCGGAATAATTCCCCGTATGCCTTTCTTTCCAAGGGCACTTGAGAGGAAGAAACCCCGCTTCTTATGGGTCTGTGCCACCACATCGAATGAGTCCGTTGTGTCAACCCGTGTCAGCGTGTGTTTTCTTGGATACTCTGAAAGAATCTTCGTTCCCTCGATAGAGCGGAGGGCATCCACGATGATTTTGCTGTTGGCAAGTTCCTCGTCAAAGTGTTTGACACGTTCCTTCACGGTCGGGAAGGAAGCGAGCAGTCCGACAATCGGGGCTCCCATCAGCGAACATCCAAGAATACCGACCTCTTTGATACCGAACGTCCGTCCGCTGAGGTCGCCTTGCATCTTCGTTGTGCGGAAGACCTCTTCGGCACGTTCCCCGGTTGCGGCAAGAACTCCTGACGGGGCGGGGGCTGCCATACTTTTGTGACCGGAACCGATAACGAAATCGACTCCAAGGTCTTTGCCGTTCACCGGCATGATACCCACTGTGTAAACCCCGTTGTAGAGAACCGGCACATCATACTGGTGAGCGACTTTTGCGACTCCCTTCACATCATGCATGTTGCCAAACTGGTAATCCACATGGTCGATGTAGAGTAATTTTGGAGCTGTCCCGAATTCCCTAATAACATCCTCGATTCTGTCTGCAGTGTTCTCTGCTGTAATGAGATTATCCTTCGTCTTTGGAATTTCACGAACGACTCCTTTCTGAAGCTCGACAGAAAGATATGATGTATAATGTGCAAGAGCGCCGATAAGAACCGGGTCGCCTTTTTCCACATAGGTTCCGGCAACCTGCTGAAATGCCCTGCGGGCTCCGGGAACCGTACGTGCCTGGGCCATGCCAAGCCACTCGGCAAGATCCGCATGGAATTCTTTCAGAGGCGGGTTCTGGATATAATCCAGACGGAACGGTTTTCTGCAGTTGTCACAAACCGAGTAGCCGTCTCCCCATGAAATCATCGCTTTCATGGCCTCGGGTGTCAGGCGGCCTCCCACCTGAATCGGATCTATATTGATGGAGGTCTCGTCAACCATCCGTGCATCGATATTATCACAGCATTTCATAAGAGTTCCTCTTTCAGTATGGCAATCTGTTTTTCCACCGATGCGAGAGCCTTGGCGGTTTTTTCCTTCTGGTCCTCGTCAAGGGAATGATCTGGGGCAGTCGTCCGGAGAATTGCTCTGACATCCGTTAGAGAGAACAAAGCCTGAAAAACTGCATCTGCGGCTCGCTGTGACATGATGATAGTACGTCGACCCCTGGACAAAAGAAAATATCGTTACAGGGTAATGATTCCGAAGAGTAATAAAACACCAATGATGATTGGAACATGGACAAGATAGATTATCAGCGTGTGTCGTCCGATAAAACAAAGCGGAGCCAGGGCACGGGGCATTGTCCCGAGTTTTGTCAGAGCACCGCGCCGCACCCCGCCTTTATAGATTATCGAACCAAGTGCCACCCCGAGGAGGAAAATCCCGAACCAGGGGATAAGCGGCTCGTAATCCAGAGTTGCAAACCCGTTATAGGTAATGCCAAACGGAATCAGAAACACAGGACCGCGAAGCATGGAAACTATGGGCGACAATGCAATACAGATTATTCCGATTACGAGCGGGATATATGAATGTACTTTCATCACGACAAACGGGATAGCAAGAATCGTGGCACACCCAATCAGGTGAAGAATGCCGAAGATGACCACTTCCGCAGGATAGATGAGCCAGGTTACAAGAGTTACCACCGCCGCAAAGCAGAGAATATAGAGACCCCTGAAAAATAATTTCTTCGCCGATTTGGACGGGCTCGTTTCCCGACCGGCCGAGAGGACAAGGGAAACGCCGGCAATCACCACAAACAAAAATGCGATCGGGGCGCCTGATATTATATACGGATCGAACCAGGGGACAAGACCCGTTCCAAAGAAGTAGAGACAGAAAACAGTGTGATACACGATCATCAGAAGAAGGGCAACGCCGCGTGCGCCGTCCAATTCAAAGTATCGTGATTCGTTCATTGGGTTTATGTTAATTCGGATGTCATATCTATTCATCGGAAAAATGACAGACGAACATATTATTGAAGCTGTGGGGATGACGAAGGTAGTCATCAGGGATGGGGAAGTCGTTGAAGTCGGAGAACCGATGGTTCACTCCTGCCCGCTTGCAAAACGGTTTGGTGTGCCGGTTGACCCGATTACAAAAGAGTCTGTGCAGAAAAATATCGAGTTCCGTATCCGGAAGTTCGGCATGTGCACGAAGAACCGGGAAGTTCTGGACAAGGAATCATTTGTTCTTTTCGGCGCCTCCGAGCTGATGAGTACTGGTCTACGAACCGGTAATCTGGATGCCGCGGTCATCTGCGCGGACGGGGCAGGTACAGTGATTGTGCGAACGCCGGAACTCGTGCAGGGACTCGGCGGCAGGATGTCCGGACTCGTCTCGACGACTTCCTATTCGGATGTCGTGAAAAGAATCGAGGAGGCAGGAGGTATCGTAATCGATAAAAAGACCGCAAATCTTGACGTCCTCGCCGGACTTGCCCGGGCAAATGCTGAAGGATGGACCCGGACTGCCGTGACGGTCGCGGGATTCCAGCATGAACTCGCAGAGGAGATTCGCACAAAATATCCGGAGGCACTTATTATTGCCGTCCACACTTCCGGAGTTCAGAACGCGGAAAATGCAAGGCGTCTTGTCGCCGCATCCGACCTGGTCTTTGCCTGTGCTTCGCAATATGTCCGCGCAGCTGTGTCCAAAGCGCTCGTCCAGGGCGGAGTGGGTGTTCCGGTGTATGCGATGAGCCGGGCTGGAAAACGCATGATTATGGATAGGCTGATTGAAACGGATCAGCAGATTCTCGTGAAGAACACCAGGCTTCCGGTCGAGGATATGGGAAAACAGCCGGAACCTTTAGTCTAATATTTTCCCGGGAATATCCCGGAAGTTTTGCTGCTGTCTTCATGCATATGACCTAATAATAATTTCGTTTTTAATTTTGCAATATCTGCATTGATTTTGAGGAATATACAAGAGCAATTTTTACGTTTTTGACGTTTTTAATTTCGGATTGTCATATTCATCCGGCAAAGAAGAGTTGACACAAAAGGTTTAAACAGTGAGACCAAAGTAAAACTGTCCACGGGCTTGTGCAACCAGTTGTGATAAAATCTTTTGTTTATGGCATCAGGAGTGACCATTTTGCACAAATCAGCCTATTTCCCATTTGGGGCAAGACACAATCTGAAAATGAGATGAAACATATGAATTCAAAGTACACGACAACAATTTCCGAGCTTGACAACCTTTTCGGGTCCGCCACTAAAGAGAAAATGCAGTTAGAAGGTTTCCATCCCGAATTTGGCAATTTTGAACAGGGTCTGATGGGATTTATTTCAGGAGACAGGTAAACATGACATCACCACTAGGTAATCCCGAACAGGACCCGCAGGTAATTGATTCCGGTTCTTTCCAAAAAGGACCGTTACATAATGCGGATAGTCAGGAATACTGGAAAGACTGGAGGTGGCAGGTCCGGCACGCGGTCCGGAATATCGACACTGTCCAGCAGGTAATGGGAATAAAATTCACTCCTGATGAACGGGAACAACTTCAAAAGACTATCGACAAGTTCCCGCTTAGGATTACTCCGTATTACCTTTCGCTCATCGATGCAAACGATTACAAAAATGATCCTATCTTTAAGCAGGCATTCCCTTCCCCGAAGGAACTTATTGTAGAACAGTACGAACTTAATGATCCTCTGGCAGAAGATAAAGACAGTCCATGTTCCTGTATTACTCACCGCTATCCTGACAGGGTCCTGTTTCTTGTCAGTAACACCTGTGCAATGTACTGCCGTCACTGCACACGGAAACGCAAAGTAGGTGATGTTGACTCAATTCCGGATAGGGAAAAAATCCTGGAAGGAATTAATTATATCCGGAAAAATCCGCAAATTCGTGATGTCCTCCTCTCAGGCGGGGACCCATTCATGCTCAATGATGATTATCTGGATTGGATACTGACCGAACTAGGCGCCATTTCGCATGTGGAAGTTATACGCATAGGAACACGAGTGCCGGTTGTCCTGCCATTCCGGATTACCGATGAACTGGTTGCCATGTTAAAAAAGCACCAGCCACTCTGGATCAACTTGCAGTTCAACCATCCAAAAGAGATGACTCTGTCTGCGCAGAATGCCGTGCGCAAACTTGCTGATGCGGGTATTCCGCTTGGAAATCAATCGGTTCTCCTTGCGGGTATCAATGATTGCCCGATAATTATGAAAACACTTGTTCAGCAACTGGTCAAAAACCGTATCCGTCCTTATTACCTCTATCAGTGTGATTTGTCGGAAGGCATCAGTCATTTTCGTACTCCCGTATCCAAAGGTATTGAGATTATGGAATGTCTGATTGGTCATACCAGTGGATTTGCTATTCCGCGATACGTTATCGATGCTCCGGGAGGCGGGGGAAAGATTCCGCTCAACCCGAATTATCTGCTGACTTGGGGGGTGGGAAAGGTTGTGCTCCGCAATTATGAGGGTGTGATTTGCACCTATCAGGAACCAGCACATTATGACCGGATTATCTGCGATGAAAACTGTGATACCTGCAAGCTCGTGCTGGACACTGACCGCGCTGATGAATCAAAAGTTGTCGGGGTTGCAAAACTCCTTGCTGATTATGATGAAACAACTACCCTAACCCCGCAAAATAACGAGCGTATGGACCGAAGATATGATGACGCAGTCTGATATTGTTCTCCACCTTGGGAACAGCATTGTCCAGCACGGTCATTTCAATAACCGTGTCTATGTCATGACACTGGCACCAGAGGATATTCCGGAGATCATACGGTTTGCTGATGAAATTACGCTCAAAGAAGGGTATTCCAAAATATTTGTCAAGGTTCCGGAATCATCAGCGGAATTGTTTATCAGAGCCGGTTACATCATCGAAGCCACAGTTCCATTATTTTATAACGGCAAAGACACGGGGATGTTTATGGCGAAATATTCTGATCCGGGTCGTAAAGAAGTAATTGATGCGCCGATACTTGAGGACGTCCTTTCTGGAGCGTTGAACCGTGCAGAAAAGAAAAAAACTCATATGCTGCCGGATGGATTCACATTTCGGCAAGCCATTCTGGAAGATGCGGAGGATATTGCCTCACTCTTCCGCTCAGTTTTCGCAACTTATCCATTCCCTATTTCAAATTCCGATTATGTCCGGCAATCAATGAACGGGCATGTCCGGTATTTCGTGATAAAAAATGCAGATTTGTTGGCAGCAGTCGCATCCTGTGAAATTGATGTGAAGAATAAGACGGTCGAAATGACCGATTTCGCCACTAATCCGCTCTTCAGGGGCAGGGGTTTTGCCGGGATTCTCCTTGATCGGATGGAGTATGAGATGCGAAAAGAAGGGATGGTGATGGCATATACTATAGCCCGCGCTATTTCTCTTCCGATGAATTCCACATTTGCCTCGGCAGGATACCTTTTTGGAGGGATGCTTCCGAATAACACTAATATCAGCGGGTCTATGGAAAGCATGAATATCTGGTACAAAAAATTGTAATTTCGGACCAACACTGCCGAGTTTGTCTGCAAAGGGATTTACAACAGCTTCAAACGATCCTGTCTCACTGTCCGCGATAATGAAATACGGGATTCGGTCAAACCGAGTTCCGACTTTTGCCTCGGGTAGTACACCCAGTGCGGGAATACATACTTTCATGTTAGATTTAACCCCAATATAATTTTACTCATATGCGCATAAGTAATTTAAACTATCTTACCGTATACTTATTATTCATAGCAGAAATGATTCAAATACAGCCTGGTAATCAATCCGGTTGTTGAGATTATCTCTCTGTTGAATAGTGAAGAATATCATGAGCAAATCTATTATCATTGATGAATTGCTTGCAAATCTGCCGAACACTCCCGTACCTGTTCGATCTGTTGTAATCGGAGCCCACTGGACCGCTGTATGCAGTACCCGCTGCGGTCTTGCCACAACCATACTCGGGGATAATTGTCACGATCACGCAACCGTTGTGCGCGATTCGGGGTCTCTGCACCTTAAAAGTGCGCAGGAACTTGCCGAGTATGCACAGTCAGATTATCCTTTGGAGGCCAGTATCGGTATCGCAGCTATTAACTCGCTCTTGGATATGAACGAACAGAATGCTGTAGAAATGAATGCTTCCCAAGTCCTTATGGAGAAGGGCGCCGGAAAAAATGTGGCGCTTGTCGGACATTTCCCCTTCATTCCAAAACTCCGAAAAAGTGTGGGTAATCTCTGGGTCATTGAACTTCATCCCACTGAAGATGACTTTCCGGCGCACTCTGCGGCTGAGTTGATTCCTCAGGCTGATATCGTGGCACTCACCGCGAGTTCCCTGATAAATCACACCATGGATGATTTATTGAACCTTTGTGACCCGGATGCACTCGTCATGATTCTTGGTCCAAGCACACCTCTCTCCCCTGTATTGTTCAATCACGGAGCAAATATCATCGCAGGATCGCGCGTCCGTGATGAGTCCGCCGTTCTTCATTGCATAGGACAGGGCGCAACATTCCAGCAGGTCACAGGTGTCAAGCTGCTGACCTTCACGAATCAGTAAATGATCTCAGAAACAGTAAGAGAGTAAAAACGTATGATACAGAAACGAGACCGGTCGATTATCCCTGAAAGTGAGGAGAACCAGTTCATACAGCCGCCTTCAGGCACATCAGAATCGTTCACATACACACCGATCGGCATAGTCCGGTCACCATATACCGATACCACCGGAATGCCGATTCAGCCAACCGGAGCAGATGGTGTGCGCGGAACTATTGTTCTACACCCTGAGTTATCTCCCGGTCTCAATGATCTTCAGGAGTTTTCCCACATAATCCTCATCTATGCCTTTCACCGGTCGAAAGGATACTCCCTGCAGGTCACCCCGTTTTTGGACACGGTACAGCGCGGAGTATTTGCTACCAGAGCACCAAAACGACCGAATGCGATTGGACTGTCAGTTGTCAGACTGATCGATGTCCGGGAAAACACCTTAACGATAGAAAATGTGGATATTCTTGATGGAACCCCCCTTCTGGATATCAAACCCTATGTGCCGGCATTCGATGCTTTTTGCTCGGCAAAAGCCGGATGGCTTGACCGAAGTTCCCGGAATGCAGAATCGGCAAGATCGGACGAACGATTCCGCAAGTAGCTAACTCTTCCAGTAAACAGGAAAATCTCCGAAAAATTTGTATTATTATCTTTTAGCACAAAAAGAGACACACATGATTCGAAGCACATCTAACCGCATATACGGGGAATCAAAATGACAGAAAATCATATCTTCGGTCCGGTCAGTTCCAGAAGACTTGGAAGATCACTGGGTATCGATCTTTTGCCCTTCAAGACCTGTTCATATAACTGCGTCTATTGTGAGTGCGGAGCGACCACCCGGCTTACGACGGAACGTGCTGAGTTTTTTCCAACAGAAGAGGTAATCGGCCAGTTGGATAAGTTCCTCGAAAAAGGACCTGTTCTGGATTATGTAACATTTGCCGGCTCCGGCGAGCCGACTCTCTCCCTGTCACTTGGAAAGATTATCAGACATCTGAAAACAACCTATCCTCAGTATAAGGTCGCCGTCCTGACAAACGGGAGCCTCCTTGGAAATAAGGAAGTCAGAGCGGATCTTACCGGCGCGGATCTGGTTATTCCGACTCTCACCAGTACCAGTCAGGAGATTTTTGAAAAAATCCACCGACCGCACCCCGGTCTCTCGGTAAGTGCGATCATCAATGCCATACAGGAGTTTGGAAAGGAGTTCCCTGGTCAGATATGGCTGGAAATATTCCTGATACCTGGTCTGAATACAGACCGCGCACAGCTTAGAACTCTCCGCGAGGCAGCGCGGGCAATACATCCACAACGTATCCAGCTGAACACACTTGACCGGCCGGCTGCAGAGGAGTGGGTTACCGCTCCGGAGGCGGAGGAACTTGAGATAATTAGGCGGTATTTTGCCGAACTCGGAATTCCGGTGGATGTGGCCGGAGTCTGCTGTGAACAGCCCGACGTCTGCATAGCCGGAGAGAGCACGCATGAACTGATTCTGAAAACGCTTCGGATTCGCCCTTCCACAGTAGAAGATCTTGCATCCATGACCGGATTACACCATCATGAAGTGGCAAAATACCTCTCCGGACTGCTTGAAGACGGAACTATCCATATCCAGAGGGGAAAGAGAGGGGTATTCTACTCTGCCGGACCGGATTCTGACCAAAAATAATCCCTATCTTTTTTACGTACGTTTCAGAAAAATCCGATAAAAATGGTTTGGGATTTTTTTTAGAGACCTCACGCTCAACAAAGGAGCTAGTCCTCTGTCAGGTAGGATGAAGAGAGTCTCTTGTCATCCAGTGAATTCCCTGTCCCAGTCAAAGGAAGCGCTATCCTCATACCACCTGGGCCAGTGGCTGCACCACGGGGGCAGAACCACGTCACGGACACGCTCTCCCGATGGGTGATACGGCTTGATATCAATAACCGGCGTCCCGTTCTCCGCATCGATGTAAGAAAGTCTGATAATACCATGGTCCTGATCAACAGAGATAACATCAGCCGTCGTGACTGCAATCGGATTGGGCCGCTGCGGCGATCGGGTGGCAAAGATTCCAATCGTATCAGGACCGTGGGTGTACGGTTTCCTGCATGTTGTGATGTTCCGCTGTTCCGGTGTATCGGAACGGTCGGCCCACCACAGGACATCGATATGTCCGAACCCGTCCAACCCGGCAAGGGCCGGGCGGTATTGTTCTTCAATCTCTATCGTGAACATTCCCTTTTCCGCTCTGACCCGGCCAATAGGTTTGAGAGTCATTTCCTGCAGTTTCATTTTCCCTCCCCCTGTCCGCCAGCTAATGATGGCGGCATCTCAAGCGAGACTGGAATCTGCAGTTCTGTTAAGAGCTCCTCGTCCGGCACCTTGCCGGGCTCATTGTAATAACTTTCCCGCCCGTTCCCGATGATGGAAAAGTTCCGCTCTTCTGCATAGGCAAAGATGCGTGTCCAGGCTTCGTGGATTCCGGGATAGGGTCCTTTGTAGATAAGGGAAAGCATTGTCCCTCCTTCAAGCGTCCGGATTCCGATGCTCTCATCAGACACGACGACCTTTCCTGAAATCGGGATGGCACATTCAATATCGGCGTCCTTCTCCCTATACTCACTGTCATGACAGATGAGCATAAAGGGTCCGGTCACTTTAACTGCGGGTGTCTGATTCTCGGGCAGGTCCATTTGGGAACAGAGATCGTTTGCGAGTCTGCCAATGACTTCCGCATAACTACCCCTGCCCCGCTTGCAAATCACCCGCAATGGAGTGACCTGTTTGATTATTGGTTCAGCGTGTGACATATACAACACCTCGAGCGAGACGTCAGATTCTTCAAGAATCGCCTCGATCTTCTGTAACCGGCTGACTTCCGATCGGATTTCACTTTTTCGGCGGGAAAAGATTCCACGAATCGTCCCGTTGTCCTGCTGGTCCCGTGCATTCAGAATCACTTCAACATCAGGGAGGGAGAAACCAATGGAGCAGAGTGCCTTGATGGATACACCCCGCGGAATCTGGTCGCCGGTATAATAGCGGTATCCGGTGATGATATCCCGCACATTAGGGACGAGGAGACCACGTTCGTCATAGATGCGAAGAGCCCGCGGTGACAGCCGCGTGATTAAGGAAAATTTCCCGATTGGGATTCGATCATCTGCCATGATTACAACAGTATATGCGTTCGAAGAGATTATAGGGTCCTGCAGTCTTCCCTGCGTAAAGGTTGGCAGGGGAGAAACCAGACGAATAATTTTATTCTGACACCCGTCATTACGAATGAATCAGGCGCGTCAGACCGCCTGCATAAAGGTAAGTTTGTCTGCCAGATCATTCATGACTGGAGAAAATAACAGTTCATAAGCAATTTGTCTGAAATAACTGCAGTAAAAAAGAACTGAACGCATTGGGCGTTAAATCTTATGCGAAGGATGGGATTCGAACCCAAGAACTACTAAAGACTAGCCCCTCAAGCTAGCGCCGTTGACCTGGCTTGGCTACCTTCGCACTGTGCGACCTATACATGTGGGTCAGACTAGTAAATAAATCTACTGAAATTGCTCTGACCTGGAAGGCATTCGTGTCCATAAAATGAGGCAAGTGTATATATGTGTTCAGGGATAGACAGAAAATAACAATGTGGCGGCAAATACTTGAACAATTCCGGGACTCACCCTCGCAGCAGAGGGTAGTAAAATACCTTCTTGAAAACGGGTTCGGCGTGTCACCCGAAGGAAAAACGATGGTAAACGGCATTGAAATATCCGCCTCTGCCCTCTCACGCGCGATTAAGGTTGACAGAAGAGTCGTAGACTCCACCACCCGCCGTATCTGTGAAATCGATGAACTCCAGTCTCTCTTTTCCCGTCTCCGCGTCACACCGGATTTAACCGACGTCGCAAAAAATCTTGGTCTCTCTGTAATCACCATCATCCCGAAAAATGCGGGAGACAAAAACATCGTATCCTCTGCGGTTGATGTTCTCTCTTCCTTTGAATTACCTCTCCGCCAGATCTTTGTCACCGACCCCTACGTTGTTGAATCTCCGCGCCTTGTCATCATAATTGACGGAGTGATTCCCGCGGAGGCCATACAGAAACTCAGGAATCTTCCTGCGGTTCAGTCAATCACACTGTAAGTTCTTTGCTTCAAAAGAACAGATTAATTATGTTCTATAACAAACAGTAGGGGATATGGTATCCAGCATTGTCCTTCCGATAAAAAAAGTCAACTCTCTTGTTGACTCGAAGATTTCAGTAGAAATAAAAGATGAGGGATGTAAATTCGAGGGGCGGCTTGTTGCAATGGATGAGTATCTCAATCTTCACCTTGAAGAAACCGTTGAGATTACTAAAAATGGTCGCAGAAACATCGGCACGGTCGTCATCCGTGGAAACAACATCCTGACCATCTCTCCATTGAACTAAATATGTCCAAAGACGTTGAACTGAACGAAGCAGATGAAAAAACATTTGCCTATCTCAAAGGTCATCCAAAAGGCGTTCTTCAGAGCGACCTTTGGAAAGATCTTGATGTAGACAGCCGTACCTGTTCGCGCATCATCAAAAAACTTGAGGATGCAGGACTCGTCACCCGTGAAGAAACCAAAAAAGACGGCACCCGGACGTTTCTCATCACTGTTGTTCACACATCGGAGGCAGTTAACCCGGCACTATTTATGGCTGGGCAGACTATCATCCCGTGTGTTGCCTGTATGGAGGAATGTACCGTTGAACACTGTAAAATGCTCGAAGACTGGATTTACGAACTCGTCTTCGACGAAATGGAATAATCTCCTTTTTTACCTGAAAACTCAATAACGAAACCTATTTCTGCCATGACTGCAGATTCTTTGTATTATGTCGGCAGGTTTTTTTGACCGGTTTTCTGCAAAGAAACCTTGGATGGTTGAGAGCGTCCCCCCACCCTTGGCAGGTCACGGGGCTGGAATGCAGGTTCCCGAATACAAGTCCCAACCCTATTTCATCGTCGCATCGGTTGAAATGGGAAACACCACTACCAAATGCATTTTAACGGGCACGGACCTTGAGACGGGACGTTCCTACATCATCAACAAAACCGTTCTGATGAGTCGTGATGTCAGACCTCCTAAGAAAGGTGAGACCGTGTTTGGAGCAACACTTGACGGAACCGAACTCACTCGCGAATCCGTCACGGAACTCGTCAAAAGCACACTCATCCAATGTCATAAAGACGCGGATCTGAGCATCATTAATGACCTCGACTTTGTTGTCAGAAGTACGGGGGTCGTCGCCGCTATGGATTCTCCCGATCAGGTCGGGGAGTTCATCAAAGCCCTCGCGGACGGTTGTCTTGAAGCAGGAGTTCCGCCAAGGAAGATGACGCCGCCAATGGGACTAAACAGCCTCCCGAAAAAACTCCGGCCCTTTTCCTTTGCCGACAAACTCGTATTCACCGGAGCTATCGCGGGCGTTACTCCGCCTATCGGAGCCACCGGGGTTGAAATGGTCGCGAACGAAATGGAGGGGGAACTTGCGATGGCGGGGATAAAGGAAGGTGCAAAATGGACCGGCGTCGACTTCAGAAATCCCTGCATCTCTATGGACTTTGGAACCACGCTCGACGGGCGTATTACGAGTGATGTGGATGAAAAGGCAGAGAGTCCCTATGCAAAAACCATAGGAAATTTCTGTGGGCTTGCCGGCGCAATTCCGGATGCTATCATCCGGGGAACTGGTTTTGTCGACAAAAAGAAAGGAACGGCACTTGATTTATTCGGTGAAAAATACAAAGGAGCCTCGAGCCGCTCAATCAAAAGGGCCAAGCCTTACGTTGAACGCTGCATGGAGGTCCTTGATGTCACGGAAGTTCCGCGTGACCGGACCCACTTCGGCAAAGTCCCGGTCTGTGCCGATGTTGCCGAAGATTCAGGTATTGTTCTGATTGGTGTTGATATCGGGCGTAATGGTGACAGAACAGACGAACTTGAGGCAATTGGTGCTGAAATCGGTAAAAATGAAAATAAGGATGTTCTCCGTGAAGTTATTGATAGAGTGTGTGCCGATGTCGCACTCAAAATGATCGACATCTGTATCAAAAGAAATTTCCTCCCGAAAAACAGTTCAATCGGATTCACCGGCCGTGCAATCATTTCAGGCAATAAACCCCAGTATATTCTCGAAGGCGTGACGGAGCGCGGGCTCTATGATGATCCGGTCGATCACCTCGTTTTCGTAGACGACGGACTTGCACGCGGGGCTGCTCTTATGGGGCGGTGTATGAACAGTCTTGGTCACCCCAAGTGCCCGATTGGCGGCGTTCGGGGCGGACATTGTATTATGGCAAAACGCCAAAAGATAGGGAAGTAATATGGCAGATGAAGAATTTGATTTAGTTATCCCTCCGGGAACTCCGCGGACGGTAATTCGTGATGTCATTCAGGCATTCGATGTCGAACTTGTGAGCGTGACCCGTCCTCTGAGCTATGCAAACATGGTGAACGATGAACGTGAACTTTTAGCATTCCGTGGCAAGAAGGATGAAATTGATAAAGTAAATGAATTCATGTATCAAAAGATAAAAGAATTCATTGAAAGCTAATTTTTTTTTGAGTAGCTATAACCGCTTGGTTAATCTATTTTCTTGAGCAGGGTAAAGCGGGTTTAAGGCTGCATCGGTTGTTCCCCTGTCCTATAGATGAGTTCTATTAAAATGAAGGCAGCGGAAGTACATAAACAGATGCTCTTTGAAAGAGAATCACTGAAAAAATAAAAAATATTTAATTGATATTATCGAGGCTGTATCCACGGGATGTGAGCAGAGCTTTTACTCTATCGCGGTGATTTCCCTGGAGCTCAATCGAGTTTTCCTTTACGGTGCCTCCGCAGGCAAGACGTCCTTTGAGAAACTTGGATAAATCCTCCAGGTCAATCTCATACGGATCGAGTCCGTCTATAACGGTTACTTCTTTACCGTACCGTCTCTTGCTTACTTTAACACTAATACGCTGCTGTTCTTTTGCGACTTCTTCGCAAATACAGAGTTCTTTTGGTAAACCACATTTTGGGCAGATGCCACTGTTCATTGCACTAGTTAATTGGTGTCATCGGGTTAAAATATATATGGTTGACTTTTCACAACCGGTGTGCGGAGTCTTATCCTTTAAAATTATAAAAATAATTGGTAAGTTTCTCTTTTTTTGTCATCAAGTCCCGTTCATCTTTCGATAAATCAAGGTCGACATCCCTGCTTTGAACAGCAGGACAGAATTTGCAGAATGCTTCCTCGATATCATTCCATACGGCCCTGACCGGACAATAATATACTCCGTCGTACTGCTCAACCTGAAAACCTCCGGGGAACGGCATGCCGACAGGGTGGACAGGTTCATTGCAGATATAAATCGTATATGCGGCAATTAGATATTTGAGAGATCGGAGCCGGTCTCCCGGGGTTTTTTTGGTTGTTGCCGATTTTGCGTCGTCAACAAATGATATCCATGACGAGGAGATACGGATTGATGCATGAATTCCGTCCAAGTCGGCCGTCATCATCCGGTGATAGCCGTCAACAATCTGGATGCGGGCAAAATGTTTCAGAGCATCAGCGTAATCCGCAGGTACATTCTCAAGCTTCTTCGAATACCGATTAAGCATCTGCTCTAGGTCTTCAGGAGAATACAGAGCGGCTTTTTCTTTCAGTGCTGCAAGCAGAGCTCCTTTGCGGGAAATTCCCCGTAACTCATCCCAGGAAAAAAGAGTGTCCGGAAGTTTTTTTCCTTCCCGGATCCAGAAGCCCATCTATGCCTCCTTATTCAGAAAGGGGCTTGGCGCTCTTTCGCCAGACTTCTTCTCTGTAAGTAGGACCGCTGTTATATGTGCAGAATGGAATGAGTCTTCCATCCGGTGTTGCATAATGGATACAGCATCTTGAAACTCTGTCTGTATCGAAGTTGAATGCATCCATGAAATGCATCGTTCCGATAAAGAGGGCGTTTTTGTGGAATTGACCCAGTGAATCGTAATCGTGTTTTATCAGAGCATCATAGATAAGTTTCTTCAGATCGATTTTGATACCGTCAACCTCTTCCTTTGATATGGTCTTGTTCATTTTACCGAGACCAACAGCCATGGCAAGATATTTCCTGGTTTTACCGTTATCCTTAAACTTATTCGCAATTATCTCTGCCTCGGCTAAGAACTTGTCCACATCAACGAACCGGGTAATTGGGACGATATCGCCCGCCTCATTCACGAACCCGTAGGTCGCAGCACCGCAGTGCGGATGTGCACAGAACATAATCTGGGGTTTTCCTGTGTATGCCTCGATCAGATCACAGATTGCCATTACCGAGGGGATAGGATAGAAATCCGCAGAGCTGAGCTTTCCACCGGTCTGTTCTTCAACTTTTCTGGTAATGTCGGGGATTGTTACCCGTTCACGGATTACGTCATCTTCCTTCGCGGCTCCTGTGAAGGCAACCGGCTGGAAATTTATTCCTCTGACGATGTCAACGTTTTTGGCCGCGAACTTGATGATGTCCCCGATTTCATGGTCGTTTTTACCGTTGATGATTGTCGGGACGAGCACTATGCCGAGACCGACTTTGCGGCAGTTTTCGATAGCCGGGAGACTGGTTTTTTCGAGGAGCGGATTTGTCTCCTTTGATATTCCGTCAAAGTGCAGATACACCGTCGAAAGCCCGGCGGCACGCAGGTCGCGCGCAAGGTCGGGATTTCTGGCGAGCTTAACTCCGTTGGATGCCATCTGAACCTGATTGAAGCCGAGTTCACGTGCTTTTTTGATGATATCCACGAGATCATCGCGCATTGTCGGCTCTCCTCCGGAAAACTGTACTGCGGGACACGGGACTGGTTTCTCGCCCCGGAGAAGTGTCAGCATCGTCGTGATTTCATCAAAGGTCGGTTCATACACATATCCGCATGCACGGGCATTTGCGAAACAGAACTCGCATTTGAGATTACATCGGTTTGTTACATCGATGTTTGCAAGAAGAGTGCCGGATTTGTGGTTTGCGCAAAGACCGCACTTGGTTGTGCATTCCCCTGAGGCGTTGACATTGGGATTCTCTACACCTCTGCCGATACGGTCATACGTGTCAAAACGCCGATACATTTTGGCGTCTGACCAGTAAAGGGTCCTTGCATATCCATGTTCAGGACATGTCCGGCATATCCATATTGCGCCGTCCTCTTCGGTAATTTCCGCGTCAAGCAGTTTACCACAGACGGGACAGAGGCTTTTCGTTCTTTTTACTAGCGTCATGGTTAACTCTCTTGGAATAGAAGTATTATACTAATCCACGTCTAACTATAAAAGAATGGGAGTGAAATGTAGATTATGGATATTCTGATTTCAATCGGGATGGCGTTCCTTTGGGCATTCTGGATTATGATTCCTGCCTATATCCCAAATCCTGCTGCCGCATTAATCGGCGGAGGTACTCCGGTCGATTTCGGTAAATGTGCCAAAGACGGGCGCCGGATTCTGGGTGACGGGAAAACCTGGCGCGGTCTGATCGGAGGTATTCTCGTGGGAGTTATCTTCGGGCTCGTCCAGATGGTTCTTGTCGACTACTTCCAGTGGGACTTCCTGCCAAAACACACAATTATTACTATCTGTGCTCTGGCAACAGGTGCCCTTCTTGGTGATATGATAAAGAGTTACTATAAACGCCGGCTTGGAAAAGAGCGGGGGGCGAAGTGGCCTATTGCAGATATGTATGATATGGTTGTAGGGTCACTCGTCCTGATGGTGTTTGCGTTACTCGTAACAGGTAACATCGGCTGGTTTGCGGAGAATTTTGACTCTGTCTGGTTCCTGCTCGGCACCTTTGCTGCCATACTTATACTGTCACCTCTATTACACAGGGGAACAAATATAATCGGATACTTACTCGGGTTGAAGGACGTACCATGGTAAACAGAATATTAGAGCTTCTGGTTCGGTATAAAGCAGTGGAGTTTGGGGATTTTACCCTCGCATCCGGTGCAAAAAGCAGATACTACATTGATGTGAAAACGGCAATCATGCAGCCGGAGCTTCTTTCCGAGATTGCAGCCGAGGTCGCCGCGAAATATGATTTCGATTGTATTGCCGGCGTTGCGGTGGGAGGGGTTCCCTTAGCCGTTGCCGTGTCGTTAGCGGCAACGAAACCCTGTGCCATCATCCGGGCCGCAACAAAAGATCACGGAAAAAGTCAGATGGTTATCGGAAACGTGGAGGGAAAACATGTTCTCCTCATCGAAGATGTAACCACCTCGGGCGGGTCGTCAAAATACGGTGTTGACGAGCTCAGAAAAGCCGGAGCCCTGATTGATTCTGTTGTCTCGGTTGTGGACCGTGAAGGCGGAGCTTCAGAACTTCTGGCTGCCGAAGGAATTACTCTCCATCCGCTGGTCAGAGCAAGCGAGCTTCTCGCATAATTTTTTTCATCTCATTTCCAAAGGGCAGATACATTGGAAACCAGTGTGATATATTTATAACATATTGTGACAAATATATCACATATGAATATGATTTCATTGATGGGACTTATCGGGTTCCTTGGCTTTCTCGGATTCTATTCCGGGAATTATGGATTCTTCGGATTCTTCAGTTTCTTTGTATTTTTCACCTATGCTCTGAAGAAATACGATGAACTCTTTGATGCATATGTGAAGAAATCCGCAACCTTGGCGTTCTTTACCTCGGTCGTATTATTCTGTGCGGCTCTTTGTGCAGTCGTCATACTCGGCACATCGGAATTTACCACAGGCATATTTATGCTGGTGCTCGGCATTTCGCTCATTGTATTTATTCTGCGTCTGACCATCTACGAAATGGCGGAAAACATCCGTGCACGTGAGGAATAATGCAGACACGCATTCGTGAGTGCCGCCAGAAACTCGGAATCACGCAGGAAGAACTGGCGGACCTTGCAGGCGTGCGTCGGGAAACAATTGTGCATCTGGAAAAGGGAAAGTACAACCCTTCGCTTAAGCTTGGATTCAATCTGGCAAAGATTCTGCAGATGCCGGTAGAAGAACTATTCTCGTTTGAGGACGAGTGAGTGTATTTCCTGCCAATGCAGTGACACCGGGTGGTGAATCCTGAGATATTGGAAACATTATTTGACTGTGAACACGCTATAAATAGGATATGAAAATTCTAGTTGCCGGAGGTGGCGGTCGGGAACACGCCATCTGCTTAGCACTCACCAAAAATGCAAATGCCGAACTTTACTCAGTCATGGGTAAAAAGAATCCGGGAATCGCCCAAATAGCCAGAGAGACATTTATCCATCCTGAAACGGATGTCCCTGCGGTCGTCGCATTTGCAAAAAAACACAATATACAATATGCCGTCGTAGGGCCCGAAGCCCCGCTCGAAGCAGGACTTGTAGATGCCCTCACAAAAGAAGGAATTGGCTGTGTCGGTCCAATCAAGGCAGCTGCAAGAATTGAAACAGACAAGGGATTCTGTCGGAGACTCATGAATAAACACGGAATCGACGGTTGCCCAGCATATAAAATATGCAATACTCCGGAGGAAGCCGCCGCATACATCCGTGCATATCCCGGAGATCTTGCCATCAAACCAACCGGACTCACCGGAGGAAAAGGCGTCAAAGTGATGGGCGAACAGGTCGACCTGGAAGGTGCCGTTGAATACGCCATGAGCCTTAAAAATCAGGTCATCATTCTCGAAGAACGCCTGCTCGGAGAGGAGTTCACCTTAATGGCATTCGTAGACGGCAAAACCATCGTCCCCATGCCGCTCGTCCAGGACCATAAACGCGCATTCGATGGCGACAAAGGTCCAAATACCGGAGGAATGGGTTCATACTCACTCGAAAACCACAAGTTCCCCTTTGTCACTGATGACGACTACGCCAAAGCCATCTCCATTATGCAGGCGACGGTAGATGCTCTCTCTCAAGAAGGAAACCCCTACAAAGGAGTCCTCTATGGTCAGTTCATGAACACAAAGACCGGTCCGAAAGTCATTGAGTTCAACGCAAGATTCGGGGACCCGGAGGCAATGAACGTTTTAACGATTCTGACTTCCGACTTCCTCACCATCACAGAACATATCATCAAAGGAACGCTTTCACCGGCTGACGTCTCCTTTGAAAACAAGGCTACCGTCTGCAAATATATTGTCCCAACGGGTTACCCGGAAAACCCCCGCGCAGGCGATGTCATCTCCCCCGGTCCTGCAGAGAACACAGTTCTTTACTATGCAAATATCGCTCTTGAGGGCGGAGTCTTAAAAACCCTGACATCGCGTGCCATGGCATTTGTCGGGGTCGGGGACTCACTCAAGGAAGCAGAACACTATGCGGAAGCAGCGTGCAAAAACGTATCCGGAAACGTCAGATACCGGAGCGATGTCGGAACCGAAGCACTCTTTGCAAAACGCATAGCCCACATGAAGGAACTGAGATCATGAAAAAAGATTTCCTCTCAATAACCGATTTATCCGCTGAAGAATATGAAGATATACTCACCCTCGCAGCCCGGCTCAAGCGTCAGCGATATGCGGGCGTTCCCCACCCTCTTCTTGCAGGCAAGACCCTCGCGATGATTTTTGAAAAAGCATCGACGAGAACCAGGATGTCATTTGATGTCGGTATGTATGACCTTGGCGGATACGCTCTCTATCTGAATGCAAGAGATACCCAGCTTGGTCGCGGGGAAACCGTCGCCGACACGGCTCGTGTTATGTCCCGTTATGTTCATGGGGCAATCATGCGGACCTACAAGCATGAAACGATTACCGAGTTTGCAAAATATGCCTCCATCCCGGTAATCAACGCACTCTCCAACAAGGAACACCCCTGTCAGATTATGGCGGACTCGCTCACGCTCAAAGAGAAGTTCGGCGAACTCGACGGATTAAAAATTGCGTGGATTGGGGATGGAAACAATGTCTGTAACTCCCTTATTCTCGCCTCAGTCCAGACCGGCATGGAAATCGCAGTCGGTACCCCGAAAGGATATGAACCCGATCCGGAAGCAGTGAAATACGCAAAAGACCACGGCGGAAAAGTTACTATCTACGATGACCCGGTCAAGGCAGTGGCGGATGCACATGCAATCTACACAGACACCTGGATTTCGATGGGCGAAGAGGACATAAAAGAGACCAAACTCAAAGATTTCGTCGGCTACCAGCTGGATATGCCCCTGATGAAAAAAGCTGCAAATGATGTGATTATCCTCCATTGTCTGCCAGCCCACCGTGGAGAAGAAATCACCGATGAAGTCATCGACTCCGTGCAGAGCGGGGTCTGGGACCAGGCGGAAAACCGTCTGCATGCCCAGAAGGCCATTCTCGTCCGGCTCCTCTCCCAGGGATTCTGAAAATGCTTGAAGATTTCACGCGAATCGGCAGACGGCTGTTTTCCGAACACCTCGTTGGTGGAAACTTCGGGAACATGAGCGTGAGGGCAGAGGAGGGTTACTTCATCACAAAAACCGGTTCCTATCTGGATGCCGACCCGGCACAATATGTCCTGATGCCCTTAAACGGCAGAGTCACTCCCGGAGCATCTAGTGAGTGGAGAGTGCACACGGCAGTCTACAATGCCTCAAATCACCAGGCAATCGTTCACGCCCATCCGCCGTATGCGGTTGCCCTCTCTCTCGTTTCTGATGTGGACATAGTTACCATCGACAGTGAAGGAAGACTGCTTGCCCCGGAAATTCAGGTCGTTGAAGGACCCTGCGGCTCGCAGAATCTCGCGGATGTTGTTGCCGAGGGACTAAAATCCGCACATATCGTTATTGCCCGCGGACATGGTACGTTTGCGGCAGGCTGTGACATAGATCAGGCATACCTTTACACCTCCCTTGCCGAGCACTGTTGTAAGGTACTGTATCTTACAAAAACGTACAGATAAAGTCGGATTCTTCTTTTTTTGTTACTAAAATATTTCCTGTATCCGAATCCGCGATTTCGCTCCCTTGCTGAGGATAGATTCATTATTGCGGAACGCCCACATATACAGAGTTTTAAAGGAATATTCCAAAGAAACTAACCGGTCCCGTCAGGTGACCGGCGGTCTGCGGGAAGGATGAGAATACTGTTTGGGACTCACCCCCCATGAGTCTTGTCCGGAGTGCAGAAAACCTCAAAAAAGGTGAATTAAAAAATGGATTTCAACTTATCCTTAAGAAGAGCAATGAAAACCGGCGAGGTAAAACTCGGCCAGAACTCTGTTGAGAAAATCATTGCCGACAACAAAGCCGAACTCGTTATCATTGCAAAAAATGCTCCGGCAAAAGTCCGTGAGATGATTGCAGCAAAAGAAAATCTCTCTCTCTACGAATTCAACGGAAGCTCCCGCCAGCTTGGTAAAGAATGCGGACGTGACCACATGATCAGCGTGCTTGCTGTTGTCAACGCAGGCGAATCTGATATTCTCTCACTAAAGAGTGCATAAAAATGAGCGAGATTACCATTTCCGAAGACGCAATGCGTATGATTGCGCAGTTTGAGAATCTTACCGGTGCCGGTGCAAGAGACTGCGTTGTCGATGATAAATTCGGACGCATTCTTTTTGTCATCAACCCCGGAGAGATGGGACTTGCAATCGGAAAGAAAGGTGCCAGCATTAAGAAGGCATCTGACGCTTTCGGTAAGAAGGTCGAAGTCGTTGAATACAACCCGGACAAAGTTCAGTTCATCAGAAACTGTTTCCTCCCTGTTCACGTGATGACCGTCACCTTTGAAGAGGAAGAAGAGGAAAATACCGAAGTTGCCTACATCGAAGTTGCCGAGTCCGACCGCGGTCTTGCAATCGGAAAAGAAGGCAGAAACATCATCAAAGCAAAGAAACTCGCTTTCCGCCAGTTTGATATCGCCAATGTCGAACTCAAACAGGAAGAGGAAGAAGAGTCTGAAGAAGAAGAAGAAGAGTTATAAACTCATTCTTTTTTAAGATTAGATCTTTTGCAGCTGTTTTAGCAGTGTTATTGTCTGCCCGTGCAGGAATATTTTCACGGGAGTAAAAAAGTATTTTTTTCAGATTTATTTTTCCGGGTGTTTCTCGCGGAATGATGCTTCCGGACCCATTGCAAGAAGTTCATCGAGTGTGTTTACATTCCGAAAACTCTCGAGTTCGGGATCGACTGTCCTGAACATTTCCGGAGGTACCCGTTTGGTATTCAGAGAGTTGACCATGTCACGAAGGGATAGTGATTTCTGCAATGTCATATATTTCCTGACCGCTGATACTTTGTATACTGCATGGAGCGGTTCAAGGTCAGTGTTTTCCCATTCAGGAATGATAGCATCATAATCCCCGATATTCTCAAAGAGATAGTTTACAATCGGCTTATGGATGGTCGGCATATCGCACGCCGAGATGAACACCATATCCCCTTTAACTTCATCTATGCCGGATGAAATCCCGCCTATCGGGCCAAGACCCGGCCGTTTATCCCAGGTACACCTGACGATATCTGGGAGACCGATAAAATGCTCAGTCTGCTTCTCGTTTTTTGCAACAATCACAATCTCGTCTACAAGCCCCTGAAAAGTCATTACTAGCCGGGAAATAAACGAACAGCCCTTGTAGGAAAAGAAATACTTCTCACGTCCGTTTACTCTTCGTCCCTCGCCGCCTGCAAGAATCATAGCAGATCTTTTTACCGGCATTTCAGCCCTTCTTTGAAATGTGTCAGGTTCACTATCATCTCGTTCACAGGTGTAGGAATGCCGTGTGTTTTTCCTAGCGTTACAATTGCCCCGTTGATGTAATCAACTTCCGTAAGACGTCCTGCGGCAATATCCTGATACATTGAACAGAGATGGGTGGCCGTCGGAGGTATCTTCTTGGTTTTCAGGAACTCCAGATACTCCTCAGCCGTCTTCTGCTGCATCCTGATACCCTCTGCATTGACAACCTCAAATGCTTCCTGAACAATTTTTGTAATAATATTCCAGGCAGGTGTTTGCAGAAGGTCTCCGTATGAACATTCCATTATCGCGCCAAGCGGGTTTAGCGAACAGCTGTACAATGCCTTCGCCCAGATAGTTCCTTTAATATTATCTGTAGAACTTGCCCGCATCCCGGCTTTGGCAAAGAGCCTTGCAAGGATGTCCGCCTTTTCATCCTGTCCGCCCGGGAATCTGCCAAAGACCGTTTCTCCACCGTCGACGGAAACGAAAACCGCGTTATCTGCCATCCATTCAAACCCGGTAATGATCATTCCGCCAATCACATTATCGGTATATTCAGAGATTATTTCCTCGTTCCCAATCCCGTTCTGAAGACTTACGACTTCCGCGTCACCAAAAAGATGGTGATACTGTTCACAGATACTACGCGTCGCAAGGGATTTTGTTGTTATTATTATATAATCCCAGGGTCCCGCGGGAGGTACGGTTCCGCAAGGTAACTGAAAGGTCTCTTTTTCCCAAAGACCTGTCAGGGAAAAACCGTCTTTTCTGATAGCCGCAGCACATCTGTCTCTGCAGACTGCGAACACTTCCGCATAATCTGATAATTTTGCGGCAATGCTGAGTCCGACCGCTCCGGCACCAAGTATTAATACTCTCATCTACACCTAATATATTTCCCTTTAAACAAATTAAAAGGAGTGTCTCAAGCAACGCGGGAGCGAAAAATCAGGCGGGATACAGATAAGGGAATATCAAATGGTTAAATTATACTAAACAGTGGATACGGATACAAAACACTTAAAATTTATTGGTATATTATACTAAGAGTTTCGAACAATTGATAAAGTAGATAAACATACATATTCGTATGCAGAAGAAATCGATTATGCTATTCCTGGTGCTTCTCATAAGTACCATGATGTTGTTTACTGCCGGATGTACGGATAACGGCAGTGAAAACGCAACCGTGGAAATTCTCTACACCGGGGCCGGAACGATGCCCGGGCTTCTCGCCACTGGTCAGATTGACGGATACATGATTTGGCAGCCTTTTGTTGCCGTTGCCTTAGAGGGGAACATTGGAAAACTCATCTCATACAGTCAGAATCTCCCGCCGGAAGGAAGCCTGACAAATCACACCTGCTGTGTGTTTGGTGCTAACACCCAGGCTCTTGAAAACAAAGAAGTTTCAGCAAGTCTTACCGCTCTGATGCTTCTCGCGAACACGTATATCAACGCGAATCCTGAGCAGGCGGCTGCCGACACTTCGGACTGGCTTTTCTCCAGCCAGGACATGACCTATGGAAATGTAACTGTCAGTTCAAATGATGTCATGAATAGTTCTATTCCGACTATCAAATTTACCAGTGAAGTCACAGAATCATGGGTTGACAGCAATGAAAAGTTCATCCAGTCCCAGCGTGAACTTGGTCTCTTAACCTCGAAACTTGCATCGACGTCTAAGACAGAATCCGCAGCACTTCTCTACGACTTTACCCCATATAACTCGGCAGTTTCCCAGATTGAATCCGGGAATTTCATCACCCCTGCGAAAACCTCGACCATCTCTATCGGATATCTGCCAAGTGATCATGACGCACCTCTCTTTGTTCTCTTAAAGGACTGGGAATACTTCAAGGAAACGTATAACACTTACCTGAAACCGGTCACCGAAAAGACCGGTAAGATTACAGACGCAGAATTATATGTTAACGGTCAGAAGATTGCCGATGTCAAGCTTGTTGAAGGATCAGGCGGACCGCAGCTGATGACACTTCTCCAGCAGGGCGCCATTCAGTATGCTATTGCGGGAACTGCGCCTTTCATCAGTGCAATTGATAAGAGCAGCGGTGATATGGGTCTGAAGATCATTTCCCCGATTATGCTCGAGGGGTCCGGGCTTGTTGCATCAATCTCATCCCCGGCAACCGATTGGAATTCATTCGTTGAATGGGTAAAAGACCGCAGTATTGCGGGAGATAACGTTGTCATCGGCGATCCGCAGCTTGGTTCCATTCAGGATGTCATGCTGAAGACAGCCCTTGACTCTGCAGGTATCGCCTACGTGGTTAAATCCGCGTAAAACACCTCACAACTTTTATTTTTTTCAGACACTTTTTTTGCGCCGGTGAATCCCTGATAGAATCCGGCGATGCCCGGCACAAGAATAAAAACAAGTAGCACATTTGATATGATGTAAAATGTACATTAATAAAAGAAAGGGAAGGTGAATATCACAGATTATGAAATGGTACATTAAGCTCATACTCCCCGCACTCGTTCTCGCAGTATGGGAAGTTGTGGCAATTCTGATGAACAATGCATACATCCTTCCCCGTGTGGAGAGTGTTCTGGTTGTATTTTTGACTCCGTTTGCCGATTTATATGGGTGCGGAAGTCTTCTTCACAATGCCTGGGTCAGTATCTACCGGGTAACACTGGGTTTCCTTATCGCCTGTCTGATAGCAGTTCCGCTTGGAATCATACTTGGAAGGTATCCGGCTGCCGAGGAATTCTCTGACAGTCTCATCCAGATTCTGCGTCCGATTCCACCTATGGCCTGGATTCCGTTATCCCTTGCCTGGTTCGGTCTGGGTCATGCTTCGATTGAGTTTATCATTATAATTGGCTGTATATTCCCGATTCTCATAAATACTATAGATGGTGTCAAGAGAGTAAAGAAAAGCTGGGTTGAAACCGCCAAGATCTATCAGGCAAATGAAGCCCAAGTCATAACAAAAGTCATTGTCCCTGCCGCCGGTCCTGCCATCTGGAATGGACTCAGGGTAGGATTTGGTATCGCCTGGATGAGCGTGGTTGCAGCAGAAATGATGCCCGGTGCTGTCTCCGGTCTTGGCTACCTCATAATGTACGCATATAACTGGGGACAGGTTCAGACGGTTATTGCCGGTATGATTGGAATCGGTATCATTGGTATTCTCATGGACCAGTTCTTCCAGTATGTCCTGAAAAAGAAGTTTGCATGGGAGACACTTGACAAATGACTGACTGGAATAAAATATGGGTCAAAATTGAGAACGTCACGAAGACGTTCTCTTCCCGGAAAGGGGATGTCACTGCCCTTAAGAATGTCAATCTCGAGATTCACGATGGTCAGTTCATCTGCCTGCTTGGTCCCTCTGGCTGTGGGAAGACGACACTCCTCAGAATGATTGGGGGGCTGGATGTTCCGACAAGCGGGACAATTACTATTGATGGAAATATCGTGGCCGGCCCTTCGCCCAAAATGACGATGGTCTTCCAGGAGTATTCGCTTTATCCATGGCGGACCGTTGCCGAAAATGTCGGTTTCGGTCTGGAGATGACGGGCGTTCCAAAGGAGCAGCGTATCGTCGAAGTAAATGAACGTCTTGAGCTTGTCGGGCTCAAAGGATTTGGAGACAGTTATCCGTATGAGTTGTCAGGAGGCATGCGTCAGCGGGCGGCTGTCGCCCGTGCTCTTGCAACAGATCCGGCGGTGATGCTGATGGATGAACCCTTTGGCGCGCTCGACGCCCAGACGAGGAATAAAATGCAGCGCGAGCTGCTCGATATCTGGCATGAAACAAAAAAGACCATCGTCTTTGTCACGCACAGTGTTGATGAAGCTGTATATCTTGCAGATAAAATTGTCATTCTGACACCGCGTCCGGGCACAATTCATGAGATACATGAAAATCCCCTTTCAAGACCGCGGGACAGAACGAGTGTTGAATTCGCAAAACTCAGAAAGGATGTACTCGCAGAAATCGAAAGATTGGAGTCGGAAAATAAGAACATTTAATATGGTCTCCGACCAACCTAATTTGCACATTTAAGAGAGCTAGGAGTTAGTAAAAATGGTAAGAAAGCCAGCACGAATGTATTGTAAACTTGCCAAAAAGGCATACTGCCGCCGTGAATACATGGGTGGTGTGCCAGGCGTAAAAGTTGTAGCGTTTGATATGGGAAATCTCACGGATGAGTTCCCGGTAGCCATCCATCTTGAAGCCCTTGAAGGCTGTCAGATTCGTCACACTGCACTTGAAGCAGCACGTATCAATATGAACAGACGTCTGATGGATGATATCGGAAAGAACAACTTCCACTTAAAGATCAGAGCATACCCGCACCACGTTCTCCGTGAACACAAACAGGCAACAGGCGCCGGTGCAGACCGTGTGTCTGAGGGTATGAGACTTGCATTTGGAAAAGCAGTTGGAACTGCTGCCCGTGTTGCGCCAAGACAGCGTCTTTTCACTGTATGGACAACCTCACAGTATATTGATGCCGCAAAGGACGCACTCCTTCACAGCGGATACAAACTTCCAACTCCGATCCGTATTGTTGTTGAGAACTAAGGCTTTTGCCAAAGCTCTCAATTTCTGATACTTTTTTTCTATAATAGAAAAAAAATAATTCTGTTTTATCCTATTATAAAACTTACAAATGAATTAACTATTTTCTGGAGATACGGCAGGCTTTCCTTCAGCACTAATTTTCCCCCTGCATCTACCTGATTCAGGACATTCGGGATAATCAGACGCGGCTGATTCATAATTTTCATGTCTAAATAACTAAGGATAACTCTCAGATGATCCTGGGCAATACCCGTTCCCGATATCCCGGGAGATGCCCCGCTGATGGCAGCCGGTTTTCCCTGTAATACCTGTCCCTCCGTCGGACTGACAGGTCTCGATAACCAGTCAATCATATTTTTCAAATTACCCGGGAAAAAGTGGTTATACTCAGGTGTGAAAAACCAGATGCCGTCTGCTGACTTTACTTTCTCGCGAAGACGGGTCACTGCCTCCGGCGGCGGGTATTCCAAATCTTCATTAAACAGCGGGAGATTCCCTCCATCCACAATCTCCATAATTACGCCCTGGGGCAGCATCTTTGCCGCTTCGCTGGCTAACTGACGATTAAATGATCCTGCCCGGAGAGACCCGACCACTGCTAAAATCTTCATAACCGGGTAATAGACTATCAGACGGGCATTAAGGTATCTGTCAGGGTAATTTCAATGCCGAAAAAAAGGAGAAATCAGAAGAACATATCGAGTGTGGTCTTCCGTGACTTCGTTGGATCAAACTCGTCCCAGTCCCATCCCAAAGCATCAAAAATCCGGTTCAATGGTGCCTGGATAGTTTTCTCGAGCATCGTCTCCCAGTCTATCTCAAATGCTCCTGCAGGAATCTGGTCGGGATACTCGAAACACAGCACATCCGTATTCGGGTATTTATCCGGCACAAGGCTCCGCTTAATGTAAAGCCTCTTCGGTTTACTGCCCCGCTTGAAATCCGTACCAAGGTGTTCATTCGAGTAACGGGCACCCCTTCCGTGTGAATCCAGATGTACATAGTCATCCAGAGACTTGTTAATCCCGCTCGGGATGCCGGCCTTCTCCAGCGGGCATCTCCCTGCTCTGTACATGCTCAGGACCTCCGGGAGATACTCACGGATGTCTTCCCTCCCGTTTCCCTCCAGAATCATCTCCAGGACCCGTTCCTGCACTTCCCTCGTAATCTGTGCCGAGTCGGAACGCTTCATCTCGAAACCGGTTATATCGATATTGTCGACATCCTGCCCCTCTTTCCAGATAAGGTGCCCGGCATACCGCTTCTTTGCCCCGCCCTGGAAAAATCTCCGGTAGATTTTTTCGAACTTAATCGAGAAGTAACTCACATCGGCTCCGAGGGTATCCTTCGAAAACGCCTGGTAACTCGCGTTCAGCTCCTTTTCAAGATCGCGGGCAACATTCATTGTCTCATCAAGGGACATCGGGGGAATCTGGACGAAACATGAATCCGTATCCCCATAGATTACATCGTAGCCGCGTTTTGTTATGATCTCTTTCGTGTGTTTAATGATTGCACGGCCAACCGACGTCACCGCAGCTCCGATATCCCTGTCATACAGCCGGAACCGGGAGAAACCCGACACGCCATAATAGGTGTTCATAATCACCTTCAGGACGTTCTGCTGCATGTCATACAGCGTGTATTCATTCGAGCCGTAGGGAAAAGTGTTCCTGAGTTTTTTCCGGTCATCCCGCTCCTTCATAAGTTCGCTGATGATAGACCGTGTCAGCCCGTCCGGAGATTTTTTGAATCGTATTCCGTTTGGTGCATGAATCTCGCCGTCAGGGGACTTTGTCTCCTGCGAGGCATTCAGGGTCATCATCGCCATCGGATAAAGGGACTTCAAATCAAGAACGATGACGTTCTCTCTCACACCTTTGCTCGGGTCAAAGACCGTCGCTCCTTCAAACTCCTCTCCGACCGCATTTCCCTTTGACGGGAGAACATACTTTCCCGACGCTTTCCGGAGAATATAGATGTCAATCACGTTCGATGAGTTCAGTGTCTTATCCAGAGGGCAGCCGACATATCTGGAAACCTCCTGATAGAACTCGATGATGTTGTTTTTTTTGTTAATCGCGACACAGAGCTCGACATCCTTGAAGTTGTACTCAACCATTTTCATCGGGTCGGTGTTCCAGAGTTCTCCGAGGGTTCCGGTGTATCTGACTTTGGTCTCGCCGAGTTCGTCTTCCGCGATGGCATCCAGACGATACGACTCCTTCTGACTTCCCTGCATCTTCTTGTAGGCGGAAAGAAGGTCGAAGATGACTCTGCCCCGCATAGCATTTCTGTCGGTCATTCCCGGGAGACGGGCAAACACATCCGGTTTGAATCCGAGAACCTCGACACGTTTCAGAATGTAGGCTGCATCGAACTCGATGAAGTTCCAGCCGGATAAAATGTCAGGGTCTTTTTCCTTGATGTAGCCGCTGAATCCGGCAAATAGGTCTCTCTCGGAATCATAGGTGAGAATGGTGTGTTTTTCTGAGAAACAGCCGTTTGCAAGCGGTTTTGCTGTGGAAAAGTCTCCCCGTTCCGCTCCCTGGAGGTAGAATGTAGTGTAATGCTCATCGAAAGAGTCATAGCAGGTAATGCAGTTTACCAGATCCCGTTCGGGTTCCGGAAATCCGTTCCTGTCCTCACATTCGATATCGCACATACATACACGTGGTCTGGAGATGACGGTCGCTGGAGATAGTTCCGTGTAGGAACATTCGTCAGAGGGTGCCGAAACGCCGCCTGTGAGTCCGGTGTCGATCAGGAATCGGGTGGCGAACGGGATGTCGGCTTCGAAGTGATGATAATTGTCCCTGACGTTTCTGACGTCCGTCGGTTTTTCTGTGTAAATCCGCCGGAGGTGATCTCCTTTGATGGAAATTCCCCGGTCCTGTGTTACTTCAATTTTGTTGTCGTGGGGACGGTCTGCTTCGCTTTCCCACACCCAGAAGTATGGACGAAATCCGGTGACTTTGAGTTGGTGGGCGGTTCCGTTTGCCTCCCGTCCGAATATGTGTACAACGGGTCCTCCCGGCGCATTTGAGTATTCAGCCTGGTTGATGGCAATCTCCATCTATACTCTCCTGCAAAGCCCCTGTAAAAATTCTGTCGCAGCGAGGAACTTTTCCTTTTCCCAAGGGTCGAATCTGAGACTTTCATCTATCTTTGCACCGTTTCCGGTGACGACCGCGGGAAGACCGAGCGAGCAGCCGTCTATTTCGTAGGCACCGTTTGCCGGGAGAGAGCAGATGATTTTTCTGCCTTTCTCGATTTTATCCATCATGGAGACGATGTGATATGCGGGTCCGAACACCGTGCCGGTTTTTCCTTTGATGATTGGCATGGATGAGCCGCGCAGACCAGTGAGGATTTCCTCCCGAACCGGGAGGGGGACATCGATTCCGAGTTTTGAGAAGAGCGGGACCTGATGTTCGCCGTGTTCACCGAGGACGATGCCTTTTTTATCGATTCCCATGTTGTGCAAAGCAAGGGTGAACCGGCTGCTGTCGAGAAGTCCGCCGAAGCCTACGACCTGTCCTTCGTCGAGTTCAGTGTGTTTGGCAAAGTACCAGGTGAAGATGTCCATGGGGTTCGTGACAACAATCAGTTTGCCGCTGAATCCTTTGAGCTGTTCTGCGGCTTCTCTGGCAATGGGGAGGTTTTTATCGAAGAGGTCGGCGCGTGTTTTTACGTTCGGGGAGCGCGAGTATCCGGCTGAGAATATGCAGTAGTCTGCGTCTTTAATGTCGGCAGGATTTGTGGATACAGGAATATCCATCCCGTGGATTATGTCGAGTTTCTGTGCATGCGCAAGGGGTTCATTTATATCGAATAAGACGAGTTCGTCGGCAAATCCCTTTAAGGCAGAGACATATGCGACTTCTCCGCCGATTCTCCCAGTACCAAGGCATGCAACTGTAGTCATTGGATAATGTATTGGTTATTTAGGGTTTTAATGGTGGTGGGGTGATGTATGGGCCGGTCCCTTAATAGAAAAAGTACGGACGTAAACGGCAACTAAATCTTTTCGTGTTACGACACATCCTATTTCCAAAGTATGCCGCATACACCTGGAAAGCAGATAACGACCTTCCTGCAAAGGTGATGAAGTTACGTTCCCTCAGGACGGTTATGACTCATAACCATTATCTATTTGTCAAACCCATAACTGAATCATATTCCTTAGGGGGATTTATTTTGGTAAGTGTAAATGAACTTGGACTTGATCTCTTCGAAGAACTCGTAGAGAACGCAGATCTGTTTAATGTTGCATACCACGAGCTCGACAACGGTTCCCGTGTTGTTGACTGTGGTGTGAGTGTTCCCGGCGGATATGGAGCCGGTGACTACTTTACCCGGATTTGTATGGGCGGCCTTGGAGACATCGCCTTCCGTCAGGGTATGGTCGGAAACTTCCCGATGACTTTCATCGATGTGAACACCGATTTCCCGGCAATCTCCTGCCTCGGCTCACAGAAAGCCGGCTGGACAATAAAACACGAAAAATTCTTTGCAATGGGATCCGGACCCGCACGTGCCCTGTCCCTTCAGCCGAAGCACACCTTCGAAGTCATCGACTACGAAGATGAGTCCGACTGCGCAGTTATCTGCCTTGAAGCAGACAGCCTCCCGAGCGGAGCAGTCATGGAAATGATTGCAGAGAAGTGTAAGGTTGATGTCGCAAATGTCTGCGCTCTGGTTGCCCCGACTTCCTCTCTTGTCGGCTCTATCCAGGTTGCAGGACGCTGTGTCGAGACCACGATTTTCAAGCTGAACGAGCTTGGATTCGATACGAGAAAGATTCTCGCAGCAGCAGGTTCCGCACCGATTGCACCGGTTCGCGGTCCGAAACTCGCGATGGGTGTCACAAACGATGCAACCATCTATCATGGACAGATTTATCTGACGATGAACGCACCTGAAATCGTAGACTACCTCGAGAAGATTCCAAGCTGCTCATCCAATGGATACGGCAAGCCGTTCAACGAAATCTTCAAAGAAGCCGGCTACGATTTCTACAAGATCGATAAAAGCCTGTTCTCTCCGGCTGAAGTCACCATCAACGAAATTTCCACCGGTAAAGTCTACCATGTTGGAAAAATCGATACCGATGTGACCCTGAAGTCATTCGGTCTTGCATAAGATCGGGGATTTATCCCCAATCTCTTTTCGCAGGGTTAATATCTACGGAAAGAGAATTTAATAGAGCAGTTGGACTCGTGGTCTAGGTGGTTATGACGTCGCCCTTACATGGCGGAGGTCAGGGGTTCGAATCCCTTCGGGTCCACTCGATTTTAAGATTGTTTTTGAACTTGGTTTACCTACGTTTTCAGCTGCACGTAAGGGCTTGCTCATCCACTTTTGATTTCTTCCGGAAATATATCCTACGTATATCGTGATACGCATACCCGGTACAATCAATCATCAAAAATCCGGATGACTGGCGGAATGCGGACTTATAACTCCTGTATGCAGGTATATTATTGTAACTCAATTTTGGGTAAATACTCACAATCAATAATACTTAATACAATTGAGTAACAATAAGTTATCAGAGATGTTCTATGTTTACCGGAATAGTTGAGGAGGTCGGAAAAATCACCCGTGTTGAAAAAGGGCAGAATTCTGCGGTTTTTTCGATTGAAGGAGACAAAATCTTCTCTGACCTCAAACTTGGAGACAGTGTGGCTGTAAATGGTGTCTGCCTGACCGTCAGCCGTCTTTCGGGTCGGAGTTTCACGACTGATACAACGAGCGAGACACTTGACCGGACCTCCCTCGGAATGTTGAAAACCGGAAGCTTCGTGAATCTGGAACGGGCGATGCCGGTAAACGGACGCTTCGGAGGACACATCGTGACCGGTCATGTTGATGGAACCGGAACGATCTCCGGCATCCGCCGCGATGATAGGACCGTCTGGGTAACGTTTGCTGCCGGGCCATCGATTCTGAAATACATCATCGAAAAAGGCTCCATCTCCGTTGATGGAATCAGTCTGACGGTCGCTTCCGTGAATGCAGATTCATTCAGTGTCGCCATAATTCCCCACACCGAAAAATCAACAACCCTTCTGACAAAAAACAGAGGAGACCTGGTGAATCTGGAATGTGACATGCTCGGGAAGTATGTCGAACGGTTCGTGAACCGGAATGAACCGAAAAAATGTGTGATAACCGAAAAATTTCTGACTGAGTCAGGTTTTTGAGGGAGGAAAAACATGTTCGCATTTAACTCAATCGAAGAAGCCCTTGAATCGCTCCGTAATGGAGAGATTATCATCGTCACCGATGACGAAAACAGAGAGAATGAAGGAGATTTCATCTGTGCGGCAGAGTTTGCCACAACAGAAAATGTCAATTTCATGGCAAAGTATGGCAGAGGTCTCATCTGTATGCCGATGAGTCGTCAGCTGGTTGAAAAACTCAGCCTCCCTCCGATGGTTGAAAAAAATACCGACAACCATGAAACTGCATTCACGGTCTCGATCGATCACGTGGATACGACGACCGGAATCTCTGCGGTCGAACGCTCGATTACCGCCCGGAAATGTGTTTCCGACGAGGCAAAGCCGGAGGATTTCAGAAGACCCGGACATATGTTCCCTCTTCTTGCAAAAGACAATGGTGTCTTTGAACGTGATGGTCATACAGAGGCGACCGTCGATCTGATGCGGCTTGCCGGTCTGAAGGAGGCAGGTCTCTGCTGTGAGATTATGCGTGACGACGGCGAGATGATGCGGACGCCTGATTTAATGAAGGTGGCGGCAAAGTATCATATGACGTTTGTCACCATCCGGGATCTGCAGGCTTACCAGAAAAAATATGATTCGCCTGCTCTCGCGGTCGAACAAAAGAAGATGAGTTCTATTCAGGACTATTAAGGAGATTAATATGAAAGTATATGAAGGAAAGCTGGTTTCAAAAGACTTAAAGGTCGGTATCGTCGCATCAAGATTCAATGAGTTTATCACAGCCAAACTACTTGGCGGGGCTCTTGACGCTCTGAAGAGACATGACGTCCTTGAGGACGATATCGAGATCGCCTGGGTTCCGGGAGCTTTTGAGATTCCGCTGATTGCGGCAAAGATGGCGGAGTCGGGGAAATACGATGCAGTTATCTGTCTCGGGGCAGTCATCAGGGGTGCAACGGATCATTATGAGTATGTCTGCAGCGAGGTCACGAAAGGAATCGCGTCGGTGGCTCTTAAATCCGGCATCCCCGTGATGTTTGGTGTCCTGACCACAGATAATCTGGAGCAGGCAATTGAGCGTGCCGGGACAAAGGTCGGGAACAAAGGTTTCGACGCGGCTGTGAGTGCGATTGAGATGGTGAATGTTATTAGGGAACTGAATAAATAGGCAGGTCCCATCTTATTACCACTACCTCACCTCAAAATATTTTGCCTGGGCAAAACAATGTTCTGCCCGATCATCTTCACCGAGTGCGAGCAGGATGGTTCCTTTTCTTTCCCAGAACCTGGCATCAGTCGGCGTAATTTCGATGCCGTTTTCAAATGCCGGAAGTGCTTTTTTATATTCTTCTACTGCGGCATAGGCAAGACCGAGGTTCATCCAGTAATCAGCCTCATGAGGATTCAGGCGGGATGCCCGTTCGAATGCTACAATCGAGGCTTCAATGTCACCCTGCCGGAAAAGCACCACGCCTTTTCCAGACCAGATTGCGGCACACTTTGGATCAAGTTCAAGGGCATGTCTGATGCAGCGGAGAGCTTCATCTGCCGTTTCTTCATTTTCGTTCATAGCGAGCCCCAACTCTGACCAGTACACCGCATTGTGCGGCTCAAGCGTTACTGCCCGTTCAAAACATAACTGTGCCTGGCGGGAATTTCCTGCGTCACGTTCGCGTTCACCGGCAGAAAACCAGTAACCTGCATCCTCGGTCTGAGTTGAATTGCCCATACTATATTCAAAATAGGTCTTTGAGATATTAAGATAATCGAAAAAAAGGGATTAATCCCGGCTCTCCTTCTCCCACCAGATATGTGCCGTTCTGGATTTACCCGGTGCAAGATATCCCTTATCAGTCCTGACAAACCTCTCGGTCAGATACCTGTTCACAATCTCCTTCTGCTCATCGGATTCTGCATGAAGCCGGGTATAATAATCCTCTTTCAGTTCATCCTGATTGCGATATACCTGACTGGTTTTCTTCGTTTCCACCGTCAGATTCGCATGAATACCCAGCTGGAACAAAATATTCCAGAGTGTATCCGCTGTCGGCTCATAATAATATGGCTCGCCATGGAGAACAGGCCAGAGGTCGCTGTTTCCGCGTGAAAATGAAGGAGGAACCAGGAACCAGAAGATATGCACAGCACGTTTTGCCGCGGCATCCATCTTCAGCAGACAATCCTGAATATTTCCCATCATCAGAGAAAGCGAGGCAATCACATAATCCTGTGTTCCCGCCTCTTCGGGCGTCACCTCTTCCCAGCCTTTTTGTATTTCACGAATCAGGGGGGCTCCCGTCAGAGCCCGGTATTTCTCCATTGCAGTCAGCATATGACCGGATGGTTCAACAACCGTGACCGGACAGCCGGACAGGGCAAGCGGCACGGCAAGTGTGCCCGGTCCCGCCCCGATATCCAGAACCGATGACCCCGCGGGAATATTCATCACAGACAACTGATACTCGATTCTCCCGCGGTCACCGTCGTGAAGCCGGCGCACGTATCTATCAACATTCGCCGGATTATCCCAGAAATTCTTCTCATTGTTACAGACCTTTTGTTTCTGTTCAGAGACCCGCAGAATCTGCTCATCCCAGAAGCGGGCATAATCCGGCTTTTCAGCAGACATGATACCCCAGAGTTGACGCTCCCTTTACAAATTCATCAGATTTTGCGAGAGCAAAAAGCGTCTCGACCAGTTCATTTACCGGTGCATCCGCCCTTTTCACGAGGAAAATCGTGTCACCAGCCGGGGACACCGCAAGCGGAATCGGGACGAAGTCCCCGTCCGGCAGTGTGTCCGCCCCGGCAAAACAGCTGAGATGGGCGCTGTTATTCTGCAGATGAGCTAAAGCTGATGACTGTTTATGATTTCCATAACGCAGGGTTATCCCGTGTTTTTTTGCAATGTTCGTAAGAGGTTCAAAAATCCGCTCATATGCTCCGGCAATCAGTATCGTCGAATCAAGTTCCTCTCTGCCGCACCGGATTATCGCCGGAACTTTCGCTCCCTCGCAGAATCTGTCAACTCCATAGGGGCTTGAAATCAGAGCGTTTGCCTGCACGGTTGTTTTCTGCACGCTGGACCAGGACGGCTGGGAAATTGCAGCATATTCTTCACCGATTTTTCCGACAGAAAAGCGGTCATACATCTCCATTGATGCGACCGACTCGAATGAATCCCCGAGTCTGACAATGAGTTTCTCATCGGAAACAAGCGTTTGTATTCCCCACTTTTTCAGAAGCGGGACAATCATTGCCCGGAGAAACGTCTGGGCGGCAGCGGGATACCCCGGCATGCCAAAGACCGGCTTCCCGTCAATCAGACCAAACAGGGCAGGTCGTCCGGGATTGAGGGCGACTCCGTGGAACACGAGCGTGCCAAGGTCTTTGATGACCTTTTCCGTGTAATCCTCAGTGCCTACCGAGGTTCCGGCAGAGATGATGACGATATCTGATTCTTTGACGGCGGATTTCACTGCGTCTTCGATTTTCTTATAATCATCCGGAACGATTTCCGTTCTGGCAGCATCCGTTCCGCAGAACTTCAGATATGCCTCTGCCATTGGCGTGTTGCTGTCGATAATCTGACCGCCAATCGGTTTTGTCCCGAGAGGGACAAGTTCAGAACCGGATGGGATGATTCGGATTTTTACCGATTTCACGGCAACTTCCGTAATGCCGTATGAACCGAGAGCCGCAATATCCATGGGTCGGATACAGGCACATTCCGGCAGAATCATCTCGCCGGCACAGGCATCCTCACCCGGAAGACGGACATTTTTATTCGCGGCGATCGGGAAGGTAACTTTCAGTCTTCCTGATTCATCAATGGTCGAAGACTCGACCCGGATGACCGCGTCAAATTCAGCGGGCACGGGATTTCCCGTATTGCATCGTTTCCATCTTGTCAGATAGACTGGATTATCAAATGATGCATCAATCGTGTCGCGACTCAGAACCGCAAAACCATCAACTGCTCCGAGAGCGATTTCCGGAACGGATAACTGTGCATAAACAGGTTCTGCCAGTGTTTTTCCGACAGCATCAATGAGCGGGATACGTAAGGACCGTTCAGGAGCCGGACAATGGAGGATTTCTTTCATTGCATCAGGGTATGATATCAATGACTGAGGTTTTGCGGGCATGTATTCTTATGTATTACTCCCATTGGTATTTAACACGCAAGATTGATTGTGTTAACGTTGTTTATTAAATGAGATTAACTTATGGGGAGAAAAATACCTGATAAAAGAAAAAAGAAAATTTAGTCCCTGCGGACTAAAGCGGCTATACCAATTACAGCGAGAAGACCGATCACGGCAAAACCCATCGGAGACGAGGGAGTTTTGGTCAGCGGCACATTCACAGTGTTGGTCTCGCCTTTTGCGGGCATCGTTACGGAGGCATTGGCAGTCTGATATCCGGTTGCGGAGACAGAGACCTTATCAACCGGGGTTGCGGTCGTGTAAACAGCAATGTCTGCTTTACCGTTTGCAATCGTGCCGTTGTAGGCTACATTTCCGGAGATGGAAATCAACTGAACGGTTGCTCCTTCAACATTGCTCGTGACTGAGATTACTCCGCGGTCGCCGCCAATAAGCGGGGAGGAGGAGACAAGAGTCATGGACACAGATTCAGTCTGGCCTTTTGCGGGGGAGGTTACAGACATAGTCTGGGTCTCCCATCCGTTTGCGGAAACGATAATCGAGCTGATCGGGGTTCCGGTTGTGTAGATTGCGAACTCAACGAAACCATTTGCATCGGTGTATCCGGAGGTGGCAACAGATCCTGAGATTGACATAACATCAACTTTTGCGCCGATGATGTTGGTATGAACATCAAGGAAACCACGGTCGCCGCCGACTGGCTCTGCTTCCAGAGTCACGGTTACGGAAGTTGTCTTGCCTGAGGCAGGCATCGTTACCGCAGTACTTGCAGTGTAATATCCATCAGCGGACACAATGACTGTGGTTGCGGGGGTGGCGGTCGTGTAGACATAGAATTCGGCCATACCATTAGTCACGGTCTTAGTCTCGATAAGATCGCCGTTGATTGAAATCAGAGATGCAGATGCACCGTTAACAGCACAGTTAACCTGGATGACCCCTTTGTCGCCGCCGATAGCCCCCTCTGCAGATACTGCACAGGTGAAAAGGGCGAGAACAATGAGGACAATAAACAGATAGGATGTTTTTTTCATAGAATCACTCTCGTGTTAATCAGAATTAGTTCTGATACTATAGAATACCTTCCCATTGTATGTATTCTTTTTGAATGATAAAAGGAAATGATGATTACTGATTCCGTATTATTACGGCAAAAAGAGCCGCCACTCCAAGACCTGCAAGAATGCCGCCAAGCGGGAACGGACTGGGTGCGGCAGATGAGGGGGAGGGAGAGGAGGCATTCTTTGCGTAAATCATTATATTATTCAGCTCGGCATCGGTCAGATCATATCCGAAGAAGAGCGAATAATACTCCTTTACTCTATCATTGATATTATAATCGAACACATCCGGATAGAAGAGGTTTCCAAGCCACATCATCGAAAGAAGCCGCTGAACCGATGGCGGATTTCCCATCCAGTTGTATGGTCCGCAGGGTGCTTCATAGACTTTGCCGTTCTGAACCGCAGGAAGCGTTGCCCACAAACTGCTGTTCATAATTTCATTGTAGTAAGCATGGTCTTTTGTGTAGGTAACGAGGATATATTCCGGATTCATCTGGATGATATCCTCCATTGTGTAGGCATCTCCTCTCCCGCTCGCGGTCACTGCTTCCGGAGCCAGATTATTTCCAAGGTAGTTGATTACTTCTCCATGGTAAGAGTTGTCGCCGGAACCAATCAGATTCACTGAGTTCCCATCCACAATTGATACGTAGATTAGAGAAACCTTGTTATCTCCGACCTTTTCCATACCTGATGCAAACTCGGCAAGGAGAGTTTTTGTATATCCTGCAAGTTCCTGACCGCGTTTTGGAATGCCGAGAAGGTTTCCAAGAGTAATGTAGGATGCGGGAATATCACTGAGATTATTCTGGGTAATAAACGCAAAACTGACGCCTGTCTGTGACTGGATGGTATCAAGATCCTCTTTCACACAGCTCTTGACTTCCCCGACGTCCAGAATTACATCAATCCCCAGACTTTTGTTGAGTTCCATAATTTCTTCGGCGTTCATCGTTGATTTGGAACCATAAAACTGACCGGTAACCGGCAGAGTGAGAAGACGGGAGTCAACATACTTTTTTTCTTCCTCGGTGAATACGTTTGCGACACTGACGAAGAGGTCAGGTTCAAGTGTGTAGAGCATAATCTGTGCCAAGGCACCTGCTGGAGAGACTGCATCGATAGTGACCGGAAGAGAAATCACACGCCCTGCATCATCGGTAAACACTCTGGTCTCCTCTGCGGAAACACTGCCGCAGAATGCCATACACACAATGACAAAGACCATAATCGCAGAAATTACTCTTGTTTTTTTCATACTTCACCTAAAAAGTAGGTAGTATGGGTATTTATACAACACAGTATAAAATCAATCGTGTTAATTAAATTAAGTTTACTTCTGTAGTTATCTCTGCTTACCCACGCCGCCTTCCACCGGAATGCAGAGTTTATGATGACGGGTATTTGACTGGAACTCCTCGATGTGAACATCCACGCCATAGACATCCTTAATCAGTTTTGCATCCAGAACCTCATCCGGACAGCCGTCTGCGATGACTTTTCCTCCCTGAATCATCAGGACACGGTTTGCATACAGGAAAGCATGGTCCGGATTATGCGTTGAGAGAATTATGATATAGCCTTCTTTTGCAAGGTCGGAGATCCGGCACATTACTCTGAACTGATTGCCGTAATCCAGATTTGCCGTCGGTTCATCCATTATGAGAATCTTTGCCTTCTGTACAAGGGCACGGGCAATCAGAGCGAGCTGGCGTTCACCGCCGCTGATTTCCCCGTATCCTGCATCACGCAGGTGATCGATACCCAGACTTTCCATCGCCGCATATGCCTGATTGATATGAGCCTGATTCGGGGCGGATAAAAGACTGACCTGGTTTGTAACGCCCATCAGAACGACATCCAGCACCGAGTAGTTGAACACCGGATGCGTCGACTGGGGAATGTAGGCAACCTGTTTTGCAATCTGTTTATGCGTAAGGGTCTTGATATTTACATCGTTCATAAGGATTTCACCGTCATATTTATTCAGAAATCCAAGTATGCAGCGGAACATCGTGCTTTTTCCGACACCGTTCGGCCCAAGAACTGCGAGGAGGTCTCCCTCTTTCACTGAAAATGAGACATCATTCAGTACGAGCGGAGAGTGTTTATCATATGCAAAACTCAGGTGGTTGACCCTGACGCTCATGAACGTTTTCCTCCCATTATCAGAAGATAGGCAAATATCGGGGCGCCGACAAATGCAGTCAGAATCCCGATCGGGACTTCCGTCGTTGCAATAGTCCGGGCGAAATCATCCACGAGCAGCATGAAACCACCCCCCATAATAATTGAGGCAGGGATTATTATCCGGTAATCATACCCGAAGAGCATCCGGCAGAAATGCGGAATGACGAGACCGACCCAGCCGATAATTCCGGAAATGGAAACGGCAACTGCTGTTATCAGTGTCGCACATACAATAACTACAAACCTGAGTCTATGAGTATTAATCCCCATACTCTTCGCCTCGTCTTCACCTAACGTCAGAACATTCATTCTCCAGCGAAGAAGAAAAATCGGAAGAGTCCCGAGAATAATGATAATGCCGGCAAAAATCACATCATCCATCGTCGCCCCGGCAAGACTTCCCATCAGCCAGTAGGTAATCTCAGGAAGTTGTTCGGTTGTGTCAGCTACCAGTTTGATATATGACGTCGACGCGGAGAAGAGACTCCCGACCAGTATCCCCGCAAGAACCATGCTCAGAGTGGCACTTCCTTTCGTCATGCGGCTGACAAGGTAGGCAATCAATACCGCAATCAGCCCGCCGACGAAGGCAAAGATGGTCACCATGCCGCTGCCCAGAGACAGATAAATGGCAAGACATGCGCCAAATCCCGCACCCGCCGAAGCTCCGAGAATATCCGGAGAGACAAGCGGGTTCTGGAACATTCCCTGATAGGCAGCTCCTGCCGTGGAAAGTGCGGCACCTACCAGAATAGCGGCAAGAATCCGGGGAAGACGGATGTTGAATACAACACTGAACATCGCGTAATCCCAGGTTTCAGTAATCGGGAAAATGGGAGAGAGAAGAAGCAGAAAGACATCATATGGGGAGAGGGAAAATCTCCCGACGCCAAAGGAGACCAGGATACAGATTAGTGCTGCAAGTATCAGAAGAATAAACCGGAGTTTATAATTCGGCATTTTCCGGGTTTTGACCGACTGATTTTTGGCGGTATCGGGCATGAATCATATTAGTTATCTTCTAAACCATCATTAAATCTACTAAGTTAATTCCAAATTGTTAAATACACTTAGTTAACCTGATTGAAATGAATGTCCCGACAGAGGCATTTATACCCCTAAAATGAATATCATCATATTACAGGCGTATCCATTTGGCTGGGAAAAAAAATTATGATCTGTTGGGCGGGTCAATAAGTAATGAAAAACCGGGGAAAGCAAAGAGAAATAACGACGTTCACGGTTCAAAACACGATGTTGAATCTTCCGGCGTTTATGGCGGGGGAGATTATCTCCCCGCGTATGAGGAATCTACGGATGCGCTCACGGTAACAGGCGAAGCTGACAAACCAAAAAAGAAGGGGCTCCTTTCCGGAATATTTGGTAAGAAAAAACAGCCCGCAGAGTCCTTTGAAAAAGAAGAATACAGAAATGAGTACGTTGTGAAGGATATCCGCATCAAAGATATTCCCGCAACTATCGAAACCGGCAGCCGGAATGATGAGCCGGCAGGAGAGAGAGAGGAAGAATTTTTCGAAGAAAAACTCTTTGTCGCGGAATCAAAAGAACCGGCTCACCCCTCACTCGAACAGACATACTCGCCAAAAAAGGTGATGACGAAATATCCCCCGAATATCTGTTACCTTTGCGGAGAAAAATCGCCGGTCCCATTTCCGCAGTTCAGATTCGGTGGTGAAGTCAGACCAGAGGACAGTGCCCCGCTTTGCAGAACATGTCTTCGTGCTGTAAAAACCCTGATGAAATACCGGGACCCGGCTGACGAAAAGGAAATCAAAAGCGAGTGGCAATATCTTGTCCCGGGTCTTGATGAAGAACGCGCCGACACTCTCATCAATGAAGGACGCAGGAATAATAATTCGCAAACTCATATTTGAGTAACCACATAATATCAATATGCATTAATACCTCAAAATATCAATAGAAATGCATATGGAAAAACTACATTTGACTGCAAAACAGTTAATTATTGCATTAACCGTTGCAATAGCCTGTTTTCTGCCGCCGTTCATTGGAGATGCGACAAACATCGTTCTCCCTCAAATGCTCAACAGTTTCGGATTAACTGCGGCAGATGCGGGATACTGGAATCTATACGGCTGGATTCTGACGGTATACCTGTTAACGTCGACGATCTTCCTTATCCCGGCTGCAAGGCTCGCCGATAAATTCAGCAAGAAATGGTTCTTCTGCATCGGTGTTCTTCTTCTTGGCATAGGATCCCTTGGTGTGGGTCTTTCAACATCAGGTGAGATGGTTCTCGTTATGCGGGCGATCGAAGGCATTGGAAATGCAATGATGTTTGGAACTGCCGTCGCTTTGGTCGCATCTGCTGTCAAATCCGAACTGCGTGGAACTGCAATCGGCGTGGCCATGACGGGTGTGTTCCTGGGTCAGCTGGCAGGTCCTCTGCTTGCCGGTGCCCTCACGGATGTATTAGGCTGGTCCGTGGTCTATATGATTCTCTGTCCGGTAGCTCTTCTTTCATTCATTCTCGCAATTCCGTTCATCCCGAAAGACACCCCGACAGACCCGGGTCGCTACGACTGGATCGGTGCGATTCTATTTATAATCGGTATGGGTCTTGCCCTTTACGGATTCTCCCAACTGCCAAAATCTGTATCCTTCGGACCCCTCGCCGCAGGTATCATTCTTCTGATTCTCTTCTTCCTCTATGAAAAGAAGAATGCGAATCCGCTCATGCCGGTCGATCTTATTCTGCACAATAAGTCGTTCACCTTCAATAATTCTGCAAATTTACTTTACTATGTGGCGATTTACGCAATGGGTTCCCTCGTTTCGCTTTACATGACCAATGTCTGGGGAATCACGGACGCCCTCCCGCGTGCCCTTGTTATCACCACCCAGGGACTTATTCTCGTTCTCTTCACAATCATCGCCGGAAAATTCTACGATCACCTTCTGCCCAAAGGGCTCATGGCGATTGGTGCCGTAATGACGGTTGTCGGTCTTGCCGGCGTATTCCTCATGGGTCCGGCTTCATCCGATTCTCTCTGGCTGACTGGAGCAATCATCGCGGCAAGTATCGCCGCATATGGAATTGGCTCACTGATTCTCACGGGAATCGACCGGGTAATCAAAAACTCCCCGCCTAAATACTCGACCACGACGGGTCTAGTCATCATCACGATAGGGATGATTGTTCTTCTCACGTGCGGAACGGAAACTGCTATCTGGAGCATGATTGCGGTAGAAGCACTCTTTGGAGTAGGAATCGCCATCTTTGTAACGCCGAACAGTACCGCTATCATGAACTCTGTCACAGAACAGGAGTATGGCATGGCATCCGGTACCCTTTCCACAACGAGGATGCTTGGGATGGCGGTTTCGATTGGAATTGTCTCCATCCTGAAAAATATTTTCCTCGCAGGGACTACAGCGGAAACCTACGCCCCGCAGTTCCTTCAGGTTCTGGACGGAACAATAATTGCGGCAATCATCGTCCTCGTCGTTGCCATGATTCTCTCCTGGACTGCTGGCTCCGGCAGGAAAACAGGATAATTTTTCCATATCCAACCCACCTGTTTTTTTTTCTTTCGGAGTTATACTCTAAGTAACTATGGCAAAGACCTCCGGCAAAAAAAGAAGTTCGTCGAAAAATAATCCGACGAAAATAATCAGTCTCATCATTGGTCTGATTATCATTGGAGCAGTAGTTATCTTCGGCGGTGCGGAACTAGGCGGTCTGAACACTTCAATTCCGCTGAACACTTCGACCCCGTCCTCTTCTCTCATTGATGAGGCGGGGGCACTATCCATGTACGTTATCGATATTGGACAAGGAGATGCAATTCTTCTCGCCAAAGACGGAAAGTATGCCCTCATCGATGCCGGTGAATCCATGTCACCGGGAGAGAGGGAATCGCGTACTGCTATATTTACCTGCCTTGACTCGCTCGGTGTCAAAAATCTCGAGTTCCTGCTGATTACCCACCAGGACTATGATCATATCGGCTCGGCGAAAGATGTTCTCTCGACCTACAATGTAGGCATTGTCTATGATAACGGTGTGGAACACACCTCTGCCACCTATGAAAAACTCATGCAGTATATCCTCGATGAAAACATCAGTTACGAAGTCGTCAGAGACGGAGATCTGATCAGTTCTCCGTGGAGTGAGGTGAAAATCGACGTCCTCTCGCCGCCGCAGAATCTCATCATGTCTGGTTCTTCTCCCGACATCAATGAAAACTCCATTGTCCTCGAAATAACCTATGATACCGTATCCTATATTCTCGCAGGGGACGCCGAGGACAAAGCAGAAAGCTACATCCTCTCCACCGGAACCAGCATAGATGCAGATATACTCAAGGCAGGTCACCACGGCAGTTCGAGTTCATCGACTGACGCATTCCTCAAAGCAGTCAGCCCTGGAGTCATTGTCCTGAGTGTCGGCGCAGGAAACAGTTACGGGCATCCGCATATTGAAGCTCTCACCCGGTATGCAGAATACTCTGAGTTCATTTACCGGACAGACCTCGACGGAGATGTTGTCGTGACAACAGACGGCTCTCTCTACTCGGTTTACACCGAAAACGAGCATTTCCCGAATACCATCCTTGTATCCGGAGACGGTGTGCATGTATGAAACTGCTTGTAACCGTTGACATGATTGAAAAAAACAAGGCGTCCCTCCTTCTCCGGAATCCGGACGGGGAGATACCCTTGGGGGTTTTTCCGCTCGTTACCCTGCCTGAGGGCACTTCTGTCGGAGACATCCTCTCCCTCACTTTTACAAAGGAAGAGGAGGAAACCAAATCCGCCCGGGACCGTGTACGGGTTCTGCACGAGACCCTGCGTAAACGGTAGATTCCTTTTTATTTTTTTGAAGCCTATTTGACAGTATGTCAATAGCTGCCCACCGGTCATTTTTCGAATCCGGCAATACTCTTCCGATAAAGCGCAGACTTCTTGCCCTGCGAAACCTGCGGACATCCATCGAAGCCCATGAGACTGACATTCTTGCAGCCCTTAAGGCTGATCTCGGGAAATCCTCTTTCGAGGCGTACTCCTTTGAAATTGCCCCTGTTCTTCATGAAATCGATTATCTTCTAAAACATACCGGTAAATGGCTGAGACCCGGGAAAGTAAAATCCCCGCTCCTGCTTTTTCCGGCAAAAACTCTTGTCCGGCACGATCCATATGGTCTTGTTCTTCTCCTATCTCCCTGGAACTATCCGTTCCATCTCTTCATGCTCCCTCTTGCCGGCATGATTGCCGGGGGGAATGTCGTGCTTGGAAAAACATCCCGCAGATCTCCGGAGACCGCAAAAGTCGTCCGGATGATTCTTTTGGAAGTCTTCCCGGAAGAGTGGGTCAGTGTGACCGATGAGGTCGACCTTACTGCACACTATGACTACATCTTCTTCACCGGAGGAAGAGAAACGGGAAGAATGATTGCCGGAGAAGCGGCAAAAAACCTCACTCCGATTACCCTCGAGCTCGGCGGAAAGAATGCCTGTGTGATTGACATGACGGCCAACATCCCCATTGCCGCAAAACGGATTGCCTGGGGGAAATGTGCCAATGCAGGTCAGACATGTGTCGCCCCCGACTACCTGCTCGTACATAAATCTGTTATGAACAAACTCGTGAAAAAAATTGGCGGGGAAATAATCAGCTTCTATGGGAATAATCCCGCGACGAACCCCGACTATGGGAAAATCGTGACCGAAGAGGCATACCGGCGCCTGATTTCGTATGAAACAGCCGGGAATGTTCTTTTCAAAGCCGGCGAACACAACCCGGAGGAACGGAAAATCGCCCCGATGATTCTGTCAGCCAATCCTGAGGACCCGGTAATGCAGGAGGAAATATTCGGACCAATCCTGCCGGTCATTTCCTGGGAGAGATTCGACGAACTGGAGGAACTGATCAAAAAAGAACCTCTTGCACTCTACATTTTTTCCTCAAACGAAAACTTCTGCAATACCCTCACTGACCTCCACCCGTCAGGCGGGGTATGCATCAATGATGTCATGATGCAGGTCGGGAACCAGAATGCCCCCTTCGGCGGTGTTGGAATGAGCGGAATGGGGCAGTATCATGGAAAGGATTCGCTTGAAACCTTCACTCGTAAACGGACGGTCGTAATCCGGAAAACGAAACCCGACGTGGCACTCCGCTACCCGCCTTACTCCGACAAGGTGCTGAAGATGGTAAAAAAGTGGCGGAAGATCATATTTTAGATAGTGAAAAGATGCCGGTCACCGTGAATCGAGAAAAGACCGGCACGGACTCCGCAGTCAAGCCACCCGTATCCATAGGAAAACGCCGTGAGCGCATTGATGAGGTCAATCGGGAGATTCTTTTCTCCCGCTTCAAGATATGCTGCGGCAGTCTTCCTGATTGTTTCTGCAGCACAATACATCGCGGTTTCTGAATCAGGCGAGGGAGTGACCGCATCCAGTGCCCCGGTGAACATTCTTTGATACCGGTATGTTTTTTCCGTGAGGTGCTCAATGAGCGCTTCCGAAATTTTTTCATTGATTATCGGCAGAACCGACAGGTCACCCTCAATATATCCAAGATATTTTCCCGCATCCAGCCATCCGTATCCATAGGCAAACGAAGCTGCCGCATTGACAAGGTCTCCCTGTTTGTAAAAGACTCCGCCGTCCGATGCATAGCAGGAAACCATCTCGGAAATTTCATTCGCGGTCTTTCCGAGAGCCGTGTTCTTTGGAACTCCCGCCTTTATGGAGGTTGAGTCCTTTGCAAAACATTTCCCGAACGCATCGATCAGCATAAACCGGCAAACCTCTGAAGATACTCCTTCTCGATATCGTGGAGTATCGCGGGCACAATTAAAATATGAAGGGGAGATCCGAAATTAAATGTCTTCATCTCCTCTGCATCTCCTGCATGAACCACCGGTTCCGGGGATCCTGCCCGCGCGATGCCAACATAAAGGGGAATCGCCGCCCCGGCACGGCGTGCCTGCTCGGAGAGGATGTCCACCGCTTCAGAGATTTTCATAAACCGTTCCTTATCTTTCTGAATATCAAGGAATACGAGCGTGTGCAGATTTTCCTTCAGATTTGCCGAGATGACTTCGATAGGAGTCATCGGAAACCATTTCCCATACGGAAACGGAACGGAGACCGACTTACCGAACCGGTAGTTCTGCAGACCGGAAAGTCCGCAGACCGCGGTCGTTATCGAGGCACCGTGAATGATTTTTGTCGGAATGTTTCTGTCGGCAGCTCTTATCCGGAGATCCGAATGGGTCGTTGCGACCATCGAATCTCCTGCCGTAAGGAAAACGGCATCCCCGGATTTGGCGGCATCGAGGATTTTATCCGCATGAATCTCCACATCATCACGGTAAAGAGGCGTGATTTTTTTGCCGTAGAACTCTTCAAGCCGTTCGATTGAGGAGCCGGTCAGCATGGACGTGTACATCTCCAGGAAAACCGTGTCCGCGGATTTTATGGTGTTCATTCCCCGGACCGATACATCATATTCGTCAAAAAGACCTAGCCCAATAAATGTCAGCATTGTTACCTACCTATTGGCTGTAACGGATGTTTAGTGTTTTGAGAGATTACACAATCATAAAAATAATATTTAATAGTGCTCCAAGGGAAATACCCAGAGTCAGCGTAAACACGGTAATAAGTGCCGCCGGCTTTACCCCGATTTCCTTCATCAGAACGGCGACGGTCGAGATACACGGCACGAAGAGAACGCATACCAGCGCAAAGATATAGAGCTGGCCGCTGGACAGAATCGCCGCGAGATCCGTCGTCCCTCCCATGATTGCGAGTGTCTCGAAAGCCATTTCTTTCCTGAGAATGCCAAAGAGCAGAGCCGTGAATGCAAAACCGGGAAGACCAAGGACCGCGTAGGAAATCGGGTCGATGAATGATTCAAACATTGTCACAAGACCGAAGTATTCGAAGAGTCCGAGAATCACACTGCTTATCAGGAGAAGCGGCATCGCGATGTACAAGAATTCCTTCACCCTCATCCAGGCTTTTCTGAAAACATACTTCGGGATGGGTTTTCTGAGTTCCGACATCTCGAGAATCATACCATACTGCTCACCCGGCGTAATCTTCGACAGGACAACGCCAAGAGCAAACACCAGCATGAAGACAATGCCGTATATGGAAAACGCGGCACCAAACCCGATAAAGGAAGCAACGATGCCCGAGATGACGACCGTTCTCGCTGAACAGGGGAGCATTGTTACCAACACGGACGCAATAATCCGCTCACGGCGTGTGGGAAGAAGGCGTGTGCTCATAATTGCCGGAACGCTGCACCCGAATGAAAGAACGAGCGGAATCAGACCCTGACCATGGAGCCCGAGATGATGCATGCCTCGGTCGGCAAGGAATGCCGCTCTGGTCAGATAACCAGTATCTTCCAGAATCGAGATGAAAAGATAGAACAAAAATACATAGGGGAAGGCGATTCCAAGACCCGACATGAGGGCGAGAATCACGGCGCCGCCAACCGTATCGGGAAGCGAAGCGAGACCCAGGGCGTGGAACGGTTCTGAGATATATGTTGTCATCAGCCCGATTATAGTCTCTTCAAGGAATCCGCCGACCACAAAGACGACCGCCAGAATCCCGATCATCGTCAGAATCAGAATGGGAATGCCCGGAAAACTCTTTGTTAGAAGCGAGTCAAGATTTCTGCGTTTTCTTACCGGGGCGATACTCGTAACGTCATCGGTAATCGATTTTGCTGTGTTGTGCCGGTTTGCCCCGATAATCTGCTGCGGCGACATCATGTGCCGTTTTTCAATCTCGGCTGCGATGACCAGGGCACTTTCCATAATGTCCGGGGAGAGCGTGCTAAGCGTTACGTTTTCCAGTGCAAAGAGAGCTTCCGCCTCTGAAATATTGTGATACTTCTGCAGACTCTTTGCCGCAGCCTCAATGTGGTGATCGTAGCGCGGGATGATCTTTGGAATGGATAGATTGTCTCCAAGAACATATTCTGCGATTTTTTCCAGATTTTTTCCCTCTGTCGCAATGGTTTCAATCACCGGAACACCAAACTTCACAGAAAGAGCCGCGCTGTCAATGATTTTCCCGGCGGATTTCGCGTCGTCCATCATGTTAAGGACGATGACTGAGGGTTTTCTGAGTTCGGCAATCTGCAAAAGAAGGTAGAGGTTCCGTTCCAGATGTTTTGCATCCAGAACCGCGACGATTAAATCCGAGTCGCCGGTAACCAGATACTCTCTGACGAGCCGCTCCTCATCGGATTTTCCCGAAATTGAATAAATTCCCGGAAGATCAGTGATAGAGAATTCTGCTTCGCCGTAACGGACGATGCCGGACATGATCCCGACAGTCGTTCCCGGATAATTGCTCACCTCGACACCGAGACCGGTCAGGTTATTAAAGATGAGGGATTTTCCGACACTCGGATTCCCGATGAGAACCGCCTTTTTCATCTGGGATTACACCGCTCAACCATAATATTTTCAGCAACCTCCGGGCTTAAGGCGATGTCACATCCTTTGACGGTGATTACGACGGCGTTGTTCGCAAGTTTACGCCGGAGGGTGATGAGTTCGCCGGGAATAACTCCCAAATCGATAAGGCGGCTGTGTTTTGCGAAGCATTTTATCATTGAAACATGAAGGAGTGACCCTTCCGGGCATTCGGACAGTGAGATGATCGGGCTTCTTTTTGTGAGCTCTGCATGTCCTTCATGTTCTGTAGGGTTTCTTTCTTCGAGGAAGGTGTCGAGCTTCTCAATTGTCTCGCTTGAGATGGTGTGCTCCATCAGGCATGCCTCCTTTGAGGCATTGTCCGGCTCGTTTCCGAGAACCTCTGTCAGGAAACTCGTCAGGACCGCATGTTTCCGCGCGACCTGGGCTGCCTTTTTTGCCCCCTTTTCCGTGAGAGAGACACCTGCCACGGACTCGTTCAGGTATCCTTTTTCTACAAGACAGGTAACCGCTTTTCCAAATCCGTCCGTGTCGCCGGACACCAGATTTCCGAGAGAAGAAACCTTTACAGTCTCTTTTCCGGTATTGAGAATTGCTTCCAGAATATCTTCAGAGAGTTCAAAGGTCATTTGGTGTATTAGTATCGGTTTTCTGCATATCTAAATTATGTCTTGGACATCATTCTGGAAAAAAGGGATTTTGGTTTTTCTATTGCGGAGCAGGTGCCCGCAAATCTGCACTGAAGACACTGATGACCCCGGATGACTTTCGGGATTTCCCCTTTAACTGCTTTTTCTGCCAGACGAAGTGCCAGCAAAAAGGTCCGTATGTCCTGCGGCTGGACGACGACGCTTCGGATAGTGCCGGAACCCAGATATTCTATGCGCCCGTAGAAGGGTTTGCCGTACATTTCTTCGAGACAGATCGAGTAACAGACAGCTTTGAGCCGGTCGGAGAAATAGACCCCGTGAGCCGGGGCGGCGCCGCTTCTTATGATGGAAAAGCTGTCATCAAAGAAACGGTCAACTCTACCATAAATACCGTATTTTTTCGAGAAAACAGGGACTTCATACTGGTCCGCGTGACGCCAGGTAACTTTACTGCAGGCGGCGATCATTTGTTCGAGAATACGTCTCGCATCGTCATTTCCCGGGAGAATAGCTTCAAGTTCCTCCCAGATTTCATCGGTAAAGAGGGGTTCTCCAAGGTGATAGGAGACTAGTTTTGCGACAGTGTAGGAAACCGGTTCGGTAAATCCGCGGTCGGCGGATTTTGCGAGGTATAGCTGCATAGGACAGGTAGCAGCTTTGACCAGGTCAGTGACAGATATTTTTTCGTCGTGCATCTTGATTCCATTAAGCATAAGTTCGGTCAGGACACTATTAATAATTATGGCGAGTAACGAAATCAATATCCAGATACCCCAGACCCTTGACCCGGTTTACAGCAATATGATTCAGATTGCATTTAAGGATGACGAGTTTACGATGATGTTCCTTCATCAGATTCCGGTGGCAAATCAGGCAAAAGCCAAGGCAATCGTTGCAATAAGTCCGATTCATGCAAAGAAATTGCTGTCCGCTCTTCAAAAGAGTGTGAATGATTACGAGGCTAAGTTTGGGGATATTTCCACAGATCACCATGCTGAAGGAAAGGATGTTCCGGCTCTGCAGGGATATTCATAAATTAATAACATATTTATTGTCGTAAGGGTAATGTGTTTAAGCACAAGAGTGTGCCGTCGTGGCTTAGCGGTATAGCGGCTGATTCGTAATCAGCAGGCCGAGGGTTCAATTCCCTCCGACGGCTTAAGAGAAATATTTGGATTACCTGTCTGTTTTTCATGTTTGAGTCCACAATCCGTAATCGATAGAATGACGTAATCCCTTTTCGGGCTCAAAAATAGGTTATACCTGCCGCCTGCATTCGAAGGTGATATTTCTGGATACTTATAGGATTGTTTGCCGGTCGTTCATTGAATAACCTCTGATCCGATATATTCTGTTATCTACCCGAAATTTTTAATTCTTCCAGCTTTTCATATTTCCGGCGAATCTCTCTGGCAGACTTACCCGGGGTTTTCGCGGGGCGCGTCTGTTGTGTTGTTTGTGTTTGTGAGGTTGGACCAAAATCTGTCATTTTTTCATCTTCCTGTTCTTCACGTTCGAGAACGCTTTTTAATACCTGACCCTTCATCACGTCATTTTCTTTCGTGCATGGGATTTCTGCAATTCTTCTTCACTGAATTGATTTGCGGCACTGTATAATGGTTCTCCACCCTTAACTTACTTCGTGCCGCAAGGCAATCATCACGCATATCCTGTAAAGGGTAAACCTCCTTTGCTCTTTCATATTCGTCGTCCCATTGTGTTCCCCGTATGTTCTTTCGGTGTCACAGAGGATACATTTCGTGAATCGGGATATTATTGAAATAAATGGGACTGGTCATATTATTGAGCATGATTGTTGAAATTAATCTCAAATATTCACTAATAATGAAATTTTAATCGAAAAAGTACCGAAAACCAGTCTATTAATAATAGTAGCTGATATTCTAAACTGTTAAGAAAAAGAGGGATATAATTATGAAAATTCATTTAACATCAGCACAATGGTGCGCGGTCATCGGGACCATCCTGATATGGCTGCCTGTGATTCTTATGTTGATAACTGGTATTAAAGGATCTCTTAGTGCGAATCAGTTTCTGATGGACTATCTCCTGCCGGCAGAATTGTTTTTCGTGGAAGTTATCGGATGTATTCTCCTTATAATTGCATCCCTTCTCGCAAATATCATGAAAAAGATTATTATCATCATATCTATCGTGATAGTGGTCGTGCTGCCCGCCTGTCAGCTTACCGCAGTCGTGAGCGGGCTGGCATCTGGTGCCATGACTCCGGGGGGTTGGATCTGGTTTTTGGTTCTGGGGCTGTTATTCATTTATGATATTTTGATCGTCGTCATCGGCATTCTCGGAATAAGACTCATTTATAAGATTCATGCTGCACAGGGAGAAATCCGGAATTATCCTGCAGAAGGTGAATCCCCGTGAAATCCCTGTCCTTTTTTATTTGCCGAAAAAAATAAAGCCCCAAATAACCCTTGTAACAATTGTAAGAATTCTTTTTTCACAATTTTTGAAGGTTTGACGTGAGTCGGGGTATTTTTTTATGAGGAAAAAGGAGGGCGGTTATACATAAAAAAGGCTCTTCGGCATTTCCTGCGGGTAACCCGTTTATCTGCAGGCGATGACGAAAACACAGAAAAAAAAGTAAAGCCGGAATCTGTGATTCCAGGATTGCATATTAAAATAGGAGTTACGCGGTGTGCTCTCAATCAAAAAGGAGGGTTATGCCTCCTGTGGTCGCGGACCGGTCCATAGGACCGGTCTTAGCTGAGGCGGACTGCCCCGAAGGAGCAGGCTTAGCTGAGCAAATCTCTGATTCCTGAGCGGGCAGGGTGAGCCGATAGTTTACCGGATTCATACTCTTCCTTTTTAGTATGAATATCAGGATGTACTTCGGTTTGGTGTATGGGATTCTTTTTGATGACCGTATCCCCGCAAGGCAAAGCCTTGCTCAGCTAAGGTTGTCGACTGTGTCTCCAACCCGCCATCACACGGATAACATAAGATGGATTACCGTATTCAGTCTATTCTTTTTTTGTATAGATT
>DAWV01000002.1:145153-145632 GCA_002506085.1 Methanocorpusculaceae archaeon UBA425
AAAATATAAAGAATCGGTTGGATTGAACCCATGTAATACCCTCCCCCGTCCCCCACACGGAACCCACGGAAATCAACGGAATTCACGAAAAGGGGGACAGGGGCGGGGTGAGCCGGCAGGCTCGCCCTCAGCGGAGCAAGGCTTTGCCTTGTGAGCAAATCTCTGATTTGCGACCAAGTTTTCAGAGGAAACTTGCGAATCCCGAGGAGAAGCCTTCGCGTACATCCGCCGTCGTTTTTCGCCTCCAGGAATCAAAAAAAGGATGAAAGCTATCCTCTTTTGAAAAAAGAAGGTCTCCCATTCCTCCACCCGCTCGTAAGTCTATCGACTAGATCTCCGACTCGCTTCGCTCGCTTGCTCGCAAACGTTCGGTTTGGTCGCAAACTTTCAGTTTGCTTGGCTGAGGCCGCCCCTTCGGGTCAGCCCGCCTCAGCTAAGGGCGAGCCTATCGGCTCACCCCGCCCCTGCCCCCCTTTTCG
>DAWV01000002.1:145872-156496 GCA_002506085.1 Methanocorpusculaceae archaeon UBA425
GATGATACGGCCATCAAAAAGAAACCCATACACCAAACCGAAGTACATTCAAAGAATCCCGCTTGAACAAATTTGATTCTGTTCTCCGGGAAGGGGGGCAAAAACGACGGCGGATGTACGCGAAGGCTTCTCCCCCGGTCCCCTCTTCAAAATTGGATTCACACCAACACCGCGTAACTCCTATTTTATTTGCCGGAAAAAATAAAGCCCCAAATAACCGTTGTAAGAATCATTTTTTTCACAATTTTTGAAGGTTTGACGTGAGTCGGGGTATTTTTTTTATGAGGAAAAAGGAGGGCGGTTATACATAAAAAAAGGCTCTTCGGCATTTCCTGCAGGTAACCCGTTTATCTGCAGGCGATGACGAAAACACAGAAAAAAAAAGTAAAGCCGGAATCTGTGATTCCAAGATTGAATAGTAAAATTACCTAAAAATAAATCTCTTCTGCCGGAGATAACGGGGGTCTTTCCGTATCTTTCTGACCCGCACAGAAAATCGGCAGAATATTCTCTTTACCCCTTAGGTCTTCTTATGGTGTTCTCCGCATACATGGTCGTCCCCGCAGTGTTCACACCCGCAGGAATCTTCGTCTGTCTCTTTTTCCGCCTTAATCCGGTCCATTATCCACTGATGGTCAATCGCCGCACACTCTGTTATCGGCACATCCCAGATGGGTCCTCCGGTAACAACGCACGACTGATACAAAGCATACGGCATTTCCAGGCTTCCGAGGAACGCCTCTTCGCGGAATGCTGCGAACAGAATTTTCTCCTCACCATCAACTACATCGAGTTTCGTAAACCTGAGTTCATCCGGGATTTTTTCAGGATCATCATCCTGCATTTTTGTCAGTGTCAGGACCTTGAACAGCTCGATTACACGGTCATCAAGTCCCGCCTCGAAAATGAAAATCTTCTCCTTCAGGGAATTGATATCCGGAACAAGCCGCATGGGCTTCTCCCGGTAAATGACCTGGTCCGCGATGTCCCCGTCGATACCGACCTCGCGGTCCTCACAATCAGGCTCAAGATAAATCAGGAACCCGCCGTTTCTTTCCTTATCTTCATAGACAAACGGGTATCCGGCAAACCCGGCAAACCCGCAGTTATCGCAGGTAAACAGGAATAGTTCGCCCGTGAGAACTTTTTCCCGCATATCCGGGTCGGTTGTCACATTCACAGCCGGGCAGATCGTAATCGTCTGTTCATGTTCGCATTCCGGACAGATTACTTCATCCTCATCAGTAATCATACGCGAATCCACTCTTTGTCGACAACTGTATATCCCGTAACGGGGCGTTCCCAGATTCCATGCATCATCATACTGATTTTTTCATAGGTGTCGAACGGAATCTTGATCGGGTCGAGATACTCTGTCCCGAGATGCGGCACGAAGACAAGCGACCGTCCTTCGCAGGCGAATGCGTCCTGTGCATAGAATAGTGCGTCCGGGATGAGTTTCTCCTTTTTTGCCTCCATCTCACGCAGAATGGAATCTTTTACGACCTCGACAATTCTGTCATCGAGTTTGTCACGGAAAATGTAAATCTTCTCACGCATTTCATCCTGCGTGTGGACAAGTCTCATCCGGATATCCGGGAGGAGATGTGCCGGCAGAACATTCGGGAGTTTCACCTCCCGCTCTGTTGAATCCGGCTGGAAGAATATCGAAAACTTCTCGTTCAGATCATGATAGAGAATCGGATACTCGACAACGCCGGAAAATCCGCAGTTGCTGCAGACTAAAGTGGTGAGCGATCCGTCGAGGAACTTCGAGCGAAGCTCCTCATTCGACGCATTGATACTTTTGTGCAGGGTGAATTCCTGCTTTGCTCCGCATTTCGGGCAGGTGATCGTTTTTATTTCTGGTTTCATTACTCTTTTCTCCCGCTTGCACCCCGGTGATAGTGGGCGAACTCACCTGATGTGATGAGGTCTCCGGTGAAAACCGGACCGTCACGGCAGACTCTTTTCCCATCGTTGTCCATGCAGCATGACCCGCATATTCCGACGGCACATTTCATATATCTCTGGAGAGAGAACTGACCCCGGGCTTCGATGCCTTTGGCCGTAAGTCTGTCGAGAATCCCTTTCATCATCATTTCGGGACCGCAGACACAAATCGTGTCATATGATTCTATGTCCAACTGGTCCATGATTCCTGTCACGAATCCGTGGAACCCGAAGGTTCCATCATCGGTGGCAATTTTCAAATCACTGACTTTTGCAAGTTCGTCGGCGAAGATGAGTTCTGTTTTCGTACGGGCGCCGAGGATGAACGTGTCGACCTCTCCGTTCGCGGCGAGAGTAAAGAGCGGTGTGACTCCGACTCCTCCGGCGATTGCCAGTACTTTCCCGCTGGCAGAAAATCCGTTTCCGAACGGTCCGCGGATGCCGATTTTATCGCCTGCTTTCAGGGCGAAGAGTGCTTCCGTTGCGTCACCGACTTTCATGACAGTAATCGAATTTGCGGCAGAGAACGCCATCGGGATTTCGTCAACACCCGGAACCCAGACCATGCAGAACTGACCCGGTTTGAAATTGAAGAGTTCATCGAACACGAAGGTTTTCACGGTAGGCGTTTCATCAAGCACGATCGTGATTGTGACTATTTTCGGCATTTCAGACATGGGCGCACCCCACAATTTCCTCCGCAGGTATCCCGTCTTCCGCGTATAGGTCTCTGGCTATTTCGGAGAATACATTAATCGAGTCGTAGACCGCGCTGCCGATTTCCACGGCAGAAGCTCCCGCCATCATCATTTCAAGAACATTATCTGCGGTGGAAACCCCTCCGCACCCGATAATCGGGATGTTGACCGTGTCATACAAATCATAGATGCTCCGGACGGCAATCGGGAAGATGGCTTTGCCGGAGAGCCCGCCGAACGTATTTCCAAGAACCGGACGGCGGGCACCTGTTGAGATTCGCATGGCTTTTACGGTGTTTATCGCGACAAGTGCGTCTGCCCCCCCCTCTTCCGCTGCTTTTCCGATTTCTTTGATATCGGTTACGTTCGGAGTGAGTTTGACCCAGACCGGTTTATTGTATGTTTTGACGATTTCCGTGCATTCTCTGACAATCCGCGGGTTGACGCCGATTGCGGCACCGTATCCTTCTGCATGGGGGCAGGAGAGGTTGAGCTCGAATGCGAGAGCATCCGGGAACCAGGACGCGACTTCGCCGAATTCTTGTGGTGTTCCTCCGAAGATGCTGACAATCACCGGCTCGCCCGCAAGAGGAGAAATCTCCGTAATGAAATCTTTGGACGGGTTTGGGAGTCCCATGGCATTTATGAGACCGCCGTCGATCGGCACGAGTGCCGGCCCGTGGTGACCCGGGATTGGGACCGGACCTATAGATTTTGTGACGACACCGCCTGCACCAAGAGAGAGCATTCTCTTTAATGAGGCGCCGGTGGTACCGAGAATCCCTGCCGCTAGCAGCAGATGATTTCTGAGGGGGACGCCGGCAATTTCCTTTTGTGGCAGTTGTATCTGGATCATCGTATTTTCTGTAAGTACTATTCGCGTTTTTGGGTTATGTAACTCTCTATCGTCAGGGGATGGTGACAGCCGGGATTTCTGCCGGTCTCTGTCTTGTCCGTGGAAGATATGCATAATGGATTCTTATATGAACATCGCCCATTCTTTTTTAGTATTACCCGTTTTTTTCCGTCCTGACTCTCAAGCATTTTAACACATACGCACCAAATAATTACACAGGTTTAGCGTTCACATGGCAACAGATCAGATCCGCAGCGGCCGGCTGGAAGGAGGGAGACCAGCCGCAGTTGAACAATATCTCTCCTCGATGGAAGCGGACAAGCAGATTGCATCAAGCGATATCAGGGTTGACATCGCTCACATTCTCATGCTCCGCAAACAGAACCTGATTGATGCGGAATCCGCAAAAAAACTGCTGAAAGCTCTTATGGGCTACCTGGAAAGCGGTCTTCCTGCCGATGCATTCAATGTGACCCGCGAAGACATCCACGCCGGTATCGAAGCCCAGCTGATGGCCGATGCGGGTTCGGACGCCGGCGGGAGAATGCATCTCGGGCGCAGCAGGAATGACGAGGTCGCCACCTGTCTCCGGATGAGGACCCGGGAACTTCTCATCGAAACGCTCAGCGGTCTGTTCGAAGTCAGGCAGGCTCTCATCTCCCGTGCCGAAGAACATACCAACACAATAATGCCGGGTTTCACCCATCTTCAGCATGCCCAGCCGACTACGCTCGCCCACTATCTCCTTGCCTACGAAAGCCTCTTCGCCCGTGACACGTCACGTCTCTTCGACGCATATTCCCGTGTGAATATCTCCCCGTTGGGGTCGGCCGCTTTTGCCGGGACAGGATTCCCCCTCGACCGGAAACTCACCGCAGAATATCTCGGGTTTACCGATCCGATGGATAACAGTATGGATGCCGTTGCAAACAGGGATTTCATCGCAGAAAGTCTGAGCGACCTTGCGATTCTGATGGTCAACATAAGCAGGATGTGCGAGGAACTCATCCTCTGGTCGACTTCGTTTGTCAGATTTGTCAATCTGAATGATGCCTACTGCTCGACGAGCAGTATTATGCCCCAGAAGAAAAACCCGGACACGCTTGAGATTATGCGGGCGAAAAGTGCCGCCGTCATCGGCGAACTTACCGCGGCACTCACTCTCATCAAATCCCTCCCAATGAGCTATAACAGAGATTTACAGGACTTGAATCCGCATCTCTGGAACGCATTTGCCCAGACAAATGCGTCTTTGCCCATTCTTGCAGAAATCATTTCAACTGCCGAGTTCAATGTCCCCGTGATGAAGAAACAGGCCGCGGCTGGAAATACTACCGCCACCGAACTTGCCGATTTCATGGTCCGGGAGTACAACATTCCTTTCAGAACTGCGCATAACATAGTCGGGCGTGCCGTCAAGCTCGGTTCGCTTGAACTTGATGTCGTCGAGACCGCAGCAAAAGAGCTTGCGAATATTTCGCTCAAAGAGAAAGGACTGACCGAAGAAACCATCAAAAAAGTTCTTCACCCGGCAACGATTCTCCGTGAAAAGAAGAGTTTCGGGTCGCCGAATCCGAAGATGATGAAAAAAGCCGTGAAGGTGGCAGATATCCGGCTTGTACAGGACCAGGTTACCGGAGATATTCTCCAGGACCAGCTCCGTGATGCCGATGAAAAAATGAAAACAGCCTACAGGAACCTGATTAATGACTCTGAATAACAATGACCCGATAACCGTAAAATTTGCCGGACTTGAACTAAAAGGGATTTTCATCAACCGTTCAGGTGAGAATGCGGTCGTAAAACTTTCGAGCGGCTACAATATCTGTGTGCCGGAATCCCTATGCACTTCCCGGGGGGAGGCCGTCCCTCTGGAAAAACCGGCATCAGTCCCGCTGAAACAGGATGCAAATCTTCCGCTTCTTTCGATTATTTCAACAGGCGGAACGATTGCGAGCACGGTCGATTACCGGACGGGTGCCGTTTCCTCGAAGTTCACGGCAGAGGATATTCTCAGGAGCATTCCGGAACTTGCAAAAATCGCCAGATACCACACTCTTCAGCCGTTCCAGGTCCTTTCCGAGAACATGAATCCTGCAATGTGGCAGGAACTCGCGCAGACTATCTACGATGAGATCCGTAAAGGTGCTAAGGGAATTATCGTAACTCATGGAACGGATACCCTGCTTTACAGTGCTGCTGCCGTGTCCTTTATGCTGGATACGCCGGTTCCGGTCATCTTTGTAGGAGCACAGCGGAGTGCTGACCGGCCGAGCAGTGATAATGCAATGAATGCTATCTGCTCTGCCCAGGCAGGCGTGAGCGACCTTGGAGAGGTCGTCATATGTATGCACGCGGACGAGAGCGACACGACATGTGCTCTTCACCGGGCGACCCGGGTCCGGAAGAACCACACATCCCGCCGTGACGCTTTCCAGAGTATCGGACGTGTCCCGGTTGGTGGTGTCAGCTATCCCGAGGGCACGGTCGTTCTCGCAAAAGACGCGGTTCGCCGCGGTATGAAGGAACTCAGGCTCTCGGATAATCTTGAGTCGCACTGCGGTCTGCTTCAATACTACCCGGGAATGAACCCTGCAATTTTCGACGCGTATAATGGATACAAAGGGCTCGTCATCGCAGGAACCGGGCTGGGGCACGTAGGCACCGACTGTATCGCGAAAATAGCCGGTCTTACGGCTGCCGGGACCACGGTCATCATGACGTCCCAGTGTCTCGCAGGCGGGGTCTGCGATCGTGTATATGAAACGGGCCGTGACCTTCTTGATGCGGGCCTCATCGAAGGGGGCAGTATGCTTCCGGAGATTGCGCTCGTGAAACTCATGTGGGTCCTTGGAAATGCCACGAGAAAAGAGGACATCCGCCGGCTGATGCAGACGAACCTCAAGGGTGAAATGGAATTTGATTTGTGGAGGAATGCATAATGGATTATGAAGCAATCGGTCTGAAAGCCGGACTTGAGATTCACCAGCAGCTGAATACGAAGGAAAAGCTGTTCTCTCATTCGCCTGCGGTTTTCCGCGACACTGCCGATCATAACGGGGAAGTCAGCCGGTATCTCCGTGTTGCGACCTCGGAAATGGGGGACGTGGACCGTGCAGCAAAGGAAGAGCTGATGAACAGACGACTGTTCACGTATTACACCTATGATTCGACCGGTCTCGTCGAGATTGATGAGGAGCCGCCGGCACCCCTCAACCCGGATGCACTCGACATCGTTTTGACGCTGGCGAAAATGTTTGACATGACGCCGCTCCCGGAAATCTGCACGATGCGTAAGATGGTTGTGGATGGTTCGGCGACGAGCGGGTTCCAGAGGACCGCTCTGGTCGCTCTGAACGGGGCTATCCGGAATACCTGCAGGATAGAAACGGTCGCCGTTGAAGAGGAGGCATGCCAGCGGGTCGAGGACACGATTTTCTCGGTCGACAGACTTGGGATTCCTCTCATTGAGATTACCACATCGCCATGTATGAAGACCCCGGAGGAAGTCCATGAAATCGCCCAGTATATCGGTATGATACTTCGTTCAACGGGTCGCGTCAAGCGGGGTATCGGGACAATCCGTCAGGATGTCAACATCTCTATCCGCGATGGGGCCCGTGTGGAAATCAAGGGTGTTCAGGAACTGGATCTCGTCACTGAAGTGGTTCGCCGCGAGGTTCAGAGACAGCTGTCTCTTCTCGCAATCAAGGACGAGCTTCTCGCGAGAGATGCTCTCGTGAACGGTGAGGTGTATGATGTGACCGCTGTTTTCAGAGAGACTAAATCGCAGGTTCTGAAGAAAGCACAGGTAATCCTCGGAACGGTCCTTCACGGCTTTAATGGTCTTGTCGGCATGGAGATTCAGCCTGATCGCCGTCTGGGTTCGGAGATGTCCGATTACGCAAAGAAGTGCGGTGTCGGCGGTCTGTTCCACACTGACGAATTACCTGCATACGGCGTGACCGCAGACGAGGTCCGTATCCTTAAGGAAACGCTCGGTGCAGGACCCGAGGATGCGGTTGTTATCGTGGCATCCACCGAACAGAAATGCCGGTGTGCCATGCAGATGATTATCCGCCGTGCGAAAATGGCGTTCGAGGGAATCCCTGAGGAGACCCGGAAAATGCTTGAGGGAGGATCAACTGCCTATATGCGGCCCCTTCCGGGAGCGGCACGTATGTATCCGGAGACGGATATACTCTCAGTCTCAGTCTCGAAAGAGTACTGGAACAGTATTGCCACACCCGAACTATTAACGGTGAGAGCCGGGCGTTTCGTCTCAGAGTATGGTCTGGACCCGGGCATGGCGCACCAGATGGCTTTTTCCGAGAAACTGCCGCTCTTTGAGCGCGCAGTGTCGGAAGGTATCCGCCCGGTGTTCGCGGCAAGAACGATTCTTGCCTCCCTCAAGGAACTATCCAGGGCAGGAATCTCAGAAGACGCTGTTCCGGACGACTCGGTTATCGCGGTCATGAAAGCAATTGAGGCTGGAAATGCTGCAAAAGAGGCTGTTCTGGACATTCTGACGGCATGTTCCAAAGGTATGTCAATATCTGACGCGGTTTCGCGCGTAGCCCCGGCATTCTCCCGTGAGGAGCTGCAGGCACTGGTTCACGGAATCGTTTCAGACAGGGCTGAGTTCATCCGCTCGCGTGGCAAGGCCGCTCTTGGTCCCGTAATGGGCGTTGTCATGAAAGAGGTTCGCGGAAGAATCGACGGAAAGGTCGTTTCCGAGGTTTTAAACGATGAACTCGGCAGGATTGTTTGATTTGTCTCTCCAGAATCAGAGAGATATGTTTAAGTGAATGGGACACTAACAAAATACGGAGTTCAATATGGGTAAGACAGGAAGCATCAACTGGCACCAAGTAAAGGGTGTAAGCGGTCAGATTCGCCTTGTCCCACAAAAAGAGGGAGAGGTCAAAAAACCCGGACCGAATCAGAGATTTAAAAGAGCGAGCATTGTTGCAAAGATTGACAGCCGCATGGCAAACAATCCGCAGCAGGGACGTGGACGCGGGCGCGGTCCGAAGATCGCAGATCAGCGTATTCGCCGCCGGATTCGCCGTTCAAAGAAATCGATGATGGGCGCAAAAGCAAAAGCAAAGCGCTGATATTTTTCACCACCATCAATAAATGATGCGGAAATCCGCGTCATCATTTTTTTCTGTTATTCTTAATTTCATATTCTCTTAACATTCTTCTCTCATTTTGAAGTGTGACTTCATTCCGGCATGAAATAGAGTAAAAAAAGAATGATAACGATTCTCAGAAATTATTTTTGGCGATTCGTTCGCCAATCAGATAGTGGCGTTTGTGTCCGGTAATTTTCACGGTGACGTCTGTTCCTATCGGGAGCTCTTCCATGATGACAATATCCTGATACGTTCTGTCCCGCGCAGTCACGCTCCCTTTTTTTACGACTTCGGTAACGACTGCTGAAAGCGTCTTACCTATCAGGGCATTGTTGTTCTCATCATACACGGTATTTGCCGCATTGGTAAGGTTTAATGACCTTTGTTTTTTTATTGGTTCGGGGATTCTTTTCATCTTCGCAGCCGGCGTGTTCGGCCGGACCGAAAACCGCGTAATGTTCACCTTTCCGGGCATTGTTCGCTCAATCTGAGCAACGGACGCCGCCGCGTCCTCATCTGTTTCGCCCGAAAAGCCGGCGATATAATCTGTGCATATCCGGATATCGGGATGCACCCCGCGTGCCCGCCGGCAGATTTCTTCATACTGCGCTGACGTATAGCGGCGCCCCATCATTCTGAGGACCGCGTCAGATCCGGACTGGACCGGGATGTGCAGAAACAAAAATATCTTCGGGTCTGATATTGCCGCGAGGAAATCATCAAGAATCGGGAGGAGCGTGTCAGGGTTTGCCATGCCGATACGAATCATGAACTTACCCGGAATTTTGCAGAGTTGTCTCAGGAGATCCGGGAGTCTGAGCCCGTCATCCCTGTCCATACCCCAGGATGCCGTGTCCTGGGCCGTCAGCTGAATTTCCGTCGCTCCTGCGTCAATAATACTTTTTGCCTGACGAATGATGTCCTCCGCCGGAAAACTCACCAGCTTTCCTCTCGCGATTCGTGTGATACAGTAGGTGCAGTGCCCGTTGCATCCTCTCGCAATCTGGAGAACGGCATTCGTCCCCGCATGAGACGTTCCGACCTCCATATAGCATGAGTGGATAATGGCAGGGTCGATAATGTGAATGTGCGGATATCTGCTTTTGAGGACGTCCCCGGCGACCGGGGGGAGACATCCCGTCACAAAAAGGAGTTTGTCTGCGTAAAGGTTCAGCCGTTCGTACATGTGCTTCTCGGTTTTTTCGATGACCACACAGGTATTGATTAAAATGGCATCTGCGTTCTCTGCGGATGATGCCGGAACACACCCCTGACTCCGGGCAATTTCCATGATTTTCTCCGTATCGCCTGTGTTATAGGTACATCCGTAGGTTTCGGTGTACAGGGAAATATTTTTGAGAAGTTTCAGTGCCTCGAAGGTTTGGCTGTCCATGTTTCCTTAGTATATCTGTTGGCAGATAAATAATAAATAGGACTTACGCGGTGTTGGTGTGGATTCAATTTGGGAGGGGGTGACCGAGTGTGGATGCATGAGATATCCCCGTGAAGCTTTGTGAACAAGCGAGGGCTAAAAGCCCGAGTCGGAGAGCAAGGCACAGCCTTGCGAACAAGCGAGCGACGCGAGTCGGAAAGCAAACCAAAGGTTTGCGAACGCGATTTTTTCTCATGCCTCCACGCCCAGTTCTATTCTTCGTGACATTCATATTTGCCTCTGCCCCCTCTATCCGTACTTGCCCCCTTTTCGTGAATTCCATTGATTTGCGGGCGCCGAAGGGTGGCCTTAGCGGAGGCTGAGGTTGACCGAGTTCCGCGTCCAACCAGCAAATCCGCGAAAGCACGTAAAAAAATCAGCTGTGAAATTTCTGTATGTACTTCGATTTCGTGTACTGGACTCTTTTTGACGGCCGCATCCCCGCAAGGCAAAGCCTTGGTCGCAAATCAGAGATTTGCTCCGCTAAGACCGCCCTTACGGAGCGGTCCGCCTCCGCTGAGGTCGTCGACTGCGTCTCCAACCCGCC
>DAWV01000002.1:156657-170247 GCA_002506085.1 Methanocorpusculaceae archaeon UBA425
AAACACGGAAAATAAAAAGAATCTGTTGGACTGGATACATGTAGTTCCCTCCCCAGCCCCCACACCGAATTCACGGAAATCAACGGAATTCACGAAAAGGGGGCAGGGGCGGGGGTATGAGAGAATATGGGCCGTAATCGAGATGTTTCTGGTATTTTTAGAGCAAGTCTATCGACTTGCTCTCCGACTCGCTTCGCTCGCTTGCTCACAAGTATATCGACTTGCTCGGCTAAGGCTGCCCTTCGGGCAGCCCGCGACCACAGGAGGCATATCCCTCCATTTTGATTGAGAGCACACCGCGTAACTCCTATAATAAAATAGCATTCGGGCAGGAGAGAAAATCCTGTTCAAATTGTGAAGGAGATAGTGCTGGTATTCTTCGATGCAGATAATTTAGAAAATATCCGGTTAATCTGTATAAGCACTTATTTTTGTTCATAAATTAGTTACCTTTATCATCTCAGATGTATCATTTTCACTGCATGACAAGCGTTATAATTATTGAGCAGGAGCTCAACCCTAATGCATGGAAGTTTCAGATTCTCAAAGCAGTCATTTTTGTTCTGCTTGGCGTATTCTGTCTGGTGTTTCCCTTCGCAGCCATGAATCTGAGTGCGTATTTAATCGCAATCTTCCTGCTGATTGTATCAATAGCAGCTTTGTTCTCAGGATTTGCCGCCTTCGGCGAGCCGAAATCAACCTGGTGGGTAATTCTTCTTGGTATAATAGGAATTATTGTGGCTATTGTCTCCTTCGTTAATCCCGAGTTTATGATTACCTTTGGAACAATCATTGTCGGCATTATTGCACTTCTCTCCGGTATGACTGATATCATCATCGCCTGCAGCCATGGATTGTCTGCAGGTGTCCGTATTCTGACGTTCATTGTAGGACTTCTTGGTCTCCTTGTTGGTTTCCTGTTCCTCTTCTACCCTGCATTTGGTGCAGAGGTTATCGTTATCTTCCTTGGAATCTTCCTGATTGCCGGCGGAATTGCCGCACTGATTGAGGGAATTCTGTTCAAGAGAGAGATGAAAGCAATCAATGCCTGAATCTTTTCCTTTTTTCAGATAATTATAACCCGGCTCTGATTACCAAGCCTTTTATTTTCCCGGCGCAATAGTCTTCTGGAAGAGTACTATGGCGGAGAATACAAAAAAAATTGCCGAGATTGCCGGAATTCTTGGCATTGATGAGAGTGTCTGCAGGGATATCGCAAAGGAATATGATACGATTCTCCCCTGCAAAAAAATCGGCAGAGTGAATGTCTATGATGACAATATGGTGGACCGGTTCAGAAAAATCGCCGATCTTCAGGCACAGGGTCTTCCAAAAGAGGTCATCATCCCGGCAATCCGCGGCGGGAAATCTCTTGAAGAGCGGGCATCCGAGGATATGAAAAAGCTGGGTGTGGATATTGAGAAGGGTCCGGAAAAAACTGTGCCAAAACCCGTGCCAAAACCTATACCAAGATCAGAAATCGAGGAGGAACTTATTCTTGCGGTCCGCTCGGCTGAATTCAGTGTTACCACTATGGATCACCGGCTTTCTGCCATCCGGGAAAAATCCGAGGCTGATAATGTCGCAATTCTGGATGCCGTTTCCGCAGTGTCTGTGGAGGTTGCCGAACTTAAGAATCAGGTCCATTCCCTTTGGGACCAGATTGCAAGCCTGGAAAAATATCTGCGTGAAGCACAAAGGAAACCCTATTGGAAACGCTGATTTTTCAGGGAATATATTTTTTTCGTGTGTATATGTACACCTGATATCCAGAACTGGAAATATAATCTGCACTAAAAAAAGATTGAGTGTGGTTTTCAAAGATTATTCTGTTTTTTTACCGGCACACTTCAGTCCGAATGCCTCGATAATTGCGACCAGACCAAATGCAAAGAAGAAGATACCTCCGACCTGAGCCAGTGTGAGAGCCGAGAGGAGCGGTTTCAGCATGAATATGATACCAAGGGCAATGCCGAGAATACCTGAAATTGCGACTAATACCCGGTTAATCTGTCCGGATTTACCCATGATTGCCAGAGCAAGGTCGGTAACTCCTCCGACTAAAGCCGCGGCGGCGATGAAATACATCGTATAGACGAGCATCATTCCCGGGAAAATAATCATCATTATCCCGAGAAGAATAGCGAGAATACCAAGGACAATTACCCACCATGTGCGTTTTACCTCGCCGAAGAAGGTTGTTCCGGAAGTCAGGAGGGCAATTCCGATAAAAATCAGGAAAACCACAAGAAGGGTTTCACCGACAATTACTGTTGCAAAGGTGAAAATCATCATCAGAATACCGAGGATGATCATCAGAATGCCTTTTGCGAGCAGCGACCCGAAGGGGTTCCCACAGGCTGGGCATGAATTTTCAGTCATATTATCCAGATATACACGCGAAAGGTATTAAATCATCGTATCTTATTTTGACATGTATAAATAGTTATAAGTAAAAACAGTTTACATCAAAATTCATGTCTCCTTTTGAAATGCATGCACACGAAGTTCAGCATTACGCTTCCCCGGTGCTGGTAAAGAACCGGCAGTATCTTGCGACTCTTACGAGTGAACGTCTAATAATCGAAGGAGGGTCATCGGACCGCGAGTTCAGGATTAGCAGCATTCTTTCCGCCCGTCCGTGTGATCTGGGCAATCATGAACCGGGTCTCATGCTTGTTATTTCGACGCCTTCAGGGCAGAAAGAAATGATATGGGGATTTCCGGTCGGGGATGTTTTTAAGACAGGAGAGCAGGGAGCATGGATAGAACATATCGGAGAGGTTATTGGGGATAAACCGTTTGCCGTTCCGGGAGATGGCCGGGCGGCTCCGGCACGGAGTGCAGAACCGGTCAGGGAGATTAACGTCCGCCCGCCCACGGGGGTTCCGGAGAATATAGCACGGCCCGAATTCATTGCCGGCGAGTCGGTTATTATCGAAACCGCAGGTGTCCGGGTCAAGCAGACATTTTATACCCTCTATCTTACGAACGTGCGCCTGATTATGCAGAATAATACCGGCAAAATCGGGCGGGAATTTGCCATTGCAGAACTGAGGGATGCTGCCGAATTCGTGAGTGAAGGCGGCGAACCGTCGATTGCGATTTCGGTCGGTTTTCAGTCCGGCGCAAAACAGATGGTGCTTTCTTTTCCAAAGGAGTCCGCCCGCGATGCCTGGATGCGTGAATTAAGGGCTGTTCTTCCGGTAAGAATGCCGCTCATTTCCGCCGCTCCCGAGCAGGCGACTGCTGCCTGTGCGGGGAATTTCGTTCCGGATGCAGGTGAGAGGCTTCTTGTTTCGACCGAAGGCGTCCGGATTAAACGGACGTTTGTTACTCTGCATCTGACGGGCACCAGATTTGTTATTGAGGGTAAGACCGGGATTCTGGGGGAGTTTGCCATCAGCACGCTGAAGCGTGCAAATCGTCTTGCGGGCGAGGTTGGCGAGCCGGGAATCGCTCTTTTAATCGGCGGGCGTGACGGGGAGAAGGAGATGCATCTTTTGTTTCCGTCTATGCCGGACCGTGAGCAGTGGATCGGGAAGCTGGGCGAGTTTCTTCCAGAAGAGCAGACCCCGGTGTATATGCCGGAGACAAAGCAGTATACGGTGACGACGGTTACTCCCCCTTCGTTAAGGAATACGCAGGATAAGTATTGTCATGCGTGCGGGGCACGGAATCATGTGGATGCCGAGAATTGTGCTCTTTGCGGGACGCCGTTCGGCGGGGGCCTTGTCCCGTCTGATGAACATTCCGGCAGGTCTGCCCGCCGGGAAAAACGCGGGCGTCCGGAGAAGCGGGCGAAGTCCCCGTATAACGGTGGAGTTATCGGGTTTGTTACCCGTCCGTCTGATGCGTTTTCCTATTATATGCGTGAGACGCCGAGGGATGCTGTCGGGATGTTTCTTTTGTCGGGGGCTCTATGGGCAGTTATCTCCGTTCTGCTGATTGCGTATGTGGTGCCGGTTGTTCTGAAGCTTTCTCTTGAGAATTTCCCGTTGTTTTTGTCGCTGCAGAGTAATCTTCTGCTTCTGGTCTTTTTCGTGCTGATTCTGTATGTCATATGGCTCGTGTGCGTGATGATGAGGGCAGTAATTACGGGAATCGTTGCACGGGTATGTGAGCCGGAAGTGAAGTTTTCCGAGATTATGGCGATCGTTATGCGGAGTTCGCTTTCATATGCGGTAATTGGCTGGATTCCGATTATCGGGATGTTTGCGGCAAGTATCTGGTCGGCCGTTGTCACCTGGAAGGGACTAGTGGTCGGGCAGAATATGAGGGCCGGGCAGGCTGCGGTTTCCGCGCTGCTCGGACTGGTGCTGATTTATGTGCTGCTCTTCGCGGCAGGTTCGATTTAGGAGGAAAAATGATTATAAGACAATGTATTCTGGTGCTTCTCGCGATTTTCATGATAATGGGATGCGTGGGGGCGGTGAGTGCGACAAACATAGATTCTGTAATTATTTCTGGGATTACCATTCCTATAGCTGGAGCTGAGCCAATAAATTCTATACCAACTGTTAGTCCAACTGCTAATATATCAACGGTAAATTCCATTACCTGGGAAAAAGATGATGGCACATCTGTTGGCGCAACTTTTGACTATGCTACTATTTACAAAGCAAATTTTACCGTATCAGCTGCTGAAAATGATCTATTTGTAGTAAATACTCAAGTGTCTGCGAGTGATAGTACTTCGAGAGTACTTTCTCTGGAAGAAGATGGTAAAAAAGCTAGAATTATCATTACCTATCCAGTTACAGAATCTCGTACATCAACAAATGTATCTTCTGTAAGTGTTACCGGCATTTCTGCTCCGATTGCCGGAGAAACGCCAGTTTCATCTGCTTCCGTAATAAGTTACCCCCCTGGAAAAGTTGTAGCAACCACAACAGTTTCCTGGGAATATGAAAATGGAACGGGCGTAACTGGCAATTTTGGATACGGCACTGCCTATAAGGCAAATATCACGTTATCTGCAGAAGGGGGTTACACATTCAATTCTTCTACAACGTTTAACGTAGTGAATGCATCTGATTCGTCACCTGATTTAAAATCAGAATGTACCAAAGCAGTAATCACCTGTACATATCCTGCAACATTAGCTGCACCATCAACCACAAAGAACATTACTTCGGTTGACATCACCTTAACCTCTCCTCAAACCGGAGTTTCCCCGTCAAGATCTGTTTCTGCAGTTTCCAGCCCGATGGATGGGGTAGGAATTCCCGTCCTTACCTGGAGTTCATCTCCGGATGTATTCGCAGGAGATACGTATTATACCGCCTCCGTGGTTATTCCGGTAGCTGATGGACATATATTCACAAGCTCGACCACCGCGAAAATCAATGGACATACGGGAACAATCAAATCGCGGTCAAGCACAAGTATGACCGTAAACTACACATTTGAAAAAACTTCGTCTTCCCTCCTCCCGACCATCACGCTTTCGACGAACGTTACCTCGGGAACATTACCATTAACGGTGAAATTTACCTATGCCGTAGAAAACTCCACCTCAACCACATGGACTTACGGTGATGGTTCGTCGGAGACTCTCCAGTATCTGGGTAGTCATCTCACGCACACATACACGACGGCAGGAACCTACACAGCTAATCTCACCGCCATGAATGCCAATGGAACCGTCTACAAATCTGTTAACATCACTGTCAACAAAGTAGGACTCAACGCTGCTTTTACCGCATCACCCGGATCCGGCACTGCCCCGTTGAAAGTCTGGTTTACCGACACCTCTGCAGGTTCTCCGACCACATGGTTATGGGACTTTGGCGGACTCGGATCCTCGACCCTGAAGAACCCGTCATTCACATTTACAACTGCCGGGAATTATATTGTTAAACTGACCGTCATTGACGGAACAGGGGCTGCCGATATCTATTCCAAAGTAATAACCGTAAATGCCCCGGTTATCACGTCAACCTCAACCCCTGCACCGACCGATACCTCCTCCTCCCTCTCGATGTCTTATGGAACCGGAAATATCACCTCTCTCATTCCTGCCCCGCTCGACGTAATTAAAGAGTTCATCCGGCTCTTCTATACCCTGCTTGATATGGAGAACTACGCGGGTCTGAGCAATCAGACAAATACTGTCTGAGGGATACCCCCGGACTCGTTCTTATTTCTGTCCGGCGGCAGCATGATTTCGGGTGTACTAAATCCGCATGAAATCTGATTTTCATGTCTGCCTTCTTCTCCATACTCCCGTATCTCATCTTTTCCGGAGTTCCACCCCGATTATCCTGTTTTTACTTTAGGAATGATTAGTTCATAATAAATAACTGCCTAATAACATAAGTAAATATATTCAACCCTCATAGAATATCCAAATAGGATAAAATCATGATGCCAGTAAACGAAAAAACAGTCATGATACCAGTACATGACGCGACTCTCGTCCGGAAAGAGGGAGTCGGGGTAATCTACCTCGCTGGCGGTTGTTTCTGGTGCTTGGAAAAATATATGCGGGCAATTCCCGGTGTAATAAAAGTAACCACGGGATATGCAAACGGCTTGCAGAACATCAAACCAGAATACAAACGGGTCAACACCGGGGTCACAGGATATCAGGAAGCCGTACGTGTAGAATATGATCAGACCAAAATCAGCCTTGAAGCCATTCTCTTTGCCTACTTCCGTATCATAGACCCCACCGTCGAAAACAGACAGGGAAAATACCAAGGTACCCAGTTTCAGACCGGTATCTACTACGCGGATATGGCCTCCGGCAAAAAAGTTCTGCTGGTGGCAGATGTAGAACGTCTTCGTCAGACCGATTTCAAAGTGGAAATCTCCCCGCTCACCTCATTCTACGATGCGGAAGAGGAGCATCAGCAATATCTGGAGAAACATCCCGAAGAGGAATGTCATATAAGCCAGACCCTGTTTGACATGGTCTCGAACATGATTGTTGACCCGGCAAATTTTCCGCATATCGGAGCGGCAAAACTCAAAAAGAAGCTTACCGAAAAGCAGTATTCTGTAACACAGAATAGCGAGACGGAAACACCGTTCGATAATCTCTACTGGGATAAATTCGATAAAGGAATCTATGTCGACGTCGTCACCGGCGAACCGCTCTTCTCATCCGCCGATAAATACAAAAGTTCGTACGGGTGGCCGACCTTTTCCAGGGTCATTGACGAAAACAGCTTTATCTATACGGCATTCTCCAACCAGGGCAAATCATGGATAGGGCTGAGCAGCAGGACCGGCAACTCCCATCTGGGAAGAGTGTTCTATGATGACCCGGAATCACCGACCGGTAAACGATACAGCATAAACAGTGCATCACTGAAGTTCATTCCCTATGAAAAAATGGAGAAAAAAGGATACGGCTTCCTGAAAGATCTGGTAAAATAAACTACTACCTCTATTTTTTTGTTTCGGGATTCACTCACCGGACGCGGATTCTCCAATATTCTTCCTTTCAAAGAAAAACGTTATTCCCCATCCATACGAATAGTTATACCATGGACTCCCTCTATAAACGTCTTGCATCCGCCGTGGAACAGGCAATCCACCAGGCAGAAACGGTTCTGCCCCCGGACGTCGAAGAAGCATTACATACTGCATATGATAAAGAAACAAACGTAATTGCCCGTGGGGAGTATGAAAATATATTTGCCAACCTCAGGGTTGCAAAGGAAAAGGATGTCCCGATTTGCCAGGACACGGGGATTTTTGTCATCTATCTCACCCTCCCGGAAACGGTTCCGCTGACAACAAAACTCTATGATGCCGTTTTTGAAGGAATCCGGCTCGCTACAAAATCCGTCCCGCTCCGCCCGAATGCAGTCGACCCTGTCTCACGGAAAAACTCCCGCGACAATACCGGAGCCGGAATTCCTGCAATCCATATAATACCGGGTGACAAACTCCTTGTGACCGTTCTCCCGAAAGGGGCAGGTTCAGAAAACATGTCCCAGATAAAAATGCTCCTCCCATCAGACGTGGGGAAAATCCCCGGGTTTGTAACCTCGGTCGTGAAAGATGCCGGTTCGCGCCCCTGCCCCCCGGTTATCGTGGGGGTCGGAATCGGCGGAACATTTGATTCGGCCGCTTCCTTTGCAAAAGAAGCCCTTTTATCGCCGATAAATGTGATGACCCCCTTCGAGAAGGAGATCTGCGGCAAAATCAACGAACTTGGCATAGGGGCAATGGGGCTTGGCGGAGATACCACCTGTCTTGCCGTCAAAATAAAACAGGGAGCCTGTCACACGGCTTCACTACCGGTCGCCGTGAATATTCAGTGCTGGTGTTCACGCCGCGGCATAATCGAGGTGGAAGTATGATCCGTCTTACAACCCCTCTCGGCGAGGAAGTGCTCGCCCTCCATGCAGGGGACAGGGTCCTTCTTTCCGGAATAATCTACACCGCGAGAGACGAAGCCCATAAGAAAATCATGGAAGACGGCTTTCCGTTCGATCCGAAAGGTGCCGTGATTTACCACTGCGGTCCGGTGGTCGATGAAGCACAGGGAAAAATCGTTGCCGCCGGTCCCACAACATCCGCCCGGATGAATAATCTGACGAAGCCCATGCTGGATGCCGGCGTTCGTGCCCTGATAGGGAAAGGCGGCATGTCCGCCGCGGTCCGTGAGGAACTTCGCGGGCGGGCTGTGTATTTCGCATTCACCGGAGGCTGTGCCGCCCTCGCGGCTTCATGCATGGACCTCGTAGACTGCCATTACCCGGAGCTTGGCATGGCGGAAGCCGTGTGGGAAATCAGACTGACCGACCTCCCGGTCGTTGTCGGAATCGACGCACACTGCGGGGATTTGTTTTCGAGATAACTCAGACAATTCCGAGATGAACGAGCGCGAGGCAGATCAGCATTGCTATAATTCCACCGGATAGAGTCGCAAGCAGGTTCGTACCCGAGTTCCCGATTATCTTCTTATTTTCCAGCAGGGCGCCATACAGGCTGTCCAGATTCGTCCCGATAAACCCTGTAACCACACCAATCAGGCAGACATACCAGGGAGCGACCCCGAGCACAAAGGCCATTCCGCAAATGATAACAGCCCCGAATATGCACGCCAATTCCCCGAGAACGGTGACCCCGCCGTTTGTCCCGGGCTGGACCTGCCTGAATGTTGTAATCAGATACGGCTTTCCTCCCGTCACACCGATTTCGCTCGCGAGGGTATCCGCCGTCGCGGTCGAAATCGAACCAAGGAACAGAGCAATGAAAATGACATCGCCGGTTAAGCCGTAAAGCACGGAGCCGACAATCCCCACTCCTGCATTGGCAAATGCATTCATGTATCCGCGGCGTCCCTGTTTACCCTGAGCCACTCCGAGAAACTCTTTTTCCGAGTATCTGAATTTCGTGAAGATTGAGCCGAGAATGAAAAACATCATCACGACAAAGAACCAGTTCACGCCTGCAAACGAAATGAGAATCACGCCGAACAAAACTGCCGTGAACACCCCGCTTAAGTCTATCGTCTTTGCCCGGTAGGCAAAATAGCCGAATGCCGCACATATTATTACAGCTAATGCGAGCGTCCGGTAATCAACAAAGAACTGCAGGTCTTCAAAAAGCGTGATGGTCATTCCCACGCCAAGGAGCCCTATCATCGAACCGTCTTCCCTGCTCGTTAAGATGCTCCGGAGCATCAGGAGGACGATAAGGGCGATGATTCCCACAAGCGGCTCGAACTCGTTCGTATAAAGCATCGTCGCAAGAAGGGAGATGGTCGCCCCTGTTGAAAAGATGAGTATGGGGTGTCCGGTATTTTTGAAAATCTTGAGAAAGTACTCGCCCCAGATTATCATCATCATAGGTCCGATAAATGCAGATACAGGAACGTAACCTGTTTCGTACAGAAGAGAAAGTATCCCGACACCGAGTGCAAAATATTTGCTTTTTTCCACGAAGTACAGGAATAAGGCAAAGACAATGCCAATTATTCCCAGGAAAGGAAGATACGGGGAGCCTAGCATCAGGGCTGTGACCAGCAGGGCCAGAATGAGGCGTTTAATCCGCGTATCCATAACTACAGTTTATTTTGATTTTGATAATGATAACATTATGTAAATATTGACACTGAAATTATATCTCGATGAGCCGGTATTCGCTCCGCCCGAGCCCCATCTCTTCTGCATAGGAAATCTGCAGTTTCGGATCTGTTCCCGGCCACACACGAGTGAACTTTTCGTCACCTGCGTGGTGATGGTCCGGGAGAAGGCTTCCGAAGACGCCCTCTTCCGCATTTACCAGATCATAACATGCTTTGTCCAAAGCAACCGGATTGGTGGAGGCAAGGATGCCGATATCCGGCACAAACGGAATGTCATTCCACGGCGTGCAGTCACAATGCGGCGTGATGTTTGTCAGGAAATTGATATAGAATACTTTGCCTGTTTTATTTGCCACGGCTCCGGCTGCATACTCGATCATGCGTTCGACGAACACAACCCCTTCATCCTTCCAGTCGATATCGATTGCATGCTCAGGGCAGGTGTTCATGCACATAAGGCAGCCTATACAGCGGTCCATATCAAAGGCGATTGATTTTCCGGCAATGCTGATACAGAATTCGGGACAGGCATTCATACATGCCCCGCAGATCACGCATTTATCTTCGATTACAAACGGGCGTGTGGTGTGCTGCTCATGTTTTCCTTCGCTCGAAGCGCATCCCATCCCGAGATTCTTGAGCGCTCCGCCGAATCCGGCAACCTCGTGTCCTTTGAAATGGGAAACAACAACCATACTGTCGGCTGAAATGATATCAGAGGCAATTTTTACCGAGTAAAAATGTTTGCCGTAAATATCCACTCCCTTATAGTTCTGACCGCGGAGTCCATCGGCAATAATTACCGGGCAGTCACATACCGGATAACAGAATCCGTGTTTTGCGGCAGTTTCGGCATGGTCAACCGCGTTTCTTCGTCCGCCAAGGTAAAGCGTATTTGTATCGGTCAGAAACGGTTTTGCCCCGAGCTTTTTGATTTCCTGAACAATAGCGGAGACGTGAAGCGGAGATACAAACACATCGTTCCCCACTTCGCCGAAATGGACTTTGACGGCGGTCAGATCATTTTGGCTTACCATATTTTCAAGACCGGCTGCCATGCAGAGCGCTTTGATTTTATGTTCGGTATTCCTGTCTTTTGACTGTGCCCCTGCGCGGGCGATGAATACTTCTTCCATTACAGAATATTGGGTCTTGTGACAAATATGTTTTCGTGCAGTCCGGGGTTGACATCGTTATTCTCTCCCCCGACACGTAAAATACATCATCTTCCTCAACCAAGAATACTATATTATGTTTGAAGGTGTAATCCCTGCACTCATTACTCCGTTTAATGACGACGCGTCCCAGTCGCTCGATATTAACGGTTTAAGAAACTGCATCGAGTCAGTCATCCGTGGAGGCGTACACGGACTTCTCGCCTGCGGTTCGACCGGCGAATCGGCGACAATGACCCATGCCGAACACATTCGCGTCATCGAAGAGACTGTGTCCGCTGCAAGCAACCGTATTCCTGCCATCGCAGGAACCGGGTCCAACAACACCGAAGAGGCTCTTCTGATGACCCGCGCCGCCAAAATTTCCGGTGCAGATGGTGTTCTGTTAATCAGCCCGTATTACAACAAACCAAACCGCTCAGGTCTCCTGAAGCATTATAAGAAAGTCGCAGACATAGGTCTTCCGGTAATTGTTTACAACATCCCGGGAAGAACCGGTCAGAATCTCGATGCCGGTCTGATTGTCGAGATGGTCAAGACGATTCCAAACATTGTTGCAGTCAAGGAAGCGAGCGGAAACCTTGACCAGATGATGGCGATTATTCAGCAGACTCAGGATCTTGAACGCGAGTATCCGTTCATCCTGACCTCAGGTGACGACTCACTTACTCTGCCGGTCCTTTCCGTTGGTGGTAAGGGGTGTATCTCGGTCACTGCAAACATCGAGCCGAAGCGTATGGTTGACATGTACAACACCTTCAGAAATTGCGATATACAGGGTGCAATGCAGAAGCATTACGAGCTTATGGAGCTTTCCAAGTCTCTCTTCATGGAAGTGAACCCGGTACCGGTCAAGCGTGCCGCCGAACTCCGTGGTCTGATTAAATCCGGAAACGTCCGGTTACCGCTGGACTCACTTGGGCAGGCTAACACGGCAGTGCTTAAGGAGGTGCTTTCCCACTATGATTAAAGTGATTATCTGCGGTGCATTGGGCAGGATGGGTACGACAATCGCAAATATGGTTGTCGAAAACCCGAATCTGGAGTTCATCGGCGGTGTAGACATCCGTGAGGGTAACGTCCTTGGAAAGCCTGTTGTTTCTTCTGAGAAACTTCCTGCATTCATTGATGAATTCAGACCGGACGTGATGATCGATTTCACCGTTGCGGCTGCAACAATGGTGAATGCCAAAATCGCGGCGTCAAAAGGCGTGGCATTGATTATCGGAACGACCGGTTTCACTCCCGAGCAGGATGTCGAGCTTACGGCTGCCATCAAAAACGTTCCTGTGGTAAAAACCACGAACTTCAGTGTCGGCGTGAATATTTTCTGGGAACTTGTGCGCGATGCGGCATCACGCCTTGGTGATTATGATATCGAGGTCATCGAGTCCCACCACAGAAACAAAAAGGATGCTCCGAGCGGAACCGCAAAGACGATTCTGAAAATCATTCAGGATGAGGTCGGCAAACGTGATGTCATCTACGGACGTGAAGGCATGACCGAGCGCAAGACTGAAATCGGCATGCATGTAATCCGCGGCGGTGACATTGTCGGAGATCACGCGGTTCAGTTCCACCAGAATTATGAAACGATTGAACTGACCCACCGTGCCTACGACAGGGCAGTTTTCGCACGCGGTGCAGTCCGTGCAGCCGGCTGGGTCCCGACTGCGGCGCCGGGTCTGTATACAATGAAAGAGGTACTGGGTCTATAAACCCTTCACTCGAAATTTATATCCCTGACAAATAGAAATATTATAAAAACAAGAGGTAAATGTAAAAATGCCAGCAGTAGTTGATAAAAATAAGTGTACCGGATGTGCAACCTGTGTGGACATCTGCCCGTCTGCCGCAATTGAGCTTATAGACGACAAGGCAGTTGTCAATGCAAGCGAGTGCGTTGACTGCGAAACCTGTGTGGATGAGTGCCCTGAAAGCGCAATCCACATGGAATAATTTTCATCTTTTTTTCCCCAATTTGCGGAAGTAATCTACGATTTTACTTGAAGTAGGACTTACGCGGTGTTGGTGTGAATCCAATTCGGGAAGGTAAGGCCGGGTGCGGAACTATGAGAATTCCACCGCGAAGCTTTATCAACAAGCGAGGGTCGAAGACCCGAGTTGGAGAGCAAACAGAATGTTTGTGAACAAGCGAGCGAAGCGAGTCGGAGAGCAAGTCGATAGACTTGCGAGCCCCCGGGGGCGAAGCCTTCGAGTACACCCGCCGTCGTATTGCGTTTCCTTTTTTGCGATGGTGCTGCGGAAGGGGGGCGAAGCCTTAGAGTACGTCCGAGGTCGTTTTTCGCCCCCCCCTTTCCGGTGAACAGAATCGAATTTATTCAAGCGGGATTCTTTGGATGT
>DAWV01000002.1:170421-170970 GCA_002506085.1 Methanocorpusculaceae archaeon UBA425
CGTGTCATCACACGAAATTCACAAAAACTTCCACGAAAACACGAAAACCAATAAGGTTAGGTTATAGGCGGATATATGTCGTCCCTCCCCCGTCCCCCACGCTAAATTTTCGAAAATCAACGAAATGCACGAAATGGGGGACAGGGGTGGATGGGGCGAAGCCTTCGAGTACACTCGCTGTCGTATTGCGCCCCCCTTTTTTCTGGCGGGTTGGACGCGGAACGCGGACGACCTTAGCTGAGCAAACCGAAGGTTTGCGAGGGGGTGTGCTGCGGAAGGGGCGGGTCTACTTTTTCGTGTGTACATGAACCACTCAGAATCTGTTATTCGGATGTACTGGGACCACTCTATTTCTTGTGATGACTTATGATGAAAAACTTGAGATGAATTACCGGATTCATACTCTTCCTTTTAAGTTAGGATTTTTGGATGTACTTCGGTTTCGTGTACGGGATTCTTTTTTGATGGCCGTATCCCCGGAAGGAAAAGCCTTGCTCCGCTAAGGATGTCGACTGCGTCTCCAACCCGCCATCACACCGAAAACCCGGA
>DAWV01000023.1:0-393 GCA_002506085.1 Methanocorpusculaceae archaeon UBA425
GAGTTTTGTATACTTCAAAAATAGCCCCACGAATTGCATAGGTCTCTTCCTCGAAAAATAACATAATCTTCTCTTTTAGTGTTCATAAAAATATACCTAACTCCGGATTCAACACTCCCCTATTCATCCGCCAACCCGCCCGCTCGCAAGTCCATCAACTAGCTCTCCGACTAGCTTCGCTCGCAAACCTTCGGTTTGGTCGCAAGGCAAAGCCTTGGTCGCAAATCAGAGATTTGCTCCGCTAAGCCTGCCCCTTCGGGTCAGTCCGCCTCTGCTAAGACCAGTCTTATTGACCGAGCCGCCTCGGCTGAGGGCGAGCCTATCGGCTCACCCACCCCTGTCCCCCATTTCGTGCATTCCGTTGATTTCCGTGGGTTCCGTGTGGGGGACGGG
>DAWV01000023.1:614-23183 GCA_002506085.1 Methanocorpusculaceae archaeon UBA425
AAAAAGAATCCCGTACACGAAATCGAAGTACATCTGGAAATCCATACTAAAAAGGAATAGAATGAATCCGGCAATTCATCTCATGTTTTCCGTGTGATGGCGGGTTGGAGACGCAGTCAAGAACCTAAGCCGACCAAGGCAAATGCCTTGCGGGGATACGGCCATCAAAAAGAATCCCATAAACAAAACCGAAGTACATCCAAAAATCCACACGGTAATCCCGGGTTCGTTTCATCTCATGCTTTTCCCCATCTGTTGTCACACGGAATACTCATAACCAGTAAAAGCAAATATACACAGAATGAAAGCCTGCATTATGTGCGGCGGAGAAGGAACCCGTCTTCGCCCGTTAACATTTGAGCGTCCAAAACCATGCATCCCGATTGCAAATAAACCCTCAATCGTACACCTCGTAACTCATCTGGCAAACCTTGGATTCACCGACATCGTCCTCACCATCGGATATCTCGGGGACGACATCCAGAAAGCACTAGGAGACGGCTCGCTTTACGGAGCAAACATCACCTACGTCTCCGAAGAGATAAAACTCGGAACCGCGGGCAGTGTGAAAAACGCCCAGAAATATCTCAATGACGCCCCGTTCCTCGTAGTCGGCGGAGACCACATGACCGACCTCAACCTCCTGGAATTCTACCGGGACCACATGAACTCCCCCGCGATAACATCAATCGGTCTCATCAGCATCGAAGACCCGCGTGAATTCGGTATCGCGGAGATTGACGCCTCCCTTCGCATCCAGAGATTCCGGGAAAAACCTGCTCCCGGAGAAATCTTCTCGAACCTTGCAAGCACGGGAATCTATGTCTGCGACCCGAAAATCTTTGACTTCATACCGGAAAATACCAAATTCGACTTTGCCAAAGACCTCTTCCCCCTCTTAATGTCAAAGGGATACCAGATAAACGGCTGGCTTGCACGCGGAAACTGGACCGATGTCGGAAACCCGGTCATGCTCCGTGCCGCCGAAAAATGGATCCTGCAGGAAAACATCGTCACGAGCATTTCCGGCACATTGAACATCAAAGATGCCCACATAACAGGCCCGGTAAAATTCGGAGACGGCATAACACTTGGTGCAGGCTCAAGAATTGTCGGTCCGGTTCTGATTGGAAACGGCGTCATGATCGGTGAAAACGTCATCATCGGTCCATATACAAGTATCGGCGACAACTGTGTTATCAAAGGAAACGCCAAGATATTCTCCTCCTCCATCTACAGCGGGGTAATAATCGGGTCAGACACAACCATCTCCGGCAGTATTGTCGACATTCACACAAATATCGGTGACAACTGCTCCATAGAACATAACACCGTAATCGGCCCGCGGTCCATCCTCCAGAACAATGTCACCATACACTCGGGAACACGTATCTGGCCCGAGGTCATCGTACAGGAAGGCTCAGTCGTTAAGGTCCATCTGCTCAACCCCAAATACGATTCAAAGTTTGAAGGCTCATAAAAACAGGGAAAATATATTTACTACTTTTTTATCGGAATGGATTTCATACAGGCAAATCCCGCAGCCGGCACAAAATCAGAGGCTGCGAGGAATCCCTTACTATCTTTATGACCGGGCAGCCTTCTCTTTCGCTTCCCGGCACTTTGCAATCAGCTCGCGGTCATTCCCATCCGCAAAGGAAAGAGCATTATCAAACGATGAAACCGCCTCCGAATACTTTCCAAGAAGCATCTGCTCATACCCTTTATTGTACCAGGCATTCGCATCTTTCGGCAGAGCAATCAAAACGCGCCTGAAACAATCATAGGCATCCGCATGCTTGCCGAGATTACTCAAAGCGAACCCCTTATTATTCATCGCTCCCGTCAGAGAACGCTCATATTTCAGGGCCTTATCATAATAGAAAACAGCCTCCTCATATCTGCCAAGAGAAGACAGGGCATTGGCGCAGTTAAAATAACTCACCGCATGACCCGGGGCAATCTCGAATGCCGCCTTATAACATGAAATAGCATCCTCCATCTTCCCGCACTCGAAAAGCATCGTCGCACGATTAAACCAATGCTCCGGACCCCTCGGCTCAAGACCGCAGACCTTAACCATAATATCGTCCGCTTCCCGGTATTTCTTCGCAAGGGAAAGCATCCTCGCATGACTTGTCAGAAACACCACATCATCTGGCGACAAAGAGAGAGCTTTCAGAAAACAGACATCCGCCTCGGCATACCGCCCGAAACTTGCAAGAGCATCCCCTTTATTATGATAATAAACCGCTGATTCCGGACGAAGTTCGATTGCCTTATCATAACAGGAAATCGACGTCTTTTCTTCCTTCGCCATCGCAAGAAGACGCCCTTTCTCGTGCCATGCAACCGGATTTTTCGCATCGCACAAAATCGCCTTATCAAGACAGTGAAGAGCGTCCGTATACCTGCTGAGCCGGACATATGATTCAGCCTGGGCAAGCCACATCGCAGAATCCGCATCCGTAGGGGCGGCATCTCCCTGTTTTTTGAACCTGTCAAACAATCCCATGAATGAGTATCCATTAGCGGCGAAAGGTGATGAACGATTCGGAACCAAAAGCTCAAAGCCACTCAGAGTACCGTAAAATGCTTATAACTCCCCCTCTAAATTGTTAGTCAATGACACATCCCTCTTCTCTCCCTGATTTTTTTGCAGGTATCCGCAATGCCGGATTTTTCAAACGACTGTTCGGCTGGAAACAAATTAAACGTCAGGCTGAATCCGCCTATGCCGAATATCTGGCGGAGACCGGCGAATCCGAAAGAAACTACCGGGAACTGGAGACACGGTTCAACGCACTCTCCTATGAACTCTCCACGACAAAAGAACACATGGCATCCATTGATGCCGCAAGAGCTTCCGGGGAAAGAATCTATCGCGAGACCAGAGACGGATTGGAAAAAGCATCCCGTGAATTGGAAACTGCCAGAGGAAGAATCGCCTCACTCGAAAGTCTCCGCGAAGAACAGAGCCTCTCTGACGCAGAGCGGAGACGTGAGGAGAAAGAGAGATACCAGAATCTAGAGGCAGAATATGCGAAAATCACCGGAGACCTGATCACGGCAAAAGGAAGAATCGCCTCGCTCGAAAGTCTCCGCGAGGAACTGACGGAAAGATACCGGACTCTCGAAACAGAGTCCGCGAAAATCACCGGAGACCTGATTGCGGCAAAAGGAAGAATCGCCTCGCTCGAAAGTCTCCGCGAAGAACTTATGGAAAGATACCGGACTCTCGAAACAGAGTCCGCGAAAATCACCGAAGACCTGATTACGGCAAAAGGAAGAATCGCCTCGCTCGAAAGTGTAAGAGATGAACAGATATCTGCAGAAACTGCAAGAAAAAAGGAAGACGCAGAAAAATATCTGGAACTCAAAGACAAACTGGAGGCGACCGCGTCAGACCTGATGTCTGCCAAGGAGGAACTTTCAGCGGTTGAAAGTGTCCGCGAAGAGCAGACTGCGGAATACAGCAGAAAAATCGAGAGAATCAACACGCTGTATGACCAGCTGAAAGGCGACCGGGAAAAACTCGCTGAAGAACAGATGAACCTCATCGTCAGAAAACAGGAGGAACTCGCAACCTCCTGGCAGAAGCATGAGACCGATGTCGCAGAAAACATCCGGAACATCTGCCGCAAACATGACTTCGTCTGGTGTGAAAAGAACGAGTATCCTCATCCCGGAACGCCTGACAACGTGATTCTTATCGGGAAAAAATACACCATCTTCGATGCAAAGAGTCCAAAAAACCCGGAAGAACTCGACAACTTCCCCGGCTATCTGAAGAGCCAGGCTGAGGGTATGAAAAAATACTGCAGGTATGAAGACGTCAGAAAAGAGGCGTTCCTCGTTGTCCCGTCAAGCACGCTCGACACCCTGACAACCTATCAATATGACCTTGCAGAGTATGTGATATACATCATCACCCCGGAGTCCCTTGTTCCCATTCTCCAGGTCCTGAGACAGATTGAAAATTATGAGTTCACCGACACAATGAGCCCGGAAGACCGCGACAAACTCAGCAGATTCATCGGAAAACTCTCCCATACAACCAAACGGAAAATCCAGATCGACACCTACTTTTCAAGAGAACTCATCGATGCCCTGAAAGGAATCGAAGCTCTACCGGATGAATTCGCAACAGAAATCGGCATGTATGAGCAGAAAGCGAAACTCAACCCGCCAATGGAAAAACGGGTGAAAATGATAGAAATTGAAGACGTCGAGGGTGACGTCAGAAAACTGGAAACAGAACTCGCAGTAAGAACAGCGATCGGAGACTGATTATCCGACGCTCAGATTTTCATTTCAGGGCAGACAGCAAGTTCCCTGTATTTTTTCCCTTCCGCAGTTGCAAGAGCGTTTTTAATAATTCCTGCGAGAATGGGATTTTTCGTATTTGCCGCTTCTTTCAATACCTGAATGACAGACTCTCCGCCGATATTCCCGAGAGATGCCGCGGCCGCGGCACGAATGCCGGGTTTCGGATCGGAAAGGCAGCTTATCAGCGCGGGAATGACTTCCGGCTTCTGAGAATTCCCGAGAGCCGAAGCGGCGGCACGGCGGACGCCGGGAACCTGATCCGACAGGAGAGGGAGAAGGTGTTCTTCCAGCGGGATTTTCTGTTTGCCGATCGATTCAACAGCCGCGGTTTTCACCGAAGGCTCCGGGTCTCCGCATAATATGGCGAGGACGGATTTATCTGCCGTCACAGACGCAAGAGCCCGCCGGACATACGGTGAAGGGTCTGCCGCCAGCGCTTCCGGGGTCAGGGCATCGAGGACATACACACAGGCGGCGCGAATCTCCTCCTGCTCATCTGCGAGACATTCCGACACGGCCGACAGGTCTTCTGCATTCAGCAGCCTTCCACGGAGACCGATGAGCGCTGCCAGTCTGACATCAGAGACATCATGTAATGCGGAAATCAGCACCGGAACAACAACGAGTTCGGCATACACGCCAAGCGACATCACGGCTATTTCCCGGATATCCGGCACCTTTGATGATGCGGCGGAGATCAGCGGGGCTATTGCCTCGGGAGCCCGGAACTGGCCGAGCGCGTGAACAGCCGCATACTGCATTACGATATTATCCGAGGAGCCGGCTTTCACCAGCGTATCGACTGCCGGCACGCCGCCTTCCATGAATAATACGAGCGCGGCTTCACGCACGCCGAGATCCCCGCTTGACAAGTAGGATAGATAGGATGCATAATCCAGATCTGCGGGATAATTCCGGAGAGCCCACAGCATAACCCGCTGAATCAGCGGATTATTTTCTTCCAGTGCTGACTGAATCAGAGGCAGGGAGGCAGGATCTTTTAGCGCGCAGACTTTATTCGCTGCCTCTTCCTGCTTGACAATGTCGTCACTCTTTATTGCGGCAATGAGATGGTCAAAGGCAGTTTTTTTCATAGATACTCAGTTTTTAACGTCGGTTACTTTGATAATATGCCAGCCGAACTGGGTTTTCACCGGTCCGACGACATCACCCGGTTTTGCCTTGAAGCATGCATCTTCAAACGGCTTCACCATCTGACCTTTTCCGAAATACCCCAGGTCACCACCGGCTTTTCCGGACGGGCACTGGGAGAACATCTGGGCAAGCTTGGCAAAATCATCACCCGCAGAAACCTTCTGCATAATCTGTTTTGCCTCAGACTCGGTCTTAACTAGAATGTGGGATGCTTTTACCCGTACCATACCATACCATATCGCGTTCACTCCCAATAAGTCCTATGGTTTCCAGACATGGTCGTAAAGCATTTGGGCGGCCCCGAGCCCGCCGTCCAGATATACGGCACCCATCAGTGCCTCGAAGCATTCGGCTGAAACCCGCCCGCTTGTCCAGATTTGCATTCTGAGCTCGCCTTTACCCCATTTCATATAATCGGTAAGACCGAGTTCTTCGGCGACGCGCCGGACAACGGACATATTGACGAGGTCAATTTTCCTCCTGGTGATTTCACCTTTATCAAACTCACCCTCACCGAGTAACTGACATATGACAACCAGATCCAAAACCGCGTCGCCTAAAACCGCGAGGGAATCCATCGTGTCGTTCATGGGATGTTCATTTTCACGCGCGTAGGCAGTGCGCGTCAATGCCCGGTTCAGAAGGGCCTCGTTTTTAAATGTGTAGCCGATTTTTTCATACAGCGCGGAATAATTCATTATTTTCTCCCATATTGATTGATGAGCTGGATTAAGGCGGTGAAGCCCTCCAGTTCCATGGTTAAAACGCCGGTCAGATCCATTCCCATACTGGTTTCGCCGTCGGCGGAGAGCGTTTCCGGACCGCGGATCACCATCCGCCCGAGAACGGACTCGGCTTCAGGGTCATGTACAAAGGCGCGGCCCGGAATAATGACCGTTTCTTCCAGAGCGGACGCATCCAGTTTTTTCAGGTCATCTATCGTAATCAGACAGGCGATTTCCTTGTCGACAGGAACGACCATTCCTTCCGGCGCCCCGCATTTTGCGAGAATCTCTGTAAGATAAGGGGCGGCTATCGAACTGGTGATGACGGATACGCGGCCGGTGATTTTCGGAAGATGCGCGAGGATATCCGGCTCGTTTCGAATCGCGAACGGCGAATCAAATGCCGGGTCGTAGAGCGGGGTCGCGGATAGACGCAGAGCGGGAAAACGGGCTGCCGCGTCAGAGACGAGTTCACGGAACTCGGTCACTGTGTGGACACGCTGGTTTTCGATGACCGGCGCATTGTCCAGTATAAGTCCCTGATTTTCGCGGTTTGCAAACCGCATGAGAATCACGCCTTTGACACCGATTTTTTCCAGCCAGGCAAGGGTGTTCCAGAGAACTTCTCCGTCATTTACATCCGGAAGAATGACCAGAGCCGCATAGACGTCAATGTGCGCAGCAAGCCGTTCGATGATGGAAAGGGAGGCGTCAGGCGTCGGGTCATGCATGTATTTTTCGCGAAGGACCGGGTCGCTCGCAAAAACGGTGAAGGAGACTTCCGTCAGGTGGTTTTCGATGAGGAAATCCGCAATCCCGGGATCATCGAAGCCTTTGCCGCTTGTGTAGCCGATATGAAGAGGTACATTGAGGGAACCGAGGATGCCGATTAAGGAGGTGAACTCGGGATAGCAGCTGGGGTCACCGCCGCCGGAGATGGTTATCTTGGTTATATCGCCGGTGACCATCTGAAGATCAGCGAGGAAATGGTCGGCAACTTCTTCCAGGGAATAGAAGCCAGTGTACTCCTCTTTCACACCGCGGGTACAATAATCACATCCCTTTTTGAACGGCATGCAGTATTTACAGCCGAAAGGCGGCACATCTTTTGCATGCTTAAAATAGCAGTAAGAGCAAAAACCCCGGCAGTCCTTTCCGGGTTTTCCTCCGATGTCGATTGTCAGATGTACCATGTTCTGTGCATATATTGGTTTCCATGAATATGAAACCAGTCAGTTGACCGGAATGGTCCAAGGCTCTAATCCGTTGATGAAATGGTGCAAATCGGAAAAAAAAGGGGGAGGGGATCGCGGCGACTTTTCCGTTTATCTTCTCCGGATGAGGATTGCGATGAAGTTCATATATTTCCCGGCGCCGGCTTCCATGGATTTTCGGTCTTCTATTGCATACGGGTTGTCGCAGGAGAGCCAGTCGTTCCAGGCTTCTTCATTACTTTCCATTTCATGGATTGAAAGTATCTCGATGCCGGAGGCGGCGCTTATGATGTCGGTCCAGTAGCGGATGTCATGGATGTAGTCGAGCTGTTCCGGGGTCCAGGAGAGGAGGAGTTCGGGCGGGATGTCTGCGTGACAGTCTTTTTTCATTCCCGGCACGGCGATGCAGATGTATCCGCCGTGTTTTACGAACGGAAGAAGGTGTTTGCCGAGATATTCTTTGTCTCTGCCGAAGAAGTTGTAGGCGTCTATGCAGACAACTGCATCGAAGAACTCTTCTGCGAAGGGGAGGGCAGTTGCGTCTGCGTGGATGGGAATGATGTTTTCGGCAGAGAGACCCATCTGTTCGAAGAACCGCATGTTTTCCGAGGGATCGCTCCAGAGGTCTGCGGCAAATACCCGGAATCCGTATTCTTTTACGAGGAATACGGAGGTGACGCCCTGACCGCTGCCAAGGTCCATGACGGTGGATCCTTTGGGGATGTCGATGTCTTTGAGGAGTTCTTCTGTGAGTTTCAGGGGGTTTGGACCCATGATTTTTTGTCTGACGATTTCTGTGTCGTAGTTTTTGCTTTTTATATAGTTCATGTCTGTTCACCAATTTTTTTGCTGCTCTGTTGGTATGAAAGCCTGCGCTGCTGACATCCTTTTTGTGAACACTGAAGATCTATGCGGGTTCAGGTGCAGAGAACCGATTGTGCATAGATCTTCTTCGACACGCTCTCCAATTCACCGCAGTATTGTATTGTCATGGAATTCGCCTGTGATATTTTTATTTGCTGTTCTCATATATGAGGAATGTGGCGGGGTGCGTGTGCTTTGATTGGGGGTGTTTTTCGGTTGTATGGTTCAATCCGGTGTTCGGGATGTTGGCGGGTCGTACCACGTGTCATACGAGATTCACGAAAAGGGGGACAGGGACGGATGGATTAGGTTGGGGTGTGTGAAATTTGGTAAGAGTATAGTTGGTTTTTTTCCCTCATGTTTCCATACTCTGCAGAACCCTTCCCGAATTGGATTAACACTATCACCGCGTAACTCCTTCTTAAAAAAGAGGAGTTCGTAGTTATTCTCAAAACGGTTGGGGTTTCGATTCTATTTTAACCTCCCGATGATCATTTTTGAGGGATTTTTTATGATGATTTTCGGCGGGTGAAATCTGAAATCAACAGGATCGGGCGTATTTTTTGTTTGGGGGATGGTTTTTTGCGGGTGGGGGGTGGTAGTTTTTGCTTGACGGAGGGAAATTTTGGAATCGAAATGATAGTTTTCAAGTGGAGATGAAGTGGTTTTCAGGGCGGAGATAGCGAATCGTCCATGCCGGGCATACGCGATAAGTTCCATGAAAAAATAGCGGGGAGCAGGGATGAAAATCTGATGCTTTCCAACTTCCACCACCAAATCAGGCGTATGGCGAGAGCCTACCCGGATTCGATTTCGCTCAGATATGTTGAGATCTGGGAGAGGCTGAAAAACCGGCAAAATAATCTTGCCCTCTTTTTTGGAGGCTATGCTGATATATGAAAAAGAACGTGAGAGATAAGAGAAAAACAAAAAAAACGTATGGGCAATCTGGAATTCGAATCCAGAATCTCCGCCATGTCAATGATACGCCATATCAGCGTCTAATTTGCAATCTAATCCAGATTCTACCGATTCAAATTTTTTAACACCTCGCAAATTAATATAAATAAGGCAGCATTTAACATTGCATACATCAAAAAACAGATCCCTATATATTCTCAGAGACCAGACAATTACAAAAATACATCTGTTTCCGGTAGGTATTTTATAATGTATACAGAAGAAAACCTGATATCTATATTGGAAGAGTTACTCAAACTTCCCATCGAGAATGAAATTTTTGAGCTGAAAGAAGCAAAAACCGACTTTGACTCCACCAAACTTGGAAACTATTTTTCAGCTCTTAGTAATGAAGCAAATCTTCTGAAAAAAGAATGTGCATGGATTGTTTTTGGAATTGCAGACAACAGAACAATTATAGGCACTACCTATAGACTCGCAGAGAAAAAATTGCAGTCTCTCAAGAAAGAAGTTGCTGATAAAACAAATAACCAGATAACATTCCAAGGAATATACCCAATATCATATAAAGAAAAGAGGCTCATCATGTTCCAAATCCCGCCGGCAACCCGCGGGACACCAACATCATATGGGGGATTCTGTTATGGCAGGGAGAGTGAATCGATAGTCCCACTGAGTCCAGAGAAACGGGAAAGAATTGAATTACAGTGCAAACAGGCTGACTGGAGTGCGCAAATAGTACGCACAGCTGATCTCAATGATTTGGATCCGACTGCAATTCGCGTGGCAAAAGAAAACTATCTGAAAAAACATCCCGATAAAATTGATGAGATGAAAGAATGGGATGAGAGAGAATTTTTAAACAAAGCGAAAATCACGATAAAAGGAAAAATAACAAACACAACTCTTCTTTTATTAGGTAAACCGGAATCTAAACACTACCTCAGCCCGGCTGATGCAAGTATACGATGGATCCTCAAAGATTCAAACGGTGTAGAGTTAGACTACGATATTGCTTCGTGCCCTTTCCTTCTCGCTGTCGATCATATTAATGGAAAAATTCGTAATCTGAAATACCGATACATGCAAAAAGGAACGCTTTTTCCAGAGGAAGTAGACAAATATGACTCTTTCACTATGAGGGAAGCATTAAACAATGCAATTGCTCATCAGGATTATACATTAGGCGGAAGGATCAATGTTGTCGAAATGCCGGATTCTTTGATTTTCAGTAATCTTGGTTCGTTTCTCCCAGGATCTGTGGAAGAAGTAATCAGAACTAACGCACCCGAAGAGAGATACAGGAATCAATTCCTCGTTACGGCAATGCAGAATCTCAACATGGTCGATACAATCGGAAGCGGCATCCGAAAAATGTTCCTGAATCAAAGAAGGAAGTATTTCCCTCTACCGGACTACGAATTATCGCCAAAACGCGTAATTGTCACAATAACCGGAAAAGTGCTCGATCTGGATTACGCAAGGGTTCTTGCAGAGAATGCTAATCTGAGTCTGGGAGAAATAATGCTTCTTGATCGAATCCAGAAAAAACGTGATATTACAAAAGAAGAAGCCGCTTTGCTTCGAAAAAAGCATTTGATCGAGGGACGTCGTCCAAATTATTATATTTCCCGTGAAATAGCAGGGAAAACTGGGCAAAAGGCGAGTTATACTAAAAATAGAGGTTTGGATAAAGATTATTATCTGCAGTTGATACTTCGGGGAATTCAAGATTACAGAAAGCTTTCCCGAAAAGACACGGAGGCCTTGCTTTTGGACAAATTACCTGATTGTTATACTGAGGATCAGAAGAAAAAGAAGGTAGAGCATCTCTTGGCTGAATTAAAGCGGGATGGTAAAATTGAGTGCACGGGGAAAGGGAGAAACTCCTATTGGCATTTACCATAAATGTAATTGCCTAATTTGGGTTAATTAATGAAGTGATATTGGGTTGATCAATCATGTGATACTGAGCCAAACAGCAATAATATTTAGATGATTCAAGCAAATAACGCAATTTAAACATCAAACCTAACAAAAATAGATGATTTTCAATTGGGTCATTACTGGGTGAATACTGGGTTATCTTATTAAAGGAGTTACGCGGTGTTAATCTCAAACCGGTTGGGGTTTCGACCCTGCATTGGATCAGGGATGTTGGGGTCGTCCTGGAAACGCAGCTTGACCCGACCGGATTTTGTTCATTTTTCCATTCGCAAATAGGTGTTTCTATATCATTTTGACCTCCCGATGATCATTTTTGATGGATTTTTTATGATGATTTTCGGCGGGTGAAATATGAAATCAACAGAATCGGGCGTATTTTTTGTTTGGGGCATGATTTTTTGCGGGTGGGGGGTGATCAGTGCTTTGGCGCTGAAGAAACTGCCTGACGAGGAGGAGGATGCCTGTTCGCATGATCCGGCTGTCTGATCTCTTCCGCGTGTAAGTGAGGGGATCTGATCGACCGGGGTTTTTCATCTCATGTTTTTCACCAGCGGGCATCACACGAAATTCACGAAAATAGGGACAGGGGCGGGAACGGGAACTGGTCACCTCTCCCCCTTGCGAGTCGGAGAGCGAGTCGATAGACTTGTGAGCAAGGCAAATGCCTTGCGGGGATGCGGTCAGCAAAAAGAATCCCATACACGAAAACGAAGTACAACCAAAAATCCATAACGATAATCCTAGTTCACCCGAAGACTTCGCCCCGGGTGTGGAAACATGAGAAAAAAACAACCGGAACCATCTGAAAACCCTGTCAGAGCTCTTCCGAGATATCCTCATTCCAGACAGCCGGGTTTTCATCGATATAGCTCTTCATCATAGCAATGAGTTCCGGATTATTCAGAATCGTCACCTTCACCCCGCGTGACCGCAGAAATGCGGATTCTCCCGGATAATTGACATCCTCGCCGACAATGACTTCAGGAATCCGGTAGAGAAGAATCGCCCCGGAACACATAATGCACGGGGCAAGGGTCGTATAAAGCGTACATTCCCGGTAGAATGATGCCGGGTGACGACCTGCATTGGTAAGAGCATCCATCTCCCCGTGGAGAATCGGGTTTCCCAGCTGGACCCTTCGGTTATGTCCCCGACCGGCAATCTCCCCATCCCGCACAAGAACAGAGCCGATGGGAATCCCGCCTTCGCGTCGCCCGGTCAGTGCCTCCTCATACGCAGCCTGCATACCGCGGTCCATTAATTCCGTCATAATGATTCCCTTATCTCTGTGCAGAGATGGACCGGCAGAAATGATAAATATACGTTTTTTCGCGGCGCTCTATAGAGTGCAGAGTTTCCAGTACCGAAATACATATGACTTTCGAGACCAAATTAAATAAGAATATTCAGCTCTGACCATATCCGGAAAAAGCCCGGCAGAAACATATCTGAATGCCGAAAATACAGTTGGTAAAATAGTAGTCGAAGGATGTAATACATGAAAGTTATTTACAACGACGGAAAAACGGGCGAGTGCCCGAAAGAAGAAGAACTGCACGTCATACGTCACACCGCAGCTCATGTACTGGCTCAGGCAGTCAAACGCCTGTATCCCCACGCAGCTTTTGGCTACGGACCCGCAACCGAGAAAGGATTCTATTATGATATCGACCTCGGAGACACAAAACTTTCAGACAGCGACCTTGCCGCAATCGAACAGGAAATGCGGGAGATCGTCAAGGCCAACCTGCCGATAAAACCGTTCATCCTCTCACGCGATGACGCCGTCAAACTCATGACGGAACGCAACGAGCCGTACAAAATCGAGCATATTCGCGATCTTGACGAAAACGAGCCGCTGAGTTTCTTTGAGCAGGGCGAATATATCGATATGTGCACAGGTCCGCACCTTACCTACACCAAAACCCTCAAGGCCTTCAAAATAACCGGACTTTCCGGAGCATACTGGAAAAACGACAGCAAAAACAAAATGCTGACGAGAATCAACGGGACGGCATTTTCGACCGGAAAGGAACTGGAGGATTTCCTGAAACTCCAGGAAGAGGCAGAAAGACGCGACCACCGTAAAATCGGCAAAGAGATGAACCTCTTCATGTTCTCTGACGAAGGTCCGGGATTCCCGTTTTTCCTCCCGAACGGGATGATTATCAAGAACGCCCTGATCGACTACTGGCATGAACTCCATACAAGAAGCGGCTATCAGGAAATCGCGACACCATTAATCATGAACCGCCGTCTGTGGGAAACCAGCGGTCACTGGGATCACTACAAGGACAATATGTATGCCACCAGAATCGATGACGAGGATTACTGCATAAAACCGATGAACTGCCCGGGCGGCGTCATGGTATTCGCAAACGAGCCGCACAGTTACCGGGAACTGCCGATGCGTCTCGCTGAACTCGGCGTTGTACACCGCCATGAGCTGAAAGGCACCCTGCACGGACTATTCCGTGTCCGCTGCTTCACCCAGGACGATGCACATATCTTTATGAGAAAAAGCCAGATTACCGAGGAAATCGCAGGAGTTATCCGGCTTATCAATGAGGTGTACACCAAGTTCGGATTTGAGTATGCCCTGGAACTTTCCACCCGTCCGGAAAACAGTATGGGCAGTGATGAGGACTGGGAGGCGGCAACCTATGGTTTGAAACACGCGCTCGACCAGCTGAACCTTCCCTACACAATCAACGAGGGAGACGGGGCATTCTACGGTCCGAAAATCGATTTCCACTTAAAAGACTGCCTGGGCCGTACCTGGCAGTGCGGAACGATCCAGCTTGATTTCCAGATGCCGATTAACTTTGATCTGTCTTATGTGGATGAGAATGATGACAGACAGCGGCCGATTATGATTCACAGAGTCTGCTTTGGTTCAATCGAGCGGTTTATCGGCATTCTGACCGAACATTTCGCGGGCAGGTTCCCGGTGTGGCTCGCACCTTTACAGGCGAAGGTTCTGCTGGTCTCGAAGAAGAGCGAGAATTATGCACAGGAGATTACGACGATGCTCAAAGATGCAAAGATTCGCTGCGAGCTTGATAACCGTAATGAAAAAATCGGATATATGATCCGGCAGGCACAGTATACCGAGCGGGTTCCGTATATGATTATTATCGGCGAGAAGGAGCTGGAGGATCATACCGTGTCGATTCGCACCCGCGACAGTCAGACGGTGACGATGACGCCGGAAGAGTTCCTGACGAAAATCAAATACGAAGTCGAAAACAGGGTCTGAGTTTTAGAAAGGGTGCAGAATATCCCGCACCCGCTTTTTTTCGATTTTCGGGTTCTTAAAAAGAGGTAATGATGCCGGAAATCTGCATGGGTTCGTGCTGACGGATTTTCTGCGGGAAGTTTTACGCAATGATTCTGCCGTCGGTTGAGATTGTCACAACCTGCAGGGGAAGTAACTTCCCGCTGGCTTTGAGAGCATTCTTGGCAGCTGCTTCGAGACCTCCGCAGCATGGAACTTCCATTCTGACAAGAGTCAGACTTTTGATTGTGTTGTTTGTGAGAATCGCGGTGAGTTTTTCTGTGTAATCGACCGCATCCAGTTTCGGGCACCCGACAATTACTACCCGGCCGCGGATAAACTCGTTGTGGAAATTCCCGTAGGCATAGGCAGTACAATCTGCCGCAATAAGCAGATCGGCTCCGTCAAAGTACGGGGCATTGACCGGAACAAGTTTAATCTGCACCGGCCACTGGGAAAGCCGGCTGGTTATCGGAGAGGGGGCGTCGGCCGTGCAGGTATCTTCCCGTCTGATAACTTTGGATTCGGTTCCGGGGCATCCGCAGGGAAGGTTTTCAGGGTGAACGGTCTTTTTTGCCTGCTGAACGGCTTTTTCGTTATACGCCGGCGCTTCCCGCTCTTCAAAAGAAATCGCATCTGTCGGGCAGACAGGCAGACAGTCGCCAAGACCATCGCAATAATCTTCGAAAACGAGTTTTGCCTTGCCGTCTACCATCTGAATGGCGCCTTCATGACAGGCTTTTGCACACGCTCCGCAGCCGTTACATTTTTCTTCGTCGATTCTGATGATTTTTCTCAGCATGATTCTGTTCCAGATAGGGAAGTGTGTGGTTAGACACACTTAAGAGTTTTCATGTCGGCAACAACCGTCGTCGAAGGCTGCAGGCCGAACGTCTTTACAAGTACGTCCAGGACGCCCGGGGATACGAACTCCGGAAGCGACGGGCCGAGCATGATGTCTTTCACGCCGAGCGAGAGGAGAGCAAGCAGAACGAGGACTGCTTTCTGTTCATACCAGGCGATGTTGTAGGAGATCGGCAGGTCGTTTACGCCGCATTTGAATGCATCTGCAAGGGCAAGGGCGATGACGACAAGACTGTAGGAATCATTACATTGTCCTGCATCGAGGACCCGGGGGATTCCATCGATGTCGCCAAGATTAAGGGCGTTATACCGGTATTTTGCACATCCTGCGGTTAAGATGACGGTGTCTTTCGGGAGAGCTTTGGCAAATTCGGTGTAGTAGCTTCGTGCCGAATCTCTGCCGTCACAGCCTGCCATGACCACGAATCTTTTGATTTTTCCGGCATTGACGAGTTCGATGACTTTGCCGGCGAGCGAGAGAACAGCCTCGTGAGCGCAGCCGGTGAGAAGTTCCGGGGTGTGCAGGTCGGTCGGGGGTGCAGCTCTTCGGGCCAGGTCGATTAAGAGCGAGAAGTCTTTTCCGTCCGGGGTGTCAGGGATGTGATGGCATCCGGGGAATCCGACGGCGCCGGTTGTAAATACGAGGTGTTTGTATTCAGGTCCCGGCGGCACGAGGCAGTTTGTCGTGAAGAGAATCGGGCCGTTGAATTTCGGCATTTCCGCTCTCTGGTTTGCCCAGGAGGTTCCGTAGTTTCCTTTGAGGTGGGGGTACTTTTTTAATGCGGGATAGGCGTGCGCCGGAAGCATTTCTCCGTGGGTGTAGATGTCGATTCCTGCATGTACGGTTGCCTCAAGGAGGTCTTTGAGGTCTTTTAAGTCATGACCGGTGACTAAGATGCCGGGGCGGCTGCCGGGGGTCGTGTTGACTTTGGTGATTTCCGGGATGCCGTATGCATGGTTTGCTTTGTCTAAGAGGGCAAGGCAGGTGACACCGGTTTTTCCGCATTCGAGGACAAGGGCAGTCCTTTCGTCTGCCGAGAGCGGTTTGGATCTGGATGCGAGTCCTTTTGTGATGAACGGCAGAATGGTGCCGTCTGTTTCTCCAAGGACGAGTGCATGGGAGTAGTAGGCTGCAAGTCCTTTGAGTCCGAAGAGAAGCAGGGAGTAGAGAGAGCGGATGTCTGCATTTTCGATTGCATCAAGGGAGATCTCTTTTGCGTTGAGGATGTCTTCTTCGGAGGAGGGTTTCCAGGAGCACTCGGCAGGTTCGCCGCGGACTTCGGGCAGTGCGTCTCTTTGCGCCAGGACGCGGTCGAGATAGACGGCAAAGCGGGCGTTGTCGAAACTGACGTTTGTGAGGGTTGCGAAGAGGACTTCGGCGACGAACGGGTCGACGGTTTTTCCCGCGGCTTCAAGCCGGTAGGAGAGACCTGAGAGGGCATAGAGGACGGCGTCCTGATATGAAGCGGTGGTTTTGCTTTTTCCGCATACGCCTCCGAGGGAGCATGCGGGTGATTTTGATTCCTGACATTGCTGACAATACATTTTGTGTACCTGACTATCTTTTTTATACTAAGTATATTATCAATACAGATATTAATAGAAAAGAGTTTCCAAAACCATACCGGAAGAGCGGGATGGTTTATCAAAGAGCGAACATTAACGTAAACCAGAGTGAGAGATAATAACTCCGCAGAGATTTTTACCGGTCGTATGTAAAAGATGGGGGCAAAAACAGAATGTTGCCGCGGGATGTGAGGTTCGGGGGGATTCCGGGTTTCTGATTTAATACCCGGTTACATCGCCCAAAATAACTGGACTAAAAATGGTTTAGAAATAATGACGGTTGTTCCGTTTTTTCACAATCCATACCGCCCCAATGATGAGGATGACCGCGGCGAGAATCCCGATTACGACAAAGAGAATGGTAACCAACCCGTTATCCGTGTCTCCCGTTTCTGTATCAGGCTGAGTGATTAAGGCATCACTCCCGCCTGACTGAGTTGTGGGAACGGTCGCTGGAACGTTGGTTTGAACCGTACTCGGTGTCTGGACCGGCGTTACGGTGACAACAGCAGAAGCGGCGGTCCCTCCGATATTGGAACTCACGACTGAACCGCCGGGTGTGGCGGGTGTTGTCGATCCTGCGGGACTTGAAGCAATCATAAACGCTGAGAAGCTGCTCAGCCTGGCATTATAGGTTACAGATCCGTCCGGATTCTCTGAGTCGATTTCAATCGGGACGGTTTCCCAGACATTTCTGCTTTCATTATGATGGAGTACGACGATTTTGTCTTTTGTGGTGTTAAGGCTGGTAAGATCCGCAGCGGTTAGCGTGAAGGTAAAGATAATGGTGTAGGGTCCTGCCGGGGGATTGACCGGCGTTATGTCTACAAGTTTGAATACGGCGGATCCTGTCGGGACAGCGGGAAGGGTTGCCTGCTGCGCCTGCGGGACGTCCGTTATCGGAAGTAAAAATCCGGAGGGTACAGAGTTGTTGGTGATGATTACCGATGACTGGTTTGCAGGGTGATTTCCCGAGCTCGTGTCCTGAGCGGTAACATTGATTCCAAATGTCAATGCGAGTTCTGAAGATGTGCCGGATGAGAAGATGATGGTTTGCGATGCGGGAACACTGCCGACTTTGAAGGTGACGGTTTTTCCTTCGGCTGAGGAGCCGGCAGGGGATATGAGGAATTTGTCGCCGAAGGTCCCGGGTTCTCCGATTTTACCTGAAGAGGATACGGTGTATGTGTAGGTTATTCCGTCAAGTTCTGCGGTGATCACGGTTCCGGCTGGAATATCAGCACCATTTTCTGTGACGGCCGTTCCGTAATACTGGGCAGGTAGAAGGGGAGCAGAGGAGGTTTCCGCGTCCACTACCCCTACACAGAGAATGATTAGGATGAGGAGGGTGATGAGAAGTTTTCTCATGGTAGTCACGCGGTGAGTCCTGTCAGGGTGCTTTGCGAGTCGACATACAACCAGTATCCGTTTCCGAGAGTCATGAGACGGTCGGGACTGTTGGCTTCCGAACCGCCGTTGACGATTGCGGATTCGTATTTTCCGTTTGCAAGGGTCCAGGGCAGGAGGGTTCGCCAGCTGGTTCCGGCAAGGGCAGTTTTGGCGGATGTGGGTTCAGCTGCGGAGAGACCAACTGCGTTCCAACCGGGATAGAGGGTTTTTACTGAGGGAACGGTCGGGGTCGAAGGATAGGTGAGGGAAATGTTCGTTGTGTTAGCCGAATAGATCCAGTAGCCGTTTAAGGGCTGGATGATATCACCGGCTTTGAGCGGGACCCATGTCCGGGTCTGGGCGTTGTAGGCAAGGATGTTTTTGTTGTTGGTTTCCACACTGGCGAACAGCGATCCGGCGGTGTTTTCGGTTGAGTTCAGCGTTTTTGGAACGGAGATGAAGTTCCAGCCGGATTGCAATTCCAGTTCATCGTCAAAGTATGGAACTGATTCTGTCGGACCATACTGATAGGAGTAGGTAAAGTCCGGACCATCAATCTTTAGTGCAGTAATATTTCCGGTTGTTAATGGGTATAATCCGGTGAGATTGATCACTAAGGTTACTGGCTGGTCATAATCCAGAACAAAGCCTGAGAGGATATGCGCGAAACTTGTTGAGTTGAAAGATGTTATCAATGCATCCTCACTTGTTTTATTGTTAAGAACATTTCCTTTGTACACATAAATGTACCAGGATGTTGACTGGCGAAGATCGGTACTGAATTTGAGACTTTCAGAAGTGGAAATGGCATCTTTCGCTATATTCAAACGTGCAGTAACAAATATCGGTGTTCCCTCTGTTACAGCCGGAGAATATTCCGGAATTACAGTCAAGGACGTCAGGGTAAATCCTGGTGATAAAACAATATTTGTGGGGGTTGAAGAAGCAATGAAATAAAGGTTTGTGCAGATATCATCTATGTTATAAGAATCAATAGCCTGACAGATTGATTCAGCAGCATTTTCGCCCTGCCGAGATAAGGTGTTGAATTGAATTACTGAACCAGGAGAGTTAAATCCTCCCGTTGTATTCATCTTGATATCATATCCGCCATTGGCTGAAATTACTGGACCAACATTGAACAGCCCATCGCTCATTGGATGCTGGATGACTACATAAAAGTCATTTCCTTCAATGTTTTTGGTATCTATTTTCAGTAAATATTGTCCATCTGGTGTAACTTGGATGGTCCCGGTGAGAAATGTATCCTGACCAAAGATGTAGTAGTAAAGATCAGTGACTGGGTTAGCTGTACCGGTGATCTCTATCAGCTCCCCTTTAGTATATGAGGAGGAAAATGAATTTACTGTTAGATATGGTGATTCCACTACGAACGTGAGCTTTACATAGATATCATCGATGTTCTGAGAGTCAAGTGCCTGGCAGAGTGCTTCCGCGGCGTTTGCGCTCTGACGAGAATTTGTATCGAACAGAACCATAGCGCCGTCCGATGCGTAGTAGCCTTGAGCATTCATTTTGATATTGTATCCGCCGTATTGTGCAGCGACCGGTCCAATGTTGAATACTTTGTCGTACATCGGGTGCTGAATAACTACGAAATACTGACCTGCTGCTAAGTCATCGGTTGCGATTTCTGCACTGAAAGTGGAGTCGTCGTCAACAGAGATAGAGCCGGTCTTGAAAAGGTTGGTTCCAAAGACGTAGTACATAAGATCACTGGTTCCTTTTGCAGTGCCAGTAATCTTGATATCATTACTTGGGATAACAGTGGAAGATTCTGCTGTGGCGGAAAGGAACGGCTGCTTTAAAGCAACATAGAGATGCGTGTAGGTAGTAACATCATCATCGATGGTAAGGTTCATACCGGATATACCTGGGAGCTGCTGGGCGGTTGCGTAGAATGTGTAGGTACCTGCATCAAACTCGTTTGAGAGCTCGAATGTCTTTTCCCAGGTGTTGTCGCTCCGGACAGCTGTTGAATCAATGAAGGTAAGTGCCTTGTTTGAACCTTTTACATAGAGGTAAACAATCGTGGATTCAGTGTTTGTTCCAGAGAGGGTAATATCATTACCAGGATAATAGGAATCCTGACCTGCGACTGCAGTAACTTCTCCTTTAGTAACAGTAACGTTTGCCTTTTTGTCAGGGCTTAAGTGTGCTGTGAAAGTGTAAGTCTGATCATCAGAGGTAGCGTTGGTGTCGAACTGGGCCGTTCTGGTTCCAAAGTTGTTAAGTTTAATGGTGAAACCAGTAAGGTATCCGTCAGGGTCGTAAGAGAGAGCGTTTACATTGCTCTGACCAAGGAAATTGTTGAAACCAGATCCGGTAACATTAACGACAACTACTTCATTCGGCATTCCGTTAACGGTTAACAGAGTGGAGGCTCCGCGGATGATGGAGTCTTTAGATACAGTTATAGAATCTGCATAGTCTGTACCAACATTGAACGTAATCTTGCTGGTAGTAGTGTACTTTGATGCGGTACCGTCTGCCATCTTTCCTATTACATTACCTGTAAGTAATGCTGCTGCTACAGACCATTCGCCTGATGATTCGTTTGCAAGGGATACATTGAGATTATCTCCAACTGATACGAAAACGGAGGAGTTGTTAAATACATTTCCACCGAAGGTGCTGGTTGAACCACCCGCTGCTGAGTAGAAGATAAGCTTGTACAGAAGATTGTTAGTACCGGATACAGAGAAATCAATCGTCTGATCCTTGAAGAGAGAGTACCCTGCAATTGATGTGCTGGTACCATTTAAGGTTGCTTTAAGAGTTATAGCCGGATACTTCAACGTGAAGAAGTTACCCGCCATTGATACATTGTCAGAATAGAGACCTGCTTTGATATCATCACCGATGAATGTACCGTGCTCATCAGTCTGGACAGTGCTAGTTATGTAACCATTTTCATACAGATAATATATATACCCAGCTCCGTCCCCGGACCCATTATACTGGTACACATATACAGTCTCCCCAGCTGCGGGTACTGCTGAAGCCGCACCGATAAAGAGTGCGGCTGCAAGGAACACTGCGAGAGCTGCTGAAATCATTTTAGTTGTTTTCAATTTCAATTCCTCCTAGATTTAGGATTGTTAAAAAAATTTGCATGTTAAACATGCGATACGTGATATTCGACAAAACAGGTCATACTCAAAAAAAGAACAAGCAGAAAACAGATTCGTATAGTAATTATCATCACACCACATTTGTTAACAATTTACCTCATTAGGGCGTTATATACGATAAATCTATTGCCAATATTCTCAGAATCAGAGGGTTCTGTCGAGTTGAGTGAAAAACAGAAAAAAACAAAATCCAACCATTTATTGACAAAATTAAGAAATTATGGTAAAATCTACAATGCGGGCAACAATGCCAACCCCTCTTGGAAATGAGTCAAATCGGATTTTTTAAATAGGACTTAGGCGGTGTTAGTCTCAAACCAATTAGGGAGGGGTAAGGTTGGGTGTGGACACATGAGAAATCCCACCGCGAATAAGCCCAAGCGGGCAAAGCCCGCTTGAGGCGGCACGCAAGCCTTCGGCTTGCACGCAATCGCGGTGGAATATCTCATACATTCCAACCCAGCGTTACACGAAATCGAAATACATCTTATAAGTACATCAGTTTTTATCAGTCGAGATCACAACACCGCGTAACTCCTATTAAAAAAGTAGTATTTCCCTACTCCCTCTTTACCTCCGTCTTCACCATCCACCCCTTCCTCATCTCCAGCCCCTCCATCACCCCTGCCGGATCCTCCAGAAACGCCAGAACCGCGTCAAGATCCCGTCCTTCCTCAAGCTCCTCCTTCAGCAGATCCTTCAGCCACTCAAAATACATCGACCTCTTACTATCCTTCAGACTCGCTCCGCACTGATTACAGAACTTCGCATCCCGTGAATTCACCGTATCACAATTCGGACACACATTCAGCAGACCGATCCTATTCATTATTGCACTTCGTACCCAATCCTGGATCGTCATTGATTCTACGCGCGCTGCCGCTTCCAACTGCATTTTTAAGCTCTTTGGCACCCGGATCAGGATCTGTTCATCGTTTTTTTCTTCAGCCATGATTCTCTGATTCATATATTCGACTGAAAGTATAAATACTCTGTCATCTAATTATTTATCATATCAATGATAACACTGATAACAATGATAAAACGAAGAAAAGGAGTGACAACCTGGCCTTGATTAAAACGCAAATACCCCTGCCTGCGGGTTACACCGCAGAACTCCGCGAAACGCTCACCGAACCTCTATCGCCCGAAAACACCTCCAT
>DAWV01000003.1:0-8121 GCA_002506085.1 Methanocorpusculaceae archaeon UBA425
CGGGGGGGGGGGGGGGGGGGGGGACCGGGCCGGGGGGGTAAAGCGAGGGGGACAAGAAGACAGCGTAAGGAAAATGCGATTCGCGTTTATTCGCGATTGCGTGCAAGCCGAAGGCTTGCGTGCCGCCTCAAGCGGGCTAAGCCCGCTTGGGCTTATTCGCGGTGGAATTTTCATGTGTCCGCACCCAGCCAACTCCTTTATTTGTAGAATTTGTAGAGATTCACATCTATTCAAGCGAGCGAAGCGAGTCGGAGAGCAAATCTTTGATTTGTGAACAAGCGAGCGAAGCGAGTCGGAGAGACAACCAAAGGTTTGCGGTTCGAAGGAGGATGTCTCATGTGTCCGCACTTATGTCATACACGAAATCGAAGTACATCTCACAAGTACCTCATTTTTTTCATTGGGAGCTCCCCAGCATAGATAAAAATCCACGACCGGACAGACTCCGGGCTACGCTCTAACATGCAGACAAAAAAAGGTGAGGTGTTTTTCGAAGAGGCTGTCTTTAGAGTTTTGGACCGGAAAAGGCAAGGGCGATGATTATCAGGAGAAGTCCCGTAATCATTTTGTCCAGTATTGAGGGTGAGTATTTCATACTGAATTATTGTGGTTATTTTATCATAAATGCGGCGTTAACTACTAAAATTTTGTTAGTTATACGGGTAAACGAAAAATGCGGCAGGAAAATCATTCACTGCGGCAGCATATCTCCGCTCTCTGTTTGGATGCCGGCAAAGGAGCATGATCATGTTTCCATCACGATGCGTTCGCCGCCGGGTTATAAAAAAAATAGACAAATCTCAAAAAATTTTAGGGGTTATTCCTCCTCCAGGAACATCTCCACGACCTCTTGCGGGAACATCGTTCTTTTGACAATCTCCTCAACGGTCATGCCTTCTGCATGGAATCTCCGGCAGACGGTCATCATACTCTCTCCCACTTCGACGATATGCATATCCGGATCATAGAATCTCACAACCCTCTGACCCCAGGCATACTCCTTCACCTGATGGACATACTTCACTCCAAACGTTTTAAGCCGTTCGACGAATGCATCGAACTCCTCCTCCTCGAAGTAGAGCTCGGCATCATTTCCCTGATACCGGATATCTGATGCGGGTTTATCAATAAAACCTGTCCAGGAACTCTTCGACTGAATCGCAAACGACTCGGCAAACGTAACGTTTTCTCCGAGATCCATACCTATCTCCTGACCTAGGATACCGGTATAGAACTTCTTTGATGCATCAATATCATCAACAACAAGTAACGGGCATATAAATTTCATACTTTTGTCTCCTTACCTCTCCACCAGAGGTACCATGTCTCTTTTCTCCGGAACAGAATACAGCCGTCCAGAAATCCTGTCCAGTCATCAGTGAAATCATAACCGGTCAGCGTCGAAACAAAAGCGACCAGAAACACATCATGCGTAACACAGACCGAAATGCCGTTTGGCACTGCCGTCTCCTTCAGGAAATTGAACAGCCTCTGTGTTCCCTCTCTGATTTTGTAATGACCCGGCAAAACGCCCTCATGAATATACTCAAGCGTGACCGTCTTGGTCGGGTTCTGCACATAGAAGCCGCGGGTAAGTTCGTCATCGAAGATGTATGCTCCGGGCTCTCCCAGAAGCTCACTCGCCTCCGTTCCGCTGTTTACCCCCGCTCCTTCAAGGATCAGCTCCGCGGTCCGCATACACCGGATCATCGGACTTGCATATGCTCTGACAGGTCTGCCGCAAAGCTCCCTGCCGAAACATTCCGCGACACTCTCTCCCCTGGGGGTGAGTTTCTTCATCGAACCGGGTTCGCCTTTTATGAATGGTTCACGTTCAGCATGTCTGATGAGAACGATAGCCGCGTCCCACTCGGTTGTTTTCAGAATTGCCGGAATCGGGTTCTCCTTTCCTGCATATCTGATGTTGCCGGTTATCGGATATTCATCTTTCGGCGGGTCTGCACGGCGGAGTTCATTGCCGGCTTTATCGATAACGAGCCAGCCGGCTTCGTCCCGGACGAGTGCCTCGCCGTTTTTGAAACTCCGGGCATCGAGATACCAGTCGCCATATACCATCTCGCCCCCGGTTGTGATATGGGTGGCTCCGTAATTTTTCCGGTAGATGACGGCCGCTCCTTCGGAAAATTCATCTGCAAAGAGGTATTTGTTGTGACCGATTCGTTTACCCTGTTCATTGATGTGGTAATACTCACCCCCGATTGTCCTGACCGCTGCACAGTCATCGGCATAATCACCGACCCAGGCATACCTCTCTTCATATACGGGGCTGCCTGAAAAGTCGATGTGGTAAGCCCCCGAGTCATCGGATACGGCGGCAAGTCCCGGGAACCTGAACGGTCCTACTTTTTTGAACCGCTTTTCGTAAATGGGGGCCCCGCCGAATTCGTGGCACGTCCCGTCGGTGCTTGGTACAGGTAAATCCATAAAAAAAGTTAGCGAATGGCAGTCAGACCTACTGCCTTGTTCGTAATCGCGATAGATTCCATCGCGGTTTTCACATCGCCCGACATTGCCCGGATACAGTCCACGGTTTCCACAACGACATCCGCTTCCTGGTGAATTGCCTGGAAGAGGTAGAGGTCCGTTCCGCCGTCAAGGACCGAAACGGACTCTTCGAAGATTCCGTTCTCCCAGAGGTCTCCTCTTGAACGAAGAAGATCGGAGGTGTACTCCTTGAGCTGGGCCGTGCTCGTGATTCCGGTGCTCTTTGAAATCAGTCCGAGACGGGAGTGGGCTTTGATTAAATCAAGGACCTGCTCTCTCGTTGCCGGGTTTTTCAGCTCCATGTTGATGAAGTGCATGTGCATGAGGGTTGTCGGCACAATCATCGCGGAGGTGATGATATTGATTTCGGGAAGTACGCTCTGTACGTCAGGACCATGGTGGGACGGGATGGTGACCGGGTTCAGGACGATTGCGTCGATTGGTCCGCGTTTGATGTCGCCCGGGTCTCCTCCGCGGCGGATCATGGTTGCCCGGACTTTTTTCACGCCGAAGACCGAGTCGATGAGGTGAATAATGCGGCAGAGTCCGGTGGTATTGCAGGATACCACCCGGGCGAACTGTCTTCCGATTGCCTGCTCATAATTGCAGGATGAGTTGAAGGAGAATCCAGCGACCGAGTGCTCTTCTCCGCCCTCCCAGATTGCTTTCCGGTTGTATTTTTCATAGAGGGGTTTATTTCCTTCGCCGATTCCTCCGGGTGTTGCATCGACAATGATATCGGCCTTCTGAATCATTTCCTCAACCGAGCCGGCGACAGGGATTCCTGCTTTGATGAACGCATCTTTTTTGCTGATGTCGGCGATGTAGAGGGGGTATCCTCTCTCTTTGGCGACATATGCTTCTGCCCCGGGTTTGGTTTTGGAAACACCGATTATTTCCATATCCGGCTGACAGGAAACCGCGTCTGCTACGCGTTTTCCGATTGTCCCGTAACCGTTGACTGCAACCTTAATCATAATTAGTAGTATGCTTCTCCTTCAAGGAACATAAAATTATAGGCTCTATTCCGGAGGCATCCTCAGCGGAAATACGAAAAAAAAAGAATGGGAAAAAATCAGGTTTTTCCGGTGCCGATTTCTTTGACATATGCGTCAAAGGTATCGGCGACCTCTTTCGATGGAGGCAGAGTGAGCCTGGATACAATATAGATTGCAAAGAGACTCACGATTGCTCCCGGAATCATTTCATAGATGCCGGTCGGGGCTGCAAGGAACATATACCAGAGGAAAGCGGTAACGCCTCCTGCAAGAATTCCGGCAAGAGCTCCCTGCCAGTTCATTCTCTTCCAGAAGAGTCCGACTAAGATAACCGAACCGAACGTTGCTCCGAAACCTGCCCAGGCAAATGAAACGATGTCAAAGACTGAACTCGTCTTGTCAAGGGACAGGGTAATTGCGAGGGCCGCGACGACAAGAACTGTTATCCGGGAAAGCAGGAGTAAGGTTTTCTGGGATGCTTTCTTATTAAAGAACGTCTTGTAGAGGTCCTGGGAAATTGCGGAGGAGGCAACAAGCATCTGACTTGATGCTGTACTCATGATTGCTCCAAGGATACCACAATAGACAATGCCTGCAATGAGGCTGAACAGTGTTTCCTTGGTCATTTCAATAAACACGGTTTCCGGATTTGCGAGCGGCGTGCTGAAGAATATCTGACCAATGAGACCGATGAAAATCGCGGCCGCAAGGGAAATTACGACCCAGACCATAGCCACGTGCCGTGCTTTCGGAATCTCATCCGGCTTTTCGATTGCCATGAATCTTGGGAGAATATGCGGCTGACCAAAGTAACCGAAAGCCCATGCAAGACCTGATACGACAACAAAGACCGAGATGAACTCACCGGTCGACGGGTCTACAAAGAGGGAAAGCATGTTCGGATCAATGGATGCAATCGTTGCTCCGCCCGTTCCAAAGAGCATAACGACAGCCACGATTGGAACAAGAAGCAGAGCGAAAAGCATCAGCATTCCCTGGATGAAGTCAGTCAGACAGACTGCCCTGAATCCTCCGGTGAACGTATAACAAACGACAATTGCAGCACAAACCAGCATTGCAGCCGTGTAGTCAAGACCAAAGACGGAATTGAAGAGTTTTCCGCCTGCAACGAACTGTGCAGCCGTGTAGACGACGAAGAAGACGATGATGAAAATCGAAGACAGGGCTGAGATGTATGCTTTTTTGTCGCCGAATCTGTTTACGAAGAACTCGGGAAGAGTCAGCGAATCTTTTGCTTTGCGGGTATAAACCCGGAGACGTTTTGCAACGAATTTCCAGTTCAGGTATGTTCCGATCGCAAGACCGATGGCAGTCCATCCCGCAGACGAGAGACCTGACACATAGGCAAGACCCGGCAGACCCAGAAGAAGCCATCCGCTCATATCAGATGCTTCTGCCGAGAGAGCCGTAACCCACCTGTGCAGACCTCTGCCGCCGAGGATAAAGTCTCCGACGGTCTTGTTCTTCTTCATGTAGAAGAAGCCGATGTAAATCATTATGCCGAAATAGATTACGAATGCGGCAATGATTCCAATTAAATTCCAGTCTACCACAAAATTAACTCCTTTTTTTGATTTTCCACCCACACCAGGGGTAATGAAAAACCAATTATTACAGGTTACTAGTTAAGACCCCATAATATTTATGTAATATGAATGAACATAGAGACAATTATGATAGAAGAAATGACGAAGGAACGGGCTTATAAGATTCTCGGCGTGCCGTTTGGTTCGGATTTCTCGATGACCTCACTTGCCTTTAGAAATCTTCGTGATAAATATCACCCGGATGTAAGCCCGTACACGCGGAGGGAATACACGGAAGTTATTGCAGCATTTGAGTATCTTCAGCGGCTCTTTTCCTCGTGAGGGGGGCGGGTCAACTACCCCCAGCCCCGCCTTTACCCTGAAACGGAACAAATCCCGTAACCTATCTCATAGAGAGGGAACGGCATTTTCCGGATTTTTGGGCATTATCGCACCGCGCGGTCAGAGTATATATACTTCGACGTTGCAGTATGTATTATAACACCCCGGGATGAGACCTCTGACAGTACCCTTGCGTTTTGGTCCTTCATGAGTCCATCCCTCCTTTTTCAGGAATCATTATTATGTTCATGTTCCCTATGAATGTCTAAGGAAAATGATAGAGATATATTCATCGGAGAGCGAGACGAAAATCCCGGTGCGGCAGTATACCATCACCAAAGGCTGCTGGATTCGCCTGATTGAGCCGACTGATGAAGAATTATCCCTCGTCTGCGGCACACTTTCTATCGAAAAAGCCGATCTTACGGTCCTTCTTGATGAGGAAGAACGTCCCCGTGTCGAATACGACGAGGGAATGTCTCTCATTCTTATCGACACGCCGTATGTGGTAAAAGAGGACGAAATCGAATCATATACGACAGTGCCCGGGGGGTTTGTTATCCTCCCTGATGCGATTATCAGTGTATCTCTTCGCAAAAATCCGATTCTTGATCTGTTTGCCGCAGGAAAAATCAAAAACTTTTCCACGGAAAACAAGATCCGGTTCATTCTGCTGTTTCTCTACAGGAATGCGGATCTCTTTGTCCAGACCCTTCGTCTGATTGATAAGCGGATGACCGAAATCGAAAAGACGCTGAAAAGATCGACGAAAAACGAGGAACTGTTCCATATGCTCACCCTTTCCAAATCCCTGGTCTATATTACCAACTCGCTGAAGGGAAACAAGAGTGTTCTGGAAAAACTTTCGAGGTCGCAGATAATTATGGCGAATATGACCGAAGAGGACGGGGATCTTCTCGACGATACAATAATTGAAAATACCCAGGCTCTGGAGATGGCATATACCTATTCGGAGACGATATCAAGCACAATGGGGGCCTTTGCATCGATTATCAACAACAATGTGAATCAGGTTATGAAAATCTTCACCTGTTTTGCGGCTCTCATCACCGTGCCTATGCTGATTTCCGGATTTTTCGGTATGAATGTCATGGTCCCGTTTACCGAATATCCGTTTGCCTTCGTGTCTATCATTATCGGCTCACTCGGGTTGTCGTCTCTGCTTCTTTTTGTGATTATTAAAATGAAGGTCATTTAATCCGGGAACATAATGAGCCCGGTCCATTTATCCCCGTTTCTTTGCGCGGGATGCCGGGGCATTTTGCAGTTTTTTGCCGGGCCGCGGGATTCCCGGCATCGTTTGACGCAAATTAGGAAGCATTCCGTTCCCGCATCCAATGGCCGTAACCGGTTTTTTCTGCCGGGATTCGCATACGTACGGGCAAAAAGTAACTTCATTTCAGTAACGGGGTTCGTTATTTCAGGTTTGCCCGGGGCAGCCCGATTCATTTCACCCTCGTTCGTGCACAATATTACTTGCAGGGGATTAAAGCAATATTGCACAGATTATTTTGGGTATTACTAAGATTATTCTTAGTTATGTTAAGAAATACATAAATTCTTATAGAATATTCAGCGTAATGTAATGACAGGATTATTCTATGGACTTTAAAAAATTATCATCCTCGGTTGTCTTCTGCTCGCTCCTCGTGCTCCTCGCATCCTGTTCCTATGCAATCCTTTCAACGATTGTAACGCTCGCCGTAATAAATGGTTTTGGGATACCGGTCATTCTGGTCGGTAAATTCTTCTACGGATGGATCATCCTTCTCGTACTTGTTGTTCTCATCTGGTTTATCTATCAGAGAAAGCAGCCGAAACATGCACCCTCCACGCTTCCGCTCTGGAAACGTGTTGGAACTCTTATCATAACCGGCATTGTTATGGCGTCGGTAACAATTTGTTACTTCCTTTCTCTCGGTTACCTCCCGATTTCCCTGGCGGTCGTTTTACTTTTCCAGTATTCCTGGATAGGTGTCGTCATCGAGTCAATTGCCGGAAGAAAACTTCCGTCGAGAAATCAGGTCATTGCCTGTGTTGTGATTGTCGTCGGAACGATTCTTGCCGGAGGTATCATCGGGTCCGGTCTCTCGCTCGCGGAGATGAATCCAATAGGCATCATGCTCGGTCTCCTTGCAGCCTTCTTCTACGCAGTGTTCGTGTACCTGAGCGGCAGAGTGAGTCCCGAACTTGCACCGATGAACCGCAGTTTCTTTATTGCCTCCGTGGGTATGGCGTTTGTTCTGATTTTCGTCGGCAGTCTCTATGGGGGAGCAGCAATAATTGAAGGAATTACGAATGTGAATGCATTAGTCTACAGTATCCCGCTCGGTCTTTTCGGTATTGCAATTCCTATCTTCCTCCTCGCGGTCGGCGCTCCGAAGATTAGTACCGGTATGGCGACTATTCTGAATTCTGCCGAACTCCCGGTTGAGGTTCTTGCCGCCGCTCTTATTATATTAGAGCCGGTCGCGACTCTGCGCTGGGTCGGTGTCGTGATTATTCTTATCGGTATTGCTCTCCCGCATATCATCGAAAGAAAAATCACGAGCGGTCTTGACGAGTGAAATCCACACTATACTAATATAGGAGTTACGCAGGGGCGCTCTCAATCAAAAAGGAGGGTGATGCGTTCGAGTGAACCCGGGATTACCGTTATGGATATCTGGGTGTACTTCGGTTTCATGTATGGGATTCTTTTTGCTGAC
>DAWV01000003.1:8306-8731 GCA_002506085.1 Methanocorpusculaceae archaeon UBA425
TAATAGAGGTGATGATGTATATCATCCCCCCCAACCCCCACACGGAATCCACGGAAATCAACGGAATTCACGAAAAGGGGGCCGGGGGTGGAGGAATGGAGAGATTCTATCATTACGTGATATTGATAAATTTGGGATTTTATCATTCAAAATACTACGGATTTTTGTGGATGCAATTAATCCATGCAATCCATTACACCAAACCGAAGTATATCCAAAAATACCAGAAACATCGCGATTACGACCGATATTCTCTCATACCCCCGCCCACGCGCAAACCTTCGGTTTGGTCGCAAACTTTCAGTTTGCTTGGCTGAGGCCGCCCCTTTGGGTCAGCCCGCCTCAGCTAAGGGCGTCCGCTTTCAGCGTCCACCCCGCCCCTGCCCCCTTTTCGTGAATTCCGTTGATTTCCGTGGATTCCGTGT
>DAWV01000003.1:8926-28950 GCA_002506085.1 Methanocorpusculaceae archaeon UBA425
TGTGATGATACGGTCATCAAAAAGAATCCCATACATGAAACCGAAGTACATCCAAAAATCCAGAATAATAAAGAATAGAATGAATTCGGTAAACTATCGGCTCACCCTGGATCACACCCGGTCAACCCCTCCAAAATTGGATTCACACCAACACCGCGTAAGTCCTACTAATAGTGAATACCAGCCAATCTTCTTTTTTTGGTCTGACGGGTCTTATCAATTGTCCCTCAACCAATAATTTATATTATCGTATAGTTCACTACTCAGTATGAATAAAGTGCATCTGATTCTATTTTGCGTGACGATGGGGCTTATGCTCTTTTCCGCAGGAGCTGCAGCAGATAACCCCTCTGTCTCGACAACATCGTTTGACGGAGTAACTATCAGTTCATGTACATTGTATGGTAATTTACAGAAAAACGGCGGCTATGACGTTACCGATGTTGGTTTTCTTTATGGGACATCAGCATCGAATCTGGGATATGCCGTGTCTGAAGGATTCAGAGGTCATTCGTACGGCAGATACAGCTCTACGATTAACGGACTTGAAGCCGGAACAACGTATTATTTCAGAGCTTACGCCGTGAATGAACAAGGTACCTCGTATGGTCCCATAATGAGTTTTACTACGCCGTCAGGAAAACCCGGTCCTTTCAATATTTCCGCTCCGTATCAAAATCATGCAGTAAATGCCGATAACGGCGTAAATGCGCAGTGGAGCTCTGCACCGGGAGCTGAAGGATACCGGGTCACGTTGCGGGATATGACAATGAATATAGTTTGTTTCGCTAACAGAGAGACCGGATCATCCACGTCATATGCCATTCCCCAGGAGAATTTCATTCCCGGTCATGAATATTCCTTATCGATATGTGCCTATTCAGATGCGGGAGAGACCTGTCAGGAACAACGCTTTTCCATTCAGCAGATGAGCGGTGTTACGGTGATTCCGACGAATTCAACGGGATTGCCGAATCAAAACACGAATCAATACCGCAATTCCCGGATACTGGAACTCATCGCAGCCGGAGAGGAACTGCCCCTCCAAGAGAATGGAACCCAGGGTATGCCAATGTACAGATACACGTTTACCGTCAGGACAAATACTGATGTCGGTCAGGTATGTCTTTTCCTCCATAATGGGACCAGTACACGCTTGGCTGGAGTAAACTCCACCTATAATACAAATGGTTTCCTCACCCAGACGCGTGAATTTACCTTTACACAGAATCTCTCCTATGAGGAGTGGCAGAACCTGCGTGCCGAGGCATGTGTCTATTATGATGGTCAGCCCATCAGAGACCGGGAGGGAGCATATAAAGAGATCCCTGTTCCTGCTCCGGGAGAAGGAAATGCCCAGGTCTTCGGCAGCACAAACCAATTTATGGAGCAGATCATGAGCTTCGTCAGGAATATGTTCTCCTGGAACTTCCGCGGGGCATCAGCAGAATAAAATACTAATATCCCTTTTTTTCAATCAGACCCGCTCTTTTTTCAAGCCCGCATTCGGGTTCATGTATCTTCCGCTCTTCACGGTTGTATTCCTATAATCTATCGCTGCTTTCGGACATCTGTGCAGACAGCCAAGACAGAGAACGCAGGTCTTTTTCTCCCAGACCGGTTTGCTGTCAACAATTCTGATTGCTTTGACAGGACAATCTCTCTCACAGATTCCGCAGTGATTACAGGAATCGTTCACATGGAAATCCTTCGTTTTTCTGCCGTATTTATAATACGGGTACGCGATAAATGTCCCGAATCCATGGAGCATCCCCTTTACCGTATTAAAATCGCCGGTCTCTTTTGCGGCGATTTTTTGTTGAATGTCAGCAAGCATCCTGTCTGCATTGTCGAGGCAGATCTTCTGAATATCTTTTCCCGGAAGAGGATAGTAGGGAACATAATTATCCACCATGACGACCGCGTATTTTGCAGAGACGGTCACTCCGCGTTTTTTCATGAGTTTTGCAAACATTTCTGCGGCATTTCCTGTAGTTGTCCCGCAGGTCATGACGACATAGACATAGTGACCCTGAACATCGTTCAGTTTCAGTTTTTCAATGAAATCGGCAACAATCGTCGGAATGCCGTAATAGTAGGTGGGAATAACAAACCCGGCGTTTTCCCCGGGTTTAAGGGTGAACTCACAGCTGTTTTCCTCTATGAGCTCAGGAATGGAGAATATCTGCTCGTTATCCTCTTCTGCAATTTTTCGGGCAGCATACAGGGAGTTTCCTGTTGCCGAGAAATAGAATAACATAATAATTGGTAATATACAGTGGTCTCTTATAATCTTTGTTAAACGATAGTTTAATTACAAGTTATGTGCGCAGAAAAAATTCATCCGCAAAAAAGTAACCCGAATAACCCCAATTAAGTTTCCGTCCGCACAACCGGGACATTATACAAACCCAACTTTATTTGATAATTTCCGAAATTAGTGACGGATTTCATCGCTTAATCATAATATTACTTGTTATGTTATCAATCTCAATTGATTTACTTTGACATAAAAACAACAGGCTTATTATGCGCGCTCGCGATGAGTAGGTATGACTATCGTCGAAGATGCGAAGAAGGGCCTCATCACCGAAGAGATGAAGGTCGTTGCGAAAAATGAAGGAGTCACCGAAGATTTCATCCGGAGAGGAGTCGCCGGGGGTCACATCGTAATTCCGATGAGTCCCTACCGGAAAGTGAAACTCTGCGGTATCGGGTCCGGGCTTCGCACGAAAGTGAATGCATCTATCGGGACATCTTCCGATATCGTTGATGTGGAGATCGAGCTCGAAAAGGCACGGCAGGCGGAACTCGCCGGAGCAGATACTCTGATGGAGCTTTCGACAGGCGGAGACCTGGCGGAAATCCGCCGGCGGGTATGTGAACAGTCAAAACTCTCGGTCGGTTCCGTGCCGCTCTATCAGGCATTCATCGAAGCTGCCCGAAAAAAAGGCGGGGTTGTTTTCATGGATGAAGACGACCTGTTCAAAATCACCGAGGAACAGGCAAAACTCGGTACGAATTTTATGGCGATTCATACCGGTATCAATTATGAAACCGTGAAACGTCTGAAAAATCAGGGCAGACACGCCGGACTTGTCTCCCGCGGCGGGGCATTTATGACGGCATGGATGCTCCATAACGAAAAGGAGAATCCTCTGTACAGGCGGTTCGATTACCTTGTCGAGATATTAAAAGAGCACGAGGTCACGCTCTCGTTTGGAAACGGCATGCGGGCAGGAGCCTGTCATGACGCGACAGACCGTGCCGCGATTCAGGAACTCTTAATCAACGCAGAACTTGCCGACCAGGCAACCGCGGCGGGTGTCCAGTGTATCATGGAAGGTCCGGGTCATATCCCTCTCGACGAAATCAAAACCAATGTCCAGCTGGAAAAACGTGTTACGAACAACAAACCGTTCTACATGCTCGGCCCGCTCGTAACAGATATCGCTCCGGGATATGATGACCGGGTAGCCGCAATCGGAGCCTCGGTATCGTCTGCCGCCGGTGCCGATTTCATCTGCTATGTAACACCTGCCGAACACCTCGCTCTTCCGACACCGGAGGAAGTCTATGAAGGTGTGATGAGTTCACGTATCGCCGCCCATGTGGGTGATATGGTAAAACTGCCGAAAACCCGTGAGGCGGATCTTGAGATGGGGCATGCCCGCCGGGATCTTGACTGGGAACGCCAGTATGCCGTATCAATCAACCCGGAAAGGGCACGCTGCATCAGAAATTCCCGCATGCCGGCAGACTCCGATGCATGTACGATGTGCGGGGATTTTTGTGCGATTAAAATCGTGCAGAAGACATTCAACTTTTGAAGCGGGTTCCTCCAAAGGCGGGTTCCTCCGAAGGAGGGACCTCAGCGGAGAAAGCCGAAGGCTTTCGCTGGAATTATGAATTAACGGAAGCTTGGGGGGTTCCTCAAAAGGAGGGACCGAAGACGAGAAAGCCGCAGGCTTTCGCTCGACCGCGGGTCCATCCAACCCGCGGATTTTCGTACAAAACCAGCACGGATTCTCTGCAAAAAACAGAGTTAACCAAATCTTCATCCCCTGAGGCAACTATTTAACGCCACTCGCCTATACCTAGTATATCATATATGTTAGAACTACTCCTCGACCCGGGGGTCTTTCCCTGGGTTCTGATTGCAATCGGAGCTATATTTCTGTTAATTGAAGCCAACTCTCCCGGATTTTTCATGGCAGTTCCCGGAACCGCCCTCATCGTCCTCGGAGTCATGGCCTTCTTCTTCGGACCCGACTTCCTCGCCTCCCCCTTAGGTGTTGGAATCGCCGTGCTCGCCGCGATAATCGCGGCCGTAGTCACGGTCTTCTTATATAAAAGAGTCTCTCCCGACCAGAAGCCCACTACCCAGGGTCAGGATTCAATCATCGGAAAAACCGGTATCGTAACCGTGGAACTTGTCCCCGACTCCATCTCCGGCAAAGTCGAAATCGACGGCATTGCCTGGAGTGCAAAATGTACTGACGGGACCATTCCTCCCGGAACAAAAATCGAGGTAACTGCCGCAAGCGGCGTTCACCTCACGGTAAAAAAGGTATAAAATTATGGAACCATTAACATTACTTGCAATAATTTTAGTCGTCATCATCCTTTTCCTGTTCGCAAAAGGTGTTGTCATTGTCCAGCCGTATCAGAAAGGACTCGCCGTCCGTCTCGGAACCTACACGGGTCAGGTCAATCCTGGTTTCAAATGGGTCGTCCCATTCATCACGACAGTTGTCAAACTCGACCTCAGAACCCAGGTCATCGACGTCCCGTCACAGGAAGTCATCACGAAAGATAACTCTCCGACCGACGTTGACGCAATCATCTATGTCCGTGTCATGGACCCGGAACGTGCCTACTTCGAAGTAGCTAACTACCGTCAGGCAACCGTCGCCCTCGCCCAGACCAGTCTTCGTGGCATCATCGGTGATATGGAACTCGATGAAGTCCTCTACAACCGTGACATGATCAATCGCAGGCTTCGGGACATCCTTGATAAGGAAACCGACCAGTGGGGTGTCAAGATCGAGCGCGTCGAAATCAAAGAAGTCAACCCGATCGGCGCCGTCAAACAGGCAATGACCGAACAGACCTCCGCCGAAAGAGAACGGCGTGCCGCAATCTTACGTGCCGACGGTGAAAAGCGTGCCGCAATTCTGAAAGCAGAAGGTCTCCGTCAGAGTATGATTCTCGAAGCCGAAGGTGAACGTCAGAGTAAAATCCTTCGTGCAGAAGGTACACGCCAGAGTAGAATCCTTGAAGCCCAGGGAGAAGCCCAGGGTCTTCGTATCGTCTCTCTTGGAGCCCGCACTCTTGACAAGCGTTCGATTACGGTCCTCTCCTTAAACACCATGCAGAAAATGGCCGATGGTCAGGCAACCAAAATCATCTTCCCGTTCGAGCTAACGAACCTCGTAAAGCAGGGTGCAAAATTCCTTGGAGGGGAAGAACTCGCAGAAGCGGATTCAATCTCGGATATTGTTCTGAATGAGAGCATCTTAGGTGATCTCCCGGACAAAGATGAAATCGCCAAGGCAGTCGAAGAAGTGAGAAATGCAAGCGAACTTGCAAAAACACCCGTAGACGTCGTGTAATCAATATATCCCGAATCCCTCTTTTTTTTCAGGTTCCGCAGAATTCTGCCGCTCCCTCCCCGGTGACAAAGGGAAAACTAACTTACCCGTATACGACTAATAGCATAGTACAACCGAGGGGCAGCAGCATGGCACTGAGAATACTCCGTTCCGTTAACCGGAAAAAAGAAAAACCAGCCGTCGTCTATGACTACGGAAACGCGGAAAATCTGACCCAGTTCTGCTACGGCAGATTCCCGTTAACCTATTCCCTCAACTTTGACTGTCTCTCCCTCTCAATAACCCAGGAAAACGGGATGCATCATTATAAAAGAGCCATCGGCAACTGGAAAACCGAATCCGACATCTCCGTAACCGGGGGGAACCTCCTCCTCCACCCGGTAGAACCCCTCAATCTCCCTGATAACGTCACCGACTTCCTGGAAATCGGATTCGACCCTGTCGTCATCGAGCCTGATGGAAAATGCGTCATATTCGTCACCATGCCCATCGAAATAGGTGTTTTCCTCGAATCCGGCAGCGGCTCGACATCCATGCTCGACATCATCACCTTCGTCTACCCCAAATATTCCCTCTACGGCAGTGCAAACAGAGGCGTCATCACCCGCTATCATAAAAGCGGGGTATACTACCACCCGCCCGCAGTCAAAAACCACCTGTCCGGAATTATCAAACTCGAAATCGAAAACAGAACCGATGAATGGGTAACCGTCAGCAGAGTTGTAATCTACCAGAAAGGACTCTACCTCTCCTTCAATGATAATTATGTAGCCGCCTCCGTCTCCATGGTCATCATCAGCCGGGAAGTCGCCTCCGTAACCGGCGTGGAATCCCCCTTCGACGAGGACATGACTTCTGCCCTCCGGCTCTACGAATCCCGCAAGACCTCGGCGTTTTTTAACATCCCCGGTATGCTGAGCGATACCACCTTCACCATGGACATGGGGCTGATGTAAATGGACAACAGCACGCTTGCACTCCTCACCGGAAACACCCTCCTTGATTCGAAAATTATCGGCGAAATCACCTTCGGCAACCTCTTTGCGGCAATCATCATCATCATCGCGACCTACATCATCGGGAAATTTATCTCCATCCTCGTCCTGCGGATTCTTGCCGGCAAAGTTGATCCGAACAACAGCACGTTTCTCGTAAAACTCGTAAAATGGGTCATCTACTTCATCGGGTTCCTCATCGCCAGCCCCTTCCTTCACATCGACCTCTCCGGTCTGATGGTCGCAGGAGGAGTCGTCGCGGTCGCTTTAGGATTCGCCTCCCAGAACACGCTCTCAAACTTCGTCGCCGGCGTCCTCCTGATGTTCGAGCGTCCGGTCGCTCTCGGAGACAACATCAGCGTAAACGGAACCGAAGGCTATGTCCAGGAAATCGGTCTCCTCTCGACCACCATCCGGACCTATGAAGGAATTTTCGTCCGTATCCCGAACGACTCGATGTTTAGCTCCGACATCACCAACTACGTGGCACACATTGCCCGCAGATTTGATTATGACATCGGAATCAGTTATTCGGAAGATGCCGATAAAGCAATCGGCATCATCAAAGAAGTAATAGATAAACATCCGTATGCACTCAGATCACCCGCACCCACAATCTATGTGGATTTGCTTGATGCCAGCAGTGTCAACCTCAAAGTCCGGATATGGGCTCCTTCCGGCTACTGGTGGGATGTGAAAACCGAATTACTCTGGAAAATCTTCAAAGCTCTCCGAACTGCCGGCGTAGACATTCCGTTCCAGCAGGTAACACTCTGGTTCGGTGACGATGCGGAGAAAATGAAACAACTGACAAAAGGGACCGGGTTCTCTCCAAACGAAGTGCTCGGCAAAAGTATACCCTCTCCCGAAAATGCAAACAAGGCGGTAAAATAATGGATTTAACCGAAATAACAAACCAGCTCTCAGCAGAAAATCTTGATGAGCGTCACGCAGCAGTAGAAAAACTGGCACTCCTTGCAAAAAACGACCCTGAGACCATCATCCCGCAGATAATCGCCGCCCTGAAAGAATCCGGCATAAATATCCGCTGGTATCTCGGCCGTGCCTTAATAAAAACCGGTCCGTCAGTAATTCCCTACCTCGTCTCCGCCTCTGAGGAGGAAACCGACCTCGACATCCAGAAATATTACGGCGCCGTACTTGCTGCATTCGGTGAAGAAGCAGTTCCGATTCTGGTCGGATTATTCTCCTCGGAAAATCCTACCACCCGGGGAATGTCAGCCGCATCTCTTGAACGAATCGGCTCCCCCGCGGTTCCGGCTCTCATGGAAGCCGCTCACAGTGAGAATACCGGTGTCCAGCTCTGTGCCCGGCTCACCCTTGCCAAATTTCAGATTTTTGATTACTAATCCATGGCAGAACTGGTAACTTCCCCTGCATATCGTGCCTATCTCGACGGGCTCATTGCGGAGCTTGACCGGGCAATGGGGATTGCGAATGCTGCAAAAAGTCTCGGCATCGACCCCCGTCCCTATGTGGAAATTCCTATTGCAAGCGACCTTGCCGGAAGAGTGGAAGCTCTCCTCGGCTACAAAGGGGTCGCCGCAAAAATCCGGATTCTCGAAGACCGGATGTCGCGAGAGGAGGCGGCATTGAAAATCGGCGACGCCTTTGTCGCAAAAGAATTCGGCGAGACCACCCGTGACGAAATTCTCGACCATGCCATTCGCACGTCAATGGCCCTCCTGACAGAAGGCGTGGTCGCCGCTCCAACGGAGGGTATCGGGAAAATCGCCGTCAGACCTAATGACGATGGTACCGAATATCTCTCCATCTACTATGCGGGTCCGATCCGTTCCGCCGGCGGAACCGCCCAGGCATTATCCGTTCTCGTCGGCGATTATGTCAGACGGCTTCTCGGCATAGACCGGTATAAACCGCGTGAAGATGAAATCGAACGCTACGTCGAGGAAATCAAACAATACAACAACATCCAGAGTATGCAGTATCTCCCGAAAGACGACGACATCCGGATGATTATCCGAAACTGCCCTGTGTGTATCGACGGAGAACCCACAGAACAAGAGGAAATCTCCGGCTACCGGAATCTGGAACGGGTCGAGACGAACGTCGTCCGCGGGGGAATGGGACTTGTCATCGCCGAAGGTATCGGTCTGAAAGCCCCGAAGATTCAGAAAAACGTTGCGAAAATGCATCTCGACGGCTGGGAATGGCTTGAACAGCTCATCAGCGGTTCGACACCTACCCAGGAGGAAGACGAAGAACCCGGCGTCCACCCGAAGGACAAGTATATGCGTGATATGCTTGCCGGCAGACCTGCTTTCTCCTATCCCATGAGAAAAGGTGGATTCCGGTTCCGCCTGGGCCGGTGCCGGAACACCGGTCTTGCCACCTGCGGATTCAACCCGGCGACCCTCCACATTCTCGGGGATTATCTCGCTGTCGGGACCCAGATGAAGGTCGAGCGTCCCGGCAAAGCCTGCGGTGTCGTCCCATGTACAAGTATCGAAGGACCCACCGTCCGGTTAACATCCGGAGAAGTCCGCCGTATCGACACGCTCGACGAGGCGAACAAATATTATGATGATGTTGAATACATCCTCGACATCGGCGAAATGCTGATTTCGTTCGGCGAGTTCCTGGAAAATAATCATGTACTCATGCCGCCGAGCTACTGCGAGGAGTGGTGGGTTCAGGAAGGAGGTCCCCGGCATCCAAATAGCGAGGCGGAAGCTCTATCTTTTGTCGTCGGGGGTGCGTATTTACATCCTGACTACACCTGGTTCTGGGATGACTGCACCGAAGAGCAGCTCATTTTCCTCTCGAAAAAAGTATCCGAAACCGGGTCGCTCCGTGACGGTGTGCTCTTCATCCCGGAAGACAGGGAAGTCAAAGCAGTATTGGAAGAGCTCCTTATCCCTCACACGGTAGAGAATAAAACCTATGTCATACGGACTCCTCTTGCGTTCATCATGGGTCTCGGGTTAACCTATTCTCTTGAAAAGAACACTACCTGGGCGAATCTGCCGCCTTTTAAGAACGGACTTGATATGGCAATGCATCTCTCGGGTCTGAAAATGCGTTCGAAAGCCGGGACACGGGTCGGGGGTCGTATGGGCAGACCGGGGAAATCCGCACCGAGGAAAATGAAGCCGCCGGTCCATGTGCTTTTCCCGATCGGAGAGTCCGGCGGGATGAAACGTTCGATTGATAATGCGTCGAAGATCTGCAACTCGGACTCTGATAATGATTCGTTTGGGACATCGGTCATTAACGGGCAGGTCGAGGGGCTTATCCATATCCAGACAGGGGAGAGGAAATGTCCGAACTGCGGGGCAGTCACGTTTAAAAGCCGGTGTTCTGACTGCGGCACGCATACCGAAGCGGTGTACCGCTGCCCCCGGTGTAATCAGATCGGGGGGGAAGGTCAGTCGGTCTGCCCGTCGTGCGGGGCGAATCTTGTCTGTTCTAAAGACAGTATCATGAGTCTTTCACAGGAGTATGCGTCGGCTCTTCAGAATGTCGGGATGTCTCCGTCTTCAATTCCTGAATTGAAAGGAGTCCGCGGTCTTATTTCGCGGGAGCGGGTGATTGAGCCTCTGGAGAAGGGTCTTCTTCGTGCGAAATATAATATTTTCGTGTTCCGGGACGGGACGATCCGTTATGATATGATTGATTTGCCGCTGACGGATTTCCGGCCGGCAGAGGCGGGGGTTTCTGTCGCAAAACTCCGGTCGATCGGGTATCTGAAAGATATGGATGGAGCGGAGCTCACGGATGCGAATCAGCTTGTCGAGCTTCATCCTCAGGATATTATGGTCTCGGTCGACTGCGGGGAGTATCTGGTGAATGTGGCGAATTATATCGATGAGCTGCTTGTGCATGTCTATGGGCAGGAGGCGTATTATCATGTGGAGTGTATGGAGGATCTGGTCGGTCAGCTGGTGATGGGTCTTGCTCCGCATACGAGTGCGGGGGTTCTTGCGAGAATTGCGGGTTTTACGAAGGCGAAGGCAGGATATGCACATCCGTATTATCATGCGGCGAAGAGGAGAAACTGCGACGGGGATGAGGACTGCGTGATGCTTCTGATGGATGGGCTGCTGAATTTTTCCCGGTCGTTTCTGCCGAGTACCCGCGGCGGGACGATGGATGCTCCGCTTGTTTTGACAACGACGCTGAATCCGAAGGAGGTGGATAAGGAGACGCTGAATGTGGATGTGATGAGGAGGTATCCGCTTTCGGTTTATGAGGCATGTCTGACGTTTACGCCGCCGAAGAATGTGGTGAAGTTTATCGATAATGTGGAGAAGCGTGTGGAAACCCCGGGGCAGTTCGAGGGTTTTTATTTTACGCATGATACGACGGATATTTCGGAGGGACCGCTTGATACGATGTATACGAATCCGATTCTGAAGGGGACGGGTGATAAAATCAAGGCTGAGCTGGAGCTGGCGGATAGGATTCGTGCGGTGGATACGAATGATCTTGCGGAGCGTATTTTAAATAGCCACTTGATGCCGGATATGATTGGTAATCTCCGGTCTTTTTCGAAGCAGTCGTTCCGCTGTCCGAAGTGTAAGACGAGTTACCGGAGGATTCCGGTGTCGGGGAAGTGTAATAAGTGCGGGGGTCCGGTGAAGGCGACGATGCATAAGGGGAATGTGACGAAGTATCTAGAGATTTCGAAGTATATGGCTGAGCATTATTCTTTGTCGGCATATATTAATCAGAGAATCCAGGTGACGGAGATGAATATCAATTCGACGTTCGGGGAAGAGGAGAAGACGCAGATGGATCTGTCGGACTTCTTCTAGTAAAAATAACTTTGTGGATACCCTCAAAAAATATAATATATTTATTGCAATATTATTTTGAAACCTTTAAAATAATGGTCTTTTTTATTCCCTCTGAATCAAGATTATACGTTTTAATTTTTTCTATTATATCTTCGGGAGATATAGATGAGAAAGAGACTCCTGAAAAGGATCTATAAAATCTCTGCACGTTACTCTTCAATATATCTAGATTACCCGATTGAATTGAATATAATTGTTCAGAAGAATCTGCATCATCCATATATCTTTTTGATGGATGAATTATTATTGGGATATACGCACACTCTTCATAGTTGCGCTTGAACCATCCTATGCTAGTATCCATTTGCCCTGCTTCTTTTTTGGAGATACCACGATTACTCTCGACCTCATTTTTACATTCGATTATCCAATAATTAGTATCGCTGATTTGCCACAGATTATCGGGGCCTTTTCTATATTTTTTCTCCGGTCTATCACACTCAAAACCAAGAATTCTTCCTAATGAATCAATACCATCTTCAAATACATCTGAAGATGATCCAAAAGAGACTTTTTCCAAGATATTCACAATATCAAGAATAAGGCATGTATAGTTTTCTTTTGAATTAATATACTCAGATATTCTTTGAGCACGACTTAGTCCACCTCGTGAAAGTTTTCTATATTGAATACCATCTGGAGGGTGAGACAGCCGATAATTTGCATTAATTGCAGTTAGCTGAATTTCCATAGACTTTTGTTTATCAACTGAATATTCATATATGGCTTTTAATTGTGAATACCACCCTTTTTCTGCCTCATCATTATTTATGTTATTAATAATATCTTGAACAATTGAGATTGCTATCTGGTATTGCCCTTTTTGATAACAAAGTTCAGCTTCTCGCTCCTGCTCTATTCGCTGGATGTAATCGGTATTTATCGGTTTAACTTCGATATCACTCATTCTTTCTTTGTAATAATTTTTCCAATCCTGATTACGTTCGAGAACATCCTCAATGAGATTTTGAATTTCATTTAAGGATCCTCCCTCTTTTTTAAGATTATCAGCTAATTCTACTCCGATTTTTATTTGTCGTTGAGCTTCATTTGAAAGATATTCACGTTTTACGTTTTCCGAAAAAAATGCAGAGATATCTGTTCCAATGATAACTACTACACAGTAATCATTTATACCTCGAATGGCTCTGCCGATTCCCTGTTCAATTCTTTGAGCTAGTTTACGATTAATGCTGGTTGTGCTCGGCATCACAGATTGATAATATCGATCGATTAACGCATTATATGATGGAAGTGAATCTAAACATAATATCCTACAAGTATGACCTGGTAAATCAATTCCATCATATTTATTGATAAGAGTGTAGTGATCACATGCTTCTCCATTCTTGATTTTTTCTTTTAACGATTCAATAACTAGTTCGTAATTTGCGGACTCAATAATATTCTCATTTGTCCAATAATTTCCGATTCGCTTTGAGGGAACTATAGTGAAGAAACCAAAGGTACCATATTTTTTTGGAATAGTTTTCAACCATGTAATCAGTTCTTCGCGTTTCAATGAAGGATCAACAAGTGTAGGCAGTAATATTAACCGCTCACCTGAATACTTCACTTCTTTGTCGGTAATAGGATTGAGAACTGACTTTGAGTTGATTGCTAAATCTTTGATTAAAAATGCATCGTCAGTTAAGGTCGCCGATAAGAAAATCCGTCTTTTTGCATTGGAGAATGAAGGAATTAGGTTTATTGGAATAAGTCGAGGAACGATTTCCACACGTGTGCCAGAGAAAATACAGGTACAATTTTCTAAATTATTTTTAATTAATTCCCATGAAAAGGTAATATCTGAAGATGTTTTATGCTTGCTAATAATATTCATGACCTCAGATTGGTTCTCATACCAAGTCCAGAATGGAACCGGAATGAAACTTTCATCCTGTTCTTGGATAATATCCTCATATGTGCCAGGGGCTTGTTTTCTCAAACTTTCTGAAAATAATCCAAATAGCTCTGAATAAACAGGATTTAGTTCTCTTTTACCCTCAGTATGAGTATATTTATCGCTCCGAATAGAGAACGTATCTCGAATTATTTCTAGACATCGATGAGCATCGTCAATAACAATGGCTCCAATTTCTTTAATCTCTTTTTTCGTCCCCTCTACACCAAAAACAGATTTACCATTGAATAGCTTTTGACAAGTTGCAATGAGAATTGCTTCAGAATTTAAAAATTCACGTGGAAGTTCCTTAGATTCAGGAGGTGTTTCAACAATTTTTATCCCAAATGCGTGTGCCTGATTAACTGTTTGTCTAACGAGAATTTTATCGGGACATAAATATAGTGCTGGGCCATATCCTTCGTTTAGAAGGGACTGGAGCATTAGCAATCCGATTAAAGTTTTACCTTCTCCTGTATGTAATTTTACAATTGTGTTTGTATCATTTCGATGATTTTTATCCCATAATTCAAGAACGTTTTTTTGTCCAGGCCTAATATAGGCCTTATCATCCTCTTCTTTATCTAAATTATTGAAAATATCAATTGGATTTATGATTTTTGATGCCTGTGTTTTTCCAAGTAATTTATTAAAGTCCACTATTTTCCCTCAGATAAGATAATATTATTTATAAGTTTATGTCTATTCCGGTTGTGTGTCCCCACCCCCCCTTCGAAACCAGCAGTTGCACAGTTTCTCGCCAGATTTTCCGGATTTCTTCTTCGGGCATTTCGGTCATCTTATCATTCAGCAGACCCGAATAGAGGGCGACCCTGATCTATAACTTTCCGATACTGCCCATGAAGAATCTTGGCACTCTCGATAATAAGTTCATCCTTATTTTTAAAAGGAGTTCCGCGGGGATGCGGTCATCAAAAAGAATCCAGTACACGAAACTGAAGTACATCCAAAGAATCCCGCTTGAACAAATTCGATTCTATTCACTGGGAAGGGGGGCGCAAAACGACCGCGGACGTACTCGAAGGCTTCGCCCCCGGGGGGCTCGCAAACCTTCGGTTTGCTCTCCGACTCGGGTCTTTGACCCTCGCTTGTTCACAAATCAAAGATTTGCTCTCCGACTCGGGTCTTTGCCCCTCGCTTGTTCACAAATCAAAGATTTGCTCTCCGACTCGGGTCTTCGACCCTCGCTTGTTCACAAATCAAAGATTTGCTCTCCGACTCGGGTCTTCGACCCTCGCTTGCTCGCCTTAAGGGGAGGAGGAAAACGCCCCCTCCCGCAGTACACCCGCAAAAAGTCTATCGACTTGCTTGGATGAGGGAGAGCCTATCGGCTCACCCCGCCCCTGTCCCCCTTTTCGTGCATTTCGCTGATTTGCGGGTTGGACGCGGAACGCGGACGACCTTAGCTGAGGCGGGGTGAGCCGATAGGCTCGCCCTCAGCGGAGCAAGGCTTTGCCTTGCGAGCAAATCTCTGATTTGCGTTTTCGAAAATTTGGTGTGGGCGGACCGGTCCATAGGACCGGTCTTAGCTGAGCAAACTGAAAGTTTGCGAGGGGGACGGGGGAGGGACGACAGAAATCCGCCTATAACTTAACCTTATTGGTTTTCGTGTTTTCGTGGAATTGCGGGTTGGACGCGGAACGCGGACGACCTTAGCTGAGGCGGGGTGAGCCGACAGGCTCGCCCTCAGCGGAGCAAGGCTTTGCCTTGCGAGCAAATCTTTGATTTGCGTTTTTTCGTGAATTTCGTGTGATGATGTTTACATCTGAAGAATCCCATACATGAAACCGAAGTACATCCAAAGAATCCCGCTTGAACAAATTCGATTCTGTTCACCCCTAGGCTCGCGCAAAGGAGGGGGAACCCGAAGATTCATAAAATGGATGTTATGAAGTCGTCGACCTCAACTTAGCATCTCTGCCTCATCAGGAAGCTATTTCCCGTCACTCACTAAGCAAAATAGTATGACAATCTACGTAACAACGCTCGACAAAACCCCGATCTCCGACAACCCCCATAACGTGGATGTCCGAAAACTCCACGGCTCGCCAAGCACCGATGTCGTCGTCATCACCCTCCAGCCCGGAGAAGCACTGAAAAGGCATATGACCCCCGTAGATGTGCTGTTTTATGTTCTGGAAGGAAAGGGGACAGTGGTCATCGGCGACGAAGAAGCAGAGGTGGAGAAGGATTCTCTGGTCGAAAGCCCGAAAAGCGTGCCGCATCTGCTGATGAATGAGAGTGATGATGTGTTCCGGGTGCTGGTTATCAAAAAGCTGACAACCGGCGACGGAAAGGAAACGAAGACGAGACTTCTCTAGGTCGCCGGATTCCGGAGTCAGGGCTGTTTTGCCCTGCCTCTCCTCTTAAAAAGAATCATCAATCCGGAAAGAATCACGAGGACCGGCCCCGCAACATACCCTGCCCAGACAACCAGTCCGAGAACACCGAGCAGCAGCAGTTTGATTCCCTGATACCTGACGGGTTTAACCATATATCTCAGAATCAGGACTCCCAAAATCATGGGAATCAGAATAAAGATCGCCGTCACCAAAAACGATGCCTCGAACCCTGTTTTAACAAGGGCAATACACGCCTGAATCAGCATAAAAACGGACCCGGCGACATACAAAAAACCTCCCGTGCCTCCCGCCAGTGTTTCCGGATTTATACGAACGGGTTCTCTTTTAAACCTGAAGAGATACAGCAGCCCGATCCATACAATGAACAGAGGAAATCCAACCACAAACGCCGGGCTGCTTCCTTCCCAGATTCGTACATTGGCAATCGAAAGAGGAATCAGCACCCACTCGGAAAGAGTAAACTCTTCCTTATATCCGACGGCAAGACCGTAATTTCCGGGACCGGTTCCTTTGTTCACCATTGCGATATAATAGGTGCCCGGAACCTCTGCGATGTATTCAAATTTAGACCACTGGTAATTTGCCGAGGGAGTAAAAGGTTCATACTCCGGAACATCGGGGAATTTTCCCGGGACGACAATATATCCGTTATTTTCCAAAAGAACGACGCCTGCCGGCACCTCTCCTGTGCTCTCAATGCCCGGACCGATGAGGACAGCCTGAGGATAAATTACCTCTTTTTCCGGGGTAAATACGGAAAACCAGAGCCGGTCTCCTTTTTCGAGGGAGAATGCATAGTAGGAAACCGAGCCGGCATCCGGAAATGTGCCGTACAATGCCCAGGATTTTAACGGGTCGTCGATAAGGACGGCGTTTTCTATTCCTTCGTTTCCGCCTGTTAGTATCGGGGAATGTCCGGACACGCAGGCTGTCAGTGAGAGAATGATTAGTATGACGGCGAATGCCGCTTCTACCCGGTTCATAATGATACCGTTAATGTTCTTTGACGAATTAAATTTTTTCGCAAAAAACGATTCGGAATTTTTCCGGGAGATTTTTGCCTCATCAGTAAGCTATTTCATGTCTATGGCGAAGCAGGATAGTATGACGATTTATAGAATTACGCTGGAAAAATCCCTCTCTCCTGAGGTGATCAGATCATGACGGAGACGGTCTCCTATGAGGTCACCGGGAAGACTGGAGAGATCGAGTTTCGGAAGTATCCGGCTCTTGTGCTCGCGACAGTCGACAGTGCGGGGGATTATTCGGGTTTCAATCTGCTGTTTGCCTATATCACGGGGAAAAATGCCGCCAACAATACTCTGCCGATGACGTCACCGGTGATTAAGCCGGCAAAGATCCCTATGACGGCGCCGGTCGTTTCCGACAGGATGACGATGTCGTTTGTGATGCCGGCAGGGAAAACCTCAGACGAGATCCCGGAGCCGCTGGACAGTAAGGTCCGGATTGTTCCGGTGCCCGGGCGGGAGGTGGGCGTGATTACGTTCCGGGGAAGAACCGGGGAGAAGGAGGTGAGGGCGGCAGAGGAGCGTTTGCTTAAAGGGCTCCGTGATGCGGGAATTGAAACGGCGGGAGAGGTTTTTCTGATGCGGTATAATCCTCCCTGGATTCCGGGATTTCTGCGGCATAATGAGGTGGGGGTGGAGGTTAGGCGATGAAAGGGGCGGGCAGAGACTACAATACTATGGAAGAAAACATCCACCACAATCAATCTATTTATCTCTACCCTGAGAATTATATTTAACACCCAAGTTTCTACTTTTCATTTCTTGACGAAGTCAGTATCAATACGATGGAGGTATATATGATAAAAACGGATTTTGTTCTATGCCTGTTCCATCATATGAAGACTTCATGCTCCCAATGCTTCATGCAATTGATGACGGGAAAATACATCCAATTAATGAAGTAATAAATGAACTTTCGATCGTTTTCAATTTGTCAGACGAGGATAAAATAGAATTATTGCCGAGTGGGAAAATGCCTGTTTACCGGTCGAGGATTGGCTGGGCAAAGACCTATTTGAAAAAGGCTGGTTTGATAGACAACTCAATACGGGGCAAAGTAAAAATCACCGAACGGGGAACCCGGGTTTTACAGAGTAAGCCTGAAAGGATTGATTCGCAATTCCTTATACAGTTTGATGAATTCCGGACTTTTATGAACGGAACAAAAACAGAGGTTTTGAATACTGTTATTCCAAAAATAATCTCTCCTGAAGAAAGGCTTCAACAAAGCTATCAGGAAATAAAAAACTCATTGGCTTCTGATTTGCTTGATCAGATACTATCTATGAGTCCTGCGTTTTTTGAGAAATTGGTCGTTGAACTTCTTGTATCAATGGGTTATGGCGGGTCATTACGAGAAGCAGGTATGATTCTTGGTAAGAGTGGAGATGGGGGTGTTGACGGATTAATTAAGATGGACAAACTCGGCATCGATGAAATATTCATCCAGGCAAAACGATGGGACAGAACAAATTCTGTAAGTAGTGTAGATATTCGTAACTTTATTGGGGCATTAACAATAAAGGGTTCCAAAAAAGGGGTCTTCATTACAACTTCAAAATTCACGAAGGAGGCACTATCGGTATCTCAGCAACACAATTTTAAAGTGGCTCTTATCGATGGAGAAAAACTTGTCAACTTAATGATTGAATACAATCTTGGAGTAAGCACCTCCGAACAATATTCCATAAAAAAAATTGACTCTGACTACTTTTCAGAGGATTAATTCGAAGATAACTATTGCCCCTAAAATACGATGCGAGGGGAGGGATTCGAACCCGCGAACTACTTAAGAACAGATCTTGAGTCAGTCTCCGTTGGCCACTTGGATACCCTCGCGAAAATACCAGTACATATTGGATATGGTTTCTAATGAAGCTGTCGTCTTTTATGGGGGGGGAAAGGAGAGTTCACACAAAAATATCTAAGCCTGACTAGAGACTATGTATCTATTTGTCTATAATGGAAAAAGAAGGAGGGAGCAGATGAATTCCCGGAGCTGCCGTGTTACGGGTTGTGAGATGAGAAAACACAGGGATGACGGAAAGCGGATAGAACAAGGTAAAAACCGGGGTGAGGTGTAATGGCTTCGAATTTGGATTTTGTTCAGTATGTCTGCGACCAAATAGGCGATGCTGCCAGGATTACATACAGGAAAATGTGTGGTGATTACGTGATATATTACAATGATAAGGTGATTGGCGTGATTTGCGATAATCAATTCTTCGTCAAAAAAACAATCGCCGGGGAATCTGTCCTTCGCGGGTGCGAAGAAGCGGCACCGTATGCCGGGGCAAAACCCCATTTACTCATTGAAAGTGTTGATGACAGGGAGTTGATGTCAACATTTCTATCTGCGACCTATGACGAGCTTCCTGCGCCGAAGAAGAAAAACAAATTGCCGCGAACGTAAATTATGATTTCAAGGCCGCTGTTTCTTTGAGAAAAAGAGGTTTGGAGGGGGCGGGGCAGAAAAAATGAGACTATAAATGGGACTATAAATGAGACTATAAACGAACACCATCATATCGCTCAAACACCCCTAAACTTTGGTGTCACATATTTCTGAAAACCCTGGAAAAAGTTTCAAACACCTAAATATACGCCTAAATACTACAATTAACTGAGTTTCGGGAAAAACCTGACACCCATCAATAAAATCAGAATACAACCTGTTTTTTATTAATTCAGCCAAAATAAGCAGGATTTTCGTGTCACCATCATTTTTCCAAACCTGACACCAAATCCCCCCAAAAAAGTAGTGTCAGGTTTTTTAAAAACCAACGTGACACCAAATCTCTCTCTATTTTATCCGGCACTTGAAATACCGCTGACTGTTTGTCCGCAGTTCCTCATACCCGTATACCCGCATTCCCTAAGGCGAGGCAGGTTGGACGCGGTACGCGGCCGACCTTAGCTGAGGCGGGTTGGCGACGAAGTCGACGACCTCAGCTGAGCAAGTCGATAGACTTGCGACCAAGGCTTTGCCTTGCGACCAAACCGAAGGTTTGCGAGCGAAGCGAGGGTCGAAGACTCGAGTCGGAGAGCTTATCTCTGATTTGCGGTTCGCGGTTGGTTTTTTTCATGCATCCGCACCCGGCCTTTACCCTTCCAAAGCCTCACACTCGCCCCCACCACATTCCTCTGCCCCTGCCCCCTTTTCGTGAATTCCGTTGATTTCTGGGGATTCCGTGTGGGGGCTGGGGGGGACGATATACATTATCACCTCTGTTAGCTTTTTATTTTCCGTGTTTCTGT
>DAWV01000003.1:29097-50024 GCA_002506085.1 Methanocorpusculaceae archaeon UBA425
TCCGTGTGATGATACGGCCATCATAAAGAATCCCGTACACGAAACCAAAGTACATCCAAAGAATCCCGCCAGAACAAATCCAATTCTGTCCGCCGGGAAGGGGGGCGCAAAACGACAGCGGACGTACTCGAAGGCTTCGCCCCACCGTCGCAAATCAGATATTTGCTCGCAAACATTCTGTTTGCTCAGCTAAGGCCGCCCCTTCTATCGGGACATTCCTATTAGGGATTTAAAGTCCCGTTTATAGTCTCACTCTGCCGATTTTTCATTTTCAGCTCGGGCTGGTTTTGAGGTATTATAATCATGAGGGAGGGACCATTCTAAAATATCATGGTGACAAGACCGGAAGGGTGGAATCAGGGTCTGTATGAAAAACTGAAGTATGAGCATCTTGTATTCTTTGCCCGGAATAACCTGATTGGAGACTGGAATCTGGCGTATGAAGCATATCTGAAATCTGAATGGACGCGAATCTATCCTGATCTGGCGTATGATGCGGAAAATATCAGGGCATTATTTGAGAATGGTTCTGATTTTGTACGGCTGGATTATAATGAGAAAGATTTCAAAAATGCGATTCCCGAGGGAGTCGATATCTATCTGGTACATCTTTACGGAGCCGATTTTTCAGGAATACATCTCGAAGGCGCCGATTTCTGCATGGCACAACTCGATGGAGTAAAATTCATTAATGCCCATCTTTACGGAGCCAATTTTACGAATGCAGATCTTGACGGAGCTGAATTTATCTGTTCAGATCTGGAAGGGGTAAAATTCATTAATGCCCGTCTTGAGGACGCTGATTTTACCAGGACACATCTTAAGCGGGCCGATTTTACCGGGGCGCATCTTAAGGGCGCCGATTTTACCGGGGCAGATATTCAGGGATCACAATTCCGCCTGACTATACTTAACGGGGAGACGATGTTTTCCAAAAATCTCATAGATGATTCAACCAACTTCACCGGAACATCTCTCTTTGTACCCCGCATCGATCCGGAACTCAGGACAGAGCTGGAGCGGAATATCCGGCAGATTCGCTGGGAAAAATGGTATAAAGAACCGAAAGTATATCCTGCTCTGGCAAGTATTAAAAAGTCATTCATCCCTGATTTTTCTAAAGAACAACCCGGGAATAAAAAAGAATGGGAAACAAAGCATTCCTGTATTGATTCATGGACTATCGATGCTTTCGTCCGGTTTTTCTGGTGGATTTCCAACTACGGCAGTTCAACAAAACGGATTATCTGTGTATTTTTCGGCTGGAATTTATTCTGGGCATTAATCTATTATTATGTTATCCCGGTAATTCCGGGACCATTTCTGGCAGGTACAACGACTACTGTGATGAATGTGTCTAATATCGGAACCGCAATTCTGCAGACTAATCTTATGATGTTCAGTATCACGGATCTCGCGACTATAGGGCTGGATTTTCCGGCTTTGATTTGTGTTACGATTCATATTATTGTCGGCTATTTTATTCTTGTAGCCCTTATTACCCGTCTTGGGATTATGTTCCAGAGTCTGAGTCCGTAGACCACCCCTCAACCCCCATCTAAACGACCGGAATACCCGCCTCGCTCCGGGAAGAGTCCGCCTCTTCATCCAGGCATACTCTGCCCTCATCGGAATCCTCCCCGTCGCCATGCGGACCCTCCTGACATACAGCATAATCCCCATTGATGGCGCCGCCCTGCCGCCCTGCCGCGAAAACAGTCTATAAAACGCAGGTTTATCATACTCAAAGATGAGAAGAAACCATAATGATAGTCACAAGTATGGTCGTTGGTGATTCTACGATTAATCTGAGCTTAATCAGTATTGGTCTGACTATCGTCGGAATTATCCTCTCCTCAGTGATTGCCGTTTTGCTGTATATATTCCAGAAACGGTCAACTGAAAAGCTGCTGAGTATTCAGGCCAATATGGAAAACACAGAGCTGGCGCTCAACTCCATGATGAATACCGAACTTCTCCTGTATCGTGATCTCGCACCCGTAATCGCTCATTGTTATTCAACTGCCTTAGGGCTGCATCCGGACAAGGAACTGAAAGGCGGTCCGCCCGAAAAAGATACCAAAGCACGGGTCAGATGGCACAGGGAGCGGTCTGATGAATTATTGAAACGGGCTTATACGGTGAAATATCAGGCTGAGGCAAATATCCATTCCATCCCGGACCCTGTTTTTCAGAGTCTGAATGCTTTTGTTGGTCTGTGTATGAATCAGGCATATGATTATGCGATGACATATATCCCGGACACGGAGACGTCTGAGGAGGGTCAGGGTACATGGAAGGAGAGATGTTATGCGAGGAATGACGAGATTAAGGCAGCCTATGAATCACTGCAGAATGAGCTGAAAAAGAGGGTTGATGAACTGAAAAAAAAGGTGAATCCTGGTGCGTGAAGGCTTGTTCTTTTTCAGGTGAGACTAAAATGAACATCACCAGGTCCGCGGATTACCCCTTCAACAGACTTATCAGGTCATGTTCATAACTACAGCATACCTGTATGACCCGGAAATCACCCATCTGCCGCCATCTAAACAGCCGGAATCCCGAACTCCATCCGGACAGGTTTCGCCTCTTTATTCTGGTATACTTTTCCCTCACCGGAATCCTCCTCGTCACTATGTGGGCTCTCCTGTCAAACAGCATAATCCCCATCGATGCAATCTCCCTCTCCTCCTCAGGAACTTCCGTCCGGGCACTCTATCTCGCATCGTTTTTCCATAAAGAACCGGTCCATCTGCTGGTAAACATCCTGATGTTCTCACTCCTGGGCATATGGCTCATCATCCAGACACGAATATTCCGGAAACTGAACATCAGGTCATATCTATACCCGGTCATTGCCTGTCTCCTCTTCATCACCATCCTTCCCATCTCGATTTCATCGGCATTACTCATACTTCCCATGCTTCATCTGGAAAATATTGCCGGATTCTCCGGCATCATCTGTGCCGTATTCGGGATGATATGCGTCATGATATCCTGCGCTGTCTGGAAAAAATTTGAAAGCATCAGAGTCTTAACCGGCACCCTGCTCTATTCGACCGCCGTGTATCTCCTGCTCCCCTTCGCAGAAATACAAAACGCATCCGCCGCCATCCCGAATGCCGCCCACCGGATAGGTTTCCTCTACGGGGTCATCATCACCTGGCTGATTGGCGCCGCCCTGACCACACCTGCGAAAAAACGCGTATATCTCTATCTCATCTTACTCGTGGCGATATTTCTCCTACCCATACTCCTGCTCGGAATAACCCTGCTGACATAACCACGCTGCCCCCCCTTCCCCTCACCGCCCTACCTCCCCTCTCCCTCCTTTCTCTCTTCACCATCCCCGGATTCATGATGCACACCGGCTTCATGCGGGTGACTGTGTTTAACCGGTTCATGCGTATGGACATGACTATGTTCCCCCGTGACCGGCGGATTATGGACATGGGTATGATGACCATCATCATGGCTGTGCAGATGGTCATGGGTCACCGCCGCATGATAATGAAAATGTCTGTGCCCTCCCCTCGCTGCAAAATATGCCCCGATTACCATAACGAGAGCCGCGACCGCATAAAGATGAGTGAGTTCGGTCCGGAAAACGGCAAACGAAATACCTGCCCCGATAAACGGGGCGAACGCGTAAAACGCACTCGTCTTCGCCGCCCCCAGATACCGCTGGGCAAGAACATAAAAATAAATCGACAGACCATAGGCGAAGAAGCCGAGAACAAGCGCCGCAATAACGCTTTGCAGATTTGTTTCCAGTCCCTGCACGAAGAATGCGATAACAAGAGCCCCGAATCCTGCCCCGAACCCTTTCACGACAACAATCTCCATCGGATTTTTCACGGAAAGCATTCTCGTACAATTGTTCTCGAACCCCCAGCAGAGACATGCGAGAAGAACAAAAACCGACCCTGTCGAGAAGGAGAAACTGCTCATATCATCAAAGGTCAAAAGAATACTTGCCGCCACAATCAGAACAATGGCGACCCGGAGTTTGCGGTCGATTTTCTCGTGGAATATGAAAAAGGCGACAAGCGCCGTCGTAACAATCTCGAAATTATTCAAAAGAGAGGCATTCGCGGCTGTCGTCATCGAAAGACCGATCATCAGGAAAATCGGTGCCGCGATATCCAGAAGAATCATCCCGAGAACAAAGGGGAAATCCTTTTTTGTGAGCGGCGCTTCGGTTGTCTTTCCATTTTTCACCTTCGTTAAGAGGCTGACGGCAAACATACCGAACCCCGCTCCAAGATAAAGAAGGGCCGCCATCAGCTCGGGCGAGGTGGTTTCCAGAAGTATCTTCGATACGGGTGAACTGATTCCATAAAGAAGGGCTGCAAGAAGAGCAAATCCGATTGCCATTCTGCTTCCGGAAAACTGCATAAGATGCATTAGTGCTGCCCGGCTATGAGGTTTATCCTGCCCGTGACCCCACCCTATCACTGGATTTATCTGTATCGGGAGTAATATACTGAATAAATGCCATTATCCGTCCTTGCCATCACCACATCGCCGCGTCGTCATGGTAATTCCGAATCGGCACTTGATACGGTGCTCGAACGTTTTTCCGGAATGTCTGTCGAGAAGGTCGTCTTAAATGATCTGAATATTTCCCCCTGCAAAGGGTGCGGCAAATGCGAGAAAACCGGGGAATGTATTCAGAAAGATGATTATCAGGCGCTGGCGGCGAAGATCCGGGCGTGCGATGTTCTGATTTTTGCGTCCCCGGTGTATTCGATGTCGGTCTGTGCCCAGGCAAAGGCTTTGATTGACCGCTGTCAGGTTTTCTGGTCCCAGAAATATGTGCTGAAAAATCTCCCGAAGGTCGTTGGGAAGAAGTACGGGATGTTTATTTCGACGGCGGGGCAGGACCGTATGGAAGTGTTTGAACATACGGTGCCGGTTGCCCGGTTTTTGTTCGATGTATCGGAGATTTCGGCAGGCAGAACGCATCTGCTGCTTTTGAACGGTCTTGATGCGAAGAATGATTTTAAAAACAGTCCTGACGCAATTTTGAAGGCGAAGGATGCCGGAGATAATTTCCGGAAATTTCTGGAGAGTCAATGATTAATTTACTTGCAATTAACGGCAGTCCGCGGAAAGGCGGGAATACGGAGACGGTTCTCGATGCTTTTTTGAAAGGAGCGGAGGACGCGGGAGCGTCAGTGACGAAAAGACGGCTTGTCGAGATTCAGCATAAAAACTGCAGAGGGTGTAATGAGTGTCACAAGACCGGGGTCTGTGTTATCAGGGATAATCTGACGCCGGTGTTTGAGGATATTCTTTCGGCTGATATTCTGGTTCTTGCGTCGCCGATTTATTCGATGAGTGTAACAGCCGAGATGAAGTCGTTTATCGACAGAGGGCAGTTTTTATGGGCGAGAAAGTTTGTGACGAAGACTCTCGTTTTTGATAAGGAGCATCTGGCGAAGCATGTGGGAGTGTTTGTCGGGACGTCGGGGCAGGATATTCCCGATATTTTCGGTGCGGCGTTTCCTGTCGTGCGGGCGTTTTTCAATGATTCAGGCTTTACGTATTCGAAGAATGTTCTGTTTCCGGGGATGGATAAGCATGGAGGGGTGAAGGGGTGGCCGGAAAGCGTGGTCGCGGCGGAAAAGGCGGGGAGAGATATTGTCGGGGAAATGATGAAGTAAGTTTCACTCTTTTTTGATTATAGCCGAATACTCTCTTCCGACTTTCTGTTTCCAGGATTCCCGCGGATCATCTTCGAGTAATGCTTCTGCTGTGTGCATATCAGCTCTTTTTGCGATTGCTTCGCGGGCAAGTGCCCGTTTTACCTCGCGTTTCTGCGGCATAGGGGTAAACGTCAAATCGCACGCAACATCCCAGAGGATGAGTCCTTCGGCAGGTGCCGGATGAACACGGTCCCGCGGTCCGGCGAGCAGGTATTCCATGATGTCAGGGTCTGAGAGGCCGAGACCTACTGACTGCAGAGTTCCCGCGATTCCTCTTACCATGTTCCAGAGAAAACTAAGTGCGGTCACTTCAAATACCGGACACCCGTCCCGGCCCTCGAAGACCTGTGCTTTTGTGATGGTTCGAAGCGGGTCGCGACCGGGTTCCATTTTGGAAAATCCGCCGAAGTTATGCGTTCCTGTCAGGAAAGACGCCGCTAGGTTCATCTTTTCTATGTCGGCCGGGTAGGGATAATAATAACGGTAGGTCCGGTCAAACGCAGCATACCGGGCAAAGAATTCGTCAGGAACCTTCGCGGCGCCGAGACACCAGATATCGCACGGCAGATGAAAATTCAGCGCTTCGATGGCAAGGTCGGGTTTATCGGTGGTGATGGAGATGAGCTGTTTTCTCGCACTGACACCTGAGTCGGTCCTGCCGGCGGATCTGAACTGTGCCTCTTTTGCGTCAGAAAAAAGCCCGAGTTCGATGCCGCCTTTAATAAAAGTCCCTTCAACTGTTCTTTTACCGGTCTGATACTGGGAACCGGCAAAGTTCTGTCCGCGGTATCCCGCAAGAAATGCGATTTTCATGGAAGACGCCGCGCCTTGAGCCGCGGAGTATGACGTCGTACTTTCCGGACGACGTTATGCAGGGATTGGGATGTGTAGGTTCTGATGGGCGTTTTTAGGCAATGGCTCTCTATTTTCCCGGTTCTGATTGCGTCAAGAACGGACGCGACGGTATTTTCTTTTGCATCGATGAGGTTGATTCCGTATCCGACGAATTTGCAGGTGTGTGCGTCGGAACCTGCGGTCATTGGTTTATGGTATTCTTTTGCGATACGGGCGGCTTTTTTGTTTGCGGTTCCGATATAATATCTGCTGTTGTAAACTTCTATTGCGTCGGCTTCCTTAAGAACTTCAGGTGCGTGGAGACCGACTGCGTGCCGCCACCGGTGGTAGGGGTGGGGAATTATCGTGAGGCAGCCTTTCTCCCGTGCTTTGCGTATTGTTTCTATGGCATCTTCTCCCGGGGGAAATATGTCGGTTGTTCCAAGAACGATTACATGACCGTCTTTTGTCGAGACTTCGATACCCGGAATTATCAGAATGCCGGGGTTTTTGATTCCGACTGCATGTTTTGCACCTTCAGTGGTATCATGATCTGTTATCGCGATGGCATTGAGTCCGCGTTCTTTTGCAATCATTATGATTTGCTCGACAGAGCATTTTCCGTCAGCTGACGCACTCGAATGTATATGAAGGTCGCACGTTATCAGAACCATAGTATGGTAATTACTATGTACGTTTAAAAACATAAGGATAACAGACATGCATGTTCTTTTTCCCACAGGGCACCAGAGTGCACCTTCGCTGTGTTCTGCTCTTTCAAAAGTAACCGGGTTTACCTATGATATTATTGAAACCGGAGAAATTGCATCGTTTTTAACGCCTGCGTCCCTGGAAGAGCTGATATATGCACATCCGGCGGATCTGGTTGTCGTGTCGGGAATGTGCACGGCGTCGTTTCAGGATATAGAATATACGACAGGGGTTCCCATTCGGAGGGGAACGCGCCATGCGGCTGATATGGGGATGTGCGTTCCTCTGATTTGTGCGGGAAGATTGTCTCCCGATATGCCGGCGGATGATATGCTTGCGAAGGAAAAAGCCGGAGAGGCGCGAAAGAAACTCGCGGTTATGGAGTCACAAGCAGATGCCTCCTTTATGATTCGGGGTGTGAAAATCGGCGGGTCGTCCAGGATTAAGGTTATCCATGAGATTATGGATGCTCACCGGCATCCCGCTCTTCGTGAAGCCGTCATTTCGGCTGTGGAGAGGGGGGCGGATATTGTGGATCTCGGGTTCGGGTTTGATGCGGTTCCGGGTGATGTGGTCAGGTGTTTTTCCGGGGTGGAAGATCTCGGGATTCCTCTTTCGATAGATACCCTTGACCCGGCTCTGATTTCTGCGGCACTTTTCCGTGCGGATCTGATTTTTTCCCTCACAAAGGATACGATTCCCCTTCTAGCCGAAGAAATACAACGGGCAGGAGCCGCGTGTGTTCTGATTCCGCGGGACGGAGCAACGCTTCAGGAAACGATTGCTCTCGCGAAGGAATCGGGTCTTACGAATATTATCGCCGATCCCCTGTTGCTTCCGCCTCTTTCCGGGATGACGAAGTCTCTTTTCGGGTATCTTCCGGATTTCGGCTGCCCGAAGGTTCTCGGCTGCGTGAATGTGGTCGAGATGATGGATGCGGATAGTCCGGGTATGTGTGCTCTGCTCGCAGGGATTTCCGCGGAAACGGGTGCCGCGTGTGTTCTTATCTCCGAACACTCGGATAAGACGCAGGGTGCGACGGCCGAGATGCGGCGTGCGGTCGAACTGATGGCGTTATCCGGCGACCGGCCCTATCCGAAGGATGTCGGTGTCGATGTTCTGATTTTAAAGGAGAAACGTCTTCGCCGGGAACCCCCGGTCGTCTATGACGAGATCCGTGATGCGCCGGAAGCTTCGGCTTCGCTCGTTTATGACCCGAAAGGGAACTTCCGTATTGGAATTCTGGATGGAAAAATTATTGCTGTCAGAAATGGAAAAGCCATCCGGGGGACTTCCTGGTATGATGTGTTTTCTGCGATTGTTGAGGAGGACGGGGTGTCTCTTCTGGATCATGCGGCATATCTTGGAAAAGAATTGTATAAGGCGGAGCTTGCCATCCGATTTGGCAGAAGTTTTGAGCAGGACGGGATGTTTTAAGTGCGGTATTATCTGAGGAAAGGTACGCTGATTGTGCGGGGGAATTTCCGTGCGGCAAGCAGCGGGGTTGACGGCGGACTCAAAAATGTCAGGACTGTTCTGAATATTTCCGTGCCGCGGAATTTCTCTGAGGATGCCAGTGGGTATATCGACCGGATTTCCAACCGCAACGGGTTTTTACAGCCGCAGTTCGGTCTTCTGACGGCAGTGCCGATAACAAATCTCTGTATTGCGAGATATGATTATATTACGGTTTTCGTTACCGCCGCGGTGTCCGACTGTAACCGGACGATTAATATTATTGTTACAAGCGAACGTCCGCTTACGGATTCGGCTCTTCTCGGGGCGATGATGACCGTGACGGAGGCGAAGATGCAGGTGATTTCCGCACGAAAACTTCCAACGGGCGCACTTTCCACGGACGCGGTTGTGGTGGCATCTGAAAAGACTGCCGGACCGCCGGAGGAGTTTGCAGGTCCCTTAACGGAGACCGGGATACGGATTATGAAGGCGGTTTCGCACGCTCTGACAGAGGCTCTGGTCCGGTTCGATAATTATCTTCTGATGACCTGGGGCGTAACCCGCGGTTGGTCGAGAGGAAATCCTGCGGTGAAACAAAGCCGCCCCCAGTTTTTTATTTACAGCCGATACGGGGGGGACCACTGGAACGAATGGATTCCGGAGAACTGCCCGTATTATCCGTGTCATCATTACAGAGACCAGCAGTGCAGTTTTTGCTATTGTCCGCTGTATCCCTGCATGAATACGGACCTTGGCCGGATAATCGAGACGCAATCCGGGGATATCTGGAGTTGTATGGACTGTCTTCTCGTTCACGAACCAAGGATTGCACGCCATCTTCTGGCGAATCCCGAAGCGGGAATTGCTGAACTTATAGCGCTTAAAAAAAGAATTATTTAGATTCCAAGCTTTTTTGCAAGCTCTTCTAAGGGGATTCCGTGAACCATGGCGGCTTCACGAATGGTTTCATTGTTTGCGATTGCGCAGCCAAGGCAGCCCATGCCGAAGTTCTGAAGGATGACTGCAGATTCCGGTTTTGCACGAAGGAGGTCGGCGATAGTTGAATCAAGTGTGATTGCCATAATATTATGTTGGCGGGATTACTACTTGATATTTCCGAAGATGAAATGGTTCGGGTTAATGTGATTTGGAAGATGATGTTTCAAAGGAAAGAATTTCTTTCCATTCAAGGTCAGACCATATGCCGTTTTGGAGCCTCATAACATCATAGGAAGGATAGGCATCCCCCCCTTCATCGAAGACAATTGAGCCGGTAAGACCTACATGCCGGATCTCGGAAAGAGCCTCTTTGATGCCGGAGGACGTATATCCGCTGTTTTCTATTGCTTCTGAGATTACAAACAACGTGTCATATCCGTAAATCGAGTCGCGCATGCTCAGTTTCACGCCGTATTTTTCCTCATAGTCAAATATATATGAGGGGTCGGAGATTTTTCTCGCCTGCGAAAATCCGATTAATCCTTCGGCATATTCTCCGACCTGTTCGGGAATCTGGCTGCTCGTAACGGTGTCGGAGCCAAACCAGTGAGGGTCAAGTCCCGCTTTTTCTGCTTCCTGCATTATTGATACTGCCTGACTCGGATTGATGACCAGAAGTACGGAATTCGGATTGGTCTTTTTCATCTCGTCGATGATTGCAGTGGTATTGACTGTGTTCGAATCCGGAACCATCAGGACAGATACGATATGCAGATCATGATACGAAGCGTTCACCTCATTGACAAATGCACTTTTGAGACTTTTTCCATAATTGGTATCAAGATAAATGACCATGACATTCTGCGTTTTATTCTGCTCCCCGATTATCTTCGCGATCCCCGCTCCAAGGTAAATATCCGAGGAAACCGTTCTGTAGACGTAATTCCTGTATGCGGTAAGACTTGCGGAAGTTGCCGATGGAGATATCAGAAGAATCTCGTAGGTCTCTGCATAGGGAGCCAGAGCTAATGTCACGGTACTTGATACTGCGCCAATTACGACAGGGATTCCGCGCTCATGAATTTCCTTGAACTGTTCTATTGCGAGAGTGGCATTTCCTTTATTGTCATAGTAAACAGCTTTCACCGGGACACCCCGGATACCTCCGGCTTCATTAATATCATTTACGGCGAGTTCGATTCCCCGCTGATACTCGATACCGAATGCTGCCATCTCGCCTTCGAAGGGAAGGGTTACCGCGACGAGTACTTCATCCTCCGGGAAATCTTCGAGGAGAAGTGTTCCAAACGGATGGAATGTAATGATGAACATGAGTATTGCCAGAAGAAAAATACCGCCGGTGATGTACTTCGCGGTCTTTGTCTCCGGCTTTTTCTCTTCGTGACCGGACATTTATTTCTCCTCTTTTGGTTTGTCTTTATCTTCTTTTTTCTTTCTGCGGAAGAGTTTGTGTTCGCCTTCGGCAAAGACCTGATACTCTTTTACGAAATAGGCGAATAATGCCACACCCAGCGTGTTTACCATCGTTACCGGCAGAAGGGTGCTGGTTATTGTGGATATGACCTCAGGCATGGTCTGCGTGCCGAAGGCGAGTCCGCAGACCGGTACGATTATGAGAAGATGTATCAGTTCTATGACGATTGCGAGAATCGCCGCTTTGAAGACGGTAACCTTTCCTTTCCAGAAATGAATGGCAAATCCTGCGATGAGTCCGGCAATGAGAATTGCAAGAGAACATCCGATGGCAGTTGACCCTCCCTGCGCAAACCGATAGATACATCCGATTAAACCGGCAAGTCCGCCAACGATGGGACCGCCTAACAGTCCCGCGACTATTGGTCCGACAGCACTGAAATTGAAGATAAGGTCGCCAACAGCTATCCCTCTGAATACACCGTAGACGGAAAGTGCGCCAAACAAACCGACAGCCCATAATTTATCGACTGCGGTCGCCTTTCCGCCGATGAGTTTCCTGAACAGGTCGGTTTTTGTGATGATGAAGAGGACGACTACGATTACCAGCATTCGTTCGATTAACGGGATGCCATTTACCAGGAATGAGGATTCGATTAAGAGTGCGATATAAATCGAGAGTACACTCCCGAGAGCCATTATCACGAGCCAGATTCTGTTTCCTTTTGCGTAATTCGGCAGTTTGTGGTCAAGGTAAATGACGATGAATCCGAATATGCCGAAAAGGATTGCCGAGAGAGCAGAAATCTGACGGATGACCGTCATCGGATTTGCAATAATGAATGTTATTATAATTACTGCGGAGAAGACGAGAAGAATGAGTTTGTAGAGTTTACTCTCATCCGGCATCTTTTTTCCTCTGTCCAGTCCCATGTGATGGATTACGGTTGAAAGCGCTCTCGCACGTGCATCCATGCCGACGACAACTGCGCCGAAGAAAATGATTGCGACGAATAAGAGGAAAATATATGATCCGTAGGGAATCGATCCGAAGATGTAGAGCACCTGGGTGATTAATGTGTCAAGAGTGATTTCAGCTCCATGGGGCATGAAGGAGACTGCATATCCTACATAGCCGAGGACCATGAAACCAATGGTGACGATTGCAACAAAGATGAATCCGGTGAGGACGTCAATGTTTACACTGCGGATATATTTTCTGAAGAACGACTCGTTCTGCAGATTGCATTCCATTTTATTTTCTTCACGGTTTTTGGTTTTCTGGGATAACCATACCGAATAAAGCATGAGGTTCAGTCCGGAACCGACAACTCCCAGAATGGCCAGGATTGCCATCTCGGAACCTTTCGGAATTGTTGGAATCAGCCCGCCGGCGAGGAGGTTAAAAGAAAGCGGGAATTGCAGTAGGCAGAGGATAATTCCCACTGCAAGCAGGGTTATCATTATCGCCATTACCGGTTCGAGGATTTCGTATGAGCTGGTCCGGAGGACGGCTAAAACCAGTATGAGGAGGAAGACTGCTATGAAAAAGACCGAGTAAATTCCCGGGAGAAGATAGTCCAGGAATGTCGCACAAAACATCAGCATTGCGCCAATCGCAAACATCTCTACGAGATAGGAAAATATTATGAGATATGAGCCCCAGTGTTTCGGACCGGGCAGGGTGTTGAGCGCATCGAATATGGTCTGATGCGTCGCCAGCGTATAACGTGCAATTCCGTTCGTAAATGCGTATTTGAAAACAAGAGTGATTATGACGACCCAGGTTAGCGCGAGACCATAATGTGCTCCGATTTCGATTGCTTCGGTGACGCCGGCTTCTCCCGCCGCCGTGATTGCGAGAAGAAGACCCGGCCCGAAGAATACGAAATTATTCCGGAACCATCGCCTGAACCTTACGAGGAGAGAATCACTCATTAATAGTATTAAGTTTTGCCGTTTTGAGGATATATATTCTTATGAATTAATTATTTGGCCGGGGTGGGGGAATTTGGTTTTTTGTTCATGGTTTATTTGAAGGCAGCACATGCTGCGCCAAGGAGAGGGGCCTTTCCGTCAAGGGAGGAGAGACGAATATCCGGGATTGTCAGGTAGTGGTCCAGATGTCCGGTCATTTTTCCGGCAATAAGCGAGGGGTGGTTTCTGACAATGGGACCGTCCAGAATAATCACATCGGGATTGTATGCGGCAATGACTGCTGAAAGTCCCCGCCCGTTTATTTTTGCAAGCTCTTCAGAGAATGAAAGACAGAGCGGGCTTTTTATCTCTGCCGCTTTCAGAATTTCTTCGGCGGTGATTGCCGGATTCGGCACACATTCGGCAGACTTCTCACTCCAGGCGCGGAAAAATTTCGGGATGCCGGTTCCGCTCGCATAGGCTTCCCAGTGTCCGGTTCCCCCGCAGCCGCAGGGAATGTTCCAGTTTGTATCCACGGGGAAATGCCCGACCTCTGAGGCATTTCCGTTCGAGCCGGAGAGGAGTTTTCCGTTTTCTATAACGCCCGCACCGATTCCTGTGGAAAATGTGAGATAGACGAGCGTGCCTGCTTCTTTTTCCCCTCCGAAAGTATATTCTCCGAGAGCGCCGGCTTTGCAGTCGGTCATCATACTTACCGGAATCCCGAACTGATCACAAAGGGGTTCGGTGAGGAAAATCCGGCTGCATTTCATATTCGGGGAGCCGGTAACAGAGCCGTTTTTCAAATCAACGGGTCCCGCTGTGCTGATGCCGATTGCTTTCGGCAAAATGCGGGACTTTCGTATCAAATCTGCTAGCATATCGGTGATGAGTTTCTGTATTTCAACCCCGTCTGATACTCCCTTTACCTCATTCCGGGAAAATGCAAGTATTTTACCTTCGGTGTCGATTATTCCTGCACGGACATGCGTCGCCCCTAAATCCACTGCAGCAACATGATTCCTGCTTACCATCTTAGAAATAGATGCGCTCTCTTTGCTCATCAAGTCTCGCCTTATCTGACCTGCCCGTATTATAACGACAATTAATTATCGTTTAACGATAATATATTAATGTTATACTACATACCTATGGTTGTGACAACTCACATGAATGATACTCAGATGAAAATTGAAAAAAGTGCACGTATTGCTGATATAGTATTGAAAATTGCCAGGATTTTCGGATGGATTATTATCGTGACGATAGTTCTTCTCTTTGGGGTAACCTGTCTCATCTGCGGAACTGCAGGGTCCGGGGCATTTGACGGGATGTTCACGGCGGAAGAAATCGGGGATATATTTCTCACTGACTCAGGTTCTGTCGTAAGCGGAGCTGCCCTCATGTGGATTTATCTGTTATTCACGGCGGTCAGTCTGACGTACATGGGTCTTATTATGGGTATTCTGATTACTGCCGGTAAAATATTTTCCGGCATCAGAAAGACTCTGCTTCCCTTCTCAGGAGAAAATGCGAAACATCTGAAAAAAATCGCTATCCTGATCGGGTTAATTGCTGTGGTCCCTGCCCTGATTGAAATAATCGGCGGGGCAATCCTCGGCATCTCCATGGAACTGTATTCAATAAGTATTGAAGGTCTGGTTCTTGCATTTGTGGTATACTGTCTCGCTCACATCTTTCAGTATGGTCTGGAACTTCAGGAGCAGGCGGATGAGACTCTCTGATCATGCCGATTATTCTCAGGCTTGACCGCGTGATGGCGGACCGGAAAATGTCTCTGAATGAACTCGCGGAAAAGGTTGGCATCACCAATGCCAATCTTTCTAAAATCAAGACCGGAAAAATCGCCGCAATCCGGTTTTCAACACTGGAATCTATCTGCGAAGTACTTCATTGTCAGCCGGGCGACATCCTGGAATACCAAAAATAATTCCTTCCTTTTCCCATGTCCGGAGACGGGGGACACAATCCTTAACTATCTTTAATCCGAAATTCACTAGTAGTATGATAACCATCGGGCTTTTAGGGTGCGGAAATATTGGGAGAGTCATAGCGAAAGGTCAGGAAAACTTCAAAATAACTGCTGTTTTTGATGTGGTTTTTGAACGTGCCGAAGAATTCGGCAGGGAATTCGGCGCAACTCCCTACTCTGACTTCACTGCATTCCTGAAGGAGCCGACTGATATTATTGTCGAGGCGGCCTCCGTATCCGCTGCGACCGCCTATGCGGAAGAAGTCCTCCTTGCGGGAAAAGATATTGTTATTATGAGCGTGGGAGCTCTCGCGGATATTTCATTCCGGGAAGCTCTCATTATGATTGCCCGTGAGAATAAGAGAAAAATCCATATTCCGTCGGGAGCTATCATGGGACTTGATAATATCCGGGTCGGTCAGATTTCGAATGTGGATAAATTCGTCCTGCGGACAACGAAGAATCCGAAATCCCTTTCGCGTGAAGCGACCGAAAAAACCTGTATCTTCACGGGAAAAGCCTTTGACTGTGTTCACCAGTATCCGAAAAACACGAACGTTGCTGAATCCCTTTCGATAGCATGCGGCCGGGAGGTGGATGTCGAACTCTGGATGGACCCAAACGAAGACCGGAATATGCATGAAATATTCTTCGAAGGAGAGTTCGGAGAAGCCTATGTCAGAGTCAGAAATGTTCCGTCTCCGGCAAATCCGGCAACAAGTTATCTGGCGGCCCTTTCGATTCTGACACTTCTCAGAAATCTGGATAACCCTCTGGTGATTGGAGCATGACCTGCGGGCAGGAGATTAGGCGGCTTGCCGCAGAAAAAGGCGCCCTGATTCTCGCACATAATTATCAGCCGCCGGAAATCCAGGACCTCGCCGACATTACGGGGGATTCGCTTGAACTCGCCCGCCGTGCAAAGGAGGCGAAGGAGTCGACGCTTGTCGTTTGCGGTGTCTATTTCATGGCGGAGACGGCGAAGATTCTCTCGCCGGAAAAAACCGTTCTCATCCCGCGCCCGGAGGCAGGCTGTCCTCTTGCGGATCAGCTCACTCCGGAATCGGTTCGTGCTGCAAAGGCAAAACATCCGGGAGCACCGTTTGTTGTGTATGTGAATTCGACCGCGGCAACGAAGGCGGAGTGCGATATTACCTGTACTTCGGCAAATGCCGCTGATGTGGTCCGCGCTCTTCCGGAAGATACGGTTCTGTTTGGTCCGGATGCCAATCTCGCGGCATATGTGCAGAGGCTGGTTCCTGAGAAAAAAATCATACCTGTTCCGCACAACGGCGGCTGCCCGACACATCATCAGTTTTCCGTGAGGGATATTGAAAATGCGAGACGCGAGTATCCCGATGCAGCCATAGTCTGCCATCCGGAATGTTCAAGCGAGGTTCAGCTTGCATCCGATATGGTGGGTTCGACAGGATATATGCTCAGGAACTGCGGCACAAAGAAGGAGTGGGTAATTCTCACCGAGAAAGGAATTATCCATCCTCTGCAGAAAAAATATCCGGACACTCTTTTCCATGCAATGGATATGGCGGTGTGCCCGAACATGAAACTCATCACCGAGGAGGATTTGTATGTGACTCTTCGTGATGGTGTCGTTCCGGTTCAGGTTCCGGATATCATTGCAGACCGTGCCCGCGTAGCAATTGAGCGGATGATAAAGGTCTCAAAGTAAATGATTCCGACTGATCAGCTTCTTTCGTTTGTTGCCGAGGATGTTTCCTCGGGCGATATCACGACGCTTGCTCTTCTCGAAAATACTGTCGTTTCCGCACGGATTGAGGCAAGAGAGGATATGGTTGTGTCAGGCGTCGAGGAGTGTGTCTGGCTGTTTGAGAACGCGGGAGTACATGCAGTGCCGGAGATTATGGACGGCGCTCAGGTGAAATCCGGCGGGAGAATAATCTCGCTCAAAGGTCCGGTTCATGCAATTCTTTCGCGTGAGCGGACCTGTCTGAATCTTCTCGGCCGTATGAGCGGCATTGCATCGGGCGTGGCAAAAGCCAATCATCTTGTTTCTGTGGTTAATGACCATGTCCGTGTGGCAGGGACGAGGAAGACTGCGCCCGGTCTCCGCTATTTTGATAAGAAGGCTATTGTTGCGGGCGGAGGTCTGCCCCACCGATATGATTTGTCGGATCAGTTTCTGATTAAGGATACGCATCGGTCGTTTCTGCCGGTTGATGAAGCAGTCCGCCGGGCGAAGGCCTATTCAGATAAGAAGGTCGAGTGTGAGGTTGAGTCGTTAGAGGACGCTCTTCTTGCAGCGCGGGCCGGTGCGGATATTCTTATGTTTGATAATATGACTCCCGATAAAATCCGTGAGGCGATTTCAGCTCTGAAGTCTGCCGGACTTCGTGAGAATGTTACGTTAGAGATTTCCGGCGGGATTACGCCGGATACCGTTGGCAGATTTGCGGGTCTGGATGTTGATGTAATCAGCATGGGCTCACTTACGCATTCGGTTGTATGCGCTGACGTGAGTTTAGAGATTGAGTTATAGATGCAGGTTCAGACAATAGCCGCACTAATTCTTTTTGCGGGTTCGATTGTACTTACTGTCGTATGTCTGATTCTGGGATTTCCGTTTTTCTTTTTGTTTCTGTTTTTCCCGCTGTTTTTGTTTTTTCCCCGAAGGCGTCCCGTGGAAGTGTGTCCGGTGTGCGGAGCCGGGGCATCGGATGATTCGAAGTACTGCCGGGTATGCGGAGCGAAGTTAGAGGAGCGATGAGGTGTAATTCATGAATTTTACCATTAGAGATATGGAAGAGAATGACTGGGAGAGGGTCTCTGCTATTTATCAGCAGGCACTTCTGGAAGGTATATCGACTTTTGAAACAAAATGTCCGGTTTTCGAAGCATGGGATAAGGTACATCTGAAAGACTGCCGCTATGTCCTGCTTGCGGAAAATACCATTGCCGGATGGTGTGCCGTCAGTCCTACGTCTGCACGGGATGCCTATAGGGGTGTTATCGAAGTCAGTATTTATTTCGATAAAGCGTTTCGCGGCAGGGGGTTGGGCTCGGAGCTGCTGAATCATCTTTGCAGGGTAAGTGAGGAGAAAGGTTATTGGTGTTTGTATGCGAGTATTCTGGCCATTAATGCGGCAAGCATCAGCCTTCATAAAAAGTGCGGGTTCCGGGAAGTTGGTTATCGTGAAAGAATTGCGAGAGACAGGTTCGGCCGGTGGCAGAATACGATTTTACTCGAAAGGCGGAATGGGATCAGCTAGATTTCCACGGTCTTATTTTCTCAGATTATCTTCGTTTTTTTATTACGAGACCTGAATTTTTGTATCGTATCATTCAGTGAGAGCGGTATTTTTCAGAACGATTGGGCATTATCGCACCGCGCGGTCAGGATTTATATATCTTAAAGTCAACGTCTTAACCGGAGATCAACATGGATACCCAACAAATCCAACAGATTGCCGATAGAATCTCCCTGAACCTAAAAGCTAAAGGAGTTTCGCCCGACAGTCACAGCATTTCTGAGAAGCTGAGTCTTTACATCAATGAGTTTGGTGTTGTTCCGTTTGAAGCGGAACGGAAAGTTCTTTCCGACCAGTATAAGCAGTACAAAATTCCCGAAGAGGCAAAACCAGCCGCGAATCAGGCGGGTGATATCGCAAATATTGCTGATGTCCAGCCGAATGACTGGGTTACTGTCGAGGCAAAAGTTGTTTCGCTGCAGGTGCCTAATTCACCGGCGATTTCGCAGAGCGGCATTCTCGCGGATAGTTCCGGGGCAGTACGATTTGTGATATTTTCCAAAGCGACTGAACTGCCGAAACTCGAGATTGAGAAGTGGTATCGTATCGATTCGGCTGTTGTTGATTCGTTTAAGGGTGTTCCCAATCTGAAACTTCATTCCGGTTCCCGCGTTACCGGGATTGAAGATGACCGATGTCTTGTTCCGTCGGAGCCTACAAAGCTCAGCGATTTGAAGCCGGGGGTTGTTTCCTGTATCCGTGTGAAATTTGTTGACGAGTGGGAATCACGGAGCGAACGGATGATGCAGAGCGGACTTGTTGCTGATGAATCCGGACGGATGAAGTTTGTTCTGTGGCAGGATGCCGAAAAGGAGAAACTCGTTTCCGGGGCTGTTTACAATATTTTCTATGCAAGCGTTGATGAGTATAATGGAAAACTGTCCCTGACGCTGAATTCGGCAGTATGGTTACAGGATGAGGATATCGAGATTTCTGTGCCGATCAAATCCGGTGTTTCTGCCCCGAAAGAGCCTCTGCCGATTACGACGATTCGGAATCTGAAGGTCGGTTATGCTTCTCTTCGCGTGAAGTTCGTTGAGGAATGGGAGTCTAAGAGCGATCGGATGATGCAGAGCGGTCTTGTCGGCGATGAGACGGGCAGAATCAAATTTGTTCTGTGGCAGGACGAGTCCAAAGAGAGGCTTGAGCTTGGGCGCGTCTATGAAATTATTAATGCGAAAGTGGATGAGTTCAATGGTCGTCTGTCTATCAGTCTGAATCCGGCGACATATTCTGCGGATGAGTCTGATACGGATATTGCGGTTGGCACGCGTCTTGATGAGGTGTCAGGAACAATTGTTCAGGTTTCAAAAGGGTCGGGTCTTGTGAGACGCTGCCCGGTTGACGGGTGTAATCGTGTTCTTTCCCGGCAGAATTTCTGTCCTGTGCATGAAATCCAGAATAATTTCAAGTATGATCTCAGAATAAAAGGTGTTGTGGATGATGGTCACCGGGCATGCAATGTTCTCATGAATCGCGAAGTTACCGAGAAACTTTCTGATATGACTATGGATCAGGCAATAGAAATTGCATCGAACAGTCCTCTTGGTCTGGAAGAGATTCAGACCGAGCTTACGGAACGTCTGTGCGGCAGGTATGTAAAATGCCTTGGGAACGAGTTCGATGGGAGAATTTTAGTGAAATCTGCAGAGTTTATTCATCTGGATACAAAGATAACAGCTGAACTTTTGAATCGTGCGGGAAATGTCCAGGAGGATGACCGGACATGAGTGCTATTCCAAACGGGCAGTTTATGTCCTATGAGCGGGAGCCGGCAAAACGTGTGTTTGCTGCCGAACTTCGCGAGGCGACGAAGACGATTAAGGATACCGAGGATGAAAAGAGTCCGGTGTTTCTTTTGCTGCCGACAGGTGAGCGGTGTAATCGTGTTCTGATTGCAGGGACTATAACCCAGAAGGATAAAGTTGGCGACCAGAATATTATCTATCGCGCGCGGGTTTCTGATCCGACCGGGATATTCTTTATCAACGCAAGTTCGTATCAGCCGGAAGCAATGCATCAGCTTGCAAAAATCGATACAGAAACCCCGTCATTTGTCGTGGTTATCGGAAAACCGAATGCCTACACGACCCCTGAAGGCAAAACGCTGGTTTCTGTGCGTGCAGAGTCGATTCTTGCGGTGAATCAGGAGACGCGTGATTTATGGATTCAGGATACTGCGCGTTCCACTCTCGAAAGGGTGGATGCGCTCTCGGCGGAAAACCCCTCTGCAGATATTCTTCTTGCGCGTGAAACCTATCATCTCGCGCCGGGACACTGGAAAAAGATGGTTTATGATGCTCTCTCACGCATTATGCCGCTTTGATATCAGTCAAAAATTATTTTTGGCGGGAATGCAATCGGCGGGTTTATATGTGATTTGCTCCAATCTAGTTACCTCGCAAGGCGCGTGAATACCCCCCCCCGATTCCGCAAGGAACCGGGAGTTATCCGCGTGTGCCTTATACCGAGCAAAACCCCGGAAGACCCGCAGAAATGTGGATTTTCCGGGGTCCTGTAACGATGATTCGGAGGGTTTATAACAAAGCCCGCCTAACATTATTACCTCGAAAGTCAGCCAAACTGACCCCGGGAACCTCCTGTAAAAAGGATGTTTTCTCCAAGGGATTCAGTTCGAAGACT
>DAWV01000004.1:0-6295 GCA_002506085.1 Methanocorpusculaceae archaeon UBA425
CCCCCTTTTCGTGCATTTCGTTGATTTTCGAAAATTTTGTGTTGGGGACGGGGGAGGGACGACAGAGATTCGCCTATAACCGAACCTTATTGGTTTTCGTGTTTTCGTGGAAGTTTTCGTGAATTTCGTGTGATGATATTTACACCTGAAGAATCCGGTACACAAAATCGAAGTACATCCAAAGAATCCCGCTTGGGCAAATTCAATTATGTTCGCCGGGAAGGGGCTTCTTTTTTCCTGGATTTTCACCGCATCACACGAAGAGCGAAGCGAAGCTCTCCGGTTTCCCGATTCGTTCTTTCGCATATGTCCATCCCCCAAATCTTTTCATACCTGCTCCTCTCCGGGTATGCAGATCCGCACCCCCTCCCCCTCATAAACCCGGCAGAAGAATTCAGAAAAACCATAATTATCACCCAGATTTTGAAAAAACCTTCATATAACTCTTCATCATCAAGGTATGTAATAAAAATCATTAAACACGCAAAACTGCATACCTCAAAATCAGGTATGTAATCAAAACCATAATCATCACAAAGTTACATACCTAATACATTACAGCACCCATGGACACACAACTAAGAATAGAAAAACGCCCCTCGGCATCAGGAGACAAATATTATCTCGTCAAAGACATCCGTGTCGGCAAAAAGGGAACAAAAGTCTCCCGCCTCATCAAAACAGGTTCACCGCCGACACCCGAAGAAGAACATGCAGCCAGAGAAACCCACGGGTTCGAAATACTGAAACAGTCTGCAGACAAATATGGAGAACTCAGATCGCAAACACTCAAATACCAATACATCCCCTCCTCTATCGGTCGTGAAATAGAACAGATCCGCTATATTCATAAAATATCACAAGATACCCTCACCTCTCACGAACTCGAAGTATACGAAAAGAACTGCGAATACCAGTACGTCCACGGAACAACCTCCATCGAAGGAAACACCCTCGACCTTCGCCAGACAAAACAACTCCTCAAGGACAACATCGCCCCCGACAACAAACTTCTGCGCGAGATCAACGAAGTCCAGAACTTCAGACTCGTCAAAAATTATCGTGACTCCTACAAAAAACCAGTCACTCTTGAGTTCATCAGGAAAATCCACCAGTTGATCATGACCAACATCGACATCGAAATGGCAGGTGTGTTCCGCCGGTCGAACGCCATTGTTATCGTCGGGTATGACGGGCTCCTCCCTCCGGCAGAGATAATAGAAGAAAGCCTCCAGGCAATCATCGACGAATACTACCGGAAAGTATCAGAAGGCTACTGCCCCTTCGAACAGGCTGTTCTTTTCCACCACAACTTTGAATGTATTCACCCGTTCAATGATGGAAACGGAAGGACCGGAAGGGAGATCTTCAACTACCTCCTCATCAGAGACAAATTTCCCAGAATGTTTTTCATCGCAGAAAACTTCCGCAAAGAATATCTTGATGCACTTGACCTGGGAGATAAAGAAGATTATACGGGTATGGTCGAACACTTCGCTTTCATGATCATGAAACAACATAAAAACGTCATAGAAAGAATGTTGGAACAAACCACAAAAACATCCTAATTTATTTACTCTCTCCCCCTCCATATACTATTTAGTGACAAAATCCCCATGCCGGACCCGATATTAAACGAAAAACAACTCGAAGAAGATATTGAAACCTACCTGACAGAACATGGGGGATACGATCACGGCGACCCGAAACAATTCGATCGGAACCTCGCCCTCGACACAAAGACCCTCCTCACCTTCATACAAACCACCCAGCCCAAAACCTGGGAAAAATACACAACCATATACGGCGACAAAAGCGAAACCCAATTCATCCGCCGGGTCACCGAAGAAATCACCCGGAACGGACTCCTCAAAACCCTCAGAACCGAAATCGCCGACCGCGGCCTCCGGTTCAAACTTATCTACTGGAAACCCGAAACCACCATAAACAACGAAACCTCCATCCTCTACGACCAAAACATACTCCACTGCACCCGGCAGCTCCGATACTCCCCCTCATCCGAAAACAGCATAGACATCGTCCTCCTCATAAACGGCATACCCATAATCTCCCTCGAACTCAAAAACCAGTTCACCGGACAAAACGTCACGAACGCAATCAGCCAATACCAATTCGACCGAAGCGGCCGCGACCCCATCTTCGCATTCAAAAACCGGGTCCTCGTCCACTTCGCCGTCGACCTCTACGAAGTCTGGATGACCACCCGCCTTGCAGGAACCCGCACCCGTTTCCTCCCCTTCAACCAGGGATCAAACGGACCCGGCGTCACCGGCGGAAAAGGCAACCCGGCCTCCCAAAACGGCGATTACCCCTCCTCCTACCTCTGGAAAGAAATCCTCATAAAAGACACCCTCATAGAACTCCTCCACAAATACCTCCACATAGCAAAAGACGAAAAAACCGGCAAAGAAACCCTCATCTTCCCCAGATACCACCAGCTCGACGTCGTCACAAAACTCCTCCGTGACGTCCGCCAAAACGGCTCCGGCAAAAACTACCTCATCCAGCACAGTGCAGGAAGCGGCAAATCCAACTCCATTGCCTGGCTCGCCCACCGGCTCATGGGACTCCATGACAACACCAACACCAAAATATTCCAGTCCGTCATCGTCGTCACCGACCGGAAAATCCTCGACTCCCAGCTCCAGGACACCATCTACCAGTTCGACCACGTCCCGGGCGTCGTCAGAAAAATCGACAAAAACTCATCCCAGCTCAAAGAAGCAATAAATGCCGGGATTCCCATCATCATCACCACCCTCCAGAAATTCCCCATCATCTACGAAGAAATCGACAGCAGAAACCGAAACTTCGCCGTCATCGTAGACGAAGCCCACTCATCCCAAACCGGCGAATCCGCCAAAAAACTCAAAAAAGCCCTTGCTGCAACAGAAAACCTCGAAGAATACGCCCGGCTCGAAAACGCCGAAGAAGAACAGCGACCCGACGAAGAAGACAAACTCAACACAGAACTACTGACCCATGGTCAGCACAAAAACCTCAGCTTCTTCGCCTTCACCGCCACCCCAAAACACACCACCCTCCAGATATTCGGCCAAAAACAGCCCGACCAAAGCTACCTCCCCTTCCACATCTACTCAATGCGGCAGGCAATCGAAGAAGGCTTCATCCTCGACGTCCTCAAAAACTACACCACCTACCAGATGTATTATAAAATCATCAAAAACATCCCTGACGACCCTGAACTTGAAACCACCGCAGGCCAGCGTGCCGTCAAAAAATATGAAAGCCTTCATCCCCACAACCTGGCACAAAAAACCGCCATCATCGTAGAACACTTCAGAAACCAGACCAGACACCAGATCGGCGGAAAAGCCAAGGCAATGCTCGTCACCTCCTCAAGACTGCACGCCGTACGCTATCTCTTCGAGTTCAGACGCTACATCAAAGATCAGAAATACGACGACATCGACGTTCTTGTAGCATTTTCCGGCGAAATCCCTCTCGATGGAGACACCTGGACCGAAGAAAAGATCAACAAAACCAAAGACGGCGAAACCATCAAAGAAAAGCAGCTCCAAAAAGAGTTCCATGACAACTTCAACTTCCTCATCGTCGCGGAAAAATACCAGACAGGATTTGACGAACCCTACCTTCACACCATGTTCGTCGACAAAAAACTCTCAGGAATTAAAGCCGTCCAGACACTTTCCCGGCTCAACCGCACCATGGAAGGAAAAGAGGAAACCTTCGTCCTTGACTTCGTAAACACCGCCGATGAGATACAGAAATCCTTCCAGACCTACTACGAAACCACCAGACTTGAAGAAGAAACCGACCCAAACGTCCTCTATGACCTCAAATCCGATCTGGACGCCTATCAGATCATCCAATATCAGGAAGTCGAAGCATTCGCAGCAAAATACTTCTCGGCTCAGAATAGACCGGAAAAGGAACTTCTCGGAAAATTATCCGCACTCCTTAAACCCGCACTTGACAGATATGCAGCAAAACCCGAAGAGGAACGTGATCTCTTCAAATCGATTCTCGTAAGGTACATCAGAATCTATGGATTCATAACCCAGATCTATCGGATGTATGATAAAGATCTGGAAAAATTCTACCTCTTTGTCAAATACCTCAGCAAAGTACTCCCAAAAGGCAAACAGATTATCGTTGAAATCGATGACAAGATTCTGATGGAATACTACCGGCTTGAAAAAACCTATAGCGGGTCTCTGGTTCTGGAACCGGGCATGGAAGGAACGCTCAAACCGGTTACCGGTTTTACCGGGAAACAGGAAGAACTGAAAGATACGCTCACGGAAATCATCCGGAAAATCAATGAGAAGTACGGCACGGAGTTCACCAATCAGGATGCGGTTGCGAGTCAGCTGAGAGACACGATGATTGATGATCCCCATCTGGAATTTTTTGCACAAAACAATTCTGAAGATATGTTTGCCACAAAGTTTGACAAGGACTTTGATGAGAAGCTGGTCAATTTGTATCTGCTGAATGATCAGTTCATGGGCTTACTCATGCATGATGAAGAAGCAAAGAAGCTCCTTCGTGATGAACTGAGGCATGAGATCTACCGGTATTTCAGAAAGACGGAAAAAGCCGGAGCTTTGCTTGGCTGAGGCCGCCCCTTCGGGTCAGCCCGCAATCGCAAATCAGAGATTTGCTCCGCTGAGGGCGAGCCTGGCGGCTCACCCCGCCTCGGCTGAGGTCGTCGACTTCGTCGCCAACCCGCCCTACCTCACCTTACTCTTCAGGTACCCGTATCCCTCCTTTTCCATCTCAGCATACGGGATAAAGCGAAGTGATGCACTATTAATACAATACCGTGTGCCGCTCGGGGATTCACGGTCCCCAAAAAATACATGCCCGAGATGGGAGTTCCCCGCCCTGCTCTTCACTTCGGTCCGCTTCATCCCAAACGAATTGTCTTCCCGCGGGATAATCGTGTTCTTATCGATACTTTCCGAAAATGCCGGCCATCCGCAGGAGCTTTGATACTTATCGGATGAGGTGAACAGCGGTTCGCCGGTCACGACATCCACATATATCCCTTTTTCATGCCGGTCCCGGAACGCATTCTGAAACGCCGGTTCCGTATCGCCTTTCTGCGTCACGGAAAACGCGGTCTCATCTAAAATCTCAGCAATCTTTTCCTTTTTCGGACGCGGATACTTTCCCGGATCGATGATCATTTCGGCCGCCTCCAAAAACTCGTCTGCCCCTATATGACAGTAGCCTCCGGGATTTTTATCCAGATACTTCTGATGATACTCTTCAGCATCATAAAATGAAGTCAGCGGACCGATCTCCACTTTGAACGCCGGATGCCTCTCCCGTTCGATCTCTGCTATCCGCATAACCGTCTCTTTCGACGAGTCATCGACATAGTAGATGCCTGTCTGATACTGGGTGCCCCGGTCGTTTCCCTGTCTGTTCTCAAGGGTGGGATCTATCACCCGGAAGTAAGCGAAGAGCAGAGCATCAAGACTGATTTTTCTGGGATCATACCCGACACGCACCGTCTCCCGATATCCTGACCGCCCGGAAGAGACAATCTGGTAATCCGGGACAATATCTGATTTCCCGTTCGCATAGCCGGCCGTCGTTTGAATAACCCCTGGGATGGACTGCATAAGTTTCTCCAGTCCCCAAAAACAACCGCCGGCAAGATAGATCACGGAGGCTCCCTCTTTTTTTGTGTATGTCTCGTCTTTTTCCTGTGTCATAATTATCCCCGTTATGTTTGAGTATTCTTCCCCGTCTGTATATATACCTCTATAATATGGCACGGAGTTCACGAATCAGGATGCGGCTGCGTGTCAGCTGAGAGAAACGATGATCGAAGATTCCCATCCGGAATATTCTGCGCAAAACAATTCTGAAGATATGTTTTATAGAATCGTTTCATCTCATATTTTTCACTATCAGACATCACAGGAAATTCACGAAAAATATACGAAAACACAGAAAATAAAAAAAATGGTTGGACTGGATACATCTAGTGCCCTCCCCCGCCCGTTCGCAAACCTTCGGTTTGCTCTCCGACTCGGGTCTTCGACCCTCGCTTGCTCGCGAATCAAAGATTTGCTCGCAAACTTTCAGTTTGCTCAGCTAAGGTCGTCGACTTCGTCGCCAACCCGCCTCCGCTGAGGCCGCCCCTTCGGGGCAGCCCACCCCTGTCCCCCTTTTCGTGAATTCCGTTGATTTCCGTGGGTTCGGTGTGGGGGACGGGGGAGGGTACGACATGGGTTTCATCCAACCGATTTTTTATATTTTCCGTGTTTCTGTG
>DAWV01000004.1:6452-14852 GCA_002506085.1 Methanocorpusculaceae archaeon UBA425
TACGGCCATCAAAAAAGAATCCAGTACACGAACTCGACGTACAACCAAAGAATCCCGTTTGAGCAAATCTGATTCTGTTCACCGGGAGAAGGGGGGCGCAATACGACGACGGACGTACTCGAAGGCTTCGCCCCCAGGCTTGCGTAAGGGGTGAGGAGGAAAACGGAACCCCTTTCCGCAGCACATCCGCAAAAAAAAAATCTATCGACTTCATTGGATGAGACCGCCCCTTCGTCTCACCCCGCAGTCGCAAATCAAAGATTTGCTCCGCTAAGACCGGTCCTATGGACCGGTCCGCACCTCACAGCACCATCATACACACGACAAGAATCAGCAAAAACGCCACCATAAGCAGCAGAACCGCAAACGGCATAAGATTCGTCACAATCGCATTCACCGTAGACGTCAGCTGCACAATACGTGAAGGTCCGAACACCTCCACCTCCTCACAGATACCCATCGCCGCTCCCCCCTCAGCCGGCGACAAATCCTCAATCGCCTTCAGCACTGCCTCCGTCACATACGGCAGAATCTCATCCGGCTTAACCGCATCCCCGATCGGATTCCTCCCCGAAACCGAATTCACCACATGGCAGTCAGTCGTCAGAATCTCTGCCTCATCCAGCCCCAGCCCCAGAATCGTATTCCTGAAAATATCCCTGGTCCCTCCCTGAACATTATTCCCGTCAAACAAAACATACGCCGTCTTCACCCCTGCCACATCCGTCACCATCGCAATAATACCCATATCGCCAAACCCTTCCGCCCGTCCAAAAGGCGGAATCACCTGTGCCGCACCCACTGAAAACGGCAGCATCTCCGCATCAAGAAGATCATTCATCGCCTGATCCGCGCCCGAAATAAACTCATTCCCCGTCTTCGTCGACGCATAAATAATCTTCGTCACATCCGTCATACAATTATGAGCATCCACAAACCCCACATTCTTATAACGACCCATACTCTCCCCCATCACAATCCTCCCGATCGAATAATCCATATCCTCCGTCATCTCCGGCGCACGGGTCGTCACCATCAGCAGAGCATCCCCGAACCTCTGGGACAGAATCGAAACCGTACCGCTCCTCGAACGCACCGGACGGCTCGCCGTCGTCTGATACCTCACCTTATCCAGACTGCCGCGAATCGCCTTTGTGATATTCACCGTCTCCTTATTCGAAATCAGATTCAGATCATGACTTGCGCAGCCGTGAGACACAAGAACCATCGCCTCATCAAGAAAATCATCATGCAGAATCTTCGGGAAATTACTCCCTCCGACCTCCGCCATCGGACCCGGATGAAGATTCGGCACAACAAACCAGACATCCTTCTTCCCCTCGCGTCTGAAGAAAAACGTCGTTTCCGGAATCGAAACATACTCGCTGATATGATGGAAATAATCCTCAAGATCATTCGACCCGTTCGTCAGATGACCAAGGAACGCATTCACAAACTCCATAGCCCCGACACCGCTCAGCCGTTTCATCGGCAGATCGAACAACTCCAGAAACACAACGACACAGAGACTGAAGACACAAATCGAAACAACCGCCGGAATAATAAACCCTGTCCCGAAGAACCAGACACCCGTAACAAAACCGGCGAACGTCTGAATCACCGCGGGCGCATACATTCTCGTATACCGGAAATCCGCAACTGCCGCCAGAACAACCAGCCGGATTGAGAGAATAAACCCGATACTGAATACATACGCAAATGCAGGTTCAAACCAGATAGCGAGAATCATCCAGAACAACATGAATATTTCAGAGGCAAGAGCCAGTAATCCCGAGCGGTTCCAGGTAAACTCCTGACGTGCAAAAGCACTCACCAGCGGTTTTGTCAGAACAAGCGCCGCAACACCCGGAATCGAAACGGCAAGACCCATCCAGCTCAATTCACCCGTAAGGAGGAAGATAATCCCGTCAACGGCAAAGCCGAGCAGGATTATTACAATAAGAGACTGCCACCATTTCGGGGCATCGAACATATACTTCGTTAATGACTCGGTTTTTATTTCGCGTATCATATTACCAGAACCTGTCTATTACAACTTCCCCGCGAAGCCCTTCGTATCGGTATTTCATTTCGGAATGCCTGACCGGCGATGAAAAACACGGAGCATTCAGCACAAGGGATTCATACTCCCCGCCCTCTCCGGCGAGGTGGATACGTCGGCTCTTATGAACCGAGACAAGCACATCGATGAGCTTTTCATCGATTTTCTTCCCCAGGATATTGTCTCCCAGACCGTCTGCCGCACAGACGACGATGAAGGCATCCATGCGGGACGCCACTTCATGCATAAGGGTGAGCGGATCCATTTTCCAGAGCGGAGCATAGAGTATAAGCCCGAGCCTTTCACAGACCGCGGCAACTCTCGACCGCTGATATTCGGATTCAATCGCCCCGACGATGACTCCTTCCACTCCGAGGGGAGCGAGTCCCGCTTCCAAATCGGCGACCTCTTCCTCTTTCACGCCTTCAGACGGAATCTCCAGATACACGGCTCCGCAGCGTTCTGCCATTACCGGCACGGCTGAAAGATTTGCCGAGTGAAACATATATGAATCATGATTTTTCGGAACGACCGTTACCAGATGGGATACCTGCATGCCGGTATCGATTGCTTTTTGTACGGCAAGAATCGAGTCTTTCCCGCCGGACGTGAGAGCAGCCCAGCTCATCCTAGACCTCCGGTCTGCCGAATACGGGAATATAGCGCTGCATCATTTTATCCCAGTCAGGCAGGTTTGTCTGTGTTCCGACCTTTTCGACAACAAAAGAGGACGTTACGGCGCCGATTTTCGCACAGGTGACCGGGTCGAGTCCTTTTTTCCATCCGGTGAAAAATCCGGCGCGGTATGCATCTCCGGCTCCGGTCGGGTCTTTTGCGTCGACCAGGACTGCGGGGATATGTTCGGGTCTGTTGTCGATGTAGACCGTGCTGCCGGATTTTCCGGCAGTGATTATGGCGAACGGGACATGATCAAGGATGTCTTTTTCGCTGCATGAGAGGGTATTCCGGATGATGTTGACCTCATAATTATTGCAGATGAGCATGTCGATTTTATCCAGCAGTGTTTCGAGCTGGTCTTTTGTATAGTATTTGACGTCCTGACCCGGGTCGAGCGAGGCGAACCCGGCTTTTCCGGCGATTTTTATGTTGAACTCCGCGTCGCCGGTTGCCATATGGACGAAATCCCGTTTCGGCGGTGTGGAACGGGCGAATGCTTCGCCGGCGCCCCATTCGAAGTAGGTTATCTGTTCGCCGGCGGGATTATTTACCATGAAGGCGGTCGAACAGTTTTTTTCGCTTTGGAAGAATGTTGTTCTGACGCCGGCTTTTTTGAGGTGCTTTTCATAATCGCTTCCGGGAAAATCCGATCCGACTGCAGAGATGAGCTCCGCATCTCCGCCGAGTCCCGCGATGCCGACCGCGATGTTTGCGGCACCTCCGCCGAAGTATATTTTACGTTCGGTTACGCGTCTCGATTCGCCGACCGGCGGATATTCGTCGACCGTGAGGATGAAGTCTACGCAGAGATGACCTGATACGGAGATCAGATCATTTTTCATCAGATTCACCTTCAGCAGGCGTATCTATTTCTATTGAATATGTTGTGAGCGATACATCCCGGAGCGCTTTTCCGATGACGGATTTGGCGATGTGTTCCGCGTGCTCGGGATTTTCGGCATTGAATACTTTCATCGATAAGAGAAGACCGACAAGCCCGGTTTTTGCTATGACGAGGGCGCTGTTGATTTCTCTCCCGCAATACGGGCAGGGCATGTTGAGGACATCCACATCTACAAATTTCGCCGATGGGTTCAGGCGTTTTCCCGCTTCACTTACGGCTATTCCTATTGCATCCTGGACGGTTTCGATATTTTTTACCGTCCACCCTGCCTCAAGCGTCACTATATAATCCGACATTTTCAACTCTAGTCTATATATATTGATTCCGCAGGATAATGTTTTTTTGTTTTAGGTAGCGGGCCGCCCCGCAAGGGGCGGCCTTAGCCAAGCAAATCTTTGATTTGCGCGTGGGCGGGCCGGTCCATATGAGCGGCCTTAGCTGAGGCGGGTTGGATGCGAAGCAGACGACCTCAGCCGAGCAAGGCTTTGCCTTGCGACCAAACCGAAGGTTTGCGACTGCGGGCTGCCCCGCCAGGCTCACCATCAGGAAAGAACCCTATCATCAAAATATGCGAAAGATTGCGGAGGTACGAAATTATCAATCTTCTTACGCGGATCAATCGGAGACGAAAACTCTCTTACATCTTCGATTTCTATCGCATAGGCTTTCTCTCTCCCCTGAAAATAGGTGAAAAACGCATCCTCTTCGATCCCCGCAAACTGATACGTATCCTTCCATATTTGTGACGGAGCCTCCTCGTGAATATCCTTAATCCCAAATGTACCCACGATCATCTTCACCGGGGATGTGGCATAGATATAAACTTCATGTACTGATGAATCCCGAAAGATACACTTGCGAAACTCAAACCGTTTTTCTCCTGAGAATATGCGGGACACATATTCCGGTTTAATCGAAAGTAAGATTTTCATCGATGACGCCTTCTCCAAGTAATTTCTGATATTTATCCTCTGTGAGATGTATGATAGATTGCGGGGGTCCGTTGAGGATTCCTTTGCTCTTCATCTCGTTTAGAGATATCCTTCTTTTAACATTGGTGTTATGCCTGAATAGGATTACGGTAAGCGGCTTTCCCATCTTCTCCACCTCCAAATAGGAATAGACCGTTCTTTTCTGGATCATATCCATGATCTTATCAGTATCGGTTTCACCATAGTTTACCTGGTCGACTACGCCAATCGTCGATAAAGTACTTTCCCGGGACTTGTAAAATATGATAATATCGCCAGGCCTGATCTGATGTGTCGGGGCCCTGGTAAGATATGCTTTGAGAATAGCATATCCTTCCACAATATTCTCTCCTTCGTGTTCCAGCAGTAATGACTGCCGGGAATCTACATTGAGAAACAGACGATCGTGATACTCAGGCTGGATCGGAACTATAAACTTTCTCACTTCCGGATTATCGCAGTATGAAGGATAATATAAAATATCATCTTCGTAGGGATTTGCTGATCGGAATGCTGCTTTATTCTCCGGGCAGAGTTTCTTGAGATAAATATCCTCTTTCTTTCCAGGATATTTCTGGTCATCATACCCGTGCAGATAGAATCCATGTTTCGTGATCAGATTTACCAATCTGTCTGATTCAGGTTCTGTGAAATGGGTGAGATATATCTCATCATAACCATTTTTGAGTGCCCGATTTAATGCAACGCTGATGAGAGCTTCCCCAATTCTCATACCATTATATTTCACTTTCAGTGTGGCAATTTTCAATCGTCTTTTCCGTTGGAGCGGAGGTATACATGGAATCGGTTCTTCTTCATCTTTGTATATCATAATCGACCCTAGTTGATCGGTTCCGGGTAGTTTCGTGATATAACACCATCTGCCCTCACCTGCTTTTTCGGCAAACCAGCGTTCGAATTCACCAGAATAATCCTCCTTGAGCGTATCAAAGATAGGGTCGGATAATGTGACGTTATACATCTGTGTGTGCATAATCCCAAGCGGAGTAACCGGAAGACAGGCACTTGGGAAAAGAATTTTAAAATACTCCAGAGCTTCGTCAATGTTGTAGGTTGAGAGTGCCGGATCGAATTTGTCTGCTTTTTTCCGTAATTTCTTATCATTGGTAATTAGAAGAGAGGCAGCTGATTTGTATATTGCATAGAGGAGAATATTGTCGTTTTTATCGTTGAATCTTGCAGAACGATCCGGATCTATGATATCCAGGAATGGCGCATCATTCGCGAGATAAGGGTCAGGCGGATTTGCCAGCAGGGGATAGGAAGCAATCTTTGAGAGATTTATCTCCTTTACTTCATCGTTAATACATGATTGGATTTCCTGTTTGGATATCGGATGGATAATAATCTGAACATTATTACTCGAAGCAATTTGTAATATTTCGCCAATATCAGGAGGGGTTTCTGATAGTTGTTCCCGGTAAATCAGGATGTTTGTGTCAAGAATGATTCGCATATTTACAATTCTTATTTATTCTCGCAGGGATATTTATACCCCAAACCGCGCGATGCGATAATGCCCCAAAGCTGGGCAAAAATGCTGCTCTCTCTCAGTGAGATAGGTTACGAAAAATGAAAAAAAAAATTGATTCGGAGGAAGAATTGAAGACCCGGGTCGGAGAGCAAATCATTGATTTGTGAACCCAGGGGGCGAAGCCTTCGAGTACACCCGCCGTCGTTTTGTGCCCCCCTTTATATGGCGGGGTGGACGCTGAAAGCAGACGACCTCAGCGGAGGCGGACCGCTCCGAAGAGCGGTCTTAGCAGAGCAAATCTCTGATTTGCGACCAACGCTTTGCCTTGCGACCAAACCGAAGGTTTGCGCGTGGGCGGGGCGATGCCTTCGAGTGAACCCGGGATTACCCTATGGATTTTTGGATATACTTCGGTTTCAGGATTCGAAGCCCCCCCGCGTAACTCCTATTGTAAAAAAGAATCCGGGTGATTGTTCACAAATCAAAGATTTGCTCTCCGACTCGCTTCGCTCGCTTTCTCACCCTGACTTTGCCTTTCTATTGTTCACACATCCTTCGTCGGGTTTGCCGGAGAGCAGGATGAGAATCCCGGAGAATGCGAGTGATTCCGTGACAATAAATATGAGCCGGCTAAAAAATAGGTTTTATTCTCTTCTGATAAGAAGAGCCATTCCCACAAGTCCCGCGATGATACCAAGTACCGGCACGGGTGAAGACGCGGCTTTTGTCGGGTTTATCGTTGAGCCAAGCACCGTTGGTTCGACCAGAGTTGGACCGGTTGTCGGCGTTGATGTCTCTTCTGCTTCCTCTAACGGGAACCAGGATCCATCAACATTGCAGGCAATCATGAACACAGACGTTCTGTCTGATGTAACGGTGAACAGATATTCTCCGTCGACACGTTCAATCGACGTTATCGTCATTCTCTCCCACTCGTTATTATTATAGCGGAGAATGGAAATATCCTCAGGGGTTAGTCCCTTATTTTCGAGTACCGATGCATTTACCCTGAACACGAGTGTTACGGAAGTTCCGGAATCTGCCGTGCTGTGAACATCATAAACGTCGAGGTATGAGACCCCGGAAGGTGCCGCTGCCCCATTGAAATAATCCCTGAACACCGTTACAATAATGGATGATCCGGCTGGATAGCGGAGAGTAAGACCCCCATCGTTCGTCGTGAATATCCCGTTGGCTGAAACGGGACCAAAGTCTGCGTTGTTATCATCGTTCCCGCCGTTCCCTTCGTTTTCGCTGCTGGTTGGCGTTGGCGTCGGGGTAGGGGTCGGATTTACCGTCCAGTTTGCATAGAGTTGTGTGTATCCGAATACGTTATCCGTGGAGAAGTTCCAGGACGTGCCGGAAGCATTGGTAATATTCCAGCCATTGAATGTATAGCCTGGTTTTGCCGGAGTTGACGGCTCAGAAATAGTATCATACAAACGGAGATTTGTTATGGTAGAATATTCGACATTACTCACTTCGTCAAGGTAGAAGTTAACGGTGATATTTTCTATAAGTGACAGATTACTGCCGGTATTTGTCAGAGCACGGGAATTTTCTAATGCCCATATTGTATTCAACGCAAAATTGGAAGCCCAATCATCTCTATCCACACTGCCGTATTCCACGACCCTCGCTCCAATGCCGTTAAATGCCGGCGTAATGTTTTTCGCACCGGTGTCTGTCGCAAGAATTCCGGTTACGTTGATGTAGGTGCCGGTCGCGAGGTACACATCATTGTCTGCATTGACTACTGCAGAGCCGTTCATCCTGAACGTGCCGCCATACACATACACCCCGCCGCCACGGTTTGCATTGTTGCCGGATATCGTTCCGCCAGTCATGTTGACCGTGCCGCCACACACATACACCCCTCCGCCAGAATATGCAGTATTGCCGGATATCGTTCCATTATTCATCGTGAACGTGCCGCCATACACAACATTCACCCCGCCGCCGTAATAATATGCAGTATTGCCGGATATCGTTCCGCCATTCATCGTAAACATGCCGCCACAGACATACACCCCGCCGCCAAATACAGCTGTGTTGTTGGATATCATTCCGTCGTTCATCGCGAACATGCTGCCGCCAGACACATACACCCCGCCACCGTAACAATTTGCATTGTTGCCGGATATCGTTCCATTATTCATCGTGAACGTGCCGCCATACACAACATACACCCCTCCGCCGTAATAATATGCAGTGTTGCCGGATATCGTTCCGCCGTTCATCGTGAACGTGCCGCTATTCTTAACATCCACCCCGCCGCCATAGGAGGCTG
>DAWV01000004.1:14975-41777 GCA_002506085.1 Methanocorpusculaceae archaeon UBA425
CGCCATAGGAGGCTGCTGTGTTGCTGGATATCGTTCCACCATTCATCGTAAACGTGCCGCCACACACATACACCCCGCCGCCATAATCTGCAGTGTTGTTGGATATCGTTCCGCCAGTCAGGTTGAATGTGCCGCTATTCATAAACACCCCGCCGCCATAGTAGTTTGTACTACTGTTCTGCAGCACAGACCCTGCACTCATATTGAGTTCTCCTCCATCAACATAAACGAGCGAGTTCCCATTTGAACTATATGCCGTCTTGTTTCCATCAATGGTAAGATTATGCCCGTTATTACCTTCCAGAATAAATATGCCGGAACTCACCGTGAACAAATATCCATTGCCAAAATCACGATAGATTGTGAAATCATTGCTCTCATTTGCAGTAAGAGTGATGGAACCCCCGGTGATGTTGATAGTATAATTGAGAAGAACATCCTGAAGAAGAACAACTTTTCCATCATCATTTACATATGCCGCTCCATCCCCGGATTCTGTTGTAAGATTCAGGGCATCAGACAAATTCTGTGCAGTCTGTACATCCGGATTATCAGCAGCAGCCGAACCGCAAAATACTCCGGAAACGACAAGCAAAACAAAAATAGTAATCAACATCCGAGACATGAATACAGCAGGCATGATCCGACCGGTCTGCCTGCCGACTTGCAATGATTTTCTGTTTGTCATCATTTTTTCGCCAAAACATCTCTGTCGGGAACACATACCGTTAACAGGGATCTGCTAAATGAAAAGTTTAGAGATAATAAAACGTAATCTACCCTAAAGGTATTACATTTGTTCGTCATTTGAATGATTCTCCTCTCTTTCTTTCAAAAAGTCAGAATTCTCCCGGAAGCCTTCGTCTGAAAAAAAAGGGGAAACGGTCACCCGGATAAATATTATAGGAGTTACGCGGGGGTGTTCCCAATCATAAAACTGACGTACATCCGAAAATCCATAACGGTAATCCCGGGTTCACTCGAAGGCATCGCCCCGCCCACGCGCAAACCTTCGGTTTGGTCGCAAGTCTGCCGACTTGGTCGCAAATTAGAGATTTGGTCGCAAGTCTATCGACTTGCTCAGCTAAGCCTGCCCCTTCGTGGCAGTCCGCCTCGGCTGAGGTCGTCTGCTTCGCATCCAACCCGCCTCGCCTTAGGGGAGAGGAGGAAAACGCCCCCTCCCGCAGCACACCCGAAGAACAAGGGGGGGCGCAATACGACGGCGGGTGTACTCGAAGGCTTCGCCACCGGGATTCGCTTAAGGGGGGGAAGGGGGGGCGCAATACGACAGCGGATGTACTCGAAGGCTTCGCCCCGGGTTCGCGTAAGGGGTGAGAAGGGAAACGTCATCCCACCCCTGCCCCCTTTTCGTGAATTCCGTTGATTTCCGTGGGTTCAGTGTGGGGGCTGGGGAGGGAACTACATGTGTTCCATCCAACCGATTCTTTATAATTTCCGTGTTTCTGTGTGATTTCCGTGTATTCCGTGTGATGATACGGCCATCAAAAAGAATCCCGCTTGAACAAATTCGATTCTGCTCGCCGGGGAAGGGGGGCGAAAAACGACAGCGGGTGTAATCGAAGGCTTCGCCCCCGGAATTCGCCTTAGGAGGAGGTAAAGGGGGCGCAATACGACGGCGGACGTACTCGAAGGCTTCGCCCCCCGGGGGTCGCAAATCAGAGATTTTCTCTCCGACTCGGGTCTTCGCCCCTCGCTTGTTCGCAAACCTTCGGTTCGCTCTCCGACTCGCTTCGCTCGCTTGTTCTCAAGTCTATCTACTTGGTCGTGTACCCCAGATTCCCGACTGCTTATTTACCCTTCAGCACCAATTATATTACAGCAATGTACCTCAAGATACACGATATACCAGGCCACGGGAGCATCCTTGCCGCATGCGACACCGAACTGCTTGGAAAAACACTCACAAGCCCGCTGTGTGATGTAGAAATAGATCCATCTTTTTACGGCGACAAGGAAGTCACCGAAGAGGAATTCCTCGATGCCCTCCACGAAGTTTCAAGCGCGAACATTATCGGAAAACGCGTCTGCGAAATTGCCCTAAAAACCGGACTTATCACCATAGACTCATGCATAATGATTGACGGCATTCCCCATGCCCAGATTTACGGAGCATAATGCGGATAACACAAGGCTTCTGTCCCAAATGCGGAGCTCCGGCGGAGAACGGCGAACTTTGCGGAAGATGCCGCCTGAAAGATACGGTCTGGGTCGAAGTCGCCCCCCGTGTGGAATGCATTATCTGCCCGACGTGCGGATCCGTACGTACGGCAAACATCTGGTCTGACGTCGCAGTCGATAAAGACGAACTCGGTCAGAGCCTGGTAACAAGCGTTATCAAATACCACAAAGATGTCCGGGATATCAAAACGGAAATCAGTATCGTGGATACGAGCAGCAATCGTTCTCTCGCAACGGTCCGGGTATCCGGAACGCTGTATGGAATCCCGCTCGAAGAAACCCATGACGTAAACATCGTCTGGGCACGTGTACAATGCGACCGGTGCTGCAGAATCGCCGGAAGCTACTATGAAGGAGTTATCCAGGTCAGAGCCGAAGGCAGACGACCGACCCCCTTTGAACTGCGCCGGGCAGGAGAGATAGCCTATCAGGTCGAAGACCAGGTTCAGGAAGCAGGCGACCGGCTCTCTTTCGTCTCCGATATCGACGAAACGAAAGACGGCACGGACATAGTCTTTAGTTCCCAGGCAATCGGCGCGGCAATCGCGAACGATATCTGCGGAGCTCTCGGCGGTTCATTTACCACCCACCCCAAACTCATCGGCGAAAAGGACGGAGTCCGGCTCTACCGTGTGACATATTCCCTTCGTCTCCCCAGATTTTCCCGGGGCGATATTATCAAACATGGAAAGGAATACTTCAAAATCATGCGCCAGTCGAAAAACACGCTCTTTGTCTTTGACCTCCTGAATGGTCAGTCACGTGCCTTCCGGGAAGTCGAAAGCGATAAGCTGCTCGGAAACATCCGTGAAACAGAAAAAGGTATTGTCATCTATCGTGATGCGGATCTTTTCGGCATAATCAATGAGAAAACCGGTGCGAATGAAGAGATGGCAGAGCGTCCCTGGCTTGATGCGAAGGAAGGCGATACGCTTTTGTTCGTGAGAGATGAGGACGTACTGATTCTCGCAGGAAGAGATGCGGACCAGACAGATCTCGAAACAATCACTCTCGAAGACACTGAGTGAACCCTGGGTCGATACGACCCGGCGGGTCTACTGTGAAGGGGACACAGCCTATGTTCCGGTAAAGGAGGGCTCGTCTTTCGACACGGAAATTCCGGACCGTGTTCCCTATTCAGGTCCGGGATATCAGCGGATGGGAGATACGCTCCTTCTTCACGGGGCGGCGCCGACAGAGGAACAGCTTGCATCTCTTATTGCATGGGAGAATCCGTCCTGTATTCTTCATACCATGACCCATGAAGGGGTTATGCGTATTCCAAAGACGGTCGTTCTCTACGGCACACCGCACGAGGTCAGCTTTCGGGAAGCCGGAATTTCCTATACGCTTGACCCGTCGAAGGTTATGTTTTCGCAGGGAAACCGCGGAGAAAAGCTCAGGCTCCGTTCTCTTGTGCTGCCCGGCGAACGGATCGCCGATATGTTTGCCGGCATCGGATACTTTACTCTCTCCGCGGCGCTCGCCGGAGGAAATGTCCATGCCATGGAAATAAATCCGGTGTCTTTTGCCTATCTTACAAAAAATATCCGTGACAACGGCCTTATGGAGCGCATAACCCCGGAACTGGGCGACTGCCGCGAAAAACTGTCCGGGGTCTATGATCGTATTTTAATGGGGCATTTTGACGCCCCGGATTTTCTCGAAGAGGCACTAAGACATGCCGGACCCGGTACAATCCTTCATGTTCACGGGATTGGCGACCGGGAACCGGACATTTCCGGGACTCTCGCAGGGGCAGGTTTTACGTATATAATCAGCGAACATAAAGTAAAGAAATATTCCGGGAACCTCCGGCACTCGGTCTGGGATGTGAAACTGCTATGAAAACACTCAACAATACCAAAATTGTTCTTGGCGTTTGCGGAAGTATTGCCGCCGTTGAAACGATAAAACTCGCCCATGAGCTGCGGCGACGCGGAGCGGAAGTGACAGGAATCATGAGTCCTGCGGCGTGCGGGATTATTCATCAAGACGCGCTGACCTATGCGTGTCAGAAACCTGTTCTGACGAAGATTACCGGCATGGTGGAGCATGTCCGGTATTGCGGCGAAGGCGGGGAGGCGGATCTTCTTCTGATTGCTCCGGCGACGGCAAATACCGTATCCAAGATTGCCTGCGGAATCGATGACACGATTATTACGACTTTTGCGACGACCGCTCTCGGGAGAGGGATGCCGGTCGTTATCATTCCGGCGATGCATGAATCCATGTACCGGCACCCGCTGGTCAGGAAAAATCTGGAAACGCTCAAAGAGCTGGGTATTGATGTCGTTCCTCCCCGAATGGAGGAGGAGAAGGCAAAAATCGCGTCAATCGATGATATCTGCCTGTATGCGGAACGGGCGCTCTCTTCGAAGAAGCTTGCCGGGAAGCATGTTCTGATTTCCGGAGGAGCGTGCCGCGAGGAGCTGGATGATGTCAGGGTTCTGACGTCACGGTCGTCCGGGACGATGGCAAAGGAGCTCGCCCGTGCGGCATTCCGGCTCGGGGCGGATGTCACGCTTGTGATGAATCCTCTGCACGGCACGGTGAATACGGTGAAAAATGTCCCGGTCGTGTCGGCCGCGGATATGCGGGACGCGGTCCTTATGGAGGCGCCGGGAGCCGATTATTATATTTCTGCCGCGGCAATCTCCGACTTTGCACCGGAACGTGCGACCGGAAAGATTCCATCCGGCGCAAAGGTTCAGGTTACGCTGTCGCCTCTCCCGAAACTGATAACGCAGATGGCAGGGAGAGGGATAAAAATCGTCGGCTTCAAACTGGGGGAGAATGCCGAAGAGGAAGGACGCCGGCTTCTTGAGGTGCCGGATGTCATACTAGTTCTTGCAAACAAGCCTGATATGATGGGAAGTTCCGCCGGAGAGTATGTCTTTTTACAGAAAGACCATAAGGAAGTTGTAAATGGAACAAAAGCCGAAATTGCAGAGAAAGTATGGGACGTTATTGCATAACTTTTGCTCCGGGTCATATCTCGGGATATTTTAAGAGGGTCGATGGTGATTCTGTTCAGACGACCGGCAGTCTCGGGGCAGGGATTGTCATCGATAAAGGCGTCAGGGTCGTTATGCGTGACGCCGGGAAGACCTCGATTCGAATCGGCGACGGGACGGCGGATCCCTGGCTGATTCGCGGGGTTCTATCTGAACTGGGCGTGACCGCCGATGTGCAGGTCACGGTCGGGATGCCGATGGGAGCAGGGTTCGGTATGAGTGCCGCAGGGCTGCTTGCGACATATTATGCGGCGAATTCTGTTTTCCGGCTGGGTATGGCTCCAGACGCGATGGCGGCGGCGGCACATGCATGCGAGGTTCTTCACGGGACAGGGCTTGGCGATGTGGCGGCGGCGTCAGGAGGCGGGCTGGTCGTCCGGACACGCCCGGGGATTTCGGGCGTTCTCTCCCGGATGTTTCCGGAGGATGAGATTTTTGCCGTTTCATTCGGCGGTATTTCAACGCATGATGTGATTACCTCGAAGGAGAAAATGCAGCAGGTTTCGGCAGCATTTCCGGAGGGGGAGCCCGCGACACTTGCCGGGTTCATGGAAAAATCCGCCTCGTTTGCAGAGAAGAGCGGGCTTATCCCGCAGAATCTTCTGCCCGTTCTTGCCGCATGCAAAACCGCCGGTGTTCCGGCATCCATGACGATGCTCGGGAACGGTGTTTTTGCCACGGGTCCCAGGGCCGAAACCGTTTTGAAAAAGTTCGGGACCCCGGTATCTCTTCATGTGAGCAAGACCGGACCCGTCATTCTGGAGGAAAAAAATGTCTGATATTCCAAAATCGCATCCCAGATACCAATCGTTAGTTACGAGAGAACAGCTTGTCGCCTCCGCAAAAAGCGGGGTCGTTTCCATGGAGGGTCTGACCTCTCACGGGCGCGGCGAGGCGTTCGATTATCTTTTCGGCGAAAAAACATCCGCGTCGGCACTGGCGGCAGAAAAACTGGCGGCACGGGTTCTTCTTGCGGCGAAGCATCCGGTTTTGTCTATTAACGGCAATACGGCGGCTCTTGCGGCAAAGGAGATTGCTCTTCTCCAGAAAGCATCCGGGGCGGAGGTCGAGGTGAATCTGTTCCACCGAACGGAAGAGCGGATGATTCTCGTTTCCGGGGTTCTGGAAAAGGCGGGCTGCGTCGTGTCAAAAGGACCGGTGGAACGCTGTGTTCCGCTTCCGCATGACCGCGGTCTCTGCCGGCCTGACGGGATCGGGACGGCGGATGTCGTTCTTGTTCCGTTAGAGGACGGGGACCGCTGCGAGGCACTTGTCTCGATGGGCAAGCGGGTAATCACGGTCGACCTGAATCCGATCGACCGGACATCGAAGACGGCAACTCTTCCGATTGTGGACGAGGTCACCCGGGCTCTTCCGAATATCGCGAAAGAGTGTGACCGGCTTCGTGCCTCGGGCGAAAAAGTAACCATGCCGGAAATCGACGGGAACTATTTCGTCAGGCAGGCAGTAAAGGAAATACAGGAATTTCTGTCTCATGCTCTGGATTGAAAAATATCGGCCTTCCTCGTTTGAGGAGATTCTCGGACAGACGAGTCAGACAAACCAGCTTGCGGCATATGCCCGTCAGGGAAATCTGCCGCATCTTATGGTGATCGGGAGGAGCGGCTGCGGGAAGTCTTCGGCTCTGGAGGCTTTTTCCAAAGTATTTTTCACGGAATCCGCGAATGAGAACACGACCGTGCTTCCTGTAAGTGCGATGTTTTCCCAGGGTCATACCTATTTCGCGGAAAACGACCGGTTCTCGCATTTGTATCAGAAGAATAAATCGGTTATTGCAAACTTCAAGTATATCGTGAAATGGCATGCATCGCTGAAGCCTCTCTCGGCTCCGTTCCGTCTGGTGATTTTCGATGGAGCGGGCGACCTGACGAAGGATGCCCAGGCAGCTCTCCGCCGGATTATGGAACGATACAGTCAGACCTGCCGGTTTATTTTCGTGACGAATTCGCTTGCCTCGATTATCGATCCGATCCGGTCGAGGTGCGTTCCTCTGTATTTTCTGCCGATTGCGGAGCAGATTATGCGGCCGTATCTGAAGGGGATCCTTGAGGCTGAGGGATGCCGGGATGCGGTGTCTGATGAGAATCTTGATCTGCTGATTCTGGGGTCCGCCGGGGACCTCAGGAAGGCTCTCGTGTGGCTGGAACTTATGGCTCTGCATAATGTGACGGATCTCTCGTCTCTTATGTCGACGGAGACGGGCATGCTTTCCGCGGCCGCAGTTTCTGCGGCAGAGAAAGGGGATTATTCCGCGGCACAGAAGATTGTGGAGAATCTCCAGATCGAATACGGGATGAGTGCCGCAGAGGTTCTCCTCTCGCTTCGCGAATGTCTTCGCGGAAGTATTACGCCGGAGCTTGCCCTCGCGTTTGCGAAGGCTGATGTTTCCGTTATCGGGGGGCAGATTGAGTATCTGCAGATGAATGCCTTCGCAGCGGAACTGACAGATCTGCTCGGTCCGAAAACCACGGCAGACTGAGACCGAGGATACCCGGCATTATGCGCGGGAGCTTTTCGTCCTGATGAAAAATACTTTCGTTTTTCATCCGCAGTTTTTCCGGGAACTTCTCCCTCTGTATGAACAGCGGGAGACTGCCCGCTCTTTTTCTTCTGCAGGAGCGCAAAGCAGTATCTCCGCAATTATTACTCTGTTTTAAAAATAAACCGTAATAATCCCAGTAAATTTTTGGGATGATTTTTCCTTAAAAACCTTTCCCGACCGGAATATTTTCTGTAAACTTCATTTTACAGGAGATTATTTATCCTCGCATCATGAATTATTCAAATAAGGAATATCATAAAAAACAGAAAAATATATAATGGTGATGTGTTATTTACGGGATTACAATTCGATTATGGGGTGATTACGCGTGTTTTACCCGACCGGAGCTGAAGGTCGAACGGGTAAGTTACGATGTGATGACTCCTTCCGCCGCACGCGGGATTCTGGAAGCTATCCATTGGAAACCTGCCATACGCTGGGTCATCGATGAAATCCGGGTGATGCGGCCGATTACATTCTCCAACATCAGACGAAACGAAGTATCTTCCATTATCAAAGGCGCCGGGTACGTGATGAAAAAAGTCGCCGAGACGGGCTCTGCCGAACCCTTCTATCAGGACACGAGAAAAGACCGTCAGCAGCGTGCAACGATGATGCTCAGGAATGTAGAGTATGTTGTCAAAGCTCACTTTGAACTGACAAAAACAGCCGGCAAAGATGACACGAAGGAAAAACATTACAATATTTTTCTCCGGCGGGCGCGGGCCGGTCAGTGTTATCATCAGCCGTACTTCGGCTGCCGGGAATTTCCGGTATCCTTCGAACTGGTGGAAACCCGGTCCCTGGATAAACCGATTGCAGAAAGCCGCGATTTCGGATGGATGCTCTATGATATAGATTTCAGCGATAATATGACGCCCGCATTCTTCCATGCCGAGATGCACAATGGTATCATTACCATTCCCGCATATCTGCATGATGAGGTGAATGTATGATTCTCCCGGCTCTGTGCGGATTATATGAGAATCTCGCAAAGAATCCGGCGTCTGGTGTCGCTCTGCCGGATTATTCCACTGCCGCATGTTCGTATGTCCTTACCATTTCACAGACCGGGGAGTTTATCGGCATTGAACGGACGGCTGAAGGAAAAAAACGCATCCTGCTGACGGTCCCTGAACAGAAGGGCAGAACCGGGTCGGTTCCACCGCCGTATTTCCTGTGCGACAATGCGAAATACCTGCTCGGAAAGGGATATGACAATTCCCTCAAAAAAACCGTCCCCACGCAGGAAAGAGTGATGAGTGCTCTCGCTTTCCATCGAAAAGTCGCGGGCTCTTCTGATGATGCCGGACTCTTGGCAGTAATTGCTTTTCTGGAGGAGCGGGTCTCAGGCGGCAGAATAGACATCCCGGACAATCATCCGGTGTATCAGGGGGGCACAATTGTATTCCGCCTCAGGAATGCGAAGAGCTATATTCACGACCGGTCTGCCGCACACAGGGCCTGGGAAGATTTCTGTGACTCGGCGCTGTCTCCGGAACTCCGGGGACAATGTCTGATTACGGGGAAATGCAATCAGCCGATTGCCCAGACCCACAAGCCGCTGAAAGGGGTCGCTGATGGAAACAAGACCGGGTGTGCGCTTGTCAGTTTTAATCTTGACTCTGCGGAGTCGTATGGGAAATCGCAGAGCTATAATGCTCCTGTTTCCAAAAAGGCGATGTTTATGTATACGACTGCCCTGAATCATCTGCTTGCCGATAAAAAAAGCAGAATCAGAATCGGGGATATGACGGTTGTCTTCTGGACGGAAAGGTCCGGGGAGAACCGTGACGCGTCGCTGATTTCCGCCCTTCTCAGTTCGGAGGTGCCGCCAACGGGCGATCCCCCTGACGGGTTTACCGGACAGGAGATAGATGAGATGATGAACAAAGTCCGCTCCGGCAATGCGGCGAACGATCCTTATTTTCAGGTGAAGATCTGCATTCTTGGTCTTGCCCCGAATGCAGCCAGACTCTCTGTTCGATTCTGGTATGAGGATACGCTCGAAAATTTCATCCGGCATATGGGTGATCATGCTGAAAATGTACAGGTGATACGATCCGGGAATATCGCCCCGCGAGTGGTGTCGATGGGGGATATTCTGAGATCTATTACCGTGAAGTCAAATAAAAAATGGTGGGAGATGGTCCCGTCATCCTATGAATCAGCTCTCTTGAGAGCAGTAATATCAGGTGATCCGTATCCTGCGTCTGTGTGTGCCGCTCTGCTGATGAGAATCCGTGCAGAATCGGGGGACGAGTTTGGTATTGATTATATTCGTGCAGGATATCTGAAAGCATATCTTCTGCGGTATTATCAGAAGGAAAACCTGAATGAAACCATGAAGGTGGTGTGTGTGAGTTTAAATCAGGAGTCAATTGATACGGCTTATTCCCTTGGAAGGCTGTTTGCTGTAATTGAGGCATTGCAGCAGAATGTAAATGGTACGGCGACGATTCGGGCACGATATTTTGCGTCGGCATCGTCGAATCCGAAACTGGTTTTTCCGAAACTGCTGGATATTTCGCAGCATCTGATTGCAAAAACCGCAGGTAAGTATTTCGATAATCAGATCGGGGCAATTATGTCGGGAATTAAGGAGTTTCCGGCGGCTATGAATCTGGAGGAACAGGGTAAGTTTGTTCTGGGGTATTATCACCAGCGCGAGTATATCTACACGAAGAAAGAAGACAAGGATAAGATGGCGGTGTGAGAATGGCGATCAATAACAGGTATGATTTTGTGATGCTGTTCGATGTTGAAAACGGGAATCCGAACGGGGATCCGGATGCAGGGAATATGCCGAGGATCGATCCGGAGACGAGTTTCGGGATTGTGACGGATGTCTGTATCAAACGGAAAATCCGGAATTATGTTGCTCTTGTGAAGGAGGATGAGCCGGGGTTTCAGATTTATGTCCGTGACGGGGCGGTTCTGAATGCCCAGCATGAACTTGCCTATAAAAATTATCATATGAAACCCGAGGAGAAGAAACTGCCGAAGGCCGCGGCGGATGCAAAGAAGATTACCGGGTTTATGTGTGAGAATTTTTATGATATCCGGACGTTCGGGGCGGGTATGACGACGAAGGTGAACTGCGGACAGGTGAGAGGGCCGGTGCAGATTAATTTCGCACGCAGTATCGAGCCGATTGTGCCTCAGGAGATTACGATTACCCGGGTTGCCGTGACGAGTAAGGAGGATGCACTAAAGAAGGAGCATGAGATGGGCAGGAAACATATCATTCCGTATGCCCTGTATCGTGCAGAGGGGTATATTTCGGCAAATCTTGCGCAGAAGGTTACCGGTTTCGATGAGGATGATCTTGATTTGTTCTGGGATGCTCTGATGAATATGTTTGAGCATGATCATTCGGCAACACGCGGGAAGATGACGACGAGGAAGCTTTTTGTGTTTAAGCATAAGTCTGCTCTCGGGTGTGCTCCGTCCCATGTGCTGTTCGAGAGGATTTCGGTGAGAAATAAGGATGTTTCAAGACCGGCACGCTGTTTCGGGGATTATGCGGTGAGCGTGGATGAGGAGGGGATTCCGGGTTCGGTGGAATTGATGAGTAAGATCTGACGACGGAGTCGCCGGATTTTTTGTCGTGCCGGTGAGGCATGCGGATTGAAATTTAAATAGGGTTGTAATCATCCTTTCCGGGATGAGTCGTGCCTCCGGAGGCACGCGGATTGAAATAAACATATTAGTGAATCGGGTGTATGAATTCTGCAGTGTGCCCCGGGTGCGGGCACACCGCTCTCTGTTTTTTCGGGGGTATTTGTATCGGTGTGGTGAAAACAGGTTATTTATTTAATCTATAGGGTATTTGAGCAGTTCATAGAGCTCTGTATTTACATAGATTACTTCCCGGGAGATTTTCATTGAGGACAGCACGCCTATTTTTTCAAGTTCTTTGAGATATTTCATGGCTGTTTGTCTGTTCCCGATGCCGGAATCTATGAGATATTTTGGTTTGCAATAGGGTTGAAGGAAGATTATGCTGATCAATTCATGGGAGTAGATATGACCCGGGAGATTCATTTTACAGAACTCCTGTGTTTTATTCATAAGATTATATATCGAATATATCCGTGTGTATGTCCAGTCAGCGGTTTCCTTAATCGCTTTCAGGATATAGAGTATCCATGCTTCCCATGCGCCTTCAAACGTGACACGCCGGAGATGGTCATAATATTCGGATTTATTTTGGATGATGTACCGGCTCAGGTATAAGACCGGGATGTCCAGCAGACCCTGCGATACCAGATAGAGGATATTGAGTATCCGCCCTGTCCTGCCGTTTCCGTCTCCAAACGGATGTATTGCTTCGAACTGATAATGAATCAGGGCAAGGCGGATAAGCGGATCCGGGTCGTTCCCTCCTTCAATGAATGCTTCGAGGCTGTGAAGGTGGGTTTCCAGGACTTTGGCATCGTCCGGGGGCGTGTAAACTCTCCCTAATCTGTTTCCGATATACACACCGAACGAACGGCGTTCAACGGGAGATCCGAGCAATGTGGTACAGACGTCGGTGAGGAGCGATTCTCCAAGTTTTTTTCCGCTTTTTAGCTCATGGAAACCGGTGTTGAGTGCTGAGCGATAGTTGAGAACTTCTTTTGTTGCAGGGTCTACGGTTTCGTTTGGTAAGGATAAGGCCCGGTAGAGAGTATCGCTTGTCGTGAAGATGTTTTCAATTCCGGAACTTGCCGCTGCTTCCATGAGAGGGATGGAACTTATCAGTATGTCCTGGTTGGGTATGAGGTTCCCGGCTTCACGCAGCCGTGCCAGGGAGATATTTGCGGCATTGCACGCCCGCCAGATTTCCGGCGTTTCCAGATTGATGTCGGGAGGCAGGAAGGGGAGAGAGTTATTTGGATGGTTTGGATCTATGTTCATCAGGAGAAGTATATTCTCTCTTTCAATATACATCTGTCGAAGAAATTGACTTTTTTATACAGGTGGCTGACGATGTGTATGCGGCGTATACGAATTAGGAGTTATCTGTTCAAGGTTTTGTATATTTTAGACAGAATGCCGGTGTTGTGTCTATGGTATATACCGGTGAATTTGCGGTAAAATAATCGCATCGTTTTAAAGAACGGATACATAAAATGGGAGTTCCGCTGGGGGTGGTGTTTCCTCACCCCTTAAGCGAGCAAGCGAGGGTCGAAGACCCGAGTCGGAGAGCAAATCTTTGATTTGCGAACCCAAGGGGCGAAGCCTTCGAGTACACCCGCCGTCGTTTTTCGCCCCCTTCTTCTTCGGGTGTACTGCGGAAAGGGGGCGAAGCCTTCGAGTACATCCGCCGTCGTTTTGCGCCCCCGTTTTGTGTGGGTGTGCTGCGGAAGGGGCGTGGGGAAGTCTTCAAGTGAACCCGGGATTACTGTTATGGATTTTTGGATGTACTTCGGTTTCGTGTACGGGGTTCTTTTTTGATGGCCGCATCATCACACGGAAAACACAGAAATCACACAGAAACACGGAAAATAAAAAAAATGGTTGGATGGAACCCATGTAGTACCCTCCCCCGTCCCCCACACAGAACCCACGGAAATCAACGGAATACACGAAAAGGGGGACAGGGGTGGGAAGGAGTCGCCTCCCCCCTTTCGCGAGACCGGGGGCGAAGCCTTCGAGTACATCCGCCGTCGTTTTGCGCCCCCCTTCCCGGCGAACAGAATCGGATTTGTTCAAGCGGGATTCTTTGGATGTACTTTGGTTTCGTGTAATGGATTCTTCAGATTTAAACATCATCACACGAAATTCACGAAAATATCCACGAAAACACGAAAACCAATAAGATTGGGTTATAGGCGAATCTCTATCGTTCCCTCCCCCGTCCCCCACGCTAAATTTTCGAAAATCAGCGAAATGCACGAAAAGGGGGACAGGGGCGGAGAAATGGATGCTCTTCTCTTTTATCCGGGGTGCGGAAGGGGGGCGAAGCCTTCGAGTACGCCCGCGGTCGTTTTGCGCCCCCCTTCCCCCCTTTGGCGAGGCGGGTTGGACGCGAAGCGGACGACCTCAGCTGAGCAAATCTTTGATTTGCGAATCCCCCCAGGGGCGAAGCCTTCAAGTACACCCGCCGTCGTTTTGCGTTTCCTTTTTTCTTTGGGTATGCTGCGGAAGGGGCGTTTTCCTCCTCCTCCATACAGCGAGTCCCACGGGGCGAAGCCTTCGAGTATGCCCGCAGTCGTTTTGCGCCCCCCTTCCCTCTCCTTACGCGAATCCCGGGGGCGAAGCCTTCGAGTACGCCCGCCGTCGTTTTGCGCCCCCTCTTTTCTTCGGGTGTGCTGCGGGAGGGGGCGGGGGACGAACTAATCTCAATCGTCTGCCGGTCCCGGAGTTCCATTTCAATTCACGTGCCCACGTGGGGCACGACCAATTGGGGTGGTAAATGACAACATTCTACTCCATTTCAATTCACGTGCCCACGTGGGGCACGACTCCAATATTCTGTTTTGCTAAGCACACTCACGATTTCAATTCACGTGCCCACGTGGGGCACGACTATAGCCGCTGGCGGTGTATATCCTATTGAGCTGATTTCAATTCACGTGCCCACGTGGGGCACGACGTAAGCGGCTATCGCGACCGAAGGGAGTGAGAGATTTCAATTCACGTGCCCACGTGGGGCACGACGTCTGTAGACAGCATCACCGTCGGAGCTCTAGGATTTCAATTCACGTGCCCACGTGGGGCACGACATGCCCGCCTGGGGCTTCGAGGAGATGAGGTATATTTCAATTCACGTGCCCACGTGGGGCACGACCGAAGGAACAAGGTACTGCTACAAAATCGATATCCATTTCAATTCACGTGCCCACGTGGGGCACGACCAAATAAGGTGACTGTAGTTACAGGATTGCCCGATTTCAATTCACGTGCCCACGTGGGGCACGACGCACCGCCCTCCATGGAAAACTCGGATGATGATTTCAATTCACGTGCCCACGTGGGGCACGACTGACATGCCGTCGTCAGTTCGACCACACGCCATTTCAATTCACGTGCCCACGTGGGGCACGACGCAGCTCGGTTCAAGCACCAGGTCCCTAACGGTGAACATTTCAATTCACGTGCCCACGTGGGGCACGACTATGCAAATGAGATTGCAAAGGTGCTGTGCGACATTTCAATTCACGTGCCCACGTGGGGCACGACTATATGGTGAGGATTCTGTCGCAACCGGTATCATTTCAATTCACGTGCCCACGTGGGGCACGACGAAAGACTTGTTTTGATGTTCGTTTCAAACATATTTCAATTCACGTGCCCACGTGGGGCACGACCGGAGGAGGCGAAATCATAGGTAGGTCACCTATTTCAATTCACGTGCCCACGTGGGGCACGACTTAACATTTCCGGATACCACATCACGTCTATACTATTTCAATTCACGTGCCCACGTGGGGCACGACGTGTTCTGGTTGATAGTATAGCTGACTCCGGATTTCAATTCACGTGCCCACGTGGGGCACGACTCCCCGCTAGTGGTGGTCTGTGTCGTCGACTGCATTTCAATTCACGTGCCCACGTGGGGCACGACTGGTCTATCAGACCCATTTTTACACATGAGGAGAATTTCAATTCACGTGCCCACGTGGGGCACGACATATTGTCGCTTTACAGCACAACAACATTACTCTATTTCAATTCACGTGCCCACGTGGGGCACGACTGAAGGGAATTCTATCTGAGACGCCATATCTCATTTCAATTCACGTGCCCACGTGGGGCACGACAAGTTTAAGGGCGCGCTGGAAGGGAATGTCACGGATTTCAATTCACGTGCCCACGTGGGGCACGACTATCATACCACGCCACGGGGTTGACCGTTCCACGATATTTCAATTCACGTGCCCACGTGGGGCACGACAGAACGTGGTGGCTGATATATTCGGAGGACTTATTTCAATTCACGTGCCCACGTGGGGCACGACATCAGGAGTTTCAAGCACTCCGACGGGAAAAATTTCAATTCACGTGCCCACGTGGGGCACGACCCAATTGAGCTGGAGAATGATATACTTTATGCGATTTCAATTCACGTGCCCACGTGGGGCACGACCTGATTACAAAGAAGGCGTATAATGGTAACTAATTTCAATTCACGTGCCCACGTGGGGCACGACGGTCACGAACTACACCACCGTAAACGCGTCAGATTTCAATTCACGTGCCCACGTGGGGCACGACTCCATCAGCGATTGCAATCGACGGGACAGGTGTATTTCAATTCACGTGCCCACGTGGGGCACGACTTCAGTAGGGGATGTCATAATCAAAAATCAAAATTTCAATTCACGTGCCCACGTGGGGCACGACTTCACCTATACATACTATCACAAATCAAAGGAATTTCAATTCACGTGCCCACGTGGGGCACGACGATATCTCGAACAGTCCCAACATAATTTATCGGTTATTTCAATTCACGTGCCCACGTGGGGCACGACCGAACGCTATTGTCATAAAAAATAACATTAGCTATTTCAATTCACGTGCCCACGTGGGGCACGACGTGTATATATGGGATGTGGTTACGTGGATCCTATTTCAATTCACGTGCCCACGTGGGGCACGACTTGTTAATAAATTTTTTGTAGATTCCACATCAATTTCAATTCACGTGCCCACGTGGGGCACGACTCCTCGACCCGTTCAGCGGTAGTGGAACTACCGATTTCAATTCACGTGCCCACGTGGGGCACGACATCACGCACCCTCCAAATACAAGGCCTACGTTTATTTCAATTCACGTGCCCACGTGGGGCACGACCTCAGCCGCCTTTACGGGGTGCACTGCAAATGATTTCAATTCACGTGCCCACGTGGGGCACGACACATAGCAAATAAGTTAAGATCAGTCCCTGGTGATATTTCAATTCACGTGCCCACGTGGGGCACGACATATATCATATCAAAAACAAAAGGTGGAAAAAATTTCAATTCACGTGCCCACGTGGGGCACGACATGATTCACCCATCATTCCGTTGATTATCCCGAATTTCAATTCACGTGCCCACGTGGGGCACGACGTATTATGAGCAGATTGAATGATATATCTAATATTTCAATTCACGTGCCCACGTGGGGCACGACTCAAGCTGCCCGGGAGATGTCAATGGTTGCATCATTTCAATTCACGTGCCCACGTGGGGCACGACGATATACGAACACCGAAACTCCCCTTTTGTGGATTTCAATTCACGTGCCCACGTGGGGCACGACAGAAAAACAGGTAATTTATCATGGGAAGCATTGATTTCAATTCACGTGCCCACGTGGGGCACGACGATGTCTACCCAGAGGAAGTTCAGGAAATCCGGATTTCAATTCACGTGCCCACGTGGGGCACGACTGTATTGTGACGATGGACGGCAAACCACTGCCGATTTCAATTCACGTGCCCACGTGGGGCACGACGCGCACTGACCGGGCTGTTATCTCCCACGAAAATTTCAATTCACGTGCCCACGTGGGGCACGACTTACGTTACCGTTTACCGTGCCGTTTACTCTCGATTTCAATTCACGTGCCCACGTGGGGCACGACCAGGAAGAATACAATGACGCAATGACTGACATATTTCAATTCACGTGCCCACGTGGGGCACGACTCTCTCGCATCCGCCGGTATGCTTGATCTTGATTTCAATTCACGTGCCCACGTGGGGCACGACTCTAACTATATTATACAATGACCACACGCATATATTTTTATCCCTTCCTAATCAACCAAAACAAACATAAAACAAACCGTGTATATCAGGAGAAAACTCAGAAAAATCATTGAAACACAAATCACACGAAAAATCTCCGACATCGCGAACCTCCCTGAAAAACAATGGGCACAACCCCTTCGCGAAAAAAATAGTTAAAATATCAGGACATCGTCCACATTTAAAGCTGGTTTTGCACCAACATGTTCAACATGATTTCCCCCTTGATTTCCCATATTATAATATCTGATACTATCCGTCTCTGCATTAATAACCTCTTCTATCTCATACTTCATCTCCATCAACTGCACTGAATCCACCCTGCACTCAAACACCGAATTCTGCACCCTTACCCCGAAATTTTTACAAATCTTCGCAACCTGTCGAAGCCTGCGTCTTCCCTCCGGCGTCTGCGTATTCACATCATACGTAACCAAAACAAACATACTCTCCCCTCACCTCACCACAAACGGCGGATATCCGTCAATATCTCCCCTTAGGGACCGTGCAAGAAGCATTGCCTGGGCATATGGCAAAAGACCGACAGGCACCCTCTCCTCCAAATATCTGTGCATAACCTCCTCCTTCTTTCTCCTCTGCCATGCCTGCAGAACGGTCTTTCGTGCATCATCAGTCAGTAAAACAGCACCATTCTCCTTCACCACAAAATCACCTGCCGTCACCACCCGGTTATTGACGAGACTCAGCACAAACCGGTCTCCCAGATACGGACGGAACTCCTCCATCAAATCAAGAGCCAGACTCGGTCGTCCGGGACGAACCCTATGCAGAAATCCCACCTGCGGATCAAGACCCACCGACTCCAGAGCCGACGCACAATCGGCAGCAATCAGCGTATAGGAAAATGAAAGCAAAGCATTCACCCTATCCAAAGGCGGACGTCTTGACCGATTTTCAAAAGAAAACTCAGGTTCCGTTGACAAAATCAGATCATTGAAACAATCAAAATAATACTTTGACAAAATCCCCTCAAATCCCCTCAGCTCATTCAGCGAACCGCACGATCCGGATTTCATCTGAGCAATTCCTTCAGACAGGCGTTTGAAATTCACTTCAAACTCCTTTGAAACCATATCCGGATAATCACGGGAAAACCTCTGGAGAACCGTCCGGCAGTTCATCAGTTTTCCAAGAATACAGTATGACGCGACCTTTCCGGATGCTGCTTCATCATCGGAAACTGCATACTGACGTTTCCTCAGCAGAACATTTCCTGAAACCTTACCGCCGACCCGCGCCATAAACTTTCCATACGGCGAAACAAAACAAAGCCCCACATCATTTTCAGTACATAAAGCCATCATTCCGGGACTTGCTCCCATAAATCCAAAACATACAACCCCCTCCAGATTATGGATTGGGACTCTGGCAAGCTCCTGATTCTCAACAGATACAACAATACTCTCCCCGTCTTTTGAAAGATAGGACTTCGGATTCGTGACATACAGCACATTACGCAGTTTTCTCATGAGCATACTCCTGTATTACCGAATCAAGATACTGATCAACGGACTTTTTTCGTGATGAAAGAGTTGGAACGCAGAGGTCAACAATCGAACAACTCTCACAGTGTTTTCCCATTACGGCAGAGGGGGTAACTCCGTTTTCAAAGAGGACATACATCTCCTCAACAAGAGAAACGACACGCTCCCGCAATTCTTCGTCAAAAATCACCTCTGTTCTGTGCCGGGTTTTTCCGTAATACAGGTAACCCCGGGGAATACTCGTATCATACATCTCTTCCAGGCAGATTGCCTGACAACAGAGCTGAACTTCATCACAATCATCTGATTTTCTCTTTCCCGATTTATATTCTACAGGAACCACATTCCAATATCCATCCCGATTTGGAATACTGACCCCAAAAGCCGCCCGGTGATACTCGATTACATCAGCAATACCATAGACTTTCAGTTTATGAGATACAAGCGGAATCCTTCGTGAAGTGAGAATGTCCCCTCTGCTTTCAACAAAAAACGGGTCATCAGCGTTTTTGTGCAAAATGTTTCCTGAAAAGGTGAGCGAGTTTTCGGCCCAAAGCTGCTCAACATGAATCAGAGCCCACTGCCGCTTACAAAAAGCAAAATGCTGAATCCCGCTTACCATGAGATATTCGTCCGGGTTCATCAGTTGAATATTGTGATGTAAAATTACTTCAAATTATCCCACAATCTTGCTGCAAAAAGAGACATACATATCATTTTAAAGTAAAATTTCCCGATATTGAAAATTTGTATATACAAAACTTCTTCGTCTAAGCTGATTATAATATAACAGTTGGAATTATTGATGTATCTTGCCCACATTAATCACGAAACTCATCGAAAACAAACCCTGACAGAACACAGCATAACGGTTTCCGCTCTCTCAAAAAAATATGGTGAGGGAATCGGCTGCCCGAATCTTGCAGAATTATGCGGAATACTTCACGACATGGGAAAAGCAAAACAGGAGTTTCAGGAGTATCTGAGAATTGATGACCCTGACATCAAAAAACTCTATCATGGGAAAATAAATCACTCAAGTGCCGGGGCAAAATATATTTTTGAGAAATATGAAAAATCAACCGATAAATTTGAAAGATACACCGCACAAATTATTGCACTGGCAATTTGTTCCCACCACAGCGGCTTAACTGACTGTATTGATCCGGAGGGTCATGATTTATTTTTAAAGCGAATCAACCCTGAAAAAGAAATCTATTTTGAAGAGAGCACACACGAATTTGAAACTGAATGCATATCCCCGGATGAGTTAGACACTCTGTTTCGCAAATCAGTAGATGAAGTCAGAACCTTCAATGAAAAAAACAAAAGCAGAAACGCCATAAATGGAGCTGAAATCGCATTTACCAGAGGAATGATAACCCGATATCTCCTTAGTTGTGTCATTGATGCCGACCGTTATGATTCATTTTGTTTTGAAGATGAACTTGTGACAAAAGATGTCCCTGACATCAGTATAGAGACATGGAAAAAACTTGGAAACAATCTGGACGAATATCTGGATAACAAACCCCTAATATACGACATTGACGAATTAAGAACAGAAATATCAAATTCCTGTAAGGCATTCGGCAAAAAAACAGGCGGCATCTATCGGTTGAATGTACCAACCGGAGGCGGAAAAACCTTATCCAGTCTGCGATATGCTCTGGCTCATGCTGCAGAATGGAACAAAAACAGAATATTCTACGTAATTCCCTTTACCACAATCATTGACCAAAACGCGACGGTTATTCGCGATGCTCTCCGTGAAGACGACTTGATTCTGGAACATCATTCTAATCTGGTTTACGAAGAACCGATTAATGAGGCAGATTCTGGTGATACAGATATCGATGAAGAGAAAAATTATCGTCTGCTTACCGAGAGGTGGGATTCTCCCATCATTCTTACAACAACAGTCCAGATGCTCAATACCTTGTTTCTTGACAAGACGAGTTCGGTCAGGAGGATGCACAATCTCGCGAACAGTATAATAATTTTTGACGAAGTCCAGGCAATTCCCATTAAATGTCTTAGCATGTTTAATGCAGCTCTGAATTTCCTCTCGGAAATCTGTGGAACAACAATCATTCTCTGCACCGCAACGCAGCCAAAACTCACCATCGTTAAACCTCCCTTACGCCTCTCAAATCCTGCCGACATGGTTGCAGTTGATTTCGAAAAGTTCCGGAGAACCAATGTCTGTGATGCCCGTGTGTTGCCGAGTGGCTATACCGCGCCTGACCTTGCGGACTTTGTTTTAGATAAATTACAAAATAATAACAAAATTCTCGTTATTCTCAATACAAAAACGGCAGTAAAAAACCTCTACACCCAACTATCTACAAAAAAAATCAGTGACTTCACTTCCCGGAATGATTTTTCATTATATTATTTAAGTACTAATTTATGTTCGGCACATCGTCAGAAACGCCTGGAAATCATACGGGCAAATCTTGAAAAAGAAAATCTGCGGATGATTTGTGTAAGTACACAGTTAATAGAAGCTGGTGTGGATATCTCCTTTGATTGTGTTATCCGCTCAATTGCCGGAATTGATAGCATTGCCCAGGCATCCGGGAGATGCAATCGTCATGGCAAAGTCCTATGCCGGGAAGTATTCATCGTAAACAGCTCTGATGAAAAACTCTCAGGACTAAAGGACATTGATTCCGGAAAAAAAAGTGCCGAGTATGTTCTGAGTAATTACCGGAAAAATCCCGCAGAATTCAATAATGATGTCCTGTCGCAAAAGATGATTGATCTCTATTATCAGAAGTATTTTTACTCAAGAGAAAAGGAAATGGGTTATCTGATTACCAAAGATATAATTACAAAGAAGAAACTGAACATTCCTCCCGGAGATTCAATCTACAACCTCCTTTCAATAAATGAAAAAAGCCTCCAGGCATACAATACTATTCATAATAAGGATTTGGGGTCTCCCTATTATCTTTGTCAGGCATTTTCAACTGCCGGAAAACTATTTGAGGTAATTGATCAGAACTCAACAACGGTAATTGTCCCCTATGACGAAGGAATAGGGATTATCAGGGACCTCGGGACTCACTGCTCATATGCGGAAAAACTCAGACTTTTGAAGAAAGCTCAGCAATATTCGGTAAACCTTTATGGTGATTTGGAACAATTACTCAATATGGGAAATATATCGCCAATTGGAGACACGGGCGCCTACACTCTTAACACTTCATCGTTATGTTACGATGAAGAGTATGGTGTGATTTCCCCGAATGAAAGAGAGTACTTATTCTAAGATTTTTTAGGGAGGTGAGAAATAGACGTGACATTAAGAAACACAGTAGAGTTTCAGGTTTATGGAAGGTTAGCTCTTTTTTCCGATTCGCTGACACGTGTCGGCGGTGAAAAGTTTACGTATCAGATTCCGACATATCAGGCATTGATTGGTATCCTGGAAAGTGTTTACTGGAAACCGACACTTGTCTGGTATATTGACTCGGTACGCGTGATGAATCAGATTCAGACGCAGTCAAAAGGGATTCGACCCATCAAATACCAGTCAAGCGGGAATGAACTTGCAATCTACACATACCTTACTGACGTAAGATATCAGGTCCGGGCACACTTTGACTGGAATTATGAGCGGCCTGAACTTGAAAAAGACAGAGATGAAAATAAACATCATTCTATTGCAAAAAGGATGATTGAAAGAGGCGGCAGACGTGATATTTTTCTCGGAACACGTGAATGTCAGGGATATGTCGAACCCTGCACATTCGGCGGGGATACGGGAGTATATGATGACTGTTTCGAACTCGCTTTTGGCACAATGTTTCACGGCTTCACCTATCCCGATGAAGGCGGGAACGGGAAACTTATTGCCAGATTCTGGAATCCTGTTATGAAACGGGGTGTCATCGATTTCATTCCACCGAATGAATGTATTTTTACCAGAGAAATTAAAGATTACAGTCTGAAAAGGTTCACGATTGGTGAAAATCTTCAGTCTGTTGATGAGTTGGCAGAGGAAATATGACCTGGATAACCAAACTCTACGAGACATATGAGAACTGCGGAAATGCCGTCGGTATCGATAATGCAGCTGGTAACGTGCCGCTTCTCCCAATTGGGCATACCTCGCAAAAAACTCAGATAGAAATAACAATTGATGAAGACGGTAATTTTCAGTCTGCATCGATTGATCCTCCGAAAGAGGGAAAGACCGTTATTATTCCCTGCACAATGGAGTCGGAAGCACGAAGTAGTGGTAATACGCCGCATCCGCTGTTCGATAATCTGAAGTATCTTGCTCCTGATTCTTCAAATCCAAAAAAGAATGATGGTATTTTTTTTGAAAAATATCTTACTCAGTTAGAAGCATGGTGTGACTCGGAATATGCCCATCCCAAAGCGCAGGCAATTTATGCATATGTAAAAAAAGGGACGATCATTTCTGATCTCAGGAATGCACACATACTCAACGAAAAAATGGAGAGTAATCCTCAGAATTTTTATGTCCGGTTTTGCGTCTATGAAGGTGATATTCAAGAGGCTTGGAAAGATGTCTCTCTTCGTAAAAGTTATATCGGGTATTATGTGAATTCTGTGATTGGCAAAGGTCCTCAATCCCTCTGTTATGCTTCAGGAAAATATCTTCCCGTATCCCGTTTAAGTCCAAGGTCTATTCGCAGACCGGGAGACGGGGCATATCTCATTTCCGGGACAGATGAGTCAAATTTCACTTTCCGCGGACGGTTTGATACGAGAGATGAGGCGATGTGTCTTAGTTATGATGCCTCGCAAAAGGCACATAAAGCATTGAAATGGCTGATAGAAAAGCAGGGTTATGTAAACAGTGATCAGGTATTCGTTGCATGGGGGACCAAAAATCAGCCCATTCCGCAAATCTGGGATCCGGATGATGTCTATGCAAATATCCCGGCAGATGAGCAGCGCCCGGATACTGCAGAAGTATTCGCCCGGAGTATGACGAAAGCTCTTTCCGGTTATGCTCAAACACTGACTCCGGATTCAAGCGTGGTAGTCATGGGTCTTGATTCCACAAATGGAGCAAAGGGTCGTCTTTCTATTACATATTATCAGGAACTGGCAGGTTCGGAATTCCTGAAACGTATCTGTCATTGGTATCAGACAACAAAATGGTATCCGATGACGTATATGAAGAAAAATACGGGGGAAACTGAGGGTCAATCTCTCACTATTACCGGGGTTCCGACTCCACGGGATATATTCTTTGCGGCTTATGGCAGAGAAACCGAATCCACCAAGAAAATCAAGAAGGCAACTGTTTCCAGAATTATGCGCTGTATCGTGGAGGGTAAACCGATTCCGTATGATTTAGTTCTTTCTTCTGCCAATCGTGCGGCAAAGCTGATTTTTGCAGGAAAATCTGAGAATACCTGGGATACGAATAAAACCATGAATGTTGCCTGTGCATTAATCAGAAAGTATTACAATGACCGGGAAAATGAAAGAAATGATTTTGAACATTACAATGAGGTATGGAAAATGGATTTAGACACTATGCAAACCGACCGGAATTATCTGTTTGGCAGACTGCTGGCCTATGCGAGAAATATTGAAGAGTATTCGATTAAGAGTAGCGGCAATAACGCCCGACAAACAAATGCCGAACGGATGATTCCGCGATTCCGTCAGCATCCGGCTGAAACCTGGGGGAAGTTGTATGAAAAACTTCTACCTTATATGGCTAAGTTCCGGACTATGGGTCCGAATTCTATCGGGAACAGACTTGAGGCGGATATGAATGCCATACTCGATTCTTTTAAAACCCGACCGGATGACTTTTCAGACGCAGCTCTCACTCCTGTCTATCTGCTTGGATATCAGAGCCAGCTGACTCAGTTTGATAAGGTAAGAAAAGAAGCGGCAGCAAAAAGGAGAGCCAAAGAAGAGGCGGAACAGATAACCGGCGATAATTCTACAAATGGAGGTAATTAACTTGACATCACTTAACAACAAAATTGATTTTGCCGTAATTGTATCGGCGAAGAATGCAAATCCTAATGGAGACCCATTAAATGGTAACTGTCCGCGTACAAATTACGCTGGAATCGGCGAAATGTCCGATGTCTGTATTAAGCGAAAGCTGAGAAACCGGTTACAGGATATGGGGCAACCTGTTTTTGTTCAGTCGCAGGATCGCAGAACAGATTCCTTCCTTAGTTTGAAAGACCGGGCAGAGGGTTGTGCAGAGTTCAAGAGTGCATTAGTTAATAATCAGAAGGATGATGCTGAGAAAATTGCCTGCAAAGAATGGATTGATGTCCGGAGTTTCGGTCAGGTATTCGCCTACAAGGGAAAGAAAGGGGATAAAAAAAGTAAGAAAGAGCCGAATGGTGATGATGAGTCTGCTGAAGGAACGGATAGTGGTGTTTCTATAGGTATTCGCGGACCGGTGTCTATTCAGCCGGCGTTTAGTGTTGATCCCGTGGAAATTACGTCTCAACAGATTGTGAAAAGTGTGAATGGTGAAACTGACAAGAAGAATCCATATAAGCGTGGTTCTGATACGATGGGTCTGAAACACCGGGTCGATTTCGGGTTGTATGTTTTTTATGGCAGTATCAACTGTCAGCTTGCAGAAAAAACAGGATTTTCCGAGGATGATGCCGAACTCATCCGAAAATCTTTGGTTACTCTGTTTGAGAACGATGCTTCTTCGGCTCGTCCGGAGGGAAGTATGGAGGTTATAAAAGTGGTGTGGTGGATGCAGAATTCCAAGACAGGTCAGTATTCTTCAGCAAAGGTTCACCGAACATTACATGTCGAAAAGAAGGCTGAAATTCCAGTATCTGCTGACGATTATACGATTTCAATTGAGAATCTTGATGGGTTGAAACCCGAGATTTTCGAGGGATAATTATCCGAAAGAGAGGAATATATACAACTCTTTTTCCCCTTTGCGGGCACGTGGATTGCAATTTCTTGCTTTCCGCGGCTTTTTCCTGGTCGGGTCGTCGTAAATAGAAATCTCTGCCCGTTCTGCCCGGGAGGGAAGACTTTGTCGTGTCCCACAAGGGCACGTGAATTGAAATAGGACGGAAGATGTGTAGGCACCGTAACCCACAAGTCGTGCCCCACGTGGGCACGTGAATTGAAATTAAAATCGGCTGATATCCTTTGTCGAATGCCGCGTCGTGCCCCACGTGGGCACGTGAATTGAAATGGAACTCCGGGACCGGCAGACGATTGAGATTAGTTCGTCCCCCGCCCCGCCCGCAGTACACCCAAAGAAAATAGGGGGCGCTAATCGACCGCGGGTGTACTCGAAGGCTTCGCCCCCTTTCCGCAGCACACTCGCAAAAAAGGAAACGCAAAACGACCGCGGACGTACGCGAAGGCTTCGCCCCCGGGCTCGCCTTAGGGGAGGGTACTACATGGGTCCCGTCCAACTGATTCTTTCTTTTTCGTGTTTTCGTGGACGTTTTCGTGAATTTCGTGTGATGGCGGGTTGGATGCGAAGCAGACGAACTCAGCCGAGCAAGGCAAATGCCTTGCGTGGACACGCCATCAAAAAGAATCCATTACACGAAACCGCAGTACATCCAGAAATTCATTACGGGAATCCCGGGTTCGTTTCATCACATGAAAAAGAGTGGTCCATGTACACACGAAAAAGTAGACCCGCCCCTTTCCGCAGCACACCCGCAAAAAAGTCTATCGACTTGCTTGGTTAAGGGCGAAACTATCGGCTCACCCCGCCCCTGTCCCCCTTTTTCGTGAATTCCGTTGATTTCTGTGGGTTCCGTGTGGGGGACGGG
>DAWV01000004.1:41933-61366 GCA_002506085.1 Methanocorpusculaceae archaeon UBA425
TTTCCGTGTTTCTGTGTGATTTCTGTGTTTTCCGTGTGATGATGCGGCCATCAAAAAAGAACCCCGTACACGAAACCGAAGTACATCCAAAAATCCATAATGGTAATCCCGGGTTCACTCGAAGGCTTCGCCCCGGGACCCGAATACCGTCACCTCCTCAAAATATTATTGGAAACACCATGAACCTGATATCAGGCACGCACATCCGGATTAAAAAACGGATCACACGAATCAGCAACCCGAAAAATGATGAAAACACACCAAAAAATTACTTCGTGAGAGGCATATTCCACGACCTCTCATTCTCCAGCACGAACTCCCACTCCTTCTTACAGGCACAGGGAGTTGCCCAGGCATCATCCAGAACGCTTTTGTCTGCACTCACCGAATACTCATTGATTGCCGCCACAATCTCCTTATCGCAGGCTCCGCAGTTATGCGGACCGCGCTTGAATCCTCCGCCCACAGGATCGCATGAAACAAAAACCTCAGCCTCACGCATAACCTTCAGAGCAGACCAGAGATACGGCGGGCGGAACGCCCCCTTCTGCCAATAATGTTCAAGCTCCGTCTTCCCCTGAATCGTACAAAGATTCATGGAAATCATATCCGCATACGGCGCCACCTCCCGAATAGACTTCGTCATATCATCCATCGCCTCCTTCTCCGTCAAAAAGAGCGGCTTCATCATCAGATACGCCTTAATACCCACTCCGGCATCATGAGCGATATCAGCCGCCTTAATAAACCCGGCAAACGTGTTTCCCTTATCGATCGACTTCTCACGAATGGAATCATCCGTCGTCTCAAGACCAATTGCAATCGTAAGCGGATGAGCCTGACCCTTATCCAGACTCTTCAGCAGACGGGAAAGAGCCTCCTCCGTCACATACTCGGATCTCGACTCCGCAATCAGCGGCTTTCCTGCGAAATACTCACCGAATGCATCGAGGACCTCCAGCGGAACCTCCTTTGGATCCAGCACACTCCCCGACGTAAAGATTTTTCCGACCTGAAACTCATCAGGCGCATAATTCTCCTGCATCCAGAGAATCTGACCTTTCATGTGATCGATAAGTTCATCCCGTGAACATGAATCACGATCATTCTTGTAGCCGCACATCCGGCAGCGATTCCAGGAACACCCTCCGGAGAGGAAAATCCCTGTAAGTGAAGAAAGGACCTCACCGAAATATCTGTCCTGCCCTTTCCACGAGGCGAGGGGTTTTCTTGATTCTGTCATAATATCCATTTAATTCTTGTAATTCTGCATGAGGCGGAAGTAAATCTCCTCACACTTTTTCAGCTGGTCGATTCTTACACGCTCATTCAGACCGTGCATCGTATCAAGCTCACCCGGACCATACTCAATCGCATGGAACCCGGCAATGCGCAAAGCTCTCGCATCGGACGCCGCTCCCTGAACCACCGGCTTAGACATAATCCCATAGACATCCGAAATCGCCTCGCATGTTTTACTCACAAGGAACGAATCCGGCGCCGTAAGAGATGCATTCGCCTTCGTCTGGGGAATCAGAACCGCCGACTTCGGGATGTGGCTGCAGATTTCGTCAATAAGCTCATCGCAGTCACATCCCCATGGGGGCCGCATATCCATCTCGAGAGAACATTTCTGGGCAACGATATTCACCCTCTCTCCCCCTGAAATCATACCCGGATTATACATAATCTGCCGGAACAATGGCCCGAAATCCATACCATTCCCATAGCCGGAAACAATTATCGAGTGTTCGATAATCTTCTCCATCTCGGGGGTCTGCGGATAGACACGTTTGTGCAGCTCCGCGACCCACGAAAGAAAGTTCATCGCCTGAATAATGGCACTGTCGCCGCAAAGCGGATACAGGGATGAATGCCCGGGAATTCCCGTAAACTCCACCGTATACCGGCAGACACCCTTCTGACCCACTGCAGGGGAAGAGAAAGGAGTCGGCTCGGCGAGAAGCGCATCGCACGGGTGAATAAGATTCTTTTCAATGAGATATCTTGTACCGTATTTCCCGCCTCCCTCCTCATCGCAGACGAACGCAAGCGAGACTTTTGGCTCTTCCCCCGCATCCTTTGCCCGGGCGACTGCCGAAAGAACCGCGGCACACCCGCCTTTCATATCTGTCGAGCCCCTTCCGTGGACAAAGGTATCATCAATTTCTCCGGAAAACGGCCCGATATCCCAGCCGTCATCCATCGCGGGAACCACATCAATGTGCCCCGACAGGAGAAGACGACCCGTCTGGTCTTTTGTGATGACATTATTCCGACCGTCAGGTCCGACAGTAATCATACCCGGTATGCCGATTCCTTCCATAAAAGAAAGGATATACTCGGCAGCTTCGCTCGTGTCACCCGGAGGATTCTCACTTCGGATTTTTACCAGATCAGAACAGAGCTTTTCGACTTTCATACCTTATAACCCTTTGAATTCAGTGAAGAGTTTTCCAAGTGCGCCGTCAGGGTAGATGCTTCTGAGAAATTTGAGACCGAAAAGGTCATCTGTCATATCATGGAAAAACTGCGGCGGGATTGGCGCTTTTGAGCTGGAATCGAGAACAATTCTGAAACCAAGATAGCAGGCTTCCTCATCCGGATCATAGACAAGCTGCCACAGAATGGGCGTCTCCTCGAACTGGTCTTTGTGGTTGTCGCGGAGCCACAGCATAAAAGCCGGGAACCGGGCATAGTCTCCGGATTTCGCGGTATCCACACGGCTGCGGAGATATTCTGCCGTCATAGCACATTTTATCGAGTCAACATTGTATTCGAGTGCCGATAGAGTATAGTCCAGGCGGGCAATCGCATCTATGAAGTAAAAATACAATACCGGATCCATTTCGGAGGGAGTTTCCAGGATCAGGGATTTGTGATAAAGATACTCCATTTGGGTCGAGTATCCGTTTTTCTCCGGTAACATACTATTCCTGTTTGGTGTGTAAGACAAAAAGAGTTGGGCTTTGGGATACTCGTTTCAGCGGGAGATATTTTTGATATGCGCATCGGACAGCTGCACAAGTTCCCTCTGACCGGCAAGATTCGCCACACTACGGACGGCTTCGAGAAGGTGTACGGAGTCCTCAAGGAAACTCAGGATATCTGCCGGGAAGAGATCGATTCCATACTCATCAAGCAGCTGACGGTGAATGTCTTTGTGATCGAGCCCCATCTCACGGAGTTCAAGGATGCAGATGACAAATTTTCTCTCCGGGCAGCCGCAAAGAGGAGAGTCCCGGCATTTACAGTCAAGAAAATCCTTGAAGAAGCGGAGTACCTGGTCCCGGGTGCCGGGGTCAAGACTGTCGATGTTCATCGACCCGGAAATCGCTTCCAGATTTGCCGGGTGAAACGCGCCGTCAGGCAGACGGTAACCTGCCGCACGCTGGAGTTTTTTTATGTAGCGGAATCGTGCTCTGCTTGCGATCACGCGCTTTCTCCGGCTTCCTCGTCAAAGTCTTTGAGCGATTTCATTGCATCGGCAATTCTCTCGACTTCAACAAGCCACTCGTCAAACAGCGTCGGGTCATCGGTGTCCTTGACGTATTTTGCGCAGCAGGCAGCCCCGTTGATGACCGCGGATCCGATTGAAGAGGCGATATCCAGTGCCTTTTCCGAGTCCTTATCAATAGCTTTCCTGCCTTCCTTGACGAGATTTTTAATCTCTTCTGCCGGAGGATAGATGGATTCAAGGTACTTCTGTCCTGCCGCGAAGAGAACGACCAGGGAAACCTGCATCGATCCCACGATCTCCGCGAGTTCTTCGCCCGGAACTTCCGACATGACGATTTCCTCGACGCCGCGAAGTTTGTTTCTGGCATCTTCGAGGGTTATTCTCTGATTCTGGTAGAGGCGGATGATTTTTATGGCGGAGAGAGTGATATCGTCGGTAAATCCGTTTAAGATTAGGTAGCCTTCCGGCATCTCTTCAGAATCATCATCACCGGACCAGTCGGCCTCATCAAGCGTCTTGAGCCAGTTATCCCATCTCTCCTGATTGTAGAAGATATAAAAGAGCTTGGGAGCAGCTTCGGGCTCAGATTTTTTCGTACTTTTTTTCGCAGCCATGCTTTATACAATTACGTCGGTCGAGTAGAGTATTAGAACTTGTGTTTGAATCAGGTGCCGGACACAAAATGAGCCGCACGGCGCACGGGACCTCCGGATTTCCGCGGGCATGAAGAAAAAAAGTTAGAGTTTTTTCCCTGCATTCGGTCCGGGCATGCAGGTGAATACCTCCTTGACGGTAATTTTTACGAGCTCTTTGCCGGGCAGCCCGGGTTTCTTCGCGTCAAGCAGTTCCTTCATTATTTTGAAGTCATCGGTGCCCTTTTCGACAACGGCGGTACCTTTGAGCTGGAAACAGTTTCCAAGATCGCGGTTCCATACAAGAAAAGATACCTGCGGATTTTCTTTCAGGTTGGCGGCGGTCTTGTTCATGAAGTTGTTTGCAATCCAAACCGTGTCATTTTCTCTCACCCAGTATGCTCCCATTGGTGCTGCGTTTGGAACACCGAATTTCGATGCGGTGACTAAATGACAGACTCCGGCTTTTGCAATCTGTTCTTTGAGTTCTGCGGTTAGTAATGCCATAGTGGTTAATTGTGCACTTATGTTATGTCAATCTTTTGTCTGAAAACCCGCCCGGACCGGCTTCCCGCACATAGATGAACTTGAGTTTTATTATCCATTACTACGCATATGTAAGTATGGTTTCTGAAGAAATCCACGGCGGCGACCGTGCAGCTATAATAGGGGATGTTCTTGCAAAGCTCGAGAGCGATAAGGTGCGGTCTGTGCTTCTTCAGTTCTCTGATCTGGAGGGTAAACCGAAGAATGTCGCAATTCCGACAAAACAGATGAAAAAGGCCCTTACGGTCGGTATTAGTTTCGACGGGTCTTCGATTCAGGGATTTGCGAGACTCGAAGAGTCTGATATGGTTCTCAGACCGGAACCGTCAACTTATCAGATTATTCCCTGGTCGGATGAGAAGTACCGCGTTGCGCGATTCATCTGCAATGTCTACACGACGCACGGCGAACCATTCAGCGGCGACCCGCGTTTTATTCTGAGACAGGAACTGGATAAGGCGGCAAAACTTGGATACACGTTCAATGTGGGTCCCGAGATGGAGTTTTTCCTTTTCAAAACCGCAGAAGGTCACGCCTCTGTGGATCTTCAGGATCACGGCAGCTACTTTGACCAGACACCAACCGACCCGGGAGAGGATGTCCGCCGGGATCTGGTTACGTCTTTGTCGGAGATGGGATTCGATATTGAGGCAGCTCATCACGAGGTAGCCCCGTCCCAGCATGAAATCGATTTCACCTACGGGGACGCCCTGTCCATGGCGGATAAGGTTGTTACCTTCAAATTCGCGGCAAAGACGCTGGCTCTCCACCATGGTCTTCACGCGACCTTCATGCCGAAACCAATCTACGGTATCAACGGTTCAGGGATGCACGTGAACTGCTCACTGATGAAGGACGGCAATAATGCATTCTTCGATCCCGAGGGAGAACATCAGTTATCTGATACGGCACGCTGGTTTATCGGAGGAATTCTCCGGCATATCGACGGTATCACGAGACTTGCCAATCCGACGATCAACTCATACAAACGGCTTATTCCGGGATACGAGGCTCCGGTGTATGTCGGATGGTCGGCTATGAACCGTTCCGCCCTCATCCGGGTCCCCTCTTCGAGAGGAAAAAGCACCCGTGCCGAACTCCGCAGTCCGGACCCGACCTGCAATCCGTATCTGACGTTCGCCGTTATGCTGGCGGCAGGTATGGAGGGAGTGACCCAGAAAATCGAGCCGCCGGAGAGCGTGGATAAAAATATTTTCAAGATGACCTCCTCTGAGCGTGAAGCTGAAGGAATCCGCTGTCTTCCGGGCAATCTGCGTGAAGCAAACAAAGCCCTGCTGAATGACAAGCTGCTCTGTGATGTTCTCGGCAAACATGTGGTCGCCCAGCTTAACCGTATCGGTGAGATGGAGTGGGGAGATTTCTCGAAGGCAATTACCGACTGGGAACTCAGACGCTATCTTGCGACATACTGATTAATATTCAACACTTTTTTTTCGCGGGCGGTTGTATTTTCCGGATTGAGAGATGAATCGCGGTCACAGAAATCTACGGAAGGTACACGAACTGAAAATGTATATATTGTTAGCGTCCTAACTATTCCGTATATGGATGACAGACTTCCGACAGCAATCTTAATCAAGATTCTTTCAAACCATATCAAACGAAATCTGGACAGTGCGGCGGCACAGGGACCTTTGAAAAATCTCACAGGGACTCAGATTCAGATAATCGGCTATATTCAACATGCAGCGAAGAGCGATGTTTTTCAAAAGGATATCGAAACAAAATATTCCATCCGGCGCTCCACGGCCACAGGAATCCTTCAGCTCCTGGAAAAGAATGGACTCGTCACCAGAGAACCGGTTGACTATGATGCCCGACTCAAAAAAATCGTGCTCACAGAAAAGGCACTTACCATCAGCAGGCAGGCAAAACGTAATGTATCTGAACTTGAAGAACATCTTACCAAAGGGATTTCTGCAGAGGAACTCGCAATTTTCAGGTCCACAATCTGCAAAATGAAAGCCAATCTGGAGGACCCGGTATGAATCATATAATAGAACGCCTCGCAGGTTCCATCCGTGAGTTTAAAAAAGACAGTCTCATAACGCCATTTTTTATCGCACTCGAAGTAATAATGGAAATTATCATTCCGCTGGTTCTCGCGATTCTCATCGACGATGGAATCAACGGAGGAAACATGGATATGATTCTCCGGCTGGGTCTCATCTTAATCATCTTCGCTATCCTCTCCCTCATATTCGGCATTCTTGCCGGCAAATTCGCCGCATCCGCATCGGCAGGATTCGCACGGAACCTCCGTCACGACATGTTCCATAATGTCCAGAACTTTTCCTTTGCAAACATCGACAAATTCTCAACCTCAAGCATTGTCACCCGGCTCACCACAGACGTCACGAACATCCAGAACGCCTACCAGATGATTATCCGGGTCGCGATACGCTGTCCCCTGATGTTGATATTATCCTACCTCATGGTTGTCGGAATAAATGCACAGCTCTCAATTATCTTCCTCTTCCTGATTCCCATACTCGCCGTCGGCATGTATGTAGTCATCATTAAAGTCCAGCCCCTCTTTGAAAAGGTATTCAAAACCTTCGACCGGCTCAACAAAATCGTCCAGGAAAATCTGCGGGGAATCCGCGTTGTCAAATCCTACGTCCGGGATGAACATGAAGTGGATAAATTCAAAGACGTCTCAAAGGACATCTACAAGTACTTCTCCGGTGCCGAAAAACTTCTCGCGTTCGTGAGCCCCATGATGCAGTTCGTCGTCTACCTCGCGATTCTCCTTATATCCTGGTTCGGAGCGCAGTTCATCGTCGCAGAAACGCTGACAACGGGTCAGCTGGTCAGTCTCTTCGCATACACTATGCAGATTCTGATGAGCCTGATGATGCTTGCGATGGTTTTTGTCATGATTGCCATGTCGCGTGCATCTGCAAAACGTATCGTCGAACTCCTCGACGAACAAAGCGATCTGCACAATCCGGACAATCCGGTATTCACCGTCAGGAACGGGGATATCTCCTTTAGTAACGTAGACTTCAGCTACTCTGCCGATACAGACCGGAAATGTCTTCAGAAAATCAATCTCGAGATTAAATCCGGTGAAACGATAGGCATTCTTGGCGGAACCGGCAGTTCAAAGACCACGCTTATCCAGCTCATCCCCCGTCTCTACGATGCGACAGGCGGCACGGTCCGTGTAGGCGGAATCGATGTCAGAGAATACGACCTGACCGCGCTTCGAAACCAGGTCGCCGTCGTTCTGCAGAAAAACGTCCTCTTCTCCGGAACCATCAAAGAGAATCTCCGATGGGGAAATCCTGACGCAACTGACGAAGAGCTCGTCCGGGTATGTAAACTCGCCTGTGCGGATGATTTCATCCGGAACTTCCCCGACAAGTATGATACGATGATTGAGCAGGGCGGCTCGAACATATCCGGCGGCCAGAAACAGAGACTTTGCATCGCACGAGCCCTGTTAAAGAAACCGAAGATTCTGATTCTGGACGACTCGACCAGCGCTGTTGATACGAAAACAGATGCCCGGATACGAAAAGCACTCAGAGAGGAGATTCCGGACACTACTAAACTGATAATTGCCCAGCGCTACTCCTCGGTGGAGGATGCGGATAAAATAATCATCATGGAAAGCGGGCACATCAACGCTGTTGGAACCCACGCGGAACTCATGGCAGCCAATCCGATTTACCGGGAAGTTTACTCTTCACAAACACTGGGAGGTGAAGAATAATGCCGCCGAATATGGGACACGGGCCGATGGGTAACAAACGCGGCTCGATGCAGAGGGGAATAAAACCCAAAGACATGAAAAAGACCACAAAACGGCTTCTTTCCTATATGTCGGGTACATATAAGATTACCCTCATTATCGTTGCCGTATGCATTATCTTAAGCACACTTGCGGGGGTAATCGGGTCGCTCTTCCTCCAGGTGCTGATTGATGATTACATCACGCCGCTTCTCGGAGTGGAAAATCCGGTCTTCACCGGTCTTCTGCAAGCCATCCTCTTTATGGGTCTTATCTACCTTGCAGGTGTTTTTGCGACACTGGTCTACAGCAGACTCATGGTCATCATTTCCCAGGGGGTCATGAAGAAAATCCGTGACGATATGTTTACCCACATGCAGAGGCTGCCCGTGAAGTACTTCGATACCCACCAGTTCGGCGACACGATGAGTCATTACACGAACGATACGGAGACGCTTCACCAGATGCTTTCCCAGAGTGTTCCTCAGGTGTTTTCATCGGTTGTGACCATTATTTTCGTTGTCTGTGCAATGATTTACACGAGCGGGTATCTGACAATCCTGATTATGTTTATGCTCGTTCTCCTGTTCTTCGTTACAAAGAATGTCGGGGGAAAGAGTGCCTCCTATTTTATCCGGCAGCAGAAGTCCCTAGGAAAGGTGAACGGATACATTGAGGAGATGATTAACGGACAGAAGGTCGTAAAGGTCTTCTGCCATGAGGAGAAAGCAAAGATGGAGTTCGACGAGCTGAATGACGAACTCTGCGGTCATGCGACGTCTGCGAACAAGTTCGCGAATATTTTCATGCCGATTGTGGCAAATATCGGGAATATTCAATATGTTTTAGTGGCAATCGTCGGAGGTGCCCTGGCGATAAACGGTATCGGCGGGATTACTCTCGGTGCGATTGCCGCATTTTTACAGCTGAGTAAGAGTTTCACGATGCCAATCAGTCAGGTTTCCCAGCAGCTGAGTTCTGTCGTTATGTCACTCGCCGGGGCAGAGCGGATTTTCCTGCTGATGGATGAGCCGGTCGAGGAGGATGACGGCGATGTAACTCTGGTAAATGCGAAGTATGAGGGCAATTCCCTGACGGAAACACCGGGATATACCGGTATCTGGGCATGGAAAGAGATGACGGAGGAGGGGCCGGTTTATACAAGGCTCGCCGGAGATGTGCAGCTCCGCAATGTAAGTTTCGGGTATTCTCCGGATAAGGAGGTTCTGCATAATGTCTCGGTTTATGCCCATCCTGGTCAGAAGGTAGCATTTGTGGGGGCGACCGGCGCCGGTAAGACGACGATTACGAATCTGATTAACCGGTTCTATGATGTGCCTGATGGTGAGATTTTTTATGACGGGATTAGTATCCGGAGAATCAGAAAAGCCGATCTGAGACGGTCGCTCGGGGTTGTTCTGCAGGATACGAATCTGTTTACCGGAACCGTTATGCAGAATATCAGATACGGGAAACTGGATGCGACGGATGAGGAGGTCTATGAGGCGGCACGCCTTGCCAATGCGGATGATTTCATTTCCCGGCTTCCGGATGGATATAATACGCTGCTTCACGGTGACGGGGGAAGCCTGTCCCAGGGTCAAAGGCAGCTTTTGTCGATTGCACGGGCGGCAGTCGCGAATCCTCCGGTGATGATTCTGGATGAGGCTACGTCGAGTATTGATACGAGAACGGAGGCAATCGTTCAGGCAGGTATGGATTCCCTGATGAAGGGACGAACGGTGTTTGTAATCGCCCACCGGCTTTCAACTGTGCAGAACTCGGATATTATTATGGTGCTTGACTCGGGCAGAATTATCGAGAGAGGCAGCCATGAGAAGCTGATTGCAGAAAAAGGGACGTATTATCAGCTGTATACGGGTGCCTTCGAGCTGGAATAATATTTTTTTCAGATGGGAGTTATGCGGGGTGCTCTCAACCAAAATGGAGGGGGCGGTTTTCCTCCCCCCTTGGCGAGACGGGGAAAAATCCGAAGAGCTGCATGCTCTCCGGAATCCGACCCCCGCATATCTGGTTACTCACCCGGTCCGTCTGCAACCACTTCAGCAAATCCGCGGGCAATGATTCGGGCAATACAGGCATCCCACTCGATATTGAGTGCTTTGCGCTGCTCTTCAATGATCTGCAGCTGCTTTTCTGTAATACAGATCATTACAGACTGCACCTCGTCCGATTGATAGTCAGGCAGCTCAGATTCCCCACAGCCATGGGGAAATGCTTCTTCCGCTACTTCAATACGGGAGACTTCTTCCTCATCAAAAACGTACGCTATTCCTGAAAAATACAGAGGTTCGTCATGGGTAAACTGGGAATTATTCCGGGATACTTTGTCTATTTCTGACATAATATACAATCAGCATACCGGAATATAAATCCCGAACCGCGCGGTCCGATAATGCCTCAGGAATGAAGAAAAATGCCGCTATCACTCAGAGAGATAGGTTACGAAAAATGGAAAGAAAAACAGATTCGGAGGAAGGGCTGTACGTTCGCCGTCGTATTTCGCCCCCTTTCTATGCGGGAATACGCGAAGGCTTCGCCCCGTGCTCGCGCAAAGGGGGAAGGGGGGCGCAAAACAGCGGCGGGCGTACGCGAAGGCTTCGCCCCCGGGATTCGCGTAAGGAGAGGGAAGGGGGCGCAAAACGACCGTGGGCGTACTCGAAGGCTTCGCCCCACCCCTGTCCCCTTTTCGTGCATTTCGTTGATTTCTGTGAGTTTGGTGTGGGGGACGGGGGAGGGACGATAGAGATTCTCCTATAACCCAACCTTATTGGTTTTCGTGTTTTCGTGGAAGTTTTCGTGAATTTCGTGTGATGACACGGCCATCAAAAAGAATCCCGTACACGAAACTGAAGTACATCCGGAAATCCATAACGGTAATCCCGGGTTCACTCGAAAGCATCGCCCCGCCCCTTTCCGCATCACACCCGAAGAAGAAGGGGGCGCAAAACGACCGCGGGTGTACTCGAAGGCTTCGCCCCGGTTTCATGCCGGGAAATCACCCTTTCAAAAAAGCATCAGCTTTCAGAAATCTCAGAATAAAAAGTGCGAGAGGTGGGATTCGAACCCATGAACTCCTACAAGACTAGCCCCTGAAGCTAGCGCCGTTGACCTGGCTTGGCTACTCTCGCTTTAAAAGTGCTCTTAAATATTAGACGTTCTTCTAAATATATCTGTGGATTTATTCTTCCCGGACACCGCGGAAATCAGGTCCGTCATCAGAGGGAAAAACGCCGCGTCGCCCGAAAAAAAGAAGTTAGTCCGAAGGATTCTGCTCTTCGAAACGTTTCATCTCACGGTCGCGAAGTTCACCACGCTTAATCTTCCCGGAGAAAGACTTCGGCAGCTCATCCATAAACTCGATCAGTCTCGGATACTTATAAGGAGCGGTCGTCTTCTTCACATAAGCCTGAATCTCCTTCGCGAGTTTATCCGTAGGCTTATAGCCGGAATGCAGCACAATGAACGCCTTGATAACCATTCCGCGGATATCATCCGGAGAACCCACCACAGCGCTCTCTTTAACTGCCGGGTGCTCAAGAAGAGTCGACTCAACCTCGAACGGCGAAATACGGTAACCCGAACTCTTAATCACATCATCATTTCTGCCGACAAACCAGTAGTAGCCGTCTTCATCCAGCCGTGCCTTATCCCCGGTATAATACCAGCCGTTCTGGAACATGGCAGCGTTTTCATCCGGATTATTCAGATACTCGCGGATAAGTCCGACCGGTCTCGGATTCAATGAAATCGCAATCTTTCCGATTTCACCCAGAGGAACTTCCTGCCCGTCATCATCCTGAAGCTGAACGTGCCAGCCGGGCATCGGTTTGCCCATCGAACCCTGCTTGACCTCCATACCCGGAAGCGTTGCAATACAACAGCAGGTTTCTGTCTGACCATAGCCTTCACGAATTGTCATCCCCGTCCCTTCACGCCAGATACGGATGACCTCCGGATTCAGCGGCTCTCCGGCACTCGTACATGTCCGGAGCTCGGAGAACGAGAACTTCTTCAGATCTGCGATGATAAGCATACGGTAAATAGTCGGCGGGGCGCAAAACGACGTAATGCCGTAACGCTCAATCAGCGGCAGCAGCTCAGTCGCATTGAACTTCGTCCGGTAATCGTAAACGAAGATACAGGCTCCGCAAATCCACTGACCATAGATTTTCCCCCATCCGCATTTTGCCCATCCGGTATCCGAAACCGTGAAATGCACATCATGTTCCGTCAGATCGTGCCAGAATTTAGCCGTGACAATCTGCCCGAGCGGGTGGGCATAATCATGCAGAACCATCTTCGGATCCTTCGTGGTTCCGGAGGTAAAGTAAATCAGCATCGGATCGGTTGACAGAATCTTGCGGCCCCCTGAGCTGACAAGTTTCGTTGAGACCGGAGCCGGATATTTAAGTTCACTCTGATAACCGATCCAGGGAGCGGGGAGTTTATCTGCCGGATTATCATCAACGACCATACGGAGCTGAAGGTGCGGGCAGTCTGTCGCGACCTCATCCACTTTTACCATATTATCGCGGTCGGTGATCACCATCTTGAATCCTCCGACCTTCATGCGGTATTCTATATCCTTAACGGTGAGCATGTGCGGAGCCGGGCTGAAGACAGCTCCGAGTTTCATGATACCGAGTACTAATATCCACCATTCCGGAACACGGGGAAGCATTAAGAGAACACGGTCGCCTTTCTGAATCCCGAACTTCATGAGAATATTTGCGGCCTCATTGGAGAGAACCATCAGATCCCAGAACGTGTATTTTCTGACTTCGCCTGCCTGGTTTGTCCAGATCATCGCGAGGTGGTTTCGATCGCGTTTGGCCCATGCGTCGATGACATCAAACGCAAAGTTGTAATATTTCGGAACGTCGATGGAGAAGGTCTTGTAGGTCTCGTCGTAGTTCCCGATGTTGCCTTTCTCTTCTGTCATGGATATATCTGTAAACGTATTGGCGTTATTCTTTAATTAACGCATGTATAAAGAAAAAATGCAGGATATCTGTTCACCCGTTCTCACCTGACGGAAACGAAAAAAGAAGAACTGCCGCATACGAAAAAAATTAAAAGACAGATTAGTTATCGTGAGCAAAAAAATACGGGCTCCGGTTTTTCACTGCTTTGCCGATAGCCGCAATAAGTTCATCACCGTGCAGACCCTTAATCGAGACCTCATTCCCCGTCCGGAGAAGACACGGCTTCAGGAGACCGTCTGATGTCACACGGAGCCTGTTGCAATTTGCACAAAACTCCGGATTATGCATCGGACGAACCACCTCGACAATCGCCCCGTCAATATTGTATTTTCGCCGGTGGTGCATATGCCGGGTCGTAACCTCTGACGAGTGCTTTGCAAACTCTGTCTCGAGATTCGCCACCAGTTCCGCATTCCCGTGAACTTCCTTCTCCATATTGTCGGTCCAGCCGTTCAGATCCATCAGTTCAATAATCTGGAGAATAAGATCCCCCCTGCGTGCCCGCACGAAAGCGAGGAAGTCCTCGATTTCGTGGTCATTCATTCCCTTCAGAACAACCATATTCAGTTTAACCGGAGTAAGACCCGCGGAAATCGCCGCATCAATTCCTTCAAGAACATCACGCAGCCGGTCTTTTCCGGTGATTTTTTGGTATGTTTCACGGTCAAGCGTATCCAGACTCACATTCACCCGCGTCAGACCCGCAGCTTTCAGCTGAGGCGCGAGCTTTGCGAGATGCGTCCCGTTCGTCGTGAGGGAAGACTCGACTTCCGGCGGGATTGCTCTGATAATATCCAGCAGATCCGGACGGAGGAGAGGTTCACCTCCGGTAAGTTTCATTGTAGTAACACCGAGACCGGCAAAAACATGGATGAGTTCGATAATCTCATCCTTCGTCATCTGGGCGGAATGCTCATCTCTGACGCAGCCGTTATCCCCTTCTCCTTCCCTGTGGCAGTAAATACACCGCAGGTCGCATGCGCTTGTCAGAGCAATTCTGACATTGGATATTTTCCTGTTATAGTTGTCAGTTAAAATGTCAGGATTCGTGAGGCTTTCTGTCGTCATTAGCCGCTCCTATGAAGTTCTTTGCAATTATGTAACATTCGGTACTTCCCTTACGGGTTGCGACCGACCGGATAACCCGCACAAAGTAGAACTTCTGTTTAACAAGATCAAGGAGATCATTGAAATCCGTTCCCTGGAATGACTTCATTACCATATTACCGCCCTGATTGAGAAGGGACACCGCGAGGTCCAGCGCTTCCTCGTTCAGAGCCATAACACGCACCTGATCAAAGGATTTCGAGCCGGAAAGGTGCGGAGCTGCATCACAGATTACCACATTTACGACAGGCATGACCTCCCGGATTTTTGTCTGAACCGCGGGGTCCGTGAAATCGCCGGTTATCGTGGTGACATTGTCCAGATGAACAATAGGATTCAGATCGACCCCGCAGAGATGTCCTTCGGTCATCGACTTCAGAACCTGAAGCCAGCTCCCGGGCGCCGCGCCGAGATCGAGGACATTATCGGTGGTCCTGATGACATTATAACGCTCATTGATATCTATGAGTTTATATGCGGATCTCGCCCTGTATCCATCCCGAACTGCTCTTTTATATACACTATCTTTTGACCATTGTGAGCCCATTTGTATTTCCTCCCTACTTAACGTATATCTTATATGATTGCGGATATAATTATACTATTAAAGTTTGTCACGCTGGTATAAGAGAGTGTGTCAAAGGGTTATACTGATGTTAAAAGCAACCATTGAAGCAGATATTTTTCGTGAGACCATCGACGCGATTTCCGCGCTGGTGAATGAGTGCCGTCTTCACATCGACGAGAGTGGTATCAAAACAATCACTGTGGACACCTCTAACGTTGCAATGGTTTCGTTAGAACTCTCTGCCTCGGCATTTAAGGAATTTGCGGCAGATACATGTGAAATCGGTCTCGATATCGAAAAGATCAGATCGATGATGTCGATGATCGGGAAGACGGATATCGTCTCTCTTGAACTTGATGACGCCGGTAAAAAACTCAAAATAAGTTTCGGCGGTTATGAATACTCTATAACCCTGCTCGATACGAAGACAATCCGGAAAGATCCGAACGCGCCGAATCTGAATCTTCCCGCGACCTTCGAAATTCCGGGCACCATGTTCAATGATGCAATCAAAGCATCCGCGATGGTTTCCGATAAGATTTCTCTCTCGGTTTCCGCGGATTCATGCGTATTTACCCTGAATGCAGATGGTGATTCCGACAGGATCAAACGTGAGCTCGCGGGCGAGGATATCCATTATATTACCTGCGCAGATGCAAAATCGCTTTTTTCCCTGGATTATCTGAAGGATATGGGGAAAGCCATTGGTCATGCGGATAAAGTTCAGATCCGTCTTGGAAATGATCACCCGGTTCAGTTTTCTTTTGTCTACGCAGGCGGAAAGGGGACTGTCGGTTATCTGCTTGCCCCGAGAATTGAGGCAGAATAAAAGTTATGCGAACGTCCGTTGGAAAGCGTGATTTAGCTCACTATCCTTTTTTGCACGAAGCCCAGGAACTGCTGGCATCCCGCGGGATCAAGGTTGCAGGTCTTTCGGGTTCTTCTTCCGGGCGCTCGTATCTTGATAAGGCGACGGAACGGGTTATTCTCGCGCTCGACGGCAAATCCGTGTATCCCGAATCACTCGATGATGTGGTTTCGGATATCGTGACATATGTTCTTTCGAAGGTTCTTGTTTCCTGTACGAAGGATAAGAGGACGATGGACCGTTTCTGTAAGATGGAGGCAAACCGGGTTTACGGTTTTTTCCATATGGAGGAGAACGCGCTTCTGAAAGAGCGGGTGTGCGAGGAACTGGATGTGACAACCGGGGACGGGCTGCTGACGGTCGTCAGGTATATCGAGCTTGCATCAAGGGTGCGTGATGCCAAGTGGCGGCTTGTGAACCGGGAGGTCGAAGGAGGGGTCGTGAAAATTTCCGCGGATGAGCAGGATGTCCTGATTGCCGAGAGAATCCGGACGATTATTTCGTCAGGGCTCCCGCTTGATGTGCCGGAGTCTATTGCCCGGGAATTTCTTCCGTGGAGCGATAAGATTCTTTCGGCAGTCCAGGAAAGGACGCTGGCGGAGTTCGGGGCGATTGAGGAGTCGGCGTATCCTCCCTGTATTCAGGCGCTGATTTCCGCGGCGGCTTCCGGCGCAAATCTGTCGCATTCGGGAAGGTTTTCAATGACGGCGTTTCTGCATAATGTGGGGATGCCGGCAGAGCAGGTTGCGGGGATTTTTGCGAGAAGCCCGGATTATAATGCGGACATGACGAATTATCAGGTCGATCATATTCTGACGAATGAATATACCACGCCTTCCTGTGCGACAATGCTGACACACGGGGTTTGTGTGAATAAGGATAAGCTGTGTGATTCGGTTTCCCATCCGCTGAATTATTACCGCTCGAAGAAAAAGATGCTGGATAAGATGCGGCTGATTGAGGAGGCACGGGAGAAGAAAGATGAGGTCCAACCGGAACCGTGAAATAATCCAGGGAGACTTTTTTGTCGGGTTTTGGTCTCTCTGAGCTGGGCGGGACGGGGTCCGGTATCCCCGCACACTGAAGACACTTGGTATTTATAGGTACACAAAGCATATCTTTTTCATATGAAATTCGGGACTCTCGCAGAAATTGAGACACGCGGAAAAACCGTCCTCGTCCGTGTGGATTTCAACTCCCCAATAGATCCTTCTTCAAATACTATCCTGGACGATAAACGATTCCGTGAACACATTCCCACCCTGCAGGCACTGGAAGATGCCCGCGTTGTGATTCTCGCTCATCAGAGCAGACCCGGCAAAAAGGATTATACGACACTCGCTGCCCATGCAGATAAACTCGAGCGGCTCATGGGTATGCCGGTCACCTATGTGGATGATATCTTCGGAAGCTGCGCGAAACAGGCTATCCGTAACTCTCATCCGGGAGATATCGTTCTTCTGGAGAATGTCCGTTTCTCGGCAGAGGAGAATCTTACGCTGAAGCCCGAGGACGGGGCACGCACACATCTCGTGAAAAAACTTGCCTCGATGGCAGACCTTTGCGTGTATGATGCGTTCGGGACGGCGCACAGATCTCAGCCCACCATCACCGGTCTTCCGTATGCGATGAAGACGGTCGCCGGACTTCTGATGGAAAAAGAGGTGTCGATGCTCTCGAAAGTATTTACCTCGGCACCAAAACCGGTAACATTTGTGCTCGGCGGAACGAAAGTGGATGATTCGATTTCTGTTGCCGGAAATGTTCTCGCAAACAAGACGGCCGATAAAGTTGCCGTGATTGGGGTCGTCGCCAATCTGTTTTATCTGGCGAAGGGTATCGATATCGGCGAACCGTCGAAGAATCTGATTCACAATCTGGGTTATGACGGGGAAATCGCCCGGGCAAAAGATATTCTGGACTCCTATTCTGATAAAATACTCATGCCTGAGTATGTTGCCGTAAAACAAAACGATGAACGCAGGGAGTATCCGATTGAAGATGTTCCGAAAGACTGCCCGATTATGGATATGGGAACCGATTCCATCGGGAGTTTTGCCGACGCTCTGAAAAACTCGGGAACGATTGTATTCAATGGTCCGGCTGGCGTATTCGAGGATGTGAAGTTCGCGTCCGGGACGTTTGAACTTCTGCGTGCCGCGGCAAATGCGGAGTTTTCGGTCTGCGGAGGAGGGCACACGGCAGCAGTTATTGAGCGGCTGGGTCTTGCATCCCAGTATTCCCATTTATCTACCGGCGGAGGAGCCTGTATCGAGTTTCTGACGGGAAAGAAACTGCCGGCGATTTCTGCCCTGGAAAAGTCGTGGGAAATGTTCGGCGGAAAATAATTTCCTTTTTTTGTGAGGAGTTACAAAGGGGGCTCCCAATCATAAAACTGACGTACTTCGGTTTCGTGTATGACATAAGGGGGAAAGCATGAGATTTGCGAATCTCTAGAAAAAGGGAGTTTGCCGGGTGTGGATGCATGAGAAACTCAACCGCGAAGGGTTATCAACAGTTTGCGACCAAGTTTTCGAAGGAAACTTGCGAGCTCCGGGGCGAAGCCTTCGAGTGAACCCGGGATTACCGTTATGGATTTCCTGATGTACTTCAGTTTCGTGTATGGGATTCTTCAGGTGTAAATATCATCACACGGAATACACGGAAATCACACAGAAACACGGAAAATATTGACATTTGGTTGAGTGTTTGTTGCACCTCCCAGCCCCCACACCGAACCCACGGAAATCAACGGAATGCACGAAAAGGGGGCTGGGGCGGGTTGCTCCGAAGGAGCGGCCTCAGCCGAGCAAACTGAAAGTTTGCGAGCAAGCGAGCGAAGCGAGTCGGAGAGCAAGTAGATAGACTTGCGAGCGGGTGGAGGAATGGGAGACCTTCTTTTTTTCAAAAGAGGATAGCTTTCACCCTTTTTTTGATTCCCGGGGCAAAAAACGACAGCGGATGTACGCGAAGGCTTCGCCCCGGGGACTCGCAAGTTTCCTCTGAAAACTTGGTCGCAAATCAGAGATTTGCTCTGCTAAGACCGCTCTTATGGAGCGGTCCGCCTCCGCTGAGGGCGAGCCTGTCGGCTCACCCCGCCTCGCACAAGGAGAGGGGTTACCCTTTCCCGCAGTCACAAGTTTCCTTCGAAAACTTGCTTGGCTAAGGGCGAGCCTATCGGCTCACCCCGCCCCTGTCCCCCTTTTCGTGAATTCCGTTGATTTCCGTGGGTTCAGTGTGGGGGACGGGGGAGGGTATTACATGGGTCCCGTCCAACTGATTCTTTCTTTTTCGTGTTTTCGTGGAATTTTTCGTGAATTTCGTGTGATGACATCTACACTTACTGAATCCCATAAACGAAATCGAAGTACATCCGGAAATCCAGACTAAAGAGGAAGAGTATGAATCCGGTAAACTATCGGCTCACCCCGCCCGCTCGCAAGTCTATCGACATGCTCTCCGACTCGCTTCGCTCGCTTGCTC
>DAWV01000004.1:61498-64667 GCA_002506085.1 Methanocorpusculaceae archaeon UBA425
TCAGAGATTTGCTCCGCTGAGGGCGAGCCTATCGGCTCACCCCGCCTCAGCTAAGGCTGCCCCTTCGGGCAGCCCGCGACCACAGGAGGCATAACCCTCCTTTTTGATTGAGAGCACACCGCGTAAGTCCTAATTTGTATTGCCGCAAAATGCCCCTGAAAGCTGAATCCCTTCAGAGCATTGTCCACAATTCCCCAAGTCGTTCCATTACCTTTGCATTCTCCGACACTTCACCCTCGGCAAAGGCTGAAATCGATTCCTCAAAGATAATCACCCAGCCGAGATACTCGCAGATACACTCGAACTGTTCACAGATGAGTTGATACTCGAAATCCTGGACTGAACTTGCACCAATAACAACAAGCCCTACTCTCTTATGCTGAGTCTGGAATAATTCTGTCCGGGAATAAAATTTATCAATAGCCAGTTTGAGCTGAGCTGAAATCCCCCACCAGTATACCGGAGTCCCGAAGATAATCAGATCCCCTGCGGCGATTTTTTCCATAAGATCTGCACTGTCATCTTCATGAATACAGACCCCGCCGTTCGTTTTGCATGCTTCACAATTCGTACAACCCATCAGATGCAGATGTGCAACATCAATGAATTCGAATCCGGTCGAGGGAATATTCTTCGAAATCCCGGAAATAATCTGATTTAAAGCTATCCGGGTATTTCCTTTCCAGCGCGGACTCCCATTCAATATTACTATCTGCATCAATTCAAATTATTATTCCAGCAAGTATTTACATCAATCTGTCATCGGAAGGTTTTCGGAATTTCTGCCCCTGCCGCCCGTTTCCGGCCCACTGGCTGAACTGTAAAAACTGTTGGCTGCCAAAAAAAATATCAGAAAATCTGGGTTATTTTCGCTTAAATATCCAGCGAATCGCCCGGATTCATTATCTCCACATGACATGCCGTCGTCAGTTCGACCACACGCTTGAACTCATCCATGTCCTGCTCGATTTCCGGATAGGTGTTGACATGCATCGGGATTACAATCCCGGCGCCAATCCACTCGGCGGCAATCATGCACTCTTCGGGTCCCATCGTGTAGCGTCCGCCGGCAGGCAGAATCGCCACATCCGGGTGAAAGAGTTTTTTCATCCACTTCATCTCGGCAAAGAGCCCGGTGTCTCCGGCAAAGTAGATGACATGCCCGTCCATTTCCACGATAAAACCGCAGGGTTCACCCATATAGATACTCGTTCCGTCATTCTGACGAATGGAGGAGGAGTGTAGAGCAGGCACCATGCGGATGGTGATTCCTTCATATTTGACCGAACCGCCGATGTTCATGCCGATTGTTTTCACGCCGAGAGATTTGAGATAGCCCGACAACTCGTGAATGGCGATCGTTGTCGAAAAACGTTCGGGAGAGTCTCCCAGGTGATCGGCATGTGCGTGGGAGATTAATGTCAGGTCGGCACAGACGGACGCGGGATCTTTTATCGGCATCGGGTCGAAGAGGAGTTTCTTTGTGCCCTCGATAATGAAGCAGGAGTGCCCAATAAACGTGATGTGCATATTCATTAATGGTGCCCGGGTAATAAAAAAATAGGGTTGGGTTTGTCTATCACCCGCATGAAAAAATGGGTTTTGCTCTCTGCAGATCAGTTGACTTCCGTCATATCGGTTGACTCGGCAACATCAATCGACTCACCGAACGTATCTTCCTGCAAAGCGGATGCCATTTTTTCCGTCAGGTCACGGTCTTCCATGACATCGCGGATTCTCTCTAAGAATGGATCGAGCGTTGTATCCTCCTTCTGCTCGATTACATGACGATATTCACGGAGAGTGGTCGGGGAAATGCCAAGCTGCTCGGAGATTTCCTTCATCGTCATCTCAGTACTCATGAGAGTCTTCATCTGTGCCGGGTCGAACGGCATATTGAAATCCAGATCGCGGAACAGTTTCAACTGAACCCGGGCTCTCGCCACGGTCTTTGAAAGTTTTTCATCACCAAGTTCCCTTGCAATTTCCGTATCATTCTTTCCGGCATAGAAAGACGTAATTAAGCGCGCAAGTTGAATCGGTTCAAGTTTTGTCTTAAAAAAGCCTCGTTCCTGTATTTCACGCATAATTAAAGCGATTTCCCGTTCCACGGCATCCTGATCGCGAAGAGTCCCGTGAAGCGTTTTCATAGGCTCCATTATCTTCGTTTTCTTTGTCAGATTGGAAAATAACTGCATTAAATCCTTCTGTCTCTTTTTTGGCGCCATATTTAATATTCCTCCATATTGATTATCCCTTCAACATGTCTCTACATCCATATAATGTTTTTGTCTTGGTGCGGGGGAATTTGGTCGGAAAGTTTCGGATACAAATTATTATTATCCCCTGATACTGTATGATTATCCTCTTCGTCGGATTATCCCGGTAATCAGCCGGTTTTGTGCGCTCTTTTACAAAGTATGTCAATGAATCGAACCGGAAATGGCTGACCGGGATACAAAAATTCCCGGAAAATCAGACATTCTGCCGGTCCGTGATGAAGAACCGTTTGACCCTGAATTTGACCGTTGGCGGATTTTCCGCATAATGAACCTTGGAAATGGTATTCGAAAGCAGTGTAAAACACCCTCGTGCGGCACGTATTATTCAAAGTCCTTCTCTCAAATCCCGCTCCCCTTTCTGATTCTGGGGTGAGGGAGGAGGCGGGCTGCCCCGAAGGGGCAGCCTCAGCCGAGCAAATCTCTGATTTGCGACCGCGGGTTGGACGCTGAAAGCGGACGACCTTAGCTGAGGCGGGGTGAGCCTTGAGCAAACCGAAGGTTTGTGACTGCGGACCGCTTCGAAGGAGCGGTCTTAGCCATGCAAGTCGATAGACTTGCGATTAAATCTTTTATTTGCGGGTTTCCGTGTTTTCCGTGTGATGACAAATGGTGAAAAACATGAGATGAAACGAACCAGTATTACCGTTATGGATTTCTGGATGTACGTCAATTTCGTGTACGGGATTCTTCAGGTGTAAATATCATCACACGAAATTCACGAAAAATTCCACGAAAACACGAAAACCAATAAGGTTAGGTAATAGGCGGATCTCTGTCGTCCCTCCCCCGTCCCCCACACAAAATTTTCGAAAATCAACGAAATGCACGAAAAGGGGGACAGGGGCGGAGATAATTTTTTGGGTCGCTCAATTGATTAACTTGAACGG